>NZ_VTDQ01000004.1 GCF_015627175.1 Acinetobacter pollinis | reverse complement strand
GGTCTACAGTGCCAATGTGCTTTCCACAAGAAGCGATAACGTTTGCATGTTCTTTAATTTCTTGAGTATTAATTGTCATTTTATTTTCCTATTATTTTTTCACGCTACAATTAGCGTGTTTATAAGCTAATCCAACTCATACAGAATTGCTAGTACATAGGTGCAATATAAACATTCATTGCATACAACATTACACTCAACATTTAAATCTACACAAATACTTTTCTATTTGAACAATATTGTATTTAGCGTAAAGCTATGTAAGTTTCTCAAGTTTAATGTATAAAAAAAGCCTACTAATATTAAATTAATAGGCTGATATCACGTTTGCTAAAAATTATAGCGCGCGGATGTTTTCTGCTTGTAGACCTTTTTGGCCTTGAGTTACGATGAACTCTACGCGTTGGCCTTCAGTTAAGCTTTTAAAACCTTCAGATTGAATGTTTTTAAAATGAGCAAATACGTCTTGACCATCTTGTGTTTGAATAAAGCCGAAACCTTTTGTATCGTTAAACCATTTAACAACGCCAGTTTGTACATTTGTTGACATAGAGATGTCCTCTTTTCTAGTAAAAAACTAGAAGATTGAAATTTCAAATTAAAAACGTAGGACTTTTGAAATAAATACTGCGTCATTATTATAATGAAGAACCAAAATTCTAGTGGGTGGAAATACAGCGGAGTCGCTATATTTTTGAATTACGCTAATCTATACATTTGATTGATCGAAGTATAAAAACTTTTCCCATCTAAGTTTAAACTTACTTCTTGACCAGACTCTAAAAGAATCTTTTTCCCAACCTCTACATTCATAAACCCCGTAGAAGTGTTTTGTCTCATTTCATTCGGGATAATTTTTACATGAATTTCATCGCCATTTATTGCAATGGCTATACGTTTTACAATCTTTTCCAATTTGTACCATTTCATGCACATTTCAATAGATGTGCTATTTTAAAAACTAAATATATGTTTTGAAGTACGCGAGTACATTCAAGATGATTTATCCTATACATTTAGTGCGCTAAAAGCAATTGGTTTGAATAATTAATTTTCTAAAAAATGATCTTTAGGTCATCGTTTTTTTCTCTAAAAGAGATATGAAAACTGTACTGACTTAATAAAAAAAGAGGGAATCTTTTATTCCCTCTTTTAAATTTATATCTCGCTGTCTATTTATCTAACGCATACGCGATCACATAATCCCCATGATCTGGTGATTGACGTGCTCCACCTGCTGAAATAACAATGTATTGTTTTCCTGTCTTTGGTGAAACATAACTGATTGGTGTTCCTTGACTTCCTACAGGTAATCTCGCTTTCCATAGCTCCTGACCATTTGATGAGTTAAATGCTCTTAAATAATAGTCTTGCGTTGCTGCGAAGAAAACAAGTCCTCCTTGCGTTGCCATTGGTCCCCCAATCGTTGGCATACCAATAGGTACTTTCAAGCCCATTTTTATTCCTAGTGGCCCTGTATCTTCCACAGTACCCAAAGGAATTTGCCATGCTATTTCCCGTGTTTTTAAATCAATTGCAGTAAGTGTTCCAAATGGTGGTTTTTGGCATGGGATTCCCAGCACAGACATAAATCGATTTTTATTTACCTTATAAGGCGTGCCCTTCATTGGAACAGCACCCATACCAGTATTTACTTTTTCACCTCCATTTGCCTGAACTTTTATATCTTCAGGAGTTTGCTTAATAAGCTGAATCCATAAACCTAGACGCATATCATTCACAAACATATAACGATGAGTTGGATCAAATGCTATTGAGCCCCAATTCATGCCACCGAGTGACCCCGGAAAGCTTAAGGAAACATCTGTACCAGGTGCAGTGTATAACCCATCATAACGCATTGATTTAAAGCTGATTCGACAAAGTAGCTGATCGAACGGCGTTGCTCCCCACATGTCTGATTCTTTAAGTGTCTGATTCCCAATCTGAGGCATTTCTACAGAGCGAGGCTGTACTTTGCTGTACTGCTCATTTGGAATATCTGCAACCTTTACTTCCTGATCGACAACTTTAGTAAGCGGAAGGCCTGTAACCCGATCTAATATATAAAACTGACCTGACTTTGTTCCAATGACTACAGCCGGTTTCAATGTTCCATCTTTCATTGGAAAGTCGATTAAACTCGGTTGCATTGGTAAATCAAAATCCCATAAATCATTATTTACAGTACGATAAACCCATTTTTCTTTTCCTGTTGTCGCATCTAGTGCCAATACAGAGGTATTGTATTTATGATCAGCTTCAGTACGATTTCCTCCCCATACATCTACAGATGAGCTACCCATAGGTAAGAAGACAGTATTCATCTTTGGATCGTACGACATTGCTGCCCAAGAATTTGCACCACTACGCTTATAAATCTCTCCAGATTTTAGTAGTGTTTCATTCGTATTTGGATTACGTGGATCAAATGCCCAACGCAATCTACCTGTAATCACATCATACCCACGAATGACCCCACTTGGCATATCTGCTGCGACATTGTCGGCAATTCGACTTCCCACTACAATGGTAGTCCCCGCTATAGTCGGTGCTGAAGTCACTTCAAAACGTGGTGCTTTGGCGCCATCACCCAGACCTTCATGTAAATTGACCGTACCATTTACACCAAAATCTTTACAGCGTTCACCCGTATCTGCATTCACTGCGATTAATCGCCCATCTACTGTATTGGTATACACTCGTTTTGGGCAAAATGAATTCGTTGATACCGTCGGTATAGGTGTCGCACCTGCTAAAATAGGTTGCGTTAAAGGTTCAGTCGAATCGAAGTAAGCCACACCTCGACAACGCTCCCAAGCATCCGCAGTTGAATTTACCTCTGCTTTCCAAAGTGCTTTCCCAGTATCTGCGTCTACGGCAATTATATTATTGTGTGGCGTGCATAAAAATACTTTATTTCCAACTTGCAGAGGGGTCATTTGATCTTCAGCCCCATTTCCTGTACCTGTAGTAAAATCACCAGTACGGAACCGCCATACTTCTTTAAGATTTTTCACATTGGTACGATTGATCTGATCTAACGCAACGAAGCGACTCCCTCCAGCATCGTTACCATAATTTTGCCAATTCACTTGTTTATTGTCAGCGTTTACAGGAATTAAATTTTGATCTTGACCTGAAGCCTTCACTGTAGGATGAGGGACAAACATACCGTATAGACCTACTATCATTCCTAAAACAGTAAGTCCTCCCAAAGCATATGAAGTTTTTTTATATCCAGTTGCTTTATGCTCACTCAGATAAGGAAGAGTAAACAGCAATGCAGCAAATAAACCAGCAGGAAACATTAAACGAGAATGTAATGCCCAAAAATCAAAACCTGCATCGTAAAGCGCCCAAATTACGGTCACGACAAATGCAAATATATAAACTAAAACACCAAGTGACTTTCTTTTAAATATAAAGAAAGATGAAGCAAGAATAATGAGACCAGTAAGCAAGAAATACCATGAGCCACCGAGGCTTACGAGCTTACCACCACCAATAATGTAAAATAGACTTGTTAGTAATAATACAAGACCCAGTATTACACACCATATCTTGAATAAAATATTGGCTTTTCTTTGAAAATGAGACATCCATCTCTCCATATATCACAATGACTATTACGTCCAAAACTCTGTAAATCGTAGTCATAAAGGGTTAATACATTTTCAAGTTAAAAATTTAAACGCATACTCAGCCCTGCAACCCATGCATTTTGAATATCTTTAACTCCACCTGGCTGATAAATATATTGAACATTTGGGCGTATCATCACAGCAGGAGACCACTGGTATGTATAGTTCAACTCAACATTTAATTCATCAGATTGAATAGGCACATAATCCACAGCAAACATGTCATATTCCGTATAATTACGACTATTATTCAGCGCTATTTGATGATCACGTAACCGTTTATTAACAACATAATTCGCAAGTCCAAACCCTATTGAGTCATTGGGACGATAGTCAAAAAAACCCTTATACCAAAATGCGAGTTGCTGAGTACTTTGTACAGCGGTGGTTGCTTTATCATTGACAACCATATTTAAGCTAGCAAAAAGACCTCTTTTTTCATCACCTTGATGGCTCGTCAATTGCTGTTGGGTGTTTAACCAAAAACTGTGTTTATTATTATGTAGCTTTGCTGTATTCACGACATCATTGGCATCTGCTGTAGAGTACAAAGCACCGATTTTATATTCACCAGGTAAGCCATTAAACAGACTTAGCTTGGGTTTCCATACCAACTCAATAGGTAAGGTCGCACCTTTAACATGGTTCATGTCTAGGTTAAAGCCATCGCGATTCGATATCGTTTTCACGTTATCAGGATTTACTTCATAAATACCTAAACCAATGTTCCAGTCAGGGGCAAACTGATATTTGATATTTACACCCCATAAACCAACAGGAAAGTTATACCAAATCGAACCAATTGATTTACCTAATTGTCCACCACACAAAAGAAGATTTTGAAATTCACATTGTGAACTATTAAAATCTTCAGACATTCCCATACGTCCTATTTTTAACTGAACAGTATTGTCCTTAAATCCTTTTTTGACCCATGCCTGTGTAAGTCGCCAAATTTTTCCACGCCCATAAACTTCCTGCGTATTTCCTAATGTGATCGACCGAGGGTCTTTAATACGTTCTAGGGTTAAAGCATTTCCGTCTCGCTTTGTAATTAAAACTGTAGCCGTCGTATCTTTCCAACCCACAATCTTAGTTAAATCTAGATTTGCACCTAAACTTAGCTGTGCCGCATTTTCAAATGTACGGTTTGTATTATACCCACCGTCTAAATTCGTTGCTGCTTGGCTCATAATAGATGCTGTAAATCTATAGCCTTGTTTTTCAAGTTGTTGGCGCTGTCCATCCCAATCGCCAAATAACCATTGCCGATCATCTTGTGCCAGTAGAATTTGATTACTCAAAAGTGTTACCAACACTGCACCTAGTTTTAGTACATGTTGCATCTCATATTCCTCATTCCTAGACTGAAACAATATCCTTATTCGAATATTGTTATTTGGTCTGAACAGCTTGGCTTAGTTCGGAGGTTGCACCCAAATCATCTGTAACCGTTGCAGTCAATGAGGGCATAATTACACTTGGTCGCCAATTTGCTTTGGCAAGACCCTCGGAGTTTGTGACTACTATTTTTGACCCTAAATATTGTTCAGCTTCATGTAAATAAGCACGAGAACTTCCAAAAAATTCAACCTTATAGCGATGATTAGGCATGCCCTTTACCTGTACAGTCACTTCCTTATTTTTAAAACTTAATGTAGGTGGTTGAATATTTTGATTAGGTATCGGATTACAGTTTTCTTGATTTTTTTGGCTACATGTTTTTTGTAATTTATTCGGTTCAATGACGACACCACCTCCACGTGAGCCAACAAAACCCTCATGCTCAAGTGCAGGCACGGAAAATATAATGGCTCCAAGACGCTGATTCTTTATGCAAGAGCCACCAGCTTCACATCGTTTAATGTCCTTACTATTATTCCAAATCTGATTTTTTGTCAGTGTGATATGTGCATTGATATCTTTTTCTGAACGAATAGCCACACCAATACGATTATTATGAATTCGGTTACTATCAAATATATTTCCATCACCTGTAAGATTTAAACCCAGTGAGTTTTGACTAATCTCGTTATAAGCAACATAGTTACGCTTTCCCCAATTAATCTGTAAACCATCTGAATAGTTTTCAAATTTATTGCCAATAATCGTATTGTCATTCCCCCATAAAATTTCAATTCCTTGCGATGGTTCTGGATTTGCATTGCTGTTTGTAAATAAATTATTTGCAACAAGGTTAAAAGCAGCCCCACGTGTGAGTTCTAACCCATCACCATTGTCTTGAAATATATTATCAATAACCTTGTTATTATTCGTTGTGGTCGATGTTGGATTCCCCTTCCCATCATCTCCAGTAATCATGATGCCTGAGCCACCATAATTATTACTAATTCGGTTATGCTGAATAAGATTATTGCTCGAACGATTAACTAATATACCAATACAGAACCGATGGATATCAAGACCTTTAATTGTAATACCATTTACATCCTGTAAAACCAGACCTGGTAGGGTCATTGTTCGCACATTAGTTCCATACTGCCCTGACACTGCACCAGGACAGGCTTTTGCACCTTCATCAGGAATATAGTTCGAACCATCAAGCGTAATAAACTCGCCTGTCTTTTCCCATTGTGTCCCAATAATTTTTAAAGAGGAACGAATCGGTGGTAATGGCTTATTTATTTTTATCACATAAGGTGATTGCCCCACGGCTTCAATCAGAATTTGATTTTCTTGCGTTGTATTGGCATTAGACTGTTCAATAGCCCATCTTAATGAGCCCTTTTCGCCATCATCTTCATAGCGATTGACATGATATGTTTCTGCCATCGTCAAACATGACGTAGCTAGACTTAAAATAAAAAGAGAGAGAGATTTAGATTTCATGACATATTCCTTTGTCAATCATTTATTGGATAGGCTGGACAGTTTTAAGAAATTGCTTCAGCTCTGTCACATCAATTTGACCAGGTGCTGAGGCTTTATCAATCATTCCAAAACTTAGATTTCCACCCATGTTTGCTGTAGCAACTCGAGAGATTTGACCTAAATGTCCCATGGATATCGTTAATAACGTTTTTGGAGTACGTTCGCTTACTTCAAGCGTTGCATTCATCAAAGTAAAAACATCTTGTTTAGACTTTGGCATAACAGCTATTTTTAAAATATCCGCACCCATGTGATCTTGTTTTAATAAACGGCGAACAATCTCTTTTTCACTAGGTGTTTGATTAAATTCGTGATTCGACATTACAACCAAAATATTTTTTTGGTGTGCCAAAGTGGTCAATTCAGATACGATATTTTCATGACGAAACATTTCAATATCAATTAGTTGAAAAAATGGAGCTTCGAGATAGGCTTTATAAATGTTCTCGTATATTTCATCACTTACGTTAAGCTTCCCACCTTCATTGGCAGTGCGAATGGTCACCAATAAAGGTTTAGCTTTTAGAATGTCATTTATTTCTTTTCCTAAAGCAATGACTTGCTTGGTATCACTGGCAAAATCGAGTAAATCTACTCTAAACTCAGCAATATCAGCATCTTTATTCATTGCAATTTGCTTTGCCTGAGCAAGTGCCTGTACTCTAGTTGTGGCTGCAATAGGTACAATTGTTTTAACGGGTAGCTCACTCAAGTTCAAATGTTTAACGACATATTTGTTCTTTGCTATTGGAGATATATTTTCTGAAGTATATCCAATTGAAATAATGGATAATGACATCAACACACCACAATATATTTTTTTCAAAACACTTTGAAAATTCATCATTTACATATCCTTGTAAAATGAATAAGCGATATACTTCATGTATAAAGCTTGCTCTCATGCCATCAGCTAAATATCAAAAAATACAGTTTCATGTTCTCCCTGAATATAAATATCGAATCGATAAACAATCTCGTTTTCATGGTTTTCTCGCTTGGCAATTAAAGTTTGTCGGCGAGTCGCCCATTCAATACTATTTAAAACAGGATCTTCTTGATTGGCTTGAATTTCATCATCAAAATAAATACGGGTATTCAAACCAACATTGATTCCTCTGGCGAAAATAATAAGTGCAATATGTGGTGCTTGTAGCACACCTTTTCGTCCTTTCACCTGACCGGGTTTAATCGTATTAAAATGCCAAAAACCAGTTTTAAAATCTGCGCCAGTTCTTCCCCAACCAGCAAAGTAAGGATCTGCTTGCTTGCCCTGTATATCTGCTGTACTTGGGTAAGCTCCACTTGCATCGGCTTGCCAAATTTCTAGTAATACATCGCGCATAGGTAAACCTAAGCCATCAAATACTTGACCCTCTATACGAATAGGCTGACCTTCTGTTTTGTCCTGTACAAGATTGTTGTCATAGTTATATGCAAATACATCAATATTGGCCTGTTTCGGCAATAGACCAATATGTACATAAGGGCCACCTGTTTGAGAGGGTGTTTCTTTCATTTCTTGAATATTCCAATTATTCATTCTGTAAACTCCATCTTTTTAAGTCAGGTGATTTTCAAAATAAGTGGCCCGACGACCACGTAAGGTAATATCAAATCGATAACAACGACTGTCTGCTTCAATAAAATTACTTTTATCTTCAAGTGCAATAAGTGCCTTACGTTGCTGTTCAGATGGAATCGTTTTTATAATCGGGCAAGTATCAATTAAAGGATCACCCTCAAAATAGAATTGTGAAATTAGGCGTTGTGCCCAACCATCTGCAATTAATGAGAAGTGAATATGTGCAGGACGCCACTCATTTATACGGTTACGCCAAGGATATGGACCCGGTTTAATCGTACGAAATATAAAATAACCATGAGCGTCTGTTAACATACGACCACAGCCACCAAAATTTGGATCCATCGCACCGATATATTGATCATTCGGATGTCGGTAGCGTCCAGAAGCATTTGCTTGCCAAACTTCAAGCAATGCATTTTTAACAGGCTGTCCAAATTGATCACGTACATAGCCATGAATAATGACACGCTCACCAATTGGTAAACCGTCTTTTGCATAATTCAAAATAAGATCATTGTCTTTTTCACCAAATAAATTGGGTGAAAAATGAGGTGCTGTGACCTCTGTTAAAGTTTCAGCAATTGAAATAAGTGCATTCTTAGGCGAACGCAGTACACTGGTCTTATAACCTGGTGCGTAAGCAGGCGGATGGTCATCACTATTACGCTGTGCATAAGTACCTAATATCAGCTTTGACATATGATTTCTTTCCTTATAAATCTTGATTCACTTTTTCAGGTTGGATATCCAATGCTTCAAATACTTCTTCCGTCATATGCATAGCAGCATTGGCAGCAGGTAAACCTGCGTATAGTGAACAATGCAGAATTAATTCCTTTAACTCTTCTTTAGTTACCCCGTTGTTAAAACAGGCTCTTAAGTGCATTCTTAACTCAGCTTCCCGACCAAGTCCAAGTAAAATAGCAATCGTGACTAAACTACGTGTATGCCTTGTCAGACCTGGACGTGACCATACCTCTCCCCATGCAAAACGAGTAATAAAATTCTGAAAGTCATCATTAAAATCATTTAGTTTATGAATAGAACGATTCACATGTTCCTCACCTAGAACTTCACTGCGAACCGCTATACCTTGCTTGTAACGCTCATTGTCATTCATCAGATGTACCTCTCACTAACTTGCATCGGTATGTGCAACAAATGATTTAATAAAGATTGCTATTGCTGCTGTAGATGCTGGGATAATCAACATGCTTAAAATCATGGTAAATGACCAATGGTTTCCTAAAAGTACTGCACCAATCCAAGCACCAAAGACTGCACCAAAACGCCCTATACCTGACATCCATGCCACCCCTGTCGCACGACATTGCGTTGGATAAAATCGCGCACTTAAAACAGGCATTGCCGATTGTGCGCCATTGACTGCAATACCCGCACACAAGATAAATAGAGCCAGTAAAGTGGGACTCCCTAAGCTTTGGCCAACCACAATTGCGAAAAGACCTGCTGCCAAATAAAAGCCTGCAATAATACGATTTGGATTAAAGCGATCCATTGCCCAACCAATGAATAAAGCACTTATTACGCCACCAAATTGGAATAACCCACCTAAAAATGCTGCACGCTCAAGCGATGCTCCTGTTTCATGCATAAGCGTTGGTAACCAACTCGTGAGCAAATAAATCATGACTAACCCCATAAAATAAGTCAGCCAAAGCAATAATGTGCCTTTGATGTATTTAGATGAAAACAACATACCAAAAACATTATGTTTATTTGCTAATTCAATATTTTCTTGGGGAATATGAAAATTTCTAACGTCACGCACTTGATCAGGCACAATACGTTGTAAAATATGTTTAATTTTTTCTACAGGATAATTCTTAACAATTAAAAAACGATAAGATTCAGGCAATACAAAGACTACCAACAACATTAAAAATAGTGGGGCCCAACCTCCAAGTAGAAATAAACTATGCCATCCAAAAGTTGGAATAAGCCAACTACTTAAAAAGCCACCGATTGCCATTCCTAAGTTATAACCACAAAACATACAGGTAACTAAAAATGAACGCATACGTGTTGGGCAATATTCAGAAAAAAGTGTAGTGGTATTCGGCATTGCTGCACCTAAACCAATACCAGTTAAAAAACGAAAAATAACCAAGCTCTCTAAATTCGAAGCATATGCACATGCCAAGGTAAAACCACCAAACATGAGCATCGACAAAGCTAAGATAATTTTACGCCCAAAACGATCAGCCATTGGGCCTGAAACCAATGCACCTACAATCATTCCACCCAATGCAGCACTCATTACAGGGCCAAGCTCAGAACGGTCTATTCCCCAATCTTGTGCCAATGCAGGTGCGATAAATCCCATTGCCGCAGTATCAATACCGTCAACAAATACAATAGAGAAACAAATTATTGCGATGAGCCACTGATATCTACTAAATGGAGCATTATTAATAAGTGCTTGAGCATCTAAACTATGACCTTGCGCATTATAATCCTTGGACATCCTTGCCTCCTTGGCTTAAAGTCCTTTTCATTTGAGAAGTTACTGAATAGATTTAATAAAACTATCTAAGGCGCGAGTAAAACATTCAGGTTGCTCAACATTAGAAAGGTGAGATGCATCTATCAAATACAACTGACTTCCTACAATATGTTCGTGCATGAATGTTGCATCGTTAATCGTTGTTACAGGATCCGTTTTGCCAGCAATAATCAGTGTTGGAATAGAAATAACAGAAATATTATCTTGAAGATTTGCTCTTGCTAAGACACGGCATGCATCGGCATACCCTTGAGGATTTGTATCTTTTAAACTTTGAATTGCGATCTGTGCGACATCATCATGTTTATAGTCAAAACTATCACTAAACCAACGTTGATGTGTCGATGCAACTAAACTACCTAAACCATGACGTTCAACATCATCTGCACGTGTATTCCATCCCTCTTCATTCCAGATTTTAGCTGCCGAGTTAGCGACGGTAATGCTATGGAAACGTTCAGCCTGATAGACACCTAACCACAGTGCAGTTAATCCTCCCATCGAAATACCACAAAAGTGTACATTCTTAATCTCAAGTGCATTAAGAATATCAATGACATCTTCAGCTAAGTCTTTTAACCGAGTGCTTTTAGCAACCTCACTTTTCCCATGTCCACGTGTATCGTAAGTAATGATCTGATAG
Source organism: Acinetobacter pollinis (assembly GCF_015627175.1). Lineage (GTDB taxonomy): Bacteria > Pseudomonadota > Gammaproteobacteria > Pseudomonadales > Moraxellaceae > Acinetobacter > Acinetobacter pollinis. The sequence goes on along the minus strand of NZ_VTDQ01000004.1, from coordinate 152,157 downwards.
GTTTGTTTCAATTGCGCAACTTGTGATTGCCACATTGCATGATCTGTACCCAATGAATTTGAAAACATAATTGTAGGCGCTGTACTTTTTCCAACCATTTGTACTGCAAGTATTTTTCCTGCCCGACTTACCACTTGAATATGCTCATTTTTATAATTCATTTTATTCTTCCTTTGCTTCTTGCAAGACGGCATCAATTTGGTCTTGAATATTCCCTAAATAAGATGTCGGATCGAATATTTCATTAATCTGATGATCACTAAAGTGCGCTTTGACTGCGTCCATCTGAGAAATAATAGTTTTCAAATGAATACCCTCTGCAACTGCTTGCTGGCATGCTTTTTCAACAATATGATGCGCGTTTAAGCGGCCAAGTGAAGGTGCTAAAGCCATCATCACCGCTTCAGCCATCACTAAACCATTTGTACGCTCAAGATTTAAATGCATGTGTTCGACATCTATTTCCATATCTTTGAGAACAGCAAAGGTTTGTTCTAATGCACCTGCAGTTAGCTTAAATATTTCAGGTAAAGACAACCATTCTGCATGCCATCCACCTAAGCCACGCTCATGCTCATGTATCATACTTTGATAGAGGCTCGACATTAATGCTGGAACAAGGTTTGCAGCAGCAAGTACTGATGCAGCAGCCACAGGGTTACGCTTATGTGGCATAGTTGAAGAGCCACCCCGACCTTGAGCTGAGGGCTCTAAAACTTCAGAAATTTCAGTTTGCATGAGTAACGACCAATCTCGGGCCATTTTGCCAAGATTGCCTGTAATCAATGCCAGAATGCTGCCAATTTCAACAATTCGATCTCGCTCACCGTGCCATGTACAGACAGGAGGAGACAACTGTAGTTTTTGCGCAAAAGTTTGAACAACGACTGTCCCATCTTTCCCTAAATATGCTAATGAACCTACTGCACCGCCTAACTGCGCGACAAAAACCCTTTTTTCAATCTCTTCGATGCGATCTAAATTACGTTTAAATGCAGAAGCCCAACGTGCAAACTTATGTCCTAAAGTAATGGGAAGTGCCTGCTGTAACCATGTTCTTCCCATCATCACTTGACTACGATATTGATCCGCTTGGAAAAGAGAGGTTTGATAGCATTTTAAGAGAATTGATTTAATTATTTCGAGTGCATCTCGACATTGTAAAATGCAAGCCGTATCTAGAATATCCTGACTTGTTGCACCCCAATGCACATAGCGAGATGCCTCTTCATCTACTTCTTTTACAAGCGCTGTAAATTGCTTAACAAAAGGAATAACGACATTACCTGCAAGCCCTATAGCAACAGTTAAATCATCAAAACTTATTTTATCTAAAGCAGTTAAACCCACGTGTTGAATGGTATTACTCGCACTTATTGGAATAATATTAAGTTCAGCCTGTGCCTCTGCTAAGGCAACTTCGACATCGATGAGATAAGATATCAAAGCACGATCGCTAAAAATATCAACGACCTTGTTCTGATAAAATAGGCTGGCATAGAGCTGGCGCATAATCACTTCCTTTTGTTTATTCAACTGTCCTTTCAATCATTAAGGCAATTCCCTGCCCTACACCAATACACATCGAACACAGTGCATAGCGCCCATTGCTTTGTTCAAGCTGATTTAATGCTGTCAGTACCAAGCGTGCGCCTGAAGCACCCAATGGATGGCCTAAAGCGATTGCACCACCATTGGGATTCACACGTAAATCGTCGTCTTTCAAACCTAAATCTCGAGTGCATGCTAAAGCTTGTGCTGCAAATGCCTCATTTAGTTCAATCACATCTATTTGATCAAGGGTCATATCCACTTGCTTGAGTAATTTTTTTATCGCAAGTGCTGGTGCAAATCCCATGATACTCGGCTCAATACCCACTGTAGTCGATGCAATAATTCTGGCACGCGGTTTAAGATGGTATTTTTCAACAGCCTCTTCAGATGCGATAAGCAAAGCCGCAGCGCCATCATTAATTCCAGATGCATTCCCAGCAGTTACCGTACCCTCTGCTTTGACAATAGCTTTAAGTTTCGATAACCCTTCTAAGGTCGTTGTTGGACGGGGGTGCTCATCAGAATCAATTACAATCGTATTCCCCTTACGCGGTTGAATGTTTACTGGCACAATTTCTTTGACAAAATAGTTGCGAGCTTGTGCGTCTGCTGTACGTTTTTGACTTTGATAAGCGAAACGGTCTTGATCTTCACGATTAATATTAAATTGAACTGCAACATTCTCAGCAGTCTCGGGCATAGTTTCTGTTCCATACATTGCCTTAAACTTTGAGTTAATGAATCGCCATCCCATCGTGGTATCTTCAATTATTTGCGAACGTGCAAATGGTGTCTCCGACTTACCCATCACATAAGGTGCACGAGTCATACTTTCTACGCCACCAGCAATTACGAGATGTGCTTCATTTGTTTTTATCATGCGTGAAGCAATTGCAATTGCATCTAGCGATGACCCACATAGGCGATTTACTGTAGTTGCTGGAACACAAGGAGGTAAACCTGCCAATAATGCAGACATACGTCCTACATTTCGATTATCTTCACCTGCCTGATTGGCACATCCGTAGATCACATCATCTACTTGTGACCAATCTACATTCTTATGTCGCTCCATTAATGCAGAAATAGGGATTGCACCTAAATCATCTGCACGTATAGACGCAAGCCCCCCACCATAACGTCCAAATGGCGTACGTACAGCATCGACAATATATGCATTTTTCATGTAGTCGATCCTTCCGATTCAGTTGCATCAATTAATGGCGCATCTGTTAGACGCTGTAGCTCTTCGAAACTTAAACCATCTACCTTTTCAATTACTTTTAATCCTTCTGACGTCACATCCATAACACAGAGGTCGGTATAAATACGATCTACACAATTTTTTCCTGTTGCTGGATAAGTCAAAGAGGTAACAATTTTAGACTCACCCTTCTTAGTAAGATGATCTGTCGTTACAAATACTTTTTTTGCTCCAACAGCCAAATCCATTGCCCCACCCACCGAAGGAATTGCATCGGGTGCACCAGTATGCCAGTTCGCAAGATCTCCATTTACAGCCACCTGAAATGCACCTAAAACACAAATATCTAAATGAGCACCACGCATCATTGCAAAAGAGTCTCCATGATGAAAAAAACTTCCGCCTTTAAGCATGGTTACAAACTCTTTACCTGCATTAATAAGCTCAGGATCTTCATCTCCACTCGCAGGCGGAGGGCCAAAGGCCAATAAACCATTTTCTGAATGTAAGAAAATATCTTTATCGCTAGGCAAATAACTAGATATTTTCGTTGGTAATCCAATACCTAAATTGACGTATGAACCTTCAGGAATATCCTGTGCAACACGCTGTGCAATAGCATCACGGCTAAGTTTTTCATAACTCATATTAAAGCTCCCTGCTTTTATACTTTCACCACGTATTGAACAAAAATCCCTGGTGTTACAATTACTTCTGGATCAATCTGGCCTAAATCGACAACTTCACTAACCTGCGCAATTGTTACATTTGCAGCCATTGCCATGATCGGTCCAAAATTACGTGCTGATTTTCTGTAAACTAAGTTACCCCAACGATCCCCTTTATATGCTTTGATTAAGGCAAAATCTGCTTTAATTGGAGTCTCTAAAATATAGTCTTTATTTTCATAACTCAGTGTAGGTTTACCCTCTGCCAATAATGTGCCAAACCCAGTAGGGGTATAAATTGGCCCTAATCCCATACCCGCTGCTTGGATACGACATGCCAAATTACCTTGAGGAACAATCTCAAGTTCAATTTTCCCTGCTCTATAGAGTTCATCAAAAACATATGAATCAGACTGACGAGGAAACGAGCATATAATTTTCTTAACTGCTCCTGCTTTGAGTAGTTTTGCTAAACCATATTCCCCATTTCCTGCATTATTACTTACGATTGTCAGATCCTTTCGACCCAGTTCAATCAATCCATCAATGAGTTCTGCAGGTTGACCCGCAGTTCCAAAGCCACCTATCAGAATGGTTGAACCATCTTTGATTTGGGCAAGTGCTTCCTTTAAGTTCACTGCACTTTTATCTATCATTTAGATAACTCCAATGTGCAAATATGCATCTAGCAAATTTAAAATAAAAGAAAATACTTATATTTCAATAAGTAAAATTATATGAATCTTGCACTATGCTCTATGAAGAGTATTTGCGTCCTTATCTTTGAATATTTTTTATAATTTTGGAGTAAACTTCTAGAGGAGATATTTCTATTTTGTTCGATCTCAAAACATTATGTTCGATCATCGAACAAAACATGCTTAATTCTGTTTATTTAGGATTATTCTATATACCCCCTTCACTTTCATGGATTGAAAAAAGTTATGAATAAAAAATTAACTAAAGGAGATCAAATACGTCTTAATCCAACAAATAAAAAAACCATTCGTCATGAAGATTTTATTGCTGGTCTAAGTAAAGGTTTATCAATTTTAGATAGTTTTGGAACTGATCGCCATCGTTTAAATATTACAATGGCAGCCGAAAAAACTGGCATGACACGAGCAGCAGCACGTCGTCATCTGCTGACATTAGAGTATTTAGGCTATCTAGAGTTTGATGGGCACTACTTTTATCTATCTCCCAAAGTTCTAAAGTTATCAGGATCATATCTTGGAGCAGCTCAACTTCCTAAAATATCACAGCCCTTACTTAATTTATTAACTAGACAGACTTCTCTTATCTATTCTGTAATGGTATTAGATAATTATGAAGCAATTACTATCGCTCGAAGTTCATCTCATCAACAAACCGATCGTGTTAATCCTTACGGATTACACTTAGGGAATCGGTTACCTGCCCATGCTACATCTGCAGGTAAAATTTTATTAGCAAACTTAACAGAGGAAGAACAACATGAATGGCTAAAACAATATCCTCTCAAACGATTAACTAAATACACTTATACAAACCATAATGATTTTTTAGCGTTATTATTTGAAATTAAAGAAAAAGGTTGGTGTTATTCGAGTGAAGAACATGAACTGGGTATACATGCTGTTGCCGTTCCAATTTGTGACCAATACTCCAAAGTAATTGCTGCTTTAAACATTGTTTCACCCACCACAAGAACCACTGAAGCATACTTAGTCAAAGAGATTCTGCCTTTACTTGAAGAAACATCAAGAGAGTTACGCAATATTCTTTAATAGATAATTTATTCTATAACAACATTTATATATGTAAAATTAATCACAATTATTACAAAAAATGTAAAGATAAATCTAAAAATCATATTAAGATTTTTGATGAGCTGTTTGAGTAATTTTTTGGAATATTTCAAGTGCGGTTTATAATACTAAGTTCAAATCATAAAATCGATTTACATATTAAAAAAGTTGAAGAAAAATATCCTTACCATCATCAAGAGTTTTCTTATTTTTTATGGATAAATAAAAATACTAGCGAGATACTTGATCCTAAACTATATGATCAATTTGATGATGCAACTATTGGAAAAAATATTATTATAGACCACGTTAAATATTGTATTAAAGACATAGTATTCAATACCAGAAGAATAGAAACCTAGAAATATTATAATTCATTACAATAACATAAATTAGTATTGTTAACTTTCATTATATTAGGATAAAAAATCCTTGGTAAGGGTTTCATTTTCACCCCTACCAATATCTGTAATGAAGTCTTGTGCTTTCTTTCTTGCAAGCTGCCCGCCTATTTCAGGATAGCCACCAATAGCTAGCTATGACCACTTACCACATGGTTTCTTATATTTGCTTTGCCACGACTTGTTACCGTTCTTTTAACCGTTTTGCCGTCTAGTTTCCGATAACTTTTATTCTCAGGCTCAAGGCTTTCTAGGATGGTGTCAGATAATAGACGTCTTTTTATATCTGAACTTTCCATTTTCTTGTATCACAGCGGTTTCAATAAATATGAAAGGATACACGCATGGATACAAGCTAGGTAATACTATATAAAGCTATATTTGTGCGTATAACACTATGCTTAGGCATAAAAAAAGCCTCAATCCGTTAAGAATCAAGGCTTTATAACTTACATTTTTCATATTAGAGCATATAAGTTTAAGTGATGGCGTCTACCAAACTAGAGTAATAAATAATTGTTTTAATTTAATTTATTATATTTAAAAAATACTACTATACACATAACTATACAAGGTTTCTTATATTGTTAATATTGGATTTCAAATCCATATCTAGGAATAGATTTCAAGCCTAATTTTAGCATAACCACCACTGGCAACCATAAAGTAAACCGTGACGATTGAATATACTTTCCATGATTTAGCATCTAACCAAGTGACAAATCCACTACCCTAAAAGTGCAGTAAAAAACTAAAGGTAAATTTAAAGTCAATTTCACAAAAAAAACCTGTTTTTCAAAGAGTGAAAAATACAAAAAAATCCTATTTCAAACCAGTTAATCCATTTCAATAATTTAGATGCTTAAAAAAGCCACTTTTGACAGTGGCTATAACAGATACTAGGCATTAAATTTACATTTAAAGTCGTTGCCCTAGAGCCTGTTTAGGTGGAGTTTTTACAAGTATAAAATAACATCAATTATTTTAAATATGTTATAATAAATAACCACTTATAACTAATTATAGGTTTAGATTTATGTTAATTAGCACAGATATTTTAGAACAAGTTTTACAAGAAAATGGCATAAACTGGGTAACAACTAAAGACATTATTAATCGCAGTAAAAAGATGATGTCTGAGTCATCAGTAGACCAACAAATTTATTTAGACAAACTCTATTTAAAAGCGATTGAGCTAATGATTAAGCCTAGTGATAACGGCACAATATCCGAACAGCAAGCAATTAAACTATTAGGCAAGTCACCAGCGTTTTTTAAGGTTGCTAGGAATCAAGGCAGACTTACACCAAACTATATGATAGTTGGCAATGGTTACAGATACACACTGAATGATCTTGCGGAATACATGGCAAAAAGAGATAAACAAAAACCGTTATAAGTCGTTATTTAATATAAGAATAACTATTAATTAATCGCCTATATTGTGCTTATCAGTAATTCATTGAGTACATTGAAATGCGTATTAAAGAAACAACTCTCGTAAAATCATTATTTTGCCAAGCTGTTAGTAAGTCACCTTTAGACACGGTACAGGTTGCTATTAAAACTTTTGGCGAAAATTCAGCAGTTGCTAAGCTCCATGCACAAAAAAACTTCTCTTTACCATCTAGTACAGATTACAACGAAATCGCCGCCAGCCAACAATTTATTAATCTGATTGAAGCATCAAGCTTATTAGGACAGATCAAACAATTAAATAAACACATTGAGATGCCACTGTATACCAAAGTATCTAGCTTTGATCTTGAAGACTGTAAAGTAATTAAACAATCTCAACCTACTAATTTACTTAATGAAACGTCACAGATCGGTTTTACTTTAGAATCAAAAAAAATAGGGGGTTTTGCAATATTCCCTAATTTCTACTTTAAAAATGATATGTTCAGTAAAGTTGAGCCTGTCATTAATCAAGCATTGATTAACAGTTATGTTGCTGGTGAAAATACGGACTTTATCTCAGTCATAAAATCAGGGGCAGTTCAAAGCTCAAATATTGATGATGCCTTAGTTTTAATCAAAGACCAAAAAAACGCCGTGATGATTATGCACCCTAGTGATGCTTTGATCTTAGCTAAAAAATATCAACTCAATACATTGGGCGTTACTGGTGGTAGTTACTACGGTGTTTCTGTATTAACAGATAAATCAGTCATTCAAGGTGAAAAATATATTTTTGATTCATCTAAATTGGTTTTAGCATCAGACCCTATCATTGCCTTGAAAAATACTGAAGAAGCCACTGTGCAAACACTAGTAGGTGAACCTGTATATTTGTTTCAACAAAATAAAACAGCCATCAAAGTTATTGGTGAAAATGGCTATAAGTTTATGAATGGCTATAACGCCATTTTAGTTGTTGAGGCATAAGCTATGGAAAAGTTTTTCTCAACCTTAGAAGTAAAAGCCGTTAATAGTGAGCAACGTATTATTAAAGGGATTGCTACCACCGTGTCACCCGATAGAGTCAATGACACCATAGATATTAATGGTGCAAAGTTTCAGCTACCTATGCCACTACTTAGACAGCACGACCATAACGAACCGATTGGCACAATTACCAGTCTTATTAAAAAAGGAAATGGTTTAGAGCTAACAGCACAGATTGCCAAAGTAGATGAAGCTGGTGCATTAAAAGATCGTATCGACTCTGCTTGGGGTGAGATTAAAAGCGGTTTAGTGCGTGGCTTATCAATTGGCTTTAGAGTGTTGGCTTATGATATGAATGATAGCGGTGGCATTGCATATACTGGCATAGAAATCTATGAGGTTTCGGCGGTGACTGTACCAGCAAATGCAGACTGTTCTATCACTTCAATTAAGTCACATGCTTTAACACATCGACCTACTAAACAAATCAAACCACAGCACACAGTTGTAAAATTAGGTAGTGTACCCAGCAAACCTGTAGAGCTAGACCCTTTCAAAACCCTAACGGAACATGAAAAAGTAACACTTGCCCGACTTGCTTATGCCAGTAGCACTGAAAGCAACGATTACTTGCTTAAAAAGCGTTTAAATGATGGTCGGGAAAAATATGAGGTGATGAAGTTATTTATTAAGTCATTAAGAGGTAACTACTCATGAATTTAAAGCTCCAAATCGCCAATTTAAGCCCTAAAAATCGTTACAAGCAAAGACCATACAGCGTAGAGGTTCGCAGACATGCTGGCGTTGATATGAATAATACGCAAATTGATTTTATATCATCTGTTCAGCAAACGCCGTTAGATGGCGTTGCTTATTTATTAGTGAAGTACATAGATAGCCCAGCCAAGCTCAATTTAATTAAAATAGCGATGTTATTTCATATTTATAGGCATGATTTCGATATGTTCTTAGCTAAAAATAAGACTGATCCTAAAGTAAAAAAAGCATCTCAAATATGGGCAAAGTTAAAAAGCCATTAATTTACCCTACTGGGTGGGGGGGGAATGTATTTTTCAAAGGTCAAACCGCTTGGACACCGCCTGCCTCCCCATTTACAAAAAAAATTGTGTTTTGGAAAAGTTAAGTCTAAAAGTTAACTCCAATAAAATAAAATACTATATATCAATAATTTATTATTATTAAACTTGCACTTTCACATGCACTATTTGCACTTTATATGCACTTTATATGCACTTTTTAGGTTAAAAGTTAACTTTTAATGCACTATTTGAAGTTAAAAAGTTAACTTTCATAGATTAAAAAGTTAAGTCTAAGGTTAAGTACCATAAATCATTTCACTAGATAGACGGACGAAATTTTCCGTTCGTTTATATCTTTTATGTAGAAATTCTGTCTTAATGTCTTAATTTGGCTATAAGCCTTATGTACCAATGGTTTTGATTAAGCCACCACAAAAAATATGCTTGTCTTAATGTCTTAACAAATATGAAAAAATTAGTATTTAAGACACTTATTAAGGCATTAAGACACTGATAAAAATACCAATGCCTTAATGTAATCCCTTGCTGTGTAATGGTTTCAAGCGAATTAAGACACTAAGACACTTTTTCTAACAAAAGAGGGTTAATAACAACATAACGAGTTCTGCCACTTTCATCAATTCGCAAGTATTGGGAGTCAATCAACTCATTCAATGCCAACTCAATTAATTGCTTATTTCCTTTCATCGGTCTAGGACAATTATTCATAAAGCTAGAATATGTCAATTTATCTGCTTTCTTATTCAGGCAATACTTAGTAAACCAGTTAATTAATTTAATGGTATTACTCTCCTCTTTCGACTCAATCTCAGCATATCTCGCCCATTCACCCAATGAATGACGTACTACATCACAAGCCCCTTGCAAGGTCTTAGCATCTATCTTTTTTAAACCCTCAAAGTAAGCGAATACTGTAGCCAAGCGTCTAGCAAGCTGACTGGCACGACTACCGAACGCTTGTAAATACTCATAGCGTTCACCTTTCGCCTGTAATCGCTCTATTTCGTTGTAGAAAGCTAAATCAATCTGTTTGGCATCATTATCCATCTGCAACACATAACGCCCATCATCGCCCTGTTCTGTGCCTTGTGGCATCGGTGTATCATCGAGTAGATACTGGCAACGATTCCAGTAGGCAATTAACCGATGATCTAAGTTGGCATTAACAGCTTGTTTATCTGCTGTTTGTAGCCGTGTGCCTGCTAGGTTCTCAGGTATGGTTAATATAAAACGTGGTAAGAAGCCTTGTCCTCTTAGCACTGGGTCTTTCAGTGCATCGGATAAAACCTCATGCTGTCCCTGCAGATTGAATGTAAGCCGTACATCATAAGCCCGACCACTACCATTGAGGTTCGACTTAGACCGTGTACGTTCCACCGAACCATCATCAAATAGCTTCGCATAGCCTCCTAGTGCATGATTTCGGGTATCTGACTTCATAGTATTACCGCCAAAGAATTGCCCTGCTTCATCACTGGATATGGACGCATCACTAATCACACCATCAACATATAATCCTGCTATGGCTTCGAGTGTAATATCGCTATATCGACTAATCGGGTCGCTTGGTGGTGGGCTTTCTTTTAAGAATATTTCCTTTTCTTTTCGTTCAAGCCCTGCCAGTAAGGTTTTATGTTGCTCTACCTCTTTGCGGTATTCCTCATATTGCTGTCTTTCATGCTGAATAATGGCTCTATCTGCCATATCTCGGCTTGTACTCTTACGGCTTCCGCTTTGCCCCTCCGTCAGTAAGAACAATCCGCATGGTTCACCCTGTGTCTTAAATGGGTGAGGTGCATTTACTCTTGCTTGTGCAATATGCGACATTGCTCCAATAACGCATTGAGCAGTCATAGCAATAGGGGCTTGCACATGCTCGGCTATCGCCATAATCGCTTGTTTAGCTAAATTAGGTACTGAATTAATAGGATAAGGGTTATTATCCATTGTATTTGATGTACTCAAAGGAATTAACTCACCCCACTGGTTACTCAATGGATCTGTTTTGGGTAGGGTTCTAATCGCTTCATCAAGAAACGCTTTAGCCTCTGCATGGTCGTTATCACAACTTAGGTCTGTTAAAAACTCACTTTCACCCACTTGGATATGCTGATTCAACAATTTTATAGCTGTGTTTTGCTCTAGCTGTATATATCCATCAAGTTTGATATGTTCAGGGCGTACGGGCATGTATAACGCCGTATAACCTGCCTTACTAAGTTGATTAACGACATATTCAACCTGTTTAAAGTCATATCTGTTTAATGGCTTATGCTCAAGCGGTTTACATACATCAGGTAATAACACCAATACAACAGCGTACCCAGTAGAAGCTACTTTAAAAAATGCCTCCAGGTGATGAGTAATAATAATCGGTTGGTCTTTTACTAGCTCACCAAAGTAGGCAAAGCCTTTTGCCACACCACCGTCAGGATAAATACATACTGATTTATCAAAACTCAAAATTGAGGTTTGTATATGCTGTAAATGCCCATCAACAATAGGAAGTAGTAAAGGGTCTATATACGTTTTACCATCTATAGTAACTTCGCCAACATCAACATAAATAGGCTGTTCAGGGCTACCGAAACGTGCAATTAAATCATGTGTTAAATATTGGTTATTTTGTGGCTTTAGTACAGTGGATTGAGCTATAATATCGCTATGGCTAGTTGGCACTGGCATACTATGATGGCTCACTTCTTTAAGTGGGCTTTCTTTTGTCTGAATGTTTGCTATTGAAGTCTGAATGTTCATGCTACACCCTCATTTTTATTATGTTCTATGGTGTATTGCTCCATTTCATACTCATAGTTGTTTTCAAAATGTCTTAATAAATATTGATTAATTTCTAACTTTTTCTCTAACGTATAAAAAAAGTATTTACTACCAGCATCACGCTTAATCAATTCAGCTTTCAGTTTTTGTACTTCTTTAGAAATATCTTCAAGTCCAACTCGTAACCATTCAATTTGTTCAAGCGTTAGAGATACTAGGTCTATTAAATCGCCTGCATCGTATTGGGGAATATTTTGTTTAGACATGCGTATGCACTCCTGTTGATATAGGAGCTTCGCTAATCACTGTCAAATAATTATTGGCGCGAAGCTGTAAGGCTCGGTTGACAGACAGGCTCAACAGGTGACCTGCACACTCGAAAGTGTCCGAACCCCACAACTCCGCATAGATATGCAGACGCATAGGGGGATTTCGTACAAAAAAAGCCCTTGCGGACTGTACGCCTGTTGAGAATTTATAGCCTGTCAAAGCTAACCTTGAGATTTTGCTCAAGGCATGGCTAGGATAATTATTTAATTTGTTTTTTGCAATCATCTTTTTGGTTTTTAGCTTGTTTGCTTTATCCACCAATGGTGAAAATTCACTACGAAAGTTTCGTAGTAAGCTTATCCAAATTTGGATATGCCCCTGTTTAGCTTTGAGGTTATCCTCCATTGGAGGTTGTACCTTTAGATCACTTTTAACAATAAATTTAGCTGTCAATCGGTGGATCATGTTTTTAGTAAAGTTTTTCATGATTTCACCTCAATTAGCTCATAACGTGCATGAGTACCTTTGTTATTAATATTGCTTTCGTAATGGGTCACAATGTCATAACCATTTTTACGGAGGCGACTAATCACACCAGTGAGCGAATAACATTTAAATTTTTGTCCAGCTTCAATTACTGTGATTGTTTTACCTGTTTTGAGGTAGGCAAGTATTTGTTGTTGAGCATTCATGCTTGAACCTCCACACCATTTACTTTTTCTTTTTGTGCGTTGTGCCATGCCAATAAATCTGCATAATCAAAATAGACTGGTGCTTGGCGTGTAGTGCCAAATTTATAGGCTTTAGGAAAGGTAGGGTCTTTTTTAGGTAGGCTTCGCAATGTATCGCGAGTAACGCTTAGTAATTCACATGCTTGATTATATGTAATTCTTAAAGGTTGCATTTATATAGCTCCATATGCTGATGTATGGAGCTAGTATGGTTTTGTTTTTTATATTGAAAAATACATGAGCTAGATCATCATGAGATAAGCTAGATTAATATGTGTTTAGCTAGGTTATACCATGCTTTTATTATTTTTTTATATTTTCCCTATCCATTTTGGATAGCCATTTAGAAACTGTCATGGGGTCTTTCAAACCTAACTGCTCATAAATATCTCGTGCACAGGAAGCATAGCTTGTATATCCACCAGCTTTGAATAAGTCATAGGCTTTTTCTTGCTTATCCTTAGACTTTTGAGCTTTCATTTTGCCTCCAAGATCGTGAGCTTTTACTTCATTATGCAATGAATTAATTATTACAGACTCAATACCTAGTAACGCTGTCCCATGCCCAAGTAAAAAATTAGCTCTGTTTAGATTATAATTATCATCTGTGGCATTTTTAGATATAACGCAATGCTTCAATGCCAAATATAAACTTAGCTCACCATCTTCATTTTTAGTTAGTTTTTTATTTTTAGCATTATATCCTTTAGGAAATTCATTTAACTTTCTAAAATTACCGTCGTTTTCTAATATGAATTTTTTAAACCGATCTCTAAACTCAAAAATATATTTTGGTTCATCTTCAAGTAAACTTATAGAAAATAAAACAAAATCATCTATAGAAAACTTAAATTTAGACTTACTTGCATAAAATGCAATAGCTATATCAACAGCATTAGTTACACAATCCCAAATACCATCATTAAGGCTTTTTAGATAAATAAGTGCTTCATCTGGTGTGTTTATTTTTAAACTATTTTTCCCATTATCCATACATATACTTCCCACAGCACCCGAAAAAATACTAGGTCAACATATTGGGTATATGTTTTCGGTAGCGAACCTAGACCTAGTGGGTTAATAATAACTTATATTTAGCTATCATTCTGCATATAAAGCCAACTATACACATTAAATATTTAAGCAATTTTTTGATCTATTTCTGAATCCTCAGCCATTGAATCAAAGTAAACTTTCAACAATGTAGACTGCTCGGTACTTAAATCTAAACGCTTTATTAAATCGCCCATCATGTCTATATTACTTGGAATATCGTGTTCTTTACCCTCAGCAAGTGCGTCCAAATAATTAGCCCATATTTGCATCATTTGTGTTCTTTGATTTAAATAAACTGCCTTGTTATATACACCCTCTACACCACCCACTTTATGAGCTAAAGCCGATTCTACCCATTCACGTTGAAAGCCATGCTCACGTAACGCCGTGCTTAAAATATGTCTAAATCCATGCGGTGTTTGTTTGCCTTTATAGCCCATTTCTTTAAGTGCTTTACCAAAGGTATTGTTAGAAATAGGTGTATTTGCCCTAGATCGACCACGAAATAAATAAGGGCTGCTGCCACTAAACTGTTTTAATTCTTCTAATAGTGCTATTGCCTGTTTAGGTAAAGGAATAACGTGTTCAATCCTTTTTTTCATACGATGTGCTGGAATCGTCCATAACTTCTTATCAAAATTAAATTCTTCCCATACAGCCTTTCTCATTTCACTGGGGCGACAACCAAATAGAATAGATAGCTCTAAACCTATAGAAGTTTGGCGACTAGGAAAACGCCGTATAGCCTGTAACAATGTTGGTAATTCATCTATAGCCACGTGTGCCATATTTTGCTTTTCATGCTTTTCTAAAAACTTATGAATACCCGATATTGGGTTATGATCAATCAACCCAGTGACTTCTGCTAAATCGTAAATATCCTTACATAACCCCCTTACACGATTTCCCATTTCAATAATAGGCTTGCCTGTTTTAGGGTGTGGCTTTTTTTGAACCTCTTGAAATAACTCCAGCCACTCTTTTTTAGTAATTTTTCGGTAATCACGCTTACCCATTAATGGATAAACATGATTTTTTAGTGAACCCTCATTTCTTTTTCTTGTGTCATCAGTCCACTTTTTACCTAAACAGTAGTTACTAGCAAGATATTCAAAGGTACATACAATATTATTTTCAGCTTCTTTGGCTTTTTCATCTTTGTAATCTTTAGGGCTTATACCTTGAGATATGAGTGTTCGCCATTCATCAGCTTTCTTTCTTGCCAGCTTCCCACCTACCTCATTAAATGAGCCTAAACCTAGCCAAGCCCATTTTTGAGTAATAGGGTCTTTATAACGAAAATCCCATCTTTTATTTCCTTTATGGCTTACAGAAAAATAAAGATTTTCACTATCTTTTACTCGATAGTCTTTATCCTCAGGTTCAAGGGCAATTAAAACCGTGTCACTCATTGGAAAGCGTTTAATAGCATTTCTTTTCATGGATTCTTGTATAGCGAAAACATATCGAACTCACACTATACACACCACTATACAAGCCAATCAACACTATATACGTTTATATAAAGTTATATACAGGCATAAAAAAAGCCTCAATCCGTTATAGATCAAGGCTTTATAATTTATATTACTCATATTTCGGCATATAAATTTAACGATTTGGTGGAGATGGCGTCAGTTTAACTAAAGTAATAAGGCATTGATATTAAATATATTTATTAAAAATCAAAGAATATTTTACCCAATTATTACCCCAAAGTATTTATAAGGAATTTAACACCGATAATACACTATTCAAATCCATATATAGGATTTGAACTATACATAAAATAGGAATAGTTTAACGTTCAATAATCAATTAAGAAATTATAACTTAAAGATGCTCTACCTATAAACTTAGGTACAAAAACTAACTGCATATATCATCCAAATACCAAATTTTATTACTTATACTAAACTTTCAAATTCATAGTTAACTTTTTGTTATACCTTTAATTCATTGAATTAGTTAAAGTGACTGCTGGCTAATTCCTGGCGCTTGCTTCAAATATGTATCGTTTAGAAGTTGATCATACATAAATATAGCAACATCACTACGTGAAATAGTCATAGAGTGATGTGTATGTCCATAATATCCGATATTCAATTTCTGTGAAGGTGTAGTGCTCTTTAAAATAGCTACTCTCGCCATAGTCCATTGAATATCAGAATGACGAATAACTTTTGCTAACTCTATAATGTCCTTATATGCATTAGGCATAACAAATTGTATAATTTTTGCTGGAAACCAAACTTTTACATCAAAAGTATCATTTGGATCAGCTACTGTACCAGTTGAAATTGCAATTAGTCGATGCACAGATTCCTGCTTCATTACAGATATTATCGTATGCATAGCTGTTCCAATAGGTTTGTTACCTGAATGATTTAACTTTGTAGGGCCAAGTGCTGATAAAACGGCATCTGCACCATGAATAGCTTTAGCTAGTGCAATACGATCATTTATATCTCCTCTAATAATTTTAATATTAGGGTGATCAAATACTGTATTAGACCGACAAAATACTGTTAATTCAAAACCACGTTTAAGGCCTTCTTTTATAAGATAGGCTCCTGTTTTCCCTGTTGCACCAAATAACGTTATTTTCATTTGATATCTCCTACATGATTTAAGCTAAACAAACCGTATGGAGATGCTGGAGATCTTGCAGTATTTTGCAGAGAAAATGATGTAACTAGTAAAACTACTCCTATAACTGCTGGTATTGCTCCACGAGGCTTACGTACTCCTATATGGGCTAAACCAGACAAAATTAAGTGAAATAGCATACCTGCATAAGCTAAATCACTTAGCATTACGCTCACTCGGGAGATAATTGCGATAACAGCAAGTATTTTAACTAATGTTAATAGTGGCACTAGGTATGCAGGATATCCAAAACTGATAATAGTTTTTTTAACCCAATCATTTTTAACAATATAAGTTATTGCTGAAACTAAGTATAAGAGACTTAGTAAAAATGTAGTGATCCAATAAATATTTATCATTTGATAACTCTTTTTATCTCGACTAGACACTAGAATGTCGTTTAATATAAAAAAATACAAGTAGGATTAAATACTGGATATTAGTATGGAAAATAAGACTAATGACGTAAATATGCATGAAGAAATGCGTAGAGCCTTTAATATACTTTCAGGAAAGTGGAAGTTAGAAATTATGTGGCTACTTAATCAAAAGATTTATAGATTTGGAGAGTTAAAAAAAGGAATTCCTGGAATTACTCAACATATGCTGACTACCAAATTAAGGGAGTTAGAAGCTGATGGGCTTATATCTCGAAAGGTTTATGCTGAGGTCCCACCCCGTGTAGAATATTCAATTACAGCTAAAGCTAAAGGGCTTGAACCCACAATGAGAGAACTTACTAAATGGTGGATAAAGCATAAGGATACTAATGTTATCAATAAAATCTCAGTTGGACGACCAACTAAGCAATAATATTTAAAATGATAAATTCATCACAATTATTATGTTTTATGATATATACATTAATTACCTTCAATTTTATTAATCATCTAAATCTCTCTTATGAATAAGTATTTTCTTTTAGCGTCTTTACTAAGTATTTCTCAATATGTATTTGCTGATATAAAGGATAATCAAGATATTATCTCCTATACAAAAGATAAAAAAAATGAACAAATATCGTTACTCAAAGAGCTTGTCGATATAAATAGTGGTACAGAGAATAAACAAGGTGTCATAGCTGTTGGGGAAAAAGTTAAGCCACTCCTAGAGAATCTAGGATTTAAAGTTGAATGGAAAGAATTACCAGAAGGTATGAAGCATGCTGGAAGCTTAATTGCAACCAAAACAAATAATAGTTCTTCTAAAGAAAAATTTTTAGTTATTGCTCATCTAGATACAGTATTTCCATCTGATAGTAGCTTCCAAAAGTTTGAATATATTGATGACAAGAAAAAATTTGCAAAAGGGCCAGGTGTAATAGATGATAAAGGCGGTATCGTAACCATCATCTATGCTTTAAAAGCACTTGATCATATCAATGAGTTAAAAAATAAAAATATTACTATTGTACTGGTAGGTGATGAAGAGCTAGCTGCAAAACCAACCGATATTTCTAGAAAGTCTTTAATAGATGCTGCTAAAGACAATTCTATCGCTTTAGGTTTTGAGTTTGCACTCAATGATAATCAATTAATTACAAATCGTAGAGGATTATCAGAATGGTACATAAATAGTTCAGGAAAGCAATCTCATTCATCGCGTATCTTTGAAAAAGATGTTGGTTATGGTGCAATTTTTGCTATAGCCAATACCCTTAATGAAATTCAAAAAAAATTATCTCACACAAATGGATTAACTATAAATCCAGGAATTCTGCTAGGAGGATCACACCCTATCGAAGATATAGAACAAGGTAGTGGTAAAGTTGATGGTAAAAAAACAATTGTCTCAAACAATGCTCTAGCCCATGGAGATATTAGGTATCTTAATGAGAACCAGAGAGATTATGCAAAAAAAATAATGACTAAAATTACATTAAATAATTTACCTCTTACCGAAACCACAATATCTTTTAAAGATATTATACCTACTATGTCAGAAACTTCTGCAAATAGAGATTTATTAGAGTCATTCAATCAAATAAATAAAAATCTGACACATAAAAGCTTAAGTGCTGTTCCATCAAATGATAGAGGTGGGGCTGACATATCATATATCAGTAAATACATGGAAGGAGCTATTGATGGATTAGGTCCTTGGGGCACAGGAGCACATACGGAAAAAGAAACTATAGATTTAGACTCTCTAGAAACGGTAACCAACCGAACAGCTATTTTTTTAAAAAATTATCCAAATTTTTAAGTTTTTAATATTTTCTCATTAGAATTCTCTTCTGAAGGAACAACTATAAACTACATAACAGGAGCGATAAAAGATTGTTGCTCCTGTCTTTTATCTAATTATAATTTTCCATACTTTACACTAACTAAATATACATTCTATCTTAAACCTTTAATTACATTTTTGTAATCTAAAAGTTAATTCTCACTTTTAGAGTTATGTGAACTGCCACCACTCTCCTAGACAAATTTCGTCTATTCTAGCAACTAGTTATATAACTACAGTAGTTAGGCTCGAGTAATTTTTTTAAGTATATCGTAAAGTATCAACTACAAGTTTTAAAGCAGGAGGTTGCTGTCTACGATGAGGATAATAGAGATGATAGCCTTTAAATTGAATACTATATTTTTCAAGTACCTTAATTAACTTACCATCTAATAGGTCTTGTTGAACCATATCTTCAGGAATATACGCAATTCCTAAACCCAATCGTACAGCATCAGCACTATGATAAGACTCATTAAAAATCCATTGACCTGTAATTTTAATTTTAATCTCTAAACCTTCATGCTCAAACTCCCAAGCATATACTCCACCACCACTTGTCAACCTAAACCCAATACAAGAATGATTATATAAATCTTGTGGTGTTTCAGGAGTCCCTTTCTTCCTAAAATACTCAGGTGTTGCCACAGCAACCATTTTCACATCAGGGCCTATACGTACTGCAATCATTCCATCTGCAACTTTACTACCAAATCGCACACCAGCATCAAAACGTTCTGCAACAATATCAACCATTCCACTATTTGCAGTTAACTCAATATTAATATCAGGATAAAGTTCAGATATTTTTTGGAGTTTAGGTAGTAAAATTTGTTTGATCGCATGGTTACTTGCATTAATTCTTACTGTACCTGCTGGGCTATCTCTAAGTTTCGTTAATAAAGTAAGTTCATTATCAATATGATCAAAACTAGTACTAATTGTTTCTCTTAATCGCTCTCCTGCCTCTGTTGGCGATACACTTCTTGTTGTTCTTGTAAGCAACAGCATTCCTAAACGCTCTTCCAAACCACGAATTGTGTGACTTAAAGCAGATTGAGATACTCCCAATTTACCTGCTGCCTTTGTAAAACTACCTTCCCTTGTTACCATTAAAAATGCGTATAAATCATTATAGTTATCTCTCATATACCACTCCCTTTCACTATAAAATATCTAAAGTAAAACTATTTATTAATGAATTTTTCTCATAACTAAATTCTACTTTCGTTACTTAATCTTCTAAAGCGATTTATCTATCTTATATGTATTGAGCATTAACTACTTATTGGAAATTTAAAGTGAAGAAAGTTCTTATATTGGGGGCAAATGGCCATACATCCCAAGAAATTATTCCTAGACTATTAAATCAAGATAACATAGGGATTACCCTATTTATTAGAAATATGAACGATAATCTTACTTTCATCCATCCAAAGATTAATTATGTTCAAGGTGATGCTCTCAATATAAATGATCTTAAAAAAGCTATGCAAGGCCAAAATATTATAGTTAGTACATTAGGTGGAATGGATTTAGACATCAAGACTAGTAACATCATACAAGCAATGCAATACAATAGCATTGAAAGATTAATTGCGATTAATGCAGGTGGAATTTATGATGAATTACCTGAACCATTCAACTCTTGGGACAAAAAAATGGTCGGATATACTCGACCAATTAATTTAAAAGCAGCAAATCTTATTGAGTCATCACAATTACAATATACAATCTTACGTCCTATCTGGCTTACAAATAAACCCATAGAAACATTTGAGCTGACCTATAAAGGAGAACCCTTTAAAGGGACGGAGACTTCCAGAGCGAGTATCGCTAAAATTATTGTAGATATTATAAAAGATCCATCTATTCAAACTAGAAAAAATATTGGTATCAGTCAACCAAATACTGATGGTACAAAACCTTTAGCATACCAATAAATACTTCTTTCCAGAGCATTCATGAGAATTACTCATAATACCATCCCATGTTTAGTAGTTTATCTTTATCAATAAATTTTCATAATAAATATGTGAGCAATCTTATTTCTACTTTAAAGTTTTTTATAAAAACAAAAGTAAGAATCAAGTATCAAACAGTCATCCAGTTAAATATTAAGGCAAAGTAAATGACCTCAACAACTCCAAACTTAGAACTAGAACAAAAATGGGATAAGACCTTTCCAAAAAGTTCAAAATTAGATCATTACAAAGTAACATTTAAAAATCGTTATGGCATTATATTAGTGGCTGACTTATATCAGCCCAAAGAAATACAAAAAAAATTACCTGCCATTATTGTCAGCGGTCCTTTTGGTGCAGTAAAAGAACAATCTTCTGGACTCTATGCACATACACTTGCTGAACGAGGCTTTATCACACTTGCATTTGATCCATCTTATACAGGTGAAAGTACAGGCGAACCGAGAAACATTGCTTCTCCTGATATCAACACGGAAGACTTTAGTGCAGCAGTAGACTTTATTGGCATTCAGACTAACGTTAACCAAGACCAAATTGGTATAGTCGGAATATGTGGTTGGGGTGGAATGGCCCTTAATGCAACAGCCATAGATAAACGTATTAAAGCTGTTGTAACGAGTACTATGTATGATATGACACGTTTAATGTCTAAAGGTTATAATGACAGTGTAACCCTTGAGCAGCGTACCCAAACACTCGAAAAGTTGAAACAACAACGCTGGGAAGATGCAAAAAATAGTAAGACCGCTTATGGACCAACCTCTTTAGAACTAAAAGGAGGTGAACCTCAGTTTGTAGTAGAGTATGCCGACTACTATAAAACTCCACGTGGTTTTCACCCACGTGCAATTAATTCAAATGCCTCATGGTCGCTAACAACACCATTATCATTCATGAATATGCCAATTTTAACTTATATCAAAGAAATATTTCCAAGACCGATTTTATTTATTCATGGGGAAAATGCCCATTCTCGTTATTTCAGTGAAACTGCTTATAACGAAGCGGTTGAACCTAAAGAATTACTAATCATTCCTAATGCAAACCATACTGATCTTTACGACCGTGTTGATATCATTCCATTTGATAGAATTACTGACTTTTTTAATAAAAACCTCAAATAATAGACAGCTCCTACAAAGTTCATGAAGAACTTTGTAGGAGGTTAAGATATCTTAGAAAAATATCATTGCTATTTTATTTTTTTGCTAAATATACTGTCAATATAGCTGATATCGTTAAAATTATAGCACTCACTGCAAAAGCCAATTGATACCCACTATAATCAAAAAGAATCCCTCCTAGAGTAGAACCCAAAGCGATAGCCAATTGTATAACAGCAACCATTAACCCTCCTCCAAGCTCAGCATCATCAGGTAAAGTACGAGCTAGCCAACTCCACCACCCTACAGGCGATGCGGTTGCTAAAAATCCCCATAAGCCAAGTAATATCGCCACTGCTAGTTGCTGCATACCAAAAAAGATAAGTGATAAAGCAATAATTGCCATGATCATAGGTATCGTAATCAACGTTGTGTAGAATTTCCTTTTCAAGAATAGATTTACAACACTTGTACCGATTAGACCCATTACTCCAATACCTAATAAAATTAGAGATAACTTAGATACATCAACTTTAGTTACTGTTTCTAAAAAAGGTCTTACATAAGTATAGAGTGCAAACTGCCCCATAAAAAAAAGACTAACTGAAAGCATTCCAACTGTGACTATAGAGTTTCTGAATAAACTTATAATAGATGGTTGTCTGCTAGCTTTCTTCGAGATTTTTTGTGGCATTGAAGGTAAGCTAAAGAACTGCCAAACCCAAGTCAAAACAGCTATAGGAACCAAACAAAAGAAAGCACCTCGCCAGCCAATAATAGCTCCCAAGTAACTTCCTAAAGGTGCAGCAACAACCATTGCTAAAGCATTTCCTCCATTAAATATTGCTAAAGCTCGAGGTACATCAGGTTCTGGGACTAATCGCATGGCTATAGCAACAGACAAAGACCAAAAACCACCTATTACCATTCCAATGAATGCACGACCAATCATATACATCGTATAATTCTGAGCCAAAGAAACAATAAGCCCTGAAATAGCCATTATTGCTGTTAAGATTAACAATAAATGTTTTCTATCTATTCCTTTAGCTAGATAGGATATTGTTAAACTTGTTATTACAGCAAAGATACCCGAAACAGTGATTCCCTGCCCAGCTAACCCTTCTGTAATATGTAAATCTTGAGCAATTGTAGTCAATAAACTAACTGGCATAAATTCAGAAGCAATTAATGCGAAAACACATAAAGCCATTGCAAATACGCCACTCCAATAAGCAGGCCTTTCCAGCCTCTTATCCTTATTTAAAGTACTAGGCATCTTTATTCTCACTATAAAGAAAATATAATTATAAAAATAATCTTAAATAAGAATAAGTTGCTTAAACCGAATAGAGTCATGTATTTAATTCATGAATTAGCTTTATAAAAATAAAATAAATATTATTTTTGCTTATCACTTCATCAAAATACGCTTTATTAATGAGTAAAAATCATAAGTCTATTATGTTTTTATGGACTAATTTATGTCCCCTAAGATTAGTAAAATGACCTCAATATCATATTTTTGTCAGTAATTTTAAGGATATTAAGGATGCAAATAAATCTTCAAAAACTCCATCACATGGCTTTAACAGTAGCAATTACAGCTACGGTCAGCCTATTTTCATCAGCATCCGTAATGGCAGCAGATATGTCAAATGGTGCAAATAACTTTTATCAAAGTAACCAAGTCATTATCAAGAAAGTTTCTTTTAAGAACCAATATGGAATGAAGATAGTTGGTAATTTAGTTTTACCTAAAAATCTAAGTAAAAATACAAAAGCTTCTGCGATTATTGTAGGAAGTCCAATGGGTGCAGTAAAAGAGCAAAGCTCTATGCTTTATGCACAAAAACTTGCAGAACAAGGATTTGTCACATTAGCGATCGACCAATCATTTTGGGGGGAAAGTGAAGGTAGCCCAAGAAATGCAGTAGCACCTGATATATATGCAGAAGCATTTAGTGCTGCTGTTGATTACTTAGGAACTCGCAATTTTATTAATCCTAAGAAAATTGGTGTTTTAGGAATTTGTGGTAGTGGTAGCTTTGTAATTAGTGCTGCTAAAATTGATCCACGTATGAAAGCGATTGCTACTGTAAGCATGTATGATATGGGTGGTGCTAACCGCAATGCTTTAAATCATTCTTTAAGTATCGAGCAAAGAAAACAAATTATTGCAGAAGCTGCAGCTCAACGTTATAAAGAGTTTGAGGGTCAAAAGCCAGCTTATACCAGTGGTACAGTTCATAAACTAACAGCAGATACTCCTGCTATTCAACGTGAGTTCTATGACTTTTACCGTACTCCAAGAGGAGAGTTTACTCCTGAAGGTGCTGATCCTCTTGGGACAACTCATCCTACTTTAACAAGTAATGTGAAGTTTATGAATTTCTATCCATTTAATGATATTGAAATGATTTCACCTCGCCCAATGTTATTCATAACAGGTGATCAAGCACATTCAAAAGAGTTTAGTGAAGATGCATATAAACATGCTGGTGAGCCTAAAGAATTATATTATGTTAAAGGTGCAGGACATGTTGACCTATATGATCGTGTTAATCTCATTCCATTTGATAAATTAACTTCTTTCTTTAAAAACAATCTAAAGTAAATTAATCATTTAAGAGCTGTATACTCAAAAGTATATAGCTCTTTTCATTCATCTTGAAAATTAAATAAAGAATTAATCATAGCTCTCATTTATATCTAAGTTTTGGAATTTTCAGGTTCTCTGGAACCGTTCGTTTTATTAAGTTACTTTCAATAGCAAGATTCAAATAGTTTTTGAAATGTTACCAATGTGAAAGACTAATTAACCCATGAGCTCAATCAGACTATACTCTTGCTCTTTGTTCATCCGAGCAATGAGCTGACTTACATATGCTTGAGCTTGAGCGGTATCTTGATCGCTAACTTGAGCGGTCATGTTTGAGTTTAAAATAGCATCTAAGATTATCTCTAGTATGAATTCTCTAAAATTTACTATACATAGAAATTTTGATTTAAAGATATGTAGTCACAACAGTTTTATTATCTCCCATGACCTTAAAAATAGTTTCATGGGAGTAATAGCTTAGCCAACTTTTTTAATTCGATATCTCTTTTTAATTACTTAAAAATGCTTCCCACACTAAATGTAACAAACATAGAGAATCCTCCCCAGAATACAATTCTCATAATACTTTTATGTATTTTTAATCCACTCATATAACCTGAAAAACCACCCAAAATAGTCAGTGCAATAATTCCTGACATAATAATGCTAAATTCCATATGCTCTTTGAGCGAAAAAATTATAGACATTAGGGGAATAATACCCCCCAAAAAAAATGCTACTGCTGATGAAAAAGCAGCAAGTAATGGCTGTGCAGCTCCTTGATCGTTAATGCCTATTTCATCTCGAGCATGGGCTTCTAATGCATTGTGTTCTGTGAGTTGAATAGCTACCTCTCGTGCAAGTTTCTCATCCAAGCCTCGGCTTATATAAATATTTTGCAGCTCTTTCAACTCTTTTTCAGGATTATAATATAACTCTGTTTCTTCTTTTTTTAAATCAGACCTTTCGATATCCTGCTGTGATTTCACTGAGATATATTCCCCAGCCGCCATCGCAAAAGCCCCTGAAGCAATCGCTGCTATACATGTTATAACAATTGTTTGGTTACTAGCCCCTCCAGCTATAACTCCAAGCAATAAACTAGTAACAGATATAATTCCATCGTTTGCCCCTAATATAGATGCTCTTAACCACCCTGAATTTGCTGAATAATGATGCTCATCATGCATAATAAACCTATACTTTAAGATTAGAATCCATACAAAAATATATGAATAATATTAAGAATTTATTAATAAAATTAAATAAAAACAATAACTTATAAAGTTAACACTAATTATTATCTTTTAGTTTAAAAACAACATAAGTAGAAAATAATCCATAACAAAAGGAAAAAAGGAGCTTTCGCTCCCCTAAGTTGAAAAGTATCCAACCAATATTTAGCTATCCAGCTGAAATCCGTCATGCAATTTATACAACGAATGCAATTGAATCGTGTAATACGTCACTCAACGAAAAAGCGTAAAATATTCTCTTCAGATGATTCGGTGAAAAAAGAGATTTTCTTAGCCACATCAAATACAGCTAAGAAGTGGACAATGCCGATTCAAAATTGGCGTTTAGCAATAAATTGGTTTACGATTAATTTCGATGACCGATTAAAAGGTCATTTATAAAAAGTGGAACTTACACAAAATAATTTACAGGCCCATATTTAAAAAACTAACTCTACACCTAAACCATATCGCCAACCCTTTTCAACAGTTGTACCTTTCTTTCCTTTCTCATAGGCATAAGCCACATCTACAAAAGGACGAATTCGCTTATTAATCTCATAACGAGTTTTTATCCCTGTTTGAAGTTCCGATAAGCCTAATTTTGAAGCTTCTTTAGCTTGATCACGAAAAATAAATTCTGCATCTACATACGGTTGTGTAATAAGTTTCTGAGTCAACAAAAAATCTCTTTCAAGTTCTACACTAGCACCTAAAAAACCATACTGACCTGCATAAAGATAAGCCTTTGTTTCAAAAAAGTAAGGAGCTAAACCTAGAACACCAATCACAGCATTAATACGCTGACTATCTGAGTTATTTCGTTCCGCCTGATATTTTAAACCTGCTTGAATATCCCAAAAGTCAGCAACATTACGACTATATAATGTAGACACATTATAATTTGGTTGATGGCTTTCTCCTTTGTTAAAATTGGCATTAACAAATAAACGGTTTTCATCTGTACCAATCAAGCTTTCTAAACTTGAGCCAAAAGTCCCTTGACTATCTTTATTCAAAGACCATTCATTGGTAAATTTAGTCACTTGATATATTTGTGCACCATGCTCTACTAAATGCTGGTTATGACTATTATTTGTACTGCTTGCAACACTCAGCTGAGAGAGTCCAAGCAATGTCATAGATACGATCATTTTAAAAATCATCTGATTAGTGATTTTCATGTAGATTTACCTCCTGCTTTTGTACAGGTGTATTTACATTGGCAACTACAAGTTTATTCATCATACCTGCCGCCATATGGTACATCAGGTGACAATGTATTGCCCACTCACCCAATTCATCAGCTGTGAGTAATGCAGTAACAGTCTGACCTGGTGGCACAATTAAAGTATGCTTATTGGGCATATTGCTTGGGTCTTGACCATTTTCAAGTTGCATAAACATACCGTGTAAATGCATTGGATGTGCCATCATACTTTCATTGACAAATTTTAAACGTACACGTTCACCATATTTCACAGTTAAAGGCTGTGGTGATTCACTATACTTTTGCCCATTCATGGTCCAAATATAACGCTCCATATTACCACCTAAACGAACTTCGATTTCACGATCAGGTGCTCTGGTATCTTTTTGTGGCGTTAATGATTTTAAGTCACTATATTGCAATGCCTTTTCACCCATTGGTGTTGATGCATTCGCCCAACCATACACAGGATCTGTGGCATTCTTAGTAGAACTATCTTTTTTCATGGTCGACATATTATGCCCTGCATGCGATGACATATCATGATTCATACTTCCCATATCCATATCACCCATGTCCATATCACCCATGCCCATTGAAGACATATCGTGACCTGCATGCCCCATACCCATATCTTGCATGGTTAACAAAGCACGAGGGCGTGGCTTAGGCATCTCAATCTGTTTTACAGGTACGGTATTGGCATTGTGTAATGTACCAATGGAAAAACCGCTACGATCAATCGACTCTGCTTGAATCTGATAATTGGCTTGTTTCGGCTCGACCACCACATCATAAGTTTCTGCTGTGCCTATACGAAACTCATCGACAGGAACAGGTTTTACAGGTTGACCATCCGCGGCAACTACAGTCATTTTCAGATTTGGAATACGTACATCAAACAAAGACATCGCCGATGCATTAATAAAGCGTAAACGAATTTTTTCACCTGATTTGAACTCACCTGTCCAATTTTGTTCAGGGGTTTTGCCATTCATTAAACAGGTATAACCCGTGACATCAGACATATCAGTTTTTAGCATACGCATTTGATTCCACATTGAACGATCTTTCCATGTGGCCTTCAAACCATCTCGTTTCACCTGCTTCAGTACATCAAAAACCGTTTCTCGCTGATCTTGATAATAATCAGCCTCTTTTTTAAGATTTTTCATGATGTCATCACTACCTGAATTGTGAAAATCAGACAACAACACCACATAGTCACGATCTGTTTTTTCATAACTTGCCAGTGGAATTTTACCTTTTGGATAAATAACCAATGGGCCATAGAGTCCGTCTTGCTCTTGTCCTTTACTGTGAGAGTGATACCAATACGTACCATTTTGAATGACTTTAAATTTGTATTCATAGGTCTGATTAGGGCCTATCCCATTAAACTGATTAAGTCCTGGCACACCATCCATAACACCTGGTAAAATAAGTCCATGCCAATGTAATGAAGTATCTTGATTTTTCAAATTGTTATGTACACGAATAACAGCATCATCACCTTCCTCAAATTCAAGTAAAGGGGCTGTAAACTTACCGTTCACAGTCAGTCTTTTCAGTGATTTTCCTGTCACATTGACATTCTTTTTATCAATCGTGAGATCATATGTTTTTACAGCTGCTGTTGCCCAAGTCGATGACAACACCCCTGCGCTGAGCAATAAAATATGAATAAAACGTTTTGACATAGCAATTACTCTTAAAAAACTATATGTATTCAGGTCAAAGATGTATCAACTCTGCTTGATAACTTATTTTTGATTCCAACTTACCTTAAAGAATTAAAATAAAAGAATGCCCCCAACATCTAAGTGACACGAAAATGACATCTTTGTAATACACGAATTTTTTAAATTTATTTCGCTATGATACGACCTATGCCACATTAATTTGAGGAATCGATATGAAAATATTACTCGCTGAAGATGAGTTAAAAACAGGTGACTATCTCACCCAAGGATTAACTGAGTCAGGTTATATTACCGATTGGGTGAAAGATGGTATAAGTGCTCAACATCAGGCACTTTATGAAGAGTATGATTTAATTATTTTAGATGTCATGCTACCCAAACTCGATGGCTGGCATGTCATTCAAGAAATTCGAAAACAGGGTAAAAGCATGCCCATTTTATTTTTAACTGCAAAAGATCAAATAGAAGATCGCGTCAAAGGACTAGACTTAGGGGCAGATGACTACCTCATCAAACCATTTGCCTTTGCTGAGCTTTTAGCACGGATCAAAAGCCTATTACGCCGTGGACAACAGCAACGAGAAGAAAATAATATTTGTATTGCCGACCTTGAACTTGATCTCATTAAACGCCGTATTACTCGTTCAGGGCAACGAATTGATCTAACAGCCAAAGAATTTGCTCTAATGGAGCTTTTTATGCGTAGACAAGGTGAAATTTTACCTAGAACTCTCATTGCGTCACAAATATGGGATATGAATTTTGATAGCGACACCAATGTGGTTGAAGTTGCTATCAAACGCCTAAGAAGTAAAATTGATAATGGCTTCAGCCCAAAACTCATACAAAATGTTCGGGGCATGGGCTATGTGTTAGAGGTCAATGATGATTAAACTTCTCAACACCATTAGCTTTAAAATTGCGATTATTTTTTCTATTTGTACTGTCATTCTTCTTATCAGTATGGGTTTTATGATTCATCATTTAGTGACCCAACACTTTTCGATGCAAGATCGTGCACAACTCGAAGGTAAAATCCAACTCATACAACATATTTTAAAACAAGATAACATTAACCCAGACCAGCTCAATACATATTTAACAGATGCACTGGTAGGTCATCATAATTTAGTGGTTCAAATTGAGCGTCCGATTGGTCATATTATTTTCCAATCCGCACCTCAATACATCAATAAAGACCAGCTTAAGAAACCAGTACTAGATAGCTTTTGGTTTAACTGGGAAAATCAGCATAAGATTTATCATGGCTTGGTATATGAACAACACGATGGCAATACAACCACGCCACCCATACAAATTATTGTTGGCATTGACACATCAGAACACCTACATTTTTTACATGATTTCAGAGACCAACTCTTATATATCGGATTAGCTGGCACAACATTCATTATGTTTTTTGGTTGGTTAGCTGCATGGCGAGGATTGCGGCCTATCAAAAAAATGGCACAAGTTGCCGAAGGCATTTCAGCACAACATTTATCTGAGCGTTTAGAAATACATCACATTCCTTTGGAGCTACAACCACTGGCGATTGCTTTTAATGACATGCTTGACCGTTTAAAAGCCGCTTTAGCCAAGCTTTCCGATTTTTCTTCAGATTTAGCACATGAAATTCGTACACCACTC
This sequence comes from Acinetobacter pollinis, assembly GCF_015627175.1. Taxonomy (GTDB): domain Bacteria; phylum Pseudomonadota; class Gammaproteobacteria; order Pseudomonadales; family Moraxellaceae; genus Acinetobacter; species Acinetobacter pollinis. The sequence goes on along the minus strand of NZ_VTDQ01000004.1, from coordinate 121,890 downwards.
AACAATCTAATGACACAAACCCAAGTGTGTGTATCTCGCCCTCGCCAAATCAATGATTACAAGGAAGTCTTATTTTCAAATTTAGAAGAGTTAGAACATTTATCACGTATGATTTCAGATATGTTATTTCTAGCAAAAACAGAACATGGACTACACATCACACAACGACAGCAGATTCATCTAGAACATGAAATACAGACTTTAATTGACTTTTATGATGCAGTTGCCGCAGAGAAAGAGATAACTTTCCAACATATTGGCACAGCGACTGTACATGCTAACCCCTCCCTTTTACGCCGTGCGTTAAGTAACTTATTTTCAAATGCGATTAAATATGGTCAAGCTCAATCTGTCATTGAAACGCAATGTGAACGCCTGAACAAAAAAACCATTTTCTCCATAACAAATAAAGGACCTGAACTGTCTCAAGAGCAGTTATCTCGTCTATTTGATCGATTTTACCGAACAGATGCCTCTAGACAACGTATGGAGGATGGAACAGGCTTAGGACTCGCTATTACCAAATCTATTTTAGATTTACACGGTGCATCAATTAAAGTGACATCATGTGATGGTGAAATTACCTTTACCATCACATTTGAGTAATACAACTATGACAATACAACAGATCAAGACACTTTACTCAATCCCAACCACCGTCGTAATATAACCTGTTGTTGCCAAGATACTTAAACCTATAAGTATTTCAAAAAAAATAGCATAGGTCAGTTTTTTAGCAAATGTAGGGATTTCTAGGCGTGGGGTTAAATACCACTTATTGACCGCAGCAAGCAATAAAATAACTGCTACCAAACAGAGTTTAAGAATAAATCCATAGCCATATGCTGTAGTGAGTAACACATCTACATGCTTAATTAATAGCAATGCAACACTCAAGCCACACAACAGCAATATCACCATCATCACCGATGCAATACGACCAAACAAATGAATACGTTGTTGCAGTTCAAGACCTGAAATTTTTAAAGTTGCCATACACAAAGGGTACAATGACCCCATCCACAAAGACATCACCAATACATGCACTGACAACAATATTTGAGGAAATATAGATAAGTTTGCACTATGCCCAAGTTGTGAAAAACTATATATGATTGGAATCAGCAAGAAAAAAAAGCTCACTTTCTCCCACATATACATTCGTACCTTATGATGCGTAAATATTCCTCCCATCAAGGCAATGAGTAACGCAAAACAAGTAATCCGTACAACATGTACCATACCTGTCGCTGTACTTAAAATGATCTTTGCATAATTGGTATCAAACATGCCTAAAATACCAGCATCTGCAAAACTACCAATTAACACACCTAAACCGAGTAAACTAGAAAAAAAACCCAAACATGTACTAAACCCAATGTAATGTAATATTTTTTTTTGAAAATCTAAATATCTATAAAAAAGAAAATAACAAAATAAACCACCAATAATACATGCGACACTTAAATACAAAGTAACCTTTGTTATCCAGTTGGCATACTCCCAATATTCTGAACCCATTCCGCTACCCAAATTTACGTATTTAGCTCAAATATGACTTCAAACAATTTAAAAGACCTCGTAAAAAAGCTCAAAATCTCATGTGAATTTAGAAATTTACCACAGCAAAAACTATGATTTGATCTCCCAAGAAGCAAATATCATCTAAAGCATTTGATCACATCTGTATGATCAAATGCTTTTTACAATACTATTATTTACTCTCAATACTAAAAGTATAAGTCCCTTTCATGTGATGACCATCTTTACCCATAGCAGCCCAGCCCACCATATATTTTCCTTGTGTAAGTCCTGTCACAGGAATATCAAAAGATTTTTTCATACTATGATCCATACTGTAATCAACAGGTATGCTGTTTTTTTGGCTATCTATCACTTTCATCGACATTAACATCACTTCATCACCAAAATTTAAAGTAATTTTACTTGGAGCGGTGGTAACCGATGCATTAATTTCAGGCGTTGCACTCTCAAGTTGAACATGAGCAAATACACTGCTTGCAGAGGCAAAAAGAACTGTACCTAATAGCACAGTTTTAAATTTAGAAAATTGTTTATTAAGCTTTGTCATGAATGAGCCCTTATCCAATAAAATCGTTGTTGCATCAGTGCATCTATAAAAGATTGTCTGCGTGTTTATTGTATTATCCAAAATAAGAGATACATTGAAGTGACTTGAAAATTACATTTTTGTTATTTAACTTAAACTTTTTTAATTTGTAAAAGAAATTATTCTAGTTTGAATAAGGTATCTAAACAACTTAAAACCAAGCATAGCTAAAATAACACTCTGATATTTACTCCATGATATAAAAAGTGTGCTTTCTGTTCGCCGATTAGCCTAGCATTATTATTCATAAAACATCATTAAGATTACTTTTAAGTTAGATAAAAAGGGAGATTCCACTCCCTTTATCGATTTGCCAACTTCTTTTCAATCCACTGATGAATTTCCCAAGCTGACCAACCAATACGCTTAGATGTAATTGTTACTTTTTTAGGAAATGTTGAATCATAGTATTGAGAATCCTCATCCATCATTTCATAAATCGTTGAACGACTTACACCAAGGATTTCAACAACCTGTTTAATATTGATTAACTGATTGATCTGAAAAGTTTGCCCTACAAATGTCGTCATGCTTCTTCTCCATTTTACGGAGCGTCGGATTACGCTCAAATGATAGGGCAACACCTTATTTTTCTACACATTTGAGCCATAACCCTTCAACTTCAACTCACCGACTGAACCGATGACTTCAAACCATGTTGTAAATCCATGACATCCATCTTCTGTTCTTTTAACGATTGAGCATCTTCGCTTTCATCTATCACTTCTTCTTCTGCTTCCTCCAAATCAAAACACACTGCTTGATAACCCAACTTCGCTACCGCATCGAGTTGACTTTGGTCAAAGCCACTCTCTTTCGCTTTCTGATCTAACTCTTTGGCTTGTTGAATCGCATCTTGTAAAGACACCCCTTCAGGCAAAGTTAAATCGACATAGTAAATTGGCGTACGGTAACTCTGCGTTGTGCTTTTTCCTCTGAGCACCAATTGCAATGGTAGACATGACAAACGGTCTTTTGAGGCTGCTTGGTAATAAGCAAGCCGTGCTGCAAGTGTACGAATACTATTAAAGCCTGTGGTTCTAAATACAAATGTACCGAGTTCATCACTTTCATCTAAGTTCACATACAAACGACCATATGGTTTACATGCACCATTTTGTCCCATCGGACATAAATGTGGTGTTGGACAGACTTGCTTTTCCACCCCTTGCTGTGTCATGCGATGACAGACTTCGCCATTACCTACACAGATCGGACGACCTGTTTGTCGATCAAACAAGTTATATTCAGCACGTAAGTTCAGCTCAGGATCATTAAAGATCATCCGCACTGGAATCTGACGTAATTTGGCATCACCATTATTTACTCTTAGCTTGTCATCTAAGGGGTGCTTTACCCACCCCTCCTTATTTTGAATTTGACTGGTAATGGTAAACTGATCATCTTTTTCAGGTTGACGTTTACCATTCTTTTCAACAACACGACCAATGCTAATTCTGCCTAACACTGGCGGTGTGATTAATAAACCTTTCATCATCTAAATCACCTTTATCTTTTCTTGAGTTATAAAAAAATCCCACTGCGTTGGCAGTGGGATGGATTTGTTTATGCTATGGATTGCTTTTTACTCTACTTAGGCTTTTAGCATCTAGAATCTGTATTGATCTAGTCAGTATAGATTTGAAAACGACGACTGCCTTCTTTTACTTCTCCATACTGTTCTAACAACTCAGGCTGTGCTTTAAGCAGTTTCTTACTGTCTAAGCTCACTCGATCCTTCGATGCTTTCCACGTCACCATGCCTCGTTGAAAGATGGCTTTTTCTGCATGCTTCATGCGCATTTGAATGTGCTGTTTTAACAACTCAAATTGCTTTTGATGTGTTTCAACCTTTTCTTTTTCAAGCAAGAGATCATCGAATAAGCTATTCGCTAAACCATCTTCTTTAAAGTCTTCACTCTCTAAAGGTTCATGTTTCGGATACAGTTGTTGAATGGCACTGGCTGCCGACTTTGATGCATCAGGTTCAGGTGGTCGGTCATCTATTACACACTGCCAAAAGTAACGCTCTGACTGAATTAGAACTTGAATGACTTGTTCATTGCGTGTGACTTTAAAGATTTGTGTTTCATGACCACATAGTAGTACACAGACATGGGCAGCTTGTTTACCTGTCACTGCCAATTGATGTTGTACTTGGCAAAGTACATACAGTGGTACACCATCCTTCCATAACCGACTACCATATTGCCCTGCGGTTTTACATTCTAAGATTTGAATGTCTTCTGCACCGATCACGGCATAATCTAGATTGGCTAACATAAATGACTTATCTTCATCAGGATGTTGCAAGACTGCATTAACTCGTCTAACTTTATGCCCTGTATATTGTTGATAGAAATCGGCAATTAGTGGTTCAAGCTGATGCCCCCAATATAAAGGGTTATTGCCATTGCTTGCTTCATTTTGTGGACTAGAAGGTGCTCTGCCTGTTTTCAACATCCAGAGTTCAAGCATACTCATATATGGATTAAGTCCACATGCAGCCGCAGCATCACTACTGCCAATGCCTTGGCGTCTAACCTCTAACCATTTGCTGTAATCCATACCTTTGGTATTCGCAACACGTTTCGGAGTGACTGGTTTTGAAGATAATGGTTTTGGTAAATATGGGCTTGGTTGTGGTGTAATCATAGGTTGGTTCATATTGACCTCAATAGAATAAAATGTGGCATAAAAAAAGCCATGCCCCTTTCGGGACATGGCTTTATGTTTTAGTGTGATAGATAAATTTTGCTAACTAAGCAACAAATGCTCTTGCTTGTTCAAGCGCACGTTGCTTTAGATTCGCTCCTGCTCCAAACCATGCAGAATCTAAACGATGGTCATTACTCATGGCACGTCGTTCATGATCGACAAACTCCGTCATGGAACAGAGCAACCCATAAGCGGTATCTTTGGCTGAAGAGAGTGTTGCTCCTCGCCCCTGTCCATTAAACATCTCCATAGCTTTACTCATCGCACGACCATTGGGTTCTGCTTTGGCATCTTGGTTTGCTTGGTTTTGTTCATCGACATGACGATAAAACTGAATCAGATTGTCTTCAGGAGAGACCATCGAGGTATTGTTAAACACCGCATTCAAGTAATTGGATGCTTCTTGCTGTGTAACTTTACGCTGAGACAATTGTTTCATCTCATACATGTGTTCATCCCATGCACGAACTGAAACCCCCAATTGCTGTTTCACTTTCTCTGCATCGAAATGCGTACTGTGAGGGACTTTCACCATCCCTGCATTGGCGGTTGCACCCTTAAGCGCAATGGCTAAAGTGTTGTTACACACCACACGAATAGATGTAAATTGAGCTGTCGTCGCTAATGTCCCATCACATGCAGTTGCCAATAAGATATAGCCATTGCTGACATCTTTACCTTTTAAAGCGGTTGTTTGTCCTGTACGTGCCAATGCCCAGAACTTCTTACCACCTTTAAGTACACCTGCGGTTTCTAGCTCAAAACCTGATTGCTCAGTGAGATCACGATAAAATTCAAGAATCTCTAACGGTTGAACTTCTTTATAACGTTGGCTTACTACTGACAAAGGTGCATGCGTGTCTGAACGATACAATACTCGTTGCTCCTCATAAGGAAGAATGATTTGCTGTGCTTTATCATTCTCAGCAAAGTAACTGACATTGGATGATTCAATACGCCAATCCATTCCTGCTTGCTTTGCCCACACTTCAATCGGTTGCTTAGGCATTAATTGCTCACCTAAACCATGCCAAGGTGTATCACCAACATACGCCATACTTTCAACTTGATGTGCCATTTTCATTGCTCCTTAATAAAAATATTGACCACAATCATCACATTGAAAACATTGCACAGGTCTTGCTTGTCTTTTAGGCTCAGGATCACTAAACACACCACCCAATACACTTCCTACAACTGCACCTGCAATACCCCCAAATAGAGGAGAAATCCCTAACGGGACTGTCTTCGATAAAGATGCACCAATGGTGGCAAAAGAAGCTGCTGAAGAAAGCGATGATGTATTGTGTTGCTCTGATGCTGTCGGTTGTACTGCACGACTCACACGGGTGGAATCACAATAAGGACAATAAATACTCATAATAAAAAACCTCTAGATCATATATAGAATGGTCATCTCTCCAACAAAGAAAAGATGTTTCTCATCTAGATGATATATATCTGAAATATTTTTTAATTCGTCCAAAAGCAATACATAACCCGAAATAGCACAGATCTGAATTGACGATTAAAACTGCTCCGATTATCATTAGCTCGCTGGCCTACATTGCCAGACGGTTTTGACAGACCGATCATACAGCGCATCAGGTGAAAGTACTCCTGAGTATCACACTTGTGCGAACACCTTCTCGTCCCCCTTTGCGGTAGAACGGGAGGGGGACGCCTTCGTGCGTGCTGGTTTCTGTATGTCCAGTCTGTCAACCCTCTTTCGTTCTGCCACCATCTCAATTGACAGTGAGTGATTGGCAGAATTTGAACAACATACAGGATCAAATCTCATGCAAACATCTATCACGCTTATTCCCATACCCAACAACTTAAAACCATTATCTCTACCTTGAATCTGTACTGACTTCTCATCTCTGAAACATACAACAATCAAATACAACTGCCGTTTAAGGTAGGGATAACCCATGACTAAAATAGTTTTAAGTCTATGTGTACTCTTTGCACTGAGTGCATGTAGCAGTAACGATAACAATGATTCATCTGCTTCAGATAAAGCCCCCGTCGAACTCAGCTTTAGTACCGATGAAGCACCCAATGAATACTACCCTTTTCCATACATTAGCTATCTCAATATTGAATCCGTCGTAGATCATGTATCGATCCTGAATGTTTCCATCAACCGTGGAAACTGCTCAGTCTCATCTTGGATTGGCAATACATACCTGAAGTTTGGCCGATCAAGACAAGCCAGCTTACTTTGCCAAGACACACAAGTAAAAGAAGTCGTTGTAGATACAGATCAAGGTAGCTACACCTTTAATTTTTAACAATAAGAATGGATCAATGATAATGAAAGGTACAGTTTTAGATTTCTCGGTACAAAGCAACAAAGGGATCATTACCCTAGATGAAAAAAGATATCACTTCACAGGTGATCAATGGAAAGAACAACTCCACCCTAAACGTGGGCAACACGTTGATTTTGAGGTTGATGAACAGACAGGCAATGCAATCAACATTTACTTTGTTGTGACGCCAAATACCAATCAACAACAACTCACTCAAGCAACGGAAAGTGCCAAAGAAATCTTTGGTAAAGCTGTCTCTTCTAGAAAAGCATATAACCAAGCTGTTATCACATGCTTTAAGAAATATTTTGATATCAATGGTCGTGCCGCACGCCCTGAATATTGGTACTTTCAACTGTGTGCCACAGCTTTACTCATCATTACAGATAGAATAGATGAAATGGCTTTCAACATTGTTCTGACCGTTTTCATCATTCCTTTAATTACCGTTACTGTTCGGCGCTTACATGACATTAATCGCTCAGGATGGTGGGTACTGGTTTCTGCTGTTCCAATAATTGGAAGTATCGTCATACTCTATTGGGCAGTTTCAAAAGGCTCACCTGAAGAAAACCTTTATGGGCCACCCCCACAATAACGACTCAAGCAATAAGACATGGAAAGATAAGGATATCTTTCCATGTCTTATCCAAGAACCACTAATTCAAAGTACGCATTTTCTTAGTGCATTTGACTCTTAAATATTGCTCTTCCTTCTCAGGACAAGTGAGATAACTTACTGCTTTCTCACAACGCTCACATGCCCCAATATCATCCCGATAAATTCGTCCAATACCCAATATGCCTAGATCGGTATAACGTGCAACTTGCTTAGGGTCATGACAGTTAAAATAACTTCCCTGCTTAGAAGTAATATCTTCAATCCATACTTGACCAAGCTTGCTTGCGACTCCCCAACCACTTTGTACTTTATGCCCATTAAAGATCATTAGCACATGACAATGATAGCCTTTATCCGACCCCTGCTCTAATGCCCATGCATAGTCTACTAAGTGTTTTAGAAACCCTTTACGCTGTCCAAGATAATCACATAGTGTTCTGATATCTCTATAAAATACATCGATATTTATATCTTCATACTCTTTTAAATAAGCCAAATCCACACGAACAACTAAAGATTTAGAATATTGATTCAGTGCATGCTTTAATCTCTTAGCAAGAGACTTTTTGTTTCTCAATTCATTTTCACGATGTCTTCTTAAGTCATGGCGATGTACAGGGCTATAGTTTGAGAAATACTCCCGCCATCCATTTAGAGAATCCTCACAATAAAGATAATCAGCCAACTCACTATAACTTAGACCATCGATTGCATACTCCTCTATCAAATCACACCATGCATTGATATAACCAAAGTAGCTATAAGATGGTTCATATATCTCATTAAAACTGAATAGCAATGAAGCAAATAGATCATAAAAACTTTCATCTCGTTCTATTCCATGTATGACCCAACTCTCAGTAGTATTCTCAATTTCAATGAGTAAAGCTGACTCTCTTTGATTATTCATGTTAAGTATCTCCTATGTTGAATACATAGAAGACATCACTTAAGTATAAATATATTCAGTACTCTTGCTTAGATAGCTTATGGTCTAGTGTTACTCATATATAATAATATTAATAACCTGCAACAAAACGAAGATTACACCTGCTGCTCTAGTCAATTATCTTCATGAATCAAAAATCATTTTCTCCATGTAGACGCGAGTTAAATTTAGGAAATGCCTATTTCCTACATCAGTAAGTTGTATCTGTGAAAAGAAAAAGTTAAGCGTTAACTTAAATTTCCTTAGTCTAGAATAGATGTCTGAGATAGCACTTTATTCATTCTAATTAAGAAAATGGGCTAAGTTTGAAGTTTAAGCTCATCATTTTTCACTATACACACACTTTAAAAACGTAAGTTATCGAGATTGTACAAGTCTAATAACAAGATATTATTCGTAACAAAATATTCAAATAACAAGAATAGTGGATAGTAAACTCTTACCTTTCCAACTTACTAAAAGCCACCAACTTTATTTTTTTGGTTCTGTAATCTTGCCACGACTTGCACTCACTCGAGATGAGATGTCATCAACATAATTACGCTCATACCCCCCCAAAATATAGAAATAAGAAATTAACTTGGTATTAACAATCTTCCATCTTGGACTATTAGCTTCTAGTAACCATATATATTCTGGTGAAAATTCAGATAATATAGGTATTTGATATAAGCCTAATTCCCATTCTTTTTTTATATCATCATAATTAACTTGTTTAAAAACTTCTTTTTCTAACAAACTATTAGCAATTTCTTTTAACTTCTCTTCTACACAATCAAATCGGTTAATATAGCCATTGAATGCTACAGGCTCATTCGCGTTAAAAAATAATACAAAATCTACTTCTAACACATTCTTAGACTTTTCTTTCCAAATCGAAATATGGTTACAGAGCCCAGAAAACTCATTAGATTGTTTTATAGCTTTAATTAGTGCCGTAAAAAACTTTCCAAAAAAATCATATCTAACAGATACCCCATTACAATATATCTCCAATTGAAAGCGATATATAACTGTGTCCTCCTTTTTTAGAGGACTCAGTCGAGTACGAAAGTTTTCGATCTTACCTGCTAGAGCTTTCAAATACTTTTTAAACCCATTGAAATCACGAAATATGATATTTGTATGCGGCATCATATATCTATTCGTAATTTTGTTTTCATATTTTCCTTGAATCAATGATTTTTTCAAACCCCAAAGTAGCGTATTGAATTCAATAATACTCTTAGAATCTACATCAACGTCTAAAGAGCTGCTGTATCTGCTATAAGATTGAAAATTATCAGATAAAAAATTACTAAAAATTTTAACGAATGTTGTTAAGTATTCATGGTCAAATCGAGATATGTGATGATATTGACTAATCAAGTATAAAAACTCTTTCCCTATTACTGTAATTTTCTGCTCATAATTAATATTTTTATTTTCAATTGGCTCTTCAATGAATGCAGGCAATGACTTTACAGCAAGAATCAACATGAATCGCTCAATTCTATTCAATAATACAAGGTTAGATTTACAATAATCATAAGGTAATCTATATGGGAATTCACTATTGTAACGCCTTAAAAAAATTTCTGTTTTTTTTACAGGAAAACCACTTCGCTCAAAATCTTGATCTAGTTCATGATTCACAACTGATAAACCTTGTAGATATTCTTCCATAAAATGGTATTTTGAACTCAGAGTAAGATTAGGTAATCTACCTTCGACAAGATCTTTAAAGCGTATTGACGACCTTCTTCTATCACTTCTAGTAGTACGATACTCTGGCTTTGTATCTCGTGATCTACTCTTCGTTCTATTGTTTTTCTGGCCACTATCGATTAAGTTTTTTAACTGTTCACTGTCTAATAATTTTTCTACGATCAGATTCGCCAACCTTTCATTTAATGAAATATCTTCAAATTTTTCACCATATGTATTCTCTACATATTGCTCATCTTGACCTCTAATTTCGTCATCAGTTATTTGATTTTGTAATTTATCTTCTTCACACATATGACTACTCCAAGCTAATTATAAAAGAATTCTTTATTTCCAACCTAATTATGTTATAGATATAAGTCATTAATTCTCAATATTTTTCAGCCTTATTCTATACTTATTCTTTGCTTATTCTTAGGTTTTTTGGTCAGGCACTACTCAAAATTTACTATTTCTTGGCAAGTTAGATTACCTAGTTCTCAATGGTAAAAAATTTTTTAGATATTAGCCATCACAGATTTTGTAGACATCTTTTAGTTAGATAAAATGGCTAATTGGCAATGTGCTTATGAACAGTAAACGATACAATAAAATGAAGAGCCTAAAATTGAAACAGTAAAGGAGGTTGCAAAGAAAAACCATAGCATTCCTATACGACTAGTAACAACAATATATAGTTTATATGCCTAGATGAAATAATCTGACTCTCAATAATCCCATAAAAAAATCTAAGCATGTAAAACTAGGAAAGTTGAAAAAGAGCTAAACGGGTCACTGAAAAAATGAATATTAAAAAAAGCCATGGCGTTTTCCGCAAGCAAATCTGGAGCTGCTCTTTATTAAAGAGAATCATCACATATGGCCAGTCAGTCATGTATACTCAACTCTTACTTATCACATTAGTAATTATGCTTGGCTAAAGTAACCGAACAGTAAGGTTGAAAGGAAATGGCAATAGCTTTTAGGATTGATTATACAGTTCTGGCTAAAATCTGGCGGTATCTACACATTACGGTTTGAAAATTGTTAGTGAAAGTTACGGGATTCATCGAGTACATCGGCTGATAAAAGTAGATGACATTAAATCACAGTGTGACTACTCTAAGCCTAGAATTTAGGCTAGAGTTGCGAAAGGAACGCAAAAAAACTAATCCACTCAGACCAAGGTAATCAATATACAAGCCATAAATGGCAGACATTTTTTCAAATATCATAATCTTAAAAACGCTATGATTTGAATAGTCAGCTTGTTTCTGATGGGTAAACTGATAGGTACGTAACGATAAGTTCTATTTTTTACATCTAATTTCTAGGAATTAATCCACTCAATCACCTTAGCTTCGTACCAGCTCATCATCTTAACCCTCTCTTCCCAATATTGAGCACGATTGTAAGCAGCACGAATACGGTTTTGTGGGACATGTGCTAACTGTCTTTCTATAACATCATAATTAAACACATTAGACTCATTCAGAACCGTACTAAACAATGATCTAAAACCATGAGTTGTCATCTTACCTGCGTAACCAGAACGCTTAATCACCTGTAAAATTGACTCACTACGCATAGGCTCCTTACTATTTAAACGATGAGGAAAAAGTAACTCTTCATTATGTGTCAACCTAAGTGCTTCCAACTCTTGAAGCATTAAATTTGTTAAAGGTACTCTATGAGATAACCCATTTTTCATTCGTTCTTTTGGTATATCCCATACTCTATTTTCTATATCAAATTCACTCCAAGTTGCTTTGAGTAACTCACTTACCCTTACACCTGTAAGCATAATCAACATAATTGCATGATGTGTTTGAGCATCACTTGGGTACATGCGTACCTTCTTTAGAAACTCAGGCATGTCTTGAGCTTGTAATGATGCTAAATTTTTTACTTTCCTAGATTTCAATGCATATACCAAATCCGATGCAGGATTATCTAATCTATAACTATGTGCAATCGCATACTTCATGACCATCCCACATCTTGATAATGTTCTCTTCGCAACTTCCAAAGATCCTCTATTCTCAATTTTTCTAATCGCTTCTAGAATAATAGGTGCTGTTAATTTATCGATCTCATAATTACCAAAACTTAGATACAACTCATCTAGAGACGCCCTAACATTGCTAATATGTTTATCTGACCATGTCCCCTTTTGATTTTCAAACCAATCTTCGGCAACTTCACTAAATTGAGGTTTTGGAGATTCCAGACTACTATCCTCTGCATATTGGACTTTAAGTCTAGAAGCTATATCACGTGCTTTCTTTAAACTAATGTCTGGATATTTACCTATAGATTTAGACTTCCTGTCACCATTAATCGTTAAACGTAGATTCCAATATTTTGTGCCGTTTGTAGAAACCTGTAGCGATAGACCATTTACATCGGATAAACGATAAGGCTTGTCTTTCGGCTTTGCTTGTTTGCACTGACTATCTGTTAATTGTGTTGATGCCATCACCTAAAACCTTTCATTATTGATTGGGGTAAATTTTCCCTTTTTTTACCCAATTAGGCAAAAACAAGGTCATATTCAATCGGATAACTTCGGATAAACAGGCAAATAAAAAAGCCTTTAAATATTGAATTTAAAGGCTTTTTATAATCAGTCTTGTGAGACTGGATAAAAATTTGGTGGAGATGGCGGGAGTTGAACCCGCGTCCGCCAGCATTACGCTCCAGAATACTACATGCTTAGATATCGTCTATTATTTTAGCACTTAAAGACCCGACGAACAGGGTTAAAAGCGCGATCCTTTAAGTTTGATATAGAACCCCAAGGCTTGATTCTATACGGACTTGTGTGCGTTCGCTTCTGTCGGGTTATCAGGCCACAAGTAATCTGATAAGCGGACTAGTAGCCCTTAGGCTACTTGAGCGTAAGATTCGTCGTTTGCGACTATAAAATTGCAAATTTTATTTACGAGAGAAAATGCGCTCTCGGCATGCATCTATGAGTTTCATCACCAGCGTCGAAGCCAATAACATCCCCATGTATGTCTGGCAATTATAACATACTCTAAGCAAAATACTATAGGTTAAGGTATTAATGTGAGGGTCCACCCTCAATTTTTCTTGGCTTAGGACAAAACCAAATAATAATTGCCCCTACTAGAAAAATCATAGAAAACACAAGAAATACATGATCCGCTGCCACAGTTAAGGCCTCCTTATTTACTAAGTTCGAAATCGTGCCTAATGCTGTATCATAACTAAACCCTTGATGTTGAAGAGTGTTTAACGTCGGCTTTATATCCATATTAGATACAATTTCACTTCGTGCAATACTGGCATGATCATCCCAAACCGTTACAGCTAAAGAAGCGCCTATAGCTCCTCCCATTGTACGCATAAAGTTCATTAAACCTGCAGCCGCTGCAACTTCATTTGGAAGTACAGAACCTAAAGCAATATTAGTTAATGGAATAAAGAAGAATGGGACTCCAAAACCTTGTAAAATTTGTGGCACAGCCAAAGTCATAAAATCTGCTTCATTGTTCCAAAAGGCACGCATTAACGTAACACCACCTAAAATACATAAGCCAAAGCAAGCCAAACCACGCTGATCAAATTTTGTGGAAAGCTTTGCTACGACAGGAGACATTGTCACACTTCCCAATCCCATGGTTGCCGTCAAATAGCCTGCCCATGTCGCGGTATACCCCATATTTGTTTGTAACCACTGTGGTATTAATACAATGCTGCCAAAAAAGGCGCCGAAAGCAAATCCCATGGTTAAAACTGCAAGTGAGAAACCGGAATGCCGAAAAATAGAAATATCTACAATAGGATTTTTTTCAGTCAGTTCCCAAATAACAAAGATAATAAAGCCAATAAATGATGTTACAGCCAAGGTACAAATTAGGTTACTTGAAAACCAATCATGGTCATGACCAAGATCTAAAAGAAGCTGTAGAGCACCAATCGCTATAATAAGCAAAGACAGTCCAATTGCATCAATTTTAACAAGTTGAGTCTCAGTTTCAGCAGGCTTTAAGAGTTTAAATGCACCAAAAACACAAATAATTCCGATAGGTAAATTAATAAAGAAAATCCAGTGCCATGAAAAACTATCACTAAACCATCCACCTAGAATTGGGCCAACAATTGGACCAACAACCGTTGTCATTGCCCATATTCCCATCGCCTGTGCATGTTTTTCAGGAGGGTAAATACGGCGCAATAAGGTTTGACTTAATGGCATTAAGGGTCCACCAAATAGACCCTGTCCAATTCGGCAAAATACCAAAAGCCCTAAAGAATTAGATAATCCGCATAAGACTGAAAATAATGTAAAACCAATTAAACAAGATACAAATACGCGAACTGCACCAAACCGACCTGCCAGCCATCCAGTTAAAGGTACACAAATTGCTTCAGCCACTGCATAGGAAGTAATAACCCAAGTACCTTGTGTTGTCGAAACAGCCAAACTTCCCGTAATGTGTGCAACAGAAACGTTTGCAATGGTTGTATCTACAACAACCATGAAATTGGCCAATGCCAAGACAAGTGTTGCTAATAATAATTTATTCCCAGTGAGATCACCTAGAGGCACAAATTTACTCATGATGAATTACTTCGACTTTAAATCGACTTTTGCAGTCATAGATAAACCGACACGCAAAGGATGTTTTTCAAGCTCTTTTTCATCTAATGCCACGCGTACAGGTAATCGTTGTACAACCTTAATCCAGTTTCCTGTTGCATTCTGTGCTGGAATCAAAGCGAATGCTGCGCCTGTACCACCGGAAAAACCAACGACTTTGCCATGATATACAACATCATCACCATACAAATCAGATGTAAGCGTAACAGACTGACCTGGTTTTACATCGGCAAGTTGGTTTTCTTTAAAATTCGCATCGACATATAGCTTATTCACAGGAACAACAAGCATTAACGAAGATCCTACTGAGACAGTCTGACCAATTTGTACATTTCGATTGGTGACGATGCCATCAACAGGTGCTTTAATTACCGTACGATCTAAATTAAGTTGCGCTTGGTCAACTTTAGCTTGTGCTGCAAGTACATCAGGTGTAGTTTCCTGATCTAAACCTTTAATTAAAGCATTGTTTGCATCTAAATTACTTTGAGCAACTTTTTGATTTGAAACAGCTTGCGATAAGCCAGCCTGAGCAACACCATAATTGGCTTTTGCTGTATTTAAAGCATTTTGTGACGTTGCATATTCTTCTTTAGAAATTGCACCAGAAGCACTAAGTTCTTGACGGCGTTTAAAATCAGCTGTTGCTTTTTCCAAGTCTGCTTTCGCTTTTTCCACTTGTGCTTTCTGACTTTGTATTGCATCGTGAGTCGATTGAATCTGAGAAGATAAAGAACCACTATTGGCCTGCGTCTGCGTATATTGACGCTTAACTTTTGCTAAATCTGCTTCTGCCTGTGCTAAAGAAATTTTTGCATCTCTATCATCAATCACAACCAATACATCACCTGCTTTGACACGTTGCGTGTCTTCAACCGACACACTTTTCACCTGTCCACCAACCATAGAGCTTACTTGAGCAGTATCTGCACCCACATAGGCATTGTCTGTATCTTCAACATGACTAAAGAACACGGTCCATACAATATAAATAATTGCACAAATGATAAATAAGATTGCAACGATAGATAACCATTTTTTACGTGTTGATTTTGCTTGAGAAGCTGGCGCTTTTTGTACTGTTTGCTGAGAAGCGGGAGTCTGTTCTTCAGTCATATTTAACCCTATAAATCACTCTTATTTTGGCGATACTGCATCATGTGTGTGCATGTACTGAAAACACGATTTGCTTCGTATCTTACATAGATATTAGACTGCAAATATTAAACTAAAAAATCAAAATATGAGAATATTAATATTTTATTGATCAATAATTGAATAGTTAATTCTTATAATTTTCATATTTATAATACTTTACAAATATACCTATAGCTCAATATAAGCTATTCATTTCATATATAAAATTCATATTAATTAAAACAATACTTCGATTTAATTAATAATATAATACATTAAAATTAAATTATTTCTCAAAACTTAACTGCATGATTTTAATATTATTATCTGAGAAAACAGCTTATTTATAACAAATATATGAAAATTGAGATTTTTTCCCAATTTTTTTTCTAAAGGTCTACAATAACAGTCAATTTAAACCTTGATGATCGAGATTGTGATGACATATACGTTCAATCGTCCTGCTTTTCCTGCAACACGCATGCGTAGAATTCGAAAAAATGACAAATTAAGATCCATGGTAACAGAAACACACCTGACGAGTGATCATTTAATTTATCCTGTCTTTGTGCTTCCCGGTGAAAAAAAATCACAAGATATACCGAGTATGCCGAATATTCAGCGCCTATCTGCAGACCTCCTCTTAAAAAAAGCAGAAACATTATTAGAACTAGGTGTTTCAAAACTAGCTCTCTTCCCCGTAACACCACAGGAAGACAAAAGCCTGACTGCCGAAGCAGCTTGGCGAGAAGATGGTTTAGTACAGCAAACTTGCCGCTTACTCAAAAAAGAACTACCAGAAATGGTACTCATTACAGATGGGGCTTTAGATCCATATACAACGCATGGCCAAGATGGTATTACAGACGAAACAGGTTACGTACTTAATGATGAAACTGTTGAATGCTTAGTAAAACAAGCTTTAAGTCATGCAGAAGCTGGGGCTGATGTCATTGCACCGAGCGATATGATGGATGGAAGAATTGGTGCCATTCGACACGCACTAGAAGCAAATGGACATATCTATACAAACATTATGGCCTATTCGGCAAAATATGCCTCTAGTTTTTATGGCCCTTTCCGTGATGCTGTAGGCTCATCAGGGAACCTAAAAGGTGCCAATAAAAATAACTATCAAATGGATTTTGGAAATCGCGCAGAAGCACTTCATGAAATTGCATTAGATATCCAAGAAGGTGCAGACATGGTTATTGTTAAACCAGGTATGCCGTATCTAGATGTTGTTCGTGAAGTAAAAGATACATTTGGTATTCCTACATTCATATATCAAGTGAGTGGTGAATATGCAATGCTTGCAGGTGCTATTCAAAATGGTTGGCTTTCAGAAAGTGTTATTTTAGAGTCTTTATTGGGCTGTCGCCGTGCAGGTGCAGACGGTATTTGGACCTATTTTGCAGAAGATGCTGCACGCAAACTAAAAGAAATGAAATAACTTCAATTCATGAATGTTGCAATTATTGGTGCAGGCATTAATGGACTCATGTCTGCACTAGAGCTATCGGAACAAGGTATTGAAGTTCACATCTATGACCAACAACAAGCAGGTCGCGAAGCTTCTTGGGCTGGTGGTGGAATTTTATCGCCCATGTATCCTTGGAGATACCCTCAACCGGTAAATGCACTAGCAAAACACGCAAAAGCACTCTATACCGAATGGAATCAGAAACTTCTTCCTACTACAGGAATTGATTTTCAAATACAACAAACAGGTATGCTTATTTTTGACCAAAAGGATTTTGATATTGGGCTAAATTATGCAAACACTCACCAAGAACCTATGCAAATATGTCAGCACTTAACGCAAAAAGACATACAAAAACTTAACCCTAAAGTTTCAAAACAATTTCAAGAAGCACTCTTTTTTCCTGAATTATCCAATGTTCGAAATCCTCGTCTTTTACAGTCTTTAATTAATTATTTAAAGCACCAATCAAACGTTACATTTCACGAGAATATTAAGATTTCTAAATTCTGTATTCAAGACAGCCATGTGACTGGCATTGAAGATGAGCAAAAAGTGATTTACTCCCATGATCATACTATTATTGCTACAGGTGCATGGAGTGCAAATTGGTCAGCTCAGCTTAATCTACAAATTCCTGTCTATCCCATTCAAGGACAAATGGTTTTATTTAAAACACCCAAGAACTGGTTAACTACCATGTGCATGAATGAGGTAATGTATCTTATTCCACGTAAAGATGGTCATATTGTTTGTGGTTCTAGCATGAAAGATATTGGGTTTGATAAAGCTCTTTGCATGCACACACAACAAAATATATTAAATGCTTGTTTCGAAATGATTCCTGAGCTACAAAAGTTTCCCATTATTAAACAATGGACGGGTCTACGTCCTAGCTCTCCAGCTGGTATTCCATATATTGGTACCTACCCACAACTAAGTAATCTTTGGCTTAATACAGGACACTTCCGTAACGGTCTGTGTATGGGAGCAGCATCTGCACGACTTCTTAGACAACTTATATTAAAGCAGCCCTGTATTGAAGACCCAACCCCCTACCAACCCAGTCAACTATTATCTATGACCAAACATTTTTAAAGCCATACGTTCAGCCTGTTTTCCATAAAACCAAAATGTCACAGCAATTAAAGGCAATGCAATTACAATAAAAAATAAGCCGATAATCATTAACGTTGCAGGCTGAAAAAGCATCTTGATTGTATATTGCCAAATTTCAGGCTCAGAAAAAGAAATCCAAAGTAGTCCTAAAAAGAAACCACTTAAATTAAATAGCCAAAAAAGAAGATTTAAACTTAGCGTAAATCTTTTTCTCTCTTCAACTGTTGGTGCACGGCGGTGTTGCTTCAAAAATAAATATAGAACAGCAATCATCGAGACCAAATAAGGAAGAACCATGAAAACAAGTGATAATTCACGTGGTAAAACAGTCGCCAACACACCACTTATGCAAGTCATAAGAAAACAAAACAATAAAAACCATGCATAATATTTTTTAAGAGAGATTTTCAAAATGAACCAACTTTAAAATTTATTTATTTTTTTAATTTTTTTTGATTTCTTTGTCAACCTATTTAAAAATTCTAACGTTATATAGGGTACAAAGCCTCAAAACTAGATAAGAAAGTGATTATCTAGTGGCTTTAGTCAGAGATAAAAACTCGACTTGTCTTGGGTATTCTAAAAATAACCCACTCGAAAAGACTTTTTTGAGCCAATGATTCTTCATCACTCGGATCATTGGCTTTTATTTTTCTATATCTACCATTTTGGCTAAGTTTTTAGATAAAATCTATCGATGTCGTCTTACTTAGATATTCAAAAAAGATGAATATTAATTCTTTATTAATTTTTTCATAATATAAAAATCTCTTAACTTAAGTTCTGTCGAACCACTATGATATGTATCTTAGACAATATAAGTTGATATATTTCGTCCATAAATAATCCACATCTTTCGTTCATTATAGGTTTATCGAGATTTAAACCCAACTTTACTCACGAGAGATTTAATTTATGAAAAAAATATTATCTGTATTAGCACTTGGTCTTACTGCAACTGCATTCACAGCAACAGCAATGGCTGCACCTGCTGCACCACAACCAGCACCACATCACAAACACCATGCAAAAAAAGTGCACCATAAGAAGCATGCACACAAAAAACATCATCACGCACCTAAAAAAGTAGGTTAAGCCGTAAAATAAAAAAAGAGCCAATTTTGGCTCTTTTTTTATTGTCATTTATATTTAACAATCAAAGTATATGATTTCTATTATAATAATTATTGCGCAAAATCTTAAATAAAACCGACATATAATACGTCGGTTATTTTTTAAGTATTAAAAGAAAATATAGGTTTGCAGTAAATGGGAAAATTCACCGAATTTGCAACCATACATTCATGATGAGCCAAATCATGTAATTTCTTTGCAAGCTCTAAGTTTGCACCTTGTTTTAAAGTGATACGTGGATTCAAACAGATTTGTGTAATATGCCCCCTTTTTATAGGGTGATAATCTTCCATTTCTGCTTCTGCATCATCAGTATAAGCAACAATATGAATACCATTGATTGCGCAAAGATGTAGATACCATAGTTTGTGACATGCTGAAGCAGCCGAAAGCATCAGGTCTTCTGGGTTCCATCTGCTTTTATCGCCTAAATATGCAGGATCGGCAGAGCCTAAAATAGTAGGTTTATGAGGATGTGTAATTTTAAAATCTCTTTGATATGCTTTTATAAGAGGTTGTTCCTTCACCTAGGTTTCCTTCCCAAGTTATAGAAACATTATAATAATGTATGGTCATTGCATGCCTATATTCTTCTATTTTCTACAGTTATAGCATACCTCTTGTAAGAAATATTCAATATTTAAAAAAACTCTGTTAAATTACCTCTGCTAGCTTTTAGACAAGAGTAACTCATGACTGTACATTTTTTTCATACTTCAGACTGGCATTTAGGGCAACTTTTTCATAACTACTCCCGCCATTTTGAACATGAAAAATTTTTAACTTGGTTACTTAAACAAATACTAGAAAAACAACCACATGCACTACTTATTGCTGGCGATATTTTTGACATTGTTAATCCATCCTCGGCCTCACAAAAACAACTTTATCAGTTTCTAGCACGTGCTCATGAAATTGCCCCCCATATGCAAACCCTCATGATTGCAGGGAACCATGACTCAGGCTATCGTATCGAGCAAGTTGACCCTTTACTTGAAAAATATAATGCAAAAGCTGTTGGTATTATTCAATGGACAGAAGATAAACAACTTAACTTAGATCATCTCATTTTACCTATCTACGATAAAAACCGAACTATTGTTGCTTGGTGTGTGGCTCTTCCCTTTCTAAGACCTGCTGAAATTACAGGCTTCAATGAGCATACGCAGGACAATGAATCTGCTATTTGCTATCTCCATAAAACACTTATCGAAGAAGCCAAACGGCGTAAAACACACGAACAAGCACTTATTGTCATGTCTCATGCCCATATGCAAGGTGGACAGGAATCAGATTCTGAGCGTTGTATTGTCATTGGAAACCAAGATGCTCTTTCGACTGACCTTTTTCATAAAGATGTAGATTATGTTGCACTTGGACATCTACATAAGCCTCAAAAAGTAGGTCATACACACATCCGTTATAGTGGTTCGCCCATTCCACTATCCTTTAGTGAACTTCATTACAACCATCAAGTACTAGATATTCATATTGATCCCAATCAAGTCACACAAGATCAAATAACGTATGAAAAATTAATTATCCCTAGATCAATAACGCTACACGCACTTAAAGGTGAGTTAAAAGAAATCTTTCATCAGTTAGAAAATCTACCCAGTGAAGGCTCTCTTCCTGTAGATGAACGTGAATTTGTAGATATTGAATATTACAGCTATACACCACCTCCCCTCAATTTACGTCAACAAATTGAAGAACTTTTACCTAAGCAACGCTATCGACTTACAAGAATTATGCGTAAACCTGTCATTAAATCAGAGGATAAAAACCAACCAATTTCAAAAATCGATTTAGAGCCACCTACACCAGAAAGCTTATTTGAGCAAATATGGGAAAACATGGGCTACGATACAGACAACCAAGTCAAACAAGACTTTTTAACTCTGCTCCATGAAGCTGAAGAAATGCAGCATAAAAACACAACATCGAATGAAGGATAGCTCATGAAAATATTGTGCTTACGCTTAAGTAATCTTGCTTCTATTGCAGGCGAACACTGTATAGATTTTGAATCACAGCCCTTAGCAAATGCAGGATTGATAGCAATTACAGGTAAAACAGGTGCAGGAAAATCGACGCTTTTAGATGCAATGTGCCTAGCACTTTTTGATCAAATTCCACGTTTAAATGGTGCATTAGGTAGCCTAACAGATGTAAGTGGTCAAGATATTTCCATTAAAGACACTAAACATATCTTACGCCGTGGTGCAATTAGTGGGTTTTCAGAAGTCGAATTTATTGCACTTGATCAAAAAAGGTATCGGGCACGATGGGATATACGTCGCTCTTATAAAAAACTCAATGGCAACCTAAAAGTCGATCGCGCTGTAACCTGTTTAGAAGACAATCGTGTACTGACACAGAAGATTTCAGAATGTAATCCGTGTATCCAATCCTTAATTGGTTTAAGCTTTGAACAATTTACACGTGCTGTATTACTTGCACAATCTGAGGTGGGTGCTTTTCTAAAAGCAAAAGATCATGAGCGGGCGGCCTTACTCGAGTATTTAACAAATTCAAATATTTTTAGCTTAATTAGCCAGCGTGCTTTTGAAAAAACCAAAGAAATTAAAGTCGAACTTGATAAAAAACAAGAATTTTCACAGCATATCCAACTGTTATCTATAGAAGAAGTACAGAGTTTTGAAAAGAATAAACACGAATTGGATTATGAGATTAAAGCTATACAGCTCAAGCAACAACAGCTTGAATATGCAAAACAATGGTACATGGAGCAAACTCGCTTAGAAAATAAAATAAATGAGCAAGAACAAAATTTAGAGAAAGTAAAAGTAGAAAAGTCCCAAGTAGCGAAGTATAAAAAGCAACTTCAACATCTCAGTGAATTTTCTGAAATACAAAATACTTATCAAGAAGTGATTAAAGCCAAACAACAACAAGAGCAATCTAGACAACACTATACTGACTATAAACAACAGTTTCAGCAGACTCAACAGCGCTTTTTAGAACAAGAAACGCTTGTACGAAAATATGAAGAAGATATTTCAAATTATGAAAATCAATTACAACAACTTCAACCTGAACTACAAAAAGGCTTTGAACTCGATGCAAAGCGTGAACATTATCTAATACAATACCAAAACATCAAAAATGACCTTCATGAAAAAACAAAATTACGAACACAACATGAAGAAGCACTCAATCATATAAGTATTCAAGAAAATAATTTAATTTCACAACAAAAACAATTCGAGTTAGATATTGAAAAATATCAGTTTCTTTCAAAACTTGCCGAAGAGCCTAAAGCAAATATCGATAAGCTCTACGAAATTGAACGTCTTGGGCAAGATATCTATCGACAGCAATCCGAGTCGTTTGACATAGTACAATTCAAACAAAGTTACGAGACCCGTCAAAGAAACATCGAACAAACGATCAAAACATATGGCAACTTAGATCAATTAGAAACCAATTATCAGCAACACCAAGCAGTCTATGACACACAAAAATCGCAAAAACAACTGGCTGAACAACTCTATCAACATTTAAAACATTATAATGAAAAGAAACAGCAAATTAAGCACCAAGAAGATGATATTAAACAACAAGAAAATATACTGTTAGCTGAACAAGAAATCGTTCAGAAAAGTCACGAAACCTTTACAAATGCTGAGCAGGAACTGACGGCGCTGCAAAAAATAATTAATGAACAAAAGCTAATTCAGTCAGAACATATCACTCGCCTACGTGCTGCATTAACCACAGATAATCCTTGCCCCGTATGTGGAAGTAAAGCACATCCTTACATTGAACAAAAATCACTATTAGAGGATGCGATAAATAGCATTCATCAACAGCAAGAAGAAGAAGCGAGACAACGTAAGGATTATGCTTTTACGCAATGGCAGACCAGTCAGCAACATTATTTACGCTTAGAAAATACCGTTCATCATCTAAGAAATGACATGATCAAGGCAAATAATGATCAAATTGAACATTGGAATCAAATTGAAGAACTCTTTAAAAAATTAACACTAGAGTTCTCCTTAGAGCAGTCATATACTGTACTTGAGTATGAAATTAATATATTGGAATCTACACTTTCGCACCTGAGTATCACCCTTCAGGCAGAAGAACAAATTTTAATATCTTTTAAACAGGAACTTAAGCAACAAAATCAAGAAGCAAATATTATCTATCAAATTGAGCAATTCGAAAAATTAGTTCAATTTATAGATAGACATCTGTTAACAGACAATGAAAAAACTCAATGGAAGCAAGCTCCGTTAGATTGTATAAATCGCTATATTTTAAGTATTAAACAACTTCATCATACTCAACAAAATTATCAACAATGTATGCAGTCAATTGATACATTAGTGCATAAAAAACAATTACTCGCGCATCAACAAACAACCACCCATACAGAATGTACAGCGTTAGAGCAAAAACTACTGGGTACAAAACAACAAGGTTTAGATATTAGAGATCAGATTAATCAACTCATTGAAAGGCATTCAACTACTACATTTGCAACCATAAAAGATTGGCAAACGTACTTATACGATCATAAAAATCAGCTCAATGCACAATATCGTAATATTAAAAATCAATTTTCAGAAATTGAGCACTTATACCACACCCAACAGCATGAACTCACATCACTTAAACAAAATCTAGAAATGTGGCAAACTTATGAACAAGAACAGCGAGAAAAACAAATACGATGGCAACAAGCGCATCCTGTCTTTGATGATGCTTTAATTGATTACTGCCTAAAAACTACGCCTACTGAGATTCAAGAGCTTAGACAGCATATTCAAGATATTCAGCAACAACATATTCGTTATGAAACTGAATATGATCAAACCAAACAAAGTTATCTTATTCATCAGCAAAAGAAGCCTAGTAACGAATTCCATCGTCTTGATGAGTATCTGAGAGAAAATGAAGAAATAATTCGAACACTGAGCCATTCACGCGATGAAATAAATGCCAAATTAATGAGTAATACACAAGCAATCGCACAACAAAAACATTATGCAAAAGACATAGAAGAACTTCAGGAACAGGTCAATCGATGGGGTAAAATTTCTGAGCTAATTGGCAGTAAAGATGGAGCTAAATTTAGAAGAATTGCACAAGAACATCATTTAGATATTCTAATTGAATATGCAAATCAACAATTACAACCATTATCTGCACGCTATGAGCTTAAACGTATTGAACACAGCTTAGGACTTGCAATTATCGACCATGAGATGAATAGTGAAGTTCGTCCTGTACTCTCCCTTTCAGGCGGAGAAACTTTCTTAGTATCTTTAGCACTTGCACTAGCAATTGCAAATATGGCCTCTGGCGCCATGCGTTTAGAGTCTTTATTTATTGATGAAGGGTTTGGCACCTTAGATCCCTCGTCCTTGCACATTGTGATGGATGCTTTAGATCGTCTGCAAAGCCAAGGACGTAAAGTCATTCTAATTTCTCATGTACAAGAAATGCATGAACGTATTCCTGTACAAGTTCAAGTAAAATCAGTGGGCTCAGGCACCAGTCAGATTGAAATTATTGGTTAATTTAAACGATGTTGATATCCACTTACGCTATCACCTGCATCTTTTGCTAAAAGAAAAGCATCGATTAAAGCAAATAGCGACACGAAAGCAATCATTAAGAATGTAATTTGAAAGTCGATGAGTTCTGCCTGTGCATGTCCATGCATATACATGGTTGCACGCAAAATTAATGCAGCAAGTGCAACCCCAATACCTAAACTAATTTGAAAAAACAAACTAAATTGGGTCGTGGCATATCTTTTATCTTTAGGCAATACATCTGCAAAACTTAGACTGTTGTAACACGTAAATTGTAAAGAACGACTTAAACCACTTATAAACATGAGTATAATCATAATTATCCATGGTGTTTGAGGAGTAAATAGCGCTGAACTGGCTATCGTACATGCTCCAATTATTCCATTTACAATCAAAATTTTCCTAAATCCAAAATGTTTCATCAGTCTTGTAGTAAAGGGTTTCATGACTAAGTTTCCAACAAAAACAGTCAAAATGAGTAATCCTGCTTGGAATGCACTTAACCCAAAAGAAAGCTGAAACAAAAGTGGAAGTAGAAAAGGAATCGCACTCATCGAGATTCGGAAAATTGAACCTCCAATAATACTGACAGAGAATGTTTCTTGCTGAAATGCATCAAATTTAAGTAATGGATACTGAATACGCTTCATATAAGCAATAGCAACCATAAAAATGGCAACCCCAAATGCTGCTAATAGCAAATATGGCATCATCTGATCTAGCTGTTGTCCTAATTTTTCCATGGCATACATCACGCTTAAGCACGCCGTTGCCAATAAAGTAAATCCAATAAAGTCAAATTGACCAACATCATTATTTTTTACATTTTCAATTAATTGATAGCTCGCATAAATCGCTGCTGCTCCTAAAGGAATATTAATGTAAAAAATCCATTGCCATGAGACATGCGTAACAATTAAACCACCTAAGGCGGGCCCAATAATAGGTGCTACAAGACCCGGCCAAGTAATATAAGCAATTGCTCGAACCAACTCATTTTTTGGTGCTTTACGAATAACTACCAAGCGCCCAACAGGAACCATCATTGCCCCCCCAATGCCTTGGAGTACGCGAGCAAAAATAAACATCTCTAAACTGGTACTTAAACCACATAAGACAGAGGCGATTGTAAAAAGGACAATTGCACTCATAAATATCGTTCTTGCGCCAAAACGATCTGCAAGCCAACCGCTAATAGGAATAAAAGTTGCAACGGCCAAGAGGTATGCACTAATTCCAATATTTAAATCGATTGGCATCACATTAAATGTCTTTGCCATGGTTGGTAAAGCAGTTACGATAATAGTGGCATCTAAATTTTCCATAAAAAATGTCAGTGCCACTAAAAGTGCAATATATTTGGTTTGAGGTTGCAACGCTTATATTCCTTTACTGATAATCACGCTGTCCGAAAAGTGCGGTACCAATACGCACCATAGTTGATCCCGCTTGAATTGCATCCAACAAATCACCAGACATTCCCATACTCAGTGTATCCCAAGTCGTTAAATTTGGATAATTTTCACGTACTTTTTCAAATAATTGCTTTGCATCTGTAAATGCTTGAGTATGATTTGGTGCAGGTATGACCATTAGCCCACGTAAGTGAATATTGGGCAGTTGTATAATGTCGTTCACTAATGCCAATACTTCATCTGGGTGACAACCATCTTTACTGTCTTGATGATCGATATTAACTTGTATACAAATATTGATTGGTGCTAACTGCTCAGGACGCTGTTGCGATAACCTTTGTGCAATAATAAGTCTATCTACACCATGAACCCATGCAAAGTTTTCAGCCAGCAGTTTGGTTTTATTTCTTTGCACATGACCTATAAAATGCCATTCAATATCGAGTGCTTTTAAATCTGAAATTTTTTGCAATGCTTCTTGTAGGTAATTTTCTCCAAATGCACGTTGTCCAGATTCATACATTGCGTTTAAAGCAGAACTTGGATGTGTCTTTGAAACAGCCAATAGCTGTACCTCACTCACATTTCGTTGTGCTTGCTGACAAGCCTGTTCAATCTGTGCAAGAACACCTTGCCTTGCTTTTAAAAATTGATACATGAAATTTTTCCTATTTATAACAGAAAAGCATTGGTCTGATTCTCAGAAAATCGCTATCATTCTATAAGAATTATACGTTTGATAACATTGTATTGGGGATAATCTATGGACATTACAGAATTACTGGCGTTTGGTGTACAGCATAAAGCTTCTGACTTACACCTATCTGCAGGGTTACCGCCAATGATTCGTGTAGATGGGGACGTAAGACGCATTAATTTACCTGCCCTTTCACACAAAGAAGTACATCGTCTTGTTTATGACATCATGAATGACCAACAACGACATGACTTTGAAGAACGTTTAGAAATTGATTTTTCGTTTGAAGTTCCAAACCTTTCTCGTTTTCGTGTGAATGCTTTTAATCAAAATCGTGGTGCTGGGGCTGTATTTCGTACCATTCCTTCTAAAGTACTCACACTTGACGACTTAGGCATGGGAGAGATTTTTAAAAAGCTCTGCGATACTCCTCGTGGAATCATTTTAGTGACAGGACAAACAGGTTCTGGTAAATCGACAACACTTGCAGCAATGCTCGACTATATTAATGAAAACCGCTACGAGCATATTCTAACTGTTGAAGATCCAATCGAATTTGTACATGAATCAAAAAAATGCCTAATTAACCAACGTGAAGTACACCGCGACACACATGGGTTTACACCTGCTCTACGTTCTGCATTGCGTGAAGATCCAGATATTATTCTTGTAGGTGAGATGCGTGATTTAGAAACAATCCGCTTAGCACTAAGTGCTGCAGAGACGGGGCACCTTGTATTAGGTACACTCCATACGACCTCTGCTGCAAAAACGATTGACCGTATTGTAGATGTCTTCCCAGCAGAAGAAAAAGATATGATTCGTTCAATGCTTTCTGAGTCATTACAAGCTGTTATTTCACAAACATTACTGAAAAAAACAGGCGGTGGTCGGGTAGCTGCCCACGAAATTATGCTTGGTGTTCCATCAATTCGTAACCTTATTCGTGAAAATAAAGTTGCTCAAATGTATTCGGCAATACAAACAGGCTCAGCACAAGGTATGACTACGCTTGATCAAAGCCTTAAAAAGCTTGTTGCTCAAGGTCTAATTACTAAACAGGCAGCACAATCGGTTGCTAAAACTCCTGAATCATTCTATTAAGCGATAGGTGTGAAAAACAATGAGTATGGATTTTAATGATTTGCTCAATTTAATGAGTGAAAGAAAGGGATCTGATATGTTTATCACAGCAGATCGCGAACCCTCTATGAAGATCAATGGTCAACTGATTCCTATCTCTAGTACGAAATTAAATGGAGATATGATCAAGCAGTTGATTCATTCAATTATGAGTGACACACAAAAGGAAGAGTTCAACAAAACCAAAGAATGTAATTTTGCCATTACGAACCGTGAGAAAGATCGTCGTTTCCGTGTAAGTGCTTTTTATCAAAGAGATTTACCGGGTATGGTGATCCGTCGTATCGAACATAAAATTCCATCTGTAGACAGTCTAAAGCTTCCCGGTGTACTGAAAGAACTCATTATGAGTAAAAGAGGTATTATTTTATTTGTAGGTGGCACAGGTACAGGTAAATCGACATCTTTGGCATCGCTTATTGGATACCGTAATGAACATTCAACAGGTCATATTATTACTGTAGAAGATCCTATTGAATTTATTCATAATCATGCAGGTTGTATCGTTACTCAACGAGAAGTCGGAATTGATACGGCATCATTTGAAGTCGCATTAAAAAACACACTGCGCCAAGCACCTGATGTGATTCTTATCGGTGAAATTCGTACAAAAGAAGTTATGGACTATGCCCTTGCGTTTGCGGAAACAGGTCACCTTGTTTTAGCAACATTGCATGCAAACAATGCAAACCAAGCGCTAGATCGTATTACTCACTTTTTTGAAACTGAAAAGCAAAATCAAATTTATATGGATTTGTCTTTAAACTTAAGGGCAATCGTTGCACAACAGCTTGTTCCAACAGTAGATAAAAAGTCTAGACGTGCAGCAATTGAAATTATGATTAATAGTCCACTCATTTCAGATTACATCCGCAAAGGTCAAATTAATGACATTAAAACGGTTATGAGTAAATCTAGAGAGTTAGGAATGCAAACGTTTGATCATGCACTTTTTGACCTATATAAAGAAGATGTGATCAGTTATGAAGAAGCTTTAAAACATGCAGATACACCAAACGATCTAAGGTTAAAAATCAAACTATCTTCCGATGAGGGTTCTTCCTCAACTCAAAAACTTACCTTCGATGGTCAGTCATAAATATAAAAAGGCAGCTTAGGCTGCCTTTTTACTTATTGAATTGTTTGACTTATGTAGCAAACTATTTTTTACGTGCAACTTCCTGACATTCAGGCTCATCACAAAAACCATATAGGTTTAAAGAGTGACCTGTAAGCGTGAAACCAAACTTTTTGGCAACTTCATGCTGTTCGTGTTCAATAATATCATTGGTAAATTCAAGTACTTTATTACAGTTTTGGCATACAAGGTGATCATGATGACTGTCTTGCATAATTTCAAATACAGAATGATTGTTTTCAAAATTAAGACGTTGCACGATTCCTGCAGACTCAAACTGAGTAAGTACACGATATACAGTCGCTAATCCTACATCCTCACCTTGGTCGAGCAAAGTTTTATAAATGTCTTCAGCACTTAAATGGTGAGGTTTAGAATTTTCAAGAAGCTCTAATATTTTAATTCTTGGAAGGGTTACCTTCAGTCCTGCTTTACGTAAGTCTTGATTCGAAATAGCCATGAAAAGTCTCTCAACAATTTTTAAGTAGGAATATGCAATAGAGTTTAGATGCAGTATGATCTATCCTTAGACTAAATGCATCAAAATTGATTTGGATAGTGTAGCAAAATGCAAAAAATTATTTTGACGACGTTACTCGTCAGTTCATTGCTCGCAGGTTGTGTCTATAAAATTGACATTCCTCAAGGAACGCCTTTAACCAAAGCACAAGCATCTCAAGTGCAGCCTGGTATGAGTTACCAACAAGTACGCTTCTTGTTAGGTAGCCCAACAATTGCTGATCCACTAAATCCATTGCGTTGGGATTATATTTACAATTATATCCCAGGAACATATGCTAAAAAAGCAAAGATTCCTGAGGCAAAAGGACAACACCTTAGTGTTTACTTCGATGATACAGGTAACGTAAGTAAAGTTGAGGGATTAGACAGTATTCCAAATGCACAACCTGGCTTACCACCAACCAAAGAAGGTATCGTAAACATGCCATAATTGTAATGACATTTAGTGATTACAGTCAAAGAAAAACCCCAATTCATGGGGTTTTTCTTTCGTTCAAGATAATTGCTTAAACCGATTACCCTTCGTAATACATCCTACGGGATTTTTTGCAGCACGATTACGGCGTATATCTTTTGGATTTATCTTTAAAGGTCTATAAATCTCTATTCTGTCACCGCGATGAACATATCGATCTAAATCAGAAATTTGTTGACCAAAGATACCCACATGCAAGGGATCTGGTAAAGTGACTTGGTCTAATAAACCGCTTTGTGAAATGGCTTGCTGTATGGTCATGCCTTCTTGGAAATCTAATTGCAGATGAAATTGCTTCGACTCCCCTGCATAGACAACCCAAATATAATCCATTTAAAATCTACCTAAAACAACACCTACAATTGCCAATATAATGGACAATGGCGCAATCACTCGTATAGCAATACGCCACACGTTATAAACCATTTCATTGCTAAAGTTTAATGCTTTTCGTAAATGGCTAATTTTCATAATCCAGCCCACGAAAATAGCATAAATTAAACAAGTGACTAAGCCCCACAGCATCATCACCATATTAAGTACAGGCAATGCAACTGTCATAGTCCATATACACAATGGGGCAAGCAAAATAGCATATTGCACAATAATGGAAACTTGGCGCTCTTGTAACTGCTGTTTAGCAAACTGTAAAAGTAATGCAGCACCAAAGACCATAGTTGTTAATAAAGTTAATTCAGATATTTCAGTTTGAGCTGAGAAAAATCCGAATACAACAACTGCTAATATCTGTGCTACCCAAACAGGTAAAACTAAAGGTGTTGTATTTTCTGTTACTTTTGCAGCCTGAGCATTGAACTGGGCATAAACACCCAATCCTAGTCCACTTGCAACCAATGTAAGTAATACAGCACTTCCCCATTCACTCAGTGTCACTGGTGTCATGTGCCATGCAGTCAATGGTGTACCAAACATTTTACCCATGACTATAGCTGCAACGACAGCAATTGCACTTAGAATAATAAGAATTTGACGTGGCAAGAATGAAAGTACAAAAGCAATGCCTGCAAGAATTAGAAATGAAATACTTTCAGACCAAGAAAAATGCAAAAGGGACAATCCTATATGCGCTGTATTTGCAATCATTCCTCCTGCAAGAAAAGGCATAAATATTACAGATAACCAACCTACAATTCGCCATTGCATCGAAGCATCTGCTTCTCTGGTTAAACTCATAAGTGCATTTAAAGCTGTTGTTTTTGCGCGTTTTATGAGTGCAAATTCTCCATACGCAAAAGGCAATGCGAGAATAAATACAGTAATTAGCCACAATGCCCAGAAATCTAATTGTCTATCTAACGATAGTCCAACCATCGGTGCAAACGTACTAATTAGCATAAATGACAAACAGAACGCCATAAGTGGCGATAACCATCGAGACATAGGTCTATCCTGTATCCGAAGCTTTATAAAAATGATGGGTTATTTTGCCTTTCTCAGCGCTGAAAATCAAAGATTACCGAAGATTAAATTTTAAAAATCACAAGAGAAATTGTGCTCTTGTGATTTTAAATAGATTATGCAAAAAAGCGAGCAAACCATCCTTTTCCTTTTTTTCTTTCTTTTTCTTTAATAATGCCTTTCATATTTTCTTTAACGGCATCTACATAATCTGCGTCATCATGCTTAATATGATTAATTAACCACTTGGTTAAAGCTTGATATAAATCTTCTTCGATATTCTCGCCTTTTAAAAATAACTCACGATAATTCTCAATTTTTTTTATAAATAAATCATGGACTTTTTTATGAGGGATACAGAAACTATATCCTGCTTCTTCTTGTAAACTTTCCTCAAAAGTAAAATGTGATTGTGTATAATCGATAATATTATCTAAAATTTCTTTTATTTTTTCACGGTCGTGAGTAAAACACACTTCGTCTAAATCATTAATATAATCTAAAATACGTTTGTGCTGTTCATCAATGACCTCAATTCCAGTTTCAAAATCTTTATTCCAAAATACTTTCATTTTACACCTATTATCTTTCCCCTCATATTATATAAATATGATATACAACTATTTCTTATTGAAAAATAAGGAAAAATTCCGAGCATTTTAAACGGAATTAATAAGTGATTGAATTTTCTATTAATGTGAAAATAACCAATTAAAAGAATCAAGTATTTTATGTACAAATGTATTATTTATTAAACCAATTGTTAATACACATCTGCCTTTGTAACACGACGTAAACTCGGATCTAAAGCTTCTCGTAATAATCGCTCAATATGTGTTTTGGCTTGTTTAATCAGATGCCCTTCTCTAAACAGCATTAATTGACCAGGTTGAAAAGCTTTCCAGTCTTCATTATGTGTGAGTGGTTCAGTTGTAATCACTGCAACACGATCTTCAGGAGAAGTAACTTCTCTAAAATCAATTTCTACATCTAGATCAATTAAATGTGCAGGTCTAAATGGATATGAGCGAGAAACCCAATGTAATTTAGTCACCGCATAACTAAAGAGCGCCTGACCATTTGATAAGCAAAAATTGAACGTACCATACTCAGCAATTTCAGGTGATATTTCTTCTAAAACCTCAAACACATCTTCTAAACTCGGCTCATGATATCCGAATCGTTCAACTAGATGGTCAAGCAAATAGCAAAATGCGTATTCACTGTCTGTATTCCCTACAGGAACAAAACGTCCACTTAGTCTTGGTTTAAAACCATGTAAATCGCCATTATGTGCAAAAACCCACTGTCTACCCCATAATTCACGAACAAATGGATGAGCATTTTCTAAGGTAATTTTTCCTTGAGTTGCTTTTCGAATATGAGCAATCACATTACGCGATTTAATTGGATAATTACGGATTAACTCAGCAATTGGAGATTCAATTGCTGATTTATTATCGATAAAAAGTCGGCATGTTTTATCTTCAAAAAATGCTATTCCAAAGCCATCACAGTGGTCTGATGTCACACCTGCACGCTGAGAAAACCCTCTAAATGAGAAGGTAATATCTGTTGGTGTCGCACAATTCATTCCAAGTAACTGGCACATAGCAAAATCTTTTCGTAACTATTTCATTAAAATTAAAAGTTACAATATGACAGCATAGATGTAAAAGTGTTTTTTGATAGATAGTTATTCAAATAATGAATATAGAATTAGATCTTATGTTTATTTAAAGATAAAGTAACGTGATATGAGTCACAAACCCACCTTAGGTAATAAGGCGGGTACAGAAAATATAATTATTTTGTGGCTTTATTTGATATTAATGTACCCACACCATGGTCGGTAAACACCTCAAGTAATGTTGCATGAGGCACACGTCCATCAACAATATGTGCACTAATAACCCCACCCTTTACTGCATCTAAAGCACAACCTACTTTAGGAATCATGCCACCGTAGATCACACCTGTTTCAATTAAACGATCAACTTCTTTTGTCGAAAGACCCGTAAGTAAGTTTTTATTCTCGTCTAAGACACCTGTAATATTGGTAAGTAAAATTAGTTTTTCCGCGCTAAGCGCTTCTGCGACTTTGCCTGCAACAAGGTCGGCATTAATATTATAAGTGTCACCGTGCTCATCTACACCTAAAGGTGCAATTACAGGAATAAAGTCACTTTGTGTAAACATCTCTAATACGTCAGTTTTTACACCTGCAACCTCTCCAACCATACCTAAATCAATTTTAGTGGTTGTACCATCTTCGTTTTGCTTATCCATCAAAAGTTTCTTTGCATGAATAAGATTTGCATCTTTACCTGTTAAACCAATTGCACGACCACCATGTTTATTAATTAAATTTACAATCGATTTATTAACACTACCGCCTAATACCATTTCAACCACTTCCATGGTTTCTTTGTCAGTAACACGCATACCATCTATACGATCAGAAACTTGTCCTAAACGCTTTAGTAATGCATCAACTTGAGGGCCACCACCATGTACCACGACTGGATTAAGTCCAACAGTTTTGAGTAAAACAATGTCTCTTGCAAATGAGCTTTCTAACTCAGGATCTGTCATGGCATTACCACCATATTTCACAACCAGTGTCTTTCCTGCAAAGCGCTGAATATACGGTAAAGCTTCCGTTAATACATGAGCTTTGTCTAAACCAGTGTGTTGATGTGCCATACACTTTTCCTTCTTTTCAATAACAATAATGAGTGCGTATTAAGATAATACAATTTGTGTAATCGAATCAGCAACTTCAGGATATTTTTCCGATAAAATAACAGCAAATTGATTACGAATTTGAATAAATGCATCAAGGCTTTGTGCATCAAACCTTACTGTTAAATACTCTCCTGTATTCGATGCTCTTAAAATACCTGAGCCATAAGGAAAATCGACACGTACACCATCTACACGCGTTATCTTTACAGGCATATCTTGAATATTTTGATCAAAGTAATGCAAAATTTCTGATGCTTTATAATGAATAGTATGAATGTAAGTATCTTCCGAAAAATATCGCTCAGGATAATCTAAAAACAGTTGTGAAAAAGTATAACAAGAAGTTTTTGTAAAATATTCAATCGCACGTAAAGCAGCATATATGCCATCGTCGTAACCTAAACCACGGCCATCATTAAATACATAATGCCCTGCATACTCACCACCAAAAATTGCTTTGTGTTTAGATTGCATTAAATATTTACGTAAAAAGGTACTTCCTGTTCTTAACATCACAGGAATACCCTCTAGTTGTTGAACCGTGGTTGAAACTAAATTCGAACATTTCACATCAAACACAATTTCGTGATTGGGATGTGTTTCTAAGCAAATTTTTGCAAATAAACAGATGAGACGATCTGGACTAATTACTTGTGCATGTTCATCTAGAAGTACTAAGCGATCCCCGTCCCCATCTAATGCTATACCTAAATCAGCTTCGTTCTCTCGAATTGCATGCTTTAATAAACTTAAATTTGCCTCTTTAGAAGGATCAGGTGCATGCTCTGGAAAATGTCCATTGGCATCGCATCTTAAATCAATAACTTCACAACCGAGTTCATTTAAAACATATTTTGCGTACTTTCCAGCAGACCCATACAGTCCATCTAACGCAATTTTTAATGGTTGATTCAAAACTGTATCTTTAATCAAATAATCTACGTAAGGTTTTGAAATATGACCATAAATACAATGAGGCTCATTAGAAAGGTCTATATCAAACTTAACATTCTGATTTAAATAAGCCTCTGCTTGTTGGGAAATATGCTGAATATTTTCAGGAGATGGTGGTTCGTGACACCACAACCATTTTATACCGTTATCTTCTTTCGCATTATGACTTGCAGTAATCATGATTCCTGTACCTTCTGCATATTTTTTTGCCGAAAAGTACATTACAGGCGTAGAGCAACACCCCAAAGCAACCACCTCAATCTCATGATTTTTGAATATTTTTTCGATGATCTTGGCATACACAGGACTGCTTAGTCGAGCATCATAACCTACTACAATTTTATTTATTTTTGATTTTTTTAATTGGTCTAAAAAAGCATAAGCAATAGCAATAACAACATCTTGGGTTAAATCTGATAAATTTCCGCGTATATCATAGGCACGAAAAATATGTTTAGGAAACTGACTTGGGTTTAAATATGTCATTCAATTTAACTGTTATATGTATATGCTTAGCAAGAATTGTCTTCATTTCTCGTTTGTTTGTAAATACAGTTATAGATAGCATTTTGTACTTTTTAAGAGACCTTATGCGAGTTATCGCACAAGGTCATGTAAATTATTGCTTTCCTGTGTGACCAAAACCACCTACACCACGCTCAGTTGCAACAAATTCTTCTACTTGCTCAAATTCGGCTTGAACAACAGGAACAAGAACATATTGAGCCAGACGCTCACCTGGCTCTAAAGCAAATGCTTTTTCACTACGGTTCCATACCGAAACCATTAACTCACCCTGATAATCTGAGTCAATTAAACCTACTAAATTACCCAATACAATACCGTGCTTATGACCTAGTCCTGAACGAGGCAGAATTAAACCTGCAAAATTTGTATCTTGAATATAAATAGAAAGGCCTGTTTTCACTAAAACAGTTTGACCGGGTTCAATCGTAATGGTCTCATCCAAACATGCACGTAAATCAAGACCCGCCGAACCTGACGTTGCATAAGTTGGTAAAGGCCACTCTTGCCCTAAACGCTTATCTAAAACTTTAACTTGAACTTTCATATCGTTTCCTTTTACCAATTAATTTTTGTGCTTTAACATCGCACGTAAATTCTCTAAATAGACTTTTGCTTGTTCTTTTGGATCGACATGTGTTTGCGTTTTTTTCTTACGCCCCATCCAATCAATATCGTCTTGTGGCAATTCGTCTAAAAAGCGACTCGCTGTCATTTGTTTCATTTGACCACCTGCTTTACGTTGCTCGGCAAGTGTAAGTGTGAGGCCTTGGCGCGCGCGTGTAATTCCCACATACATCAAACGGCGCTCTTCCTCTATGGTATCGGCTGCAATAGAATTTTTGTGAGGTAAGAGTTCTTCCTCAAGTCCCATAATATAAACAAATGGAAACTCTAAACCTTTTGCTGCATGCAAAGTAAGAAGATTGACTTTATCTGTGTCCTCTTCTTCTTGTTGTTGCTCTAATAAATCCAACAGCACCATTTTACGAATCACACTTTCGATGTTCTTTTCATCAACATCTTCAGCACGATTAATTAAGCTTTGAATACTGGTATACAGCGTTTCAATATTGTCGAGTTTAGTTTTCTCTTGGGCAGGCGTTGCTGCTTGTTCGCGCACGTAGTCGATATACCCTGTTTCGGTAATCATTTGGCGAACAATAGGTACAGGATTATCGTCTTCCAAAAGTTCTCGCGTATAGTCCTGTAGGAATTGTGCAAACTCAAATAAATGTGAGCTAATTTTTTTAGATAAGACCATCGTTAAACGTTGATCACCTGCCGCAGCAAGTAGTGAAAGGTTATTTTCTTGTGCAAATAACCCTAGTTTTTCAAGCGTCACAGGCCCAATCGAACGCTTAGGTGTATTAATAATTCTTAAAAATGCACTGTCATCTTCAGGGTTAATAATTAAGCGCAAATAACTCATGATGTCTTTAATTTCGCTACGTGCAAAGAAAGATGTTCCACCTGAAAGCTTATAAGGAATCTGCATTTGGCGAAGCTGTGTTTCAAGTACACGCGCTTGAAAATTTCCGCGGTAAAGTACTGCATAATCTTTCCAGTTCTTACCATTCATGAGCTTATGTGTCATCAGATCTTTGACAACACGTTCAGCCTCATCATCATCATTACGACATGTAATAATACGAATCGCTTCTCCGTGCCCTTTATCACTCCATAATTTCTTCTCAAAAATATGCGGATTATTACCAATAACATGGTTGGCTGCTTTAAGAATACGACTGGTAGAGCGATAGTTTTGCTCAAGCTTAATCACTTTTAAATTTGGAAAATCATCTTTAAGAAGTGCCATATTTTCAGGTTTTGCACCACGCCATGCATAAATAGATTGGTCATCATCTCCTACAGCAGTGAACTGTCCCATCACACCTACAAGTAACTTCACCAATATGTATTGTGCAGTATTGGTATCTTGATACTCATCGACCAATAAATAGCGTATACGATTTTGCCACTTGTCTCGCACTTCTGCATTTTCTTGTAAAAGTCGAGTCGGCAAAACAATTAAATCATCAAAATCAACTGCGTTATATGCTCTTAAATTACGCTCATACAGCTGATACAAATGCGCAAATCGAACATCTTCTTCAGTTTCACATGTACTATGAGCCTGCTCAGGCAAAATAAGGTCATTCTTCCAATCGGAAATCTTTTTCATGACCTTTGCAATCAGTTCACGACTCTCCGCTCCAGATAAATTATCTTGATGCATTAAATCCATGAGTACACGTTTACAATCATCTGCATCTAAAATCGAAAAATTACCTTTTAAGGGTAAATGCTTCAATTCTAAACGCAATAAATTTAAGCCAAATGTATGAAAGGTAGAAACTGATAATCCTTTTGCTTCTTCACGACTGAGCAATGCAGTAACACGCTCTTTCATTTCACGTGCCGCTTTATTTGTAAATGTCATTGCTGTAATACGATGAGCAGGAATACGACAGTTTTGAACCAAATGTGCAATTTTTCTTGTAATCACCGATGTTTTACCAGAACCAGCGCCAGCAAGTACTAACAATGGCCCCTGCGTATACTTCATGGCCTCTTGTTGCTTGTCATTTAATTGGCTTGCCGATGACATAGTTCTTCCTCTCGATGATTAGAGGGTGATTATAACGATGTCATCTTCAT
Organism: Acinetobacter pollinis; assembly: GCF_015627175.1. Taxonomy (GTDB): domain Bacteria; phylum Pseudomonadota; class Gammaproteobacteria; order Pseudomonadales; family Moraxellaceae; genus Acinetobacter; species Acinetobacter pollinis. The sequence continues at coordinate 82,693 of NZ_VTDQ01000004.1, read as the reverse complement.
ATTCCTAACCTCCTTTTGGGTGTTTGACCAAAATATCGCTTGCTTCTATACAATCCTAAAAATAAAAAAAGCCACTCAGGGTGGCTTTTTTTATTTTCTAAATACTTTATTTAGATTCATAAATACTAATTTCTACACGGCGGTTTTGCTCACGACCAGATGGCGTAGCATTAGAAGCGATTGGATTCGCTGCACCATGACCTTGTGCATTAATTTTGTTGCTTGAAACGCCTTGAGCAACTAAATAATTTGCAACAGCCTGAGCACGTGCTTGAGACAATGGCATGTTAATACTGTCATTACCTGTATTGTCTGTATAACCAGTCACTAAAATTGCACTCTTATTGTCTTCAGTTAAGGTTTGCGCAACCTTATTTAAAGTTGTATAGAAGTTCGATTTGATTGTTGACTGATTCGTATCGAATGTAATGTTACCTGGCATAACAAGGCCAACTGAACCATCTGAATTACGATTTACTTCAACACCTGTACCAGCCATTTGCTGACGTAAGCGTTGTTCTTTTTTATCTAAATAAAGACCACTTGCTGCCCCAACCAATGCACCAATTGCTAAAGCACGGTTATTTTGTGCAGATGAGTTTGCGTTTGAACGAGAAATACCATAACCCGCTGCTGCACCAATTAGTGAGCCAATCGCAGTTTTGTTGTATTGGCTCAAGCCACTTCCGCTACCTGTTCCGTTGTCCATAGATTGACAACCAGAAAGTGTTAATGCCCCAACTAGGCCTGTAATAACGAGTGCACGCATTGTGTAGACTCCCTTTGTTATGTTTATGTCTTGTATAAGATTATGGAAGATTCATCCAATGATTCACATGTATTTTTTGTTAAAAAAATCAATTCTATTAACAATTAGGAAACACCTTTTAAAAATAAATATCTTCTTTCACGAAAAAAAATATGATTGATATTCTAGCTTCTTAAGTTTTTTCGTCTAAAATTATACAATTCAGATTATTATCTTGTTTAAAGCAGATTTTAGGATACTCCATGTCATCAACACAGAAAAAATCAAGTGTATTTAAAAAAATTACACGTGGGCTTACCGTTGGCTCTGTTATTACCGGTAATACATTAATTCATGGATCTCCTATTTTAGCTTTAGGTTTAACCAAACTATTTAAACAATCAAAAAAAGTTGATGAAACTAACGTTCAAATTACAAACAATTGGCTTACTGTCAATAACTGGCTCATCGACAATGTATTGTCAGAAACTCAATGGGATATACGAATCGACCCATCGCTAGATTTGCGCTTAGATGGTAGATACATCATGACCTCTAACCATCAAAGCTGGGTAGATACGACAGTCAACCAATATTTTGGTCGTACACGTATGCCACTCACTCGATTTTTTACAAAATGGGAACTCATCTTTATTCCTTTTGTTGGCCAAGCATTTAAAATTCTCGGCTTCCCAATGATGAAACGCCATACAAAATCACAGATCGCTAAGAACCCTGAGTTAAAACATCGTGACATGATGGAAGCTAGAAAGTCATGTGAGCAACTTCTAAGCCAACCATTTACTCTATTAAACTATGTAGAAGGAACACGCCTCACTCCTGAAAAGCATAAACAACAAAAATCACCTTATGCACATTTACTTAAACCCAAAGCAGGTGGTTTAGCACTTGCTTTAAATATCTTAGGAAATAAAATTGATGCATTGGTCGATATGACTATTGTTTATCCAGATGGTGTACCGGGCTATGGTGAATTCTGGCTTGGTGAAGTACCGCGAATTGTTGTACATATGCGTAAAATTGAAATTCCAGATTGGATATTGGCTGGAAATTATGAGGAAGATCGTGAATTTCGTGCAAAATTCTATCAGTGGTTAAGTAAATGCTGGAAAGAAAAAGATGAGCTTATTGATGAAATTAAAAAAGAGTATCAAAATTCTGCCGACTGATTCATTGAGCTAAGATCGCATGCCCAAAGCATCTAAAAATAAGTTTCATCGCATAGACCATAATTCCCTGACATGGAAAGCTTATTTGGTCTATGACATTTTTATGATGTTAATCATCATATTTAATTTATTTTGTATTACAAGCGATGCCATTCTTATGAGTAATTTTGCACATTGGTTTGCAAAACTCATTCATCTGCCAGAATGGTTATCGCATTATCAAATACATATTCATCCTTGGGTAGAACGTACAGATGGATGGTTTATTTGCTTTTTAGTGATCGAACTTCTGATTCGATGGGGTATTGCAATCTTAAATCGACATCATCAAAAGTGGTTCTTCTTTCCATTTATACATTGGTATGAAGTCCTTGCGATTTTTCCTCAACTTCGATTCTTAAGATTATTACGCGCAGGCCTTATTGCTTATAGACTCCATGAAATTGGTTATCAAGTCATTCCGAAATCTTGGCAAGACTCTGGACGTTTTTATTACAGTGTCGTGATGGAAGAGCTTTCAGATCGCGTAGTTATTACCCTACTGGATGGCGTTAAACAAGAACTCGATACCAGTTCCACACATAAAGCAATTATTCATGACATGGTTGATCGCCATAGAACACTATTTGCTGAAGCTTTTGCAGAAATTCTTCAAGATACCCTCGCCAAAACATTAGAAGAACAACGCATTGCTATTTCAAAAAATATGGGGGAAATTATTGAAAATGCAATTACAGAAACCCCTGAAATACATCATTTATTGCGCCTTTTTCCAATAGTCGGTGGTCGTATAGAAGACCAACTTAAAACCATTGCCAGAAAACTAACTGAAAACATGACACAAGGTATTATTTCTCCACTGACCGAAGGAAATCGCCATCAACCCAACGAGACCTATCGTTTAATTGCCAATAAACTTAGTGAAGTTAATATTCATAATAGATCTTTGGAACAATTGGTTGAATCTGTGGTCTATGACAGTTTAAAATCTATACGCAAACAAGTGAAAGTAAAACAATGGCAACAAGTTTTACAAATGAAAGATCAACAAGATAATGACATTTAAATTTTAAACAACATATGTACTTTATTAAACTTTTTAACTTATTTGAGATCAATTATGGCTGATATACGCATTACCGGCAGGATGGTTAATTTTTCAAGATTAACCTTCGATACGAATAATCATGATGCTATTCGCCAACAACTTACCCAAATGCTTGATGATACATCATCTCATGGTGCTTCTATCATTATTGATAGTACAGTGGAACAAGAGCTCATTGAGCTCATTCAACTTTTACTCAGCTTAGATTTACAGCCTATGGCGGTCATTGATGGACTACTTACTGATCAAGCACGTAGTATTCAGTTTCCTGTTTTACCTGCAGATCGACCATTACAACGTATAAAACCAACTACAGAGCAAATCCTTGAGCAAACGACTGAAAATGATCAAGATTCAGCCAATAATACACAAAAAACAAACGCGACTGCACATATAACTTCTTATCATAATGACATGCTACGTACAGGTCAGTGTTTAATCCAAGAAAATGGAGACGTTATTCTCAACGCAAGTATGAACAGCGGCTCAGAAATCATTTCAAGTGGAAATGTTCATATCTATGGTTCAGCACAAGGTCGTATTATTGCAGGTGCAAGTGGAAACCCTTCTGCCCGTATATTTTGTTATAAGTTAAATGCAGAACTTATTTCCATTGCAGGAACCTATTGTGTAGCAGATGATATTCCATCACATGTACAGAAAAAGGCTGTTCATATTTACTTAAATGAACATCAAGAACTTGTATTTGAAGCATTGGATATTTAGGGTATAACTTACCTATTAATTAAATTTTAGAATACGCGTTGTCGCGTAAAACACAGTGACATAACAGGAGTGGATTAGGTGGCCAAAATTGTTGTCGTAACATCAGGCAAAGGCGGTGTGGGAAAAACCACAACGAGCGCATCATTTGCAACAGGTCTAGCCTTACGTGGCCACAAAACCGTAGTTGTCGATTTTGACGTTGGTCTACGTAATTTAGACCTTATTATGGGTTGTGAACGTCGTGTCGTATATGACTTTGTAAATGTCATTAATAATGAGGCTCGCTTACCACAAGCGCTTATCCGCGATAAAGATATTGAAAATCTTTATATTCTTCCTGCATCACAAACAAGAGACAAAGACGCACTTTCAGATGAGGGTGTTGCACGTGTCATTGAAGAGCTTTCTCAAGAGTTTGACTATATTATTTGTGACTCACCAGCAGGTATTGAGCGCGGTGCAATTTTAGCAATGTACCATGCTGACGAAGCGATTATTGTCACAAACCCTGAAATCTCATCAGTTCGAGATTCTGATCGAATTATTGGAATGCTTGACAGTAAGACCAAAAAAATTGAGCAAAACGAAGGACGTATTCGTAAACACTTATGTATTACACGTTTCAACCCTGAACGTGCAGACCGTCAAGAAATGTTAACTATCGATGATATTTCCAAAGATATTTTACGTGTTCCAACTTTAGGCGTTATTCCTGAATGTACGAGTGTTTTACAGGCCTCTAACGAAGGAAAACCAGTTATCCTATACACAGAGACACAATCTGGCCAAGCATATGATGATCTTGTTGCACGCTTCTTAGGAGAAGATCGCCCGTATCGTCATATTACATCAAAGCCTAAAGGCTGGTTGGCACGTTTATTTGGAGCATAACAATGGCAGGATTCTGGAGTAAAATATTCGGCAACGATGAGCGCCAGAGTAGCGCTCAGACGGCAAAAGATCGTTTAAAAGTTATTGTTGCTTCTGAGCAAGGTTTAGGCCGTCGTCTAAGCCAAGACAAAATAGATCAAATGAAAAAAGAAATCATGCAAGTGGTTAATCGGTATGTACGTGGCGTCGATGAGCAACACATACAGATGCAAGTTCGTTCTGAAGCAAATTTAGAAATGCTTGAAATGAATATCAATTTACCTGAAGATCGTTAATTTCAATACTGATTAGCTTATTACTAAATTTCAAGGCAAAATAACTCACGTTATTTTGCTTTTTTTATTTGAGGATAAGTCATGGCTGTCTCACAACCCGCAACGTTCAATGAAGAATGGTCAGACGAACGTGTATATGCTTACTTAAATCATCTACCTCCTGCAGGTGTAGATGCAGACTATCATGTACTTTATAATGCTTTTAAGCATATGCGTGCACATGACTTCGAAAGACTCATTCAGAAATTTATCGAAGATGGTCGTAACCTTCAGGCAACAAATCCAAAAGGTCAAAATATAGAAGAAGTCATTGCAGAGTTTCCAAAGCAAAGGACTCCTTTTTTAGAAATATTAAAAAAATACGCATAAAAAAAAGCCTCACGAATGAGGCTTTTTTTATTTAATATCTAATTTATCTATGGACATGATATGTAGCATATGTACGAACAGCAACATTAGTCTTCCATTGATCGGTAATTTTATTTGGGTCCCAACGGTACATACTATGTCTACTTGGTCTAGGACTCAAAACCCATTTACTAGAACCATTACACATAGCGCCAGTTTGTACATATGCACCTCTGTATACACCACGCATCCAACGACGAGTGACCACTTGAATAGGTTTTGCAAAATCACCAGGTCTAACACTTACTTCCCAATTATATGAAGTCGTTAGACTTTTATTTTTATTGTAACTACCCGTAATACTGCCAGGCATATATTTGCCAATTACAGGAATATTTTCTAGATTCAATGTACCACCTACAGCCCAACTATATTCAGTGGTATGTGTTTTATTAAATACGTATTTACAATTTTCAGGGCTCCGAGCAGGACACTGATATTCTGGACCACGCCATACCCAGTCATCCCATGTTCTGTAAGCAGTTTGATGTACTATTCGGTGAGAATTATCACCAAGCAACAACGGCTGATTGTGGGGATAATGGCACTCATCTGCAAAAAGTGGTGTAGAAATTAGTGTTAAAAGAGATACCGCAATATGTTTCATGTTCATGTGTTATCTCCTATAACCCAAATACATCATCAATCGTGTTAGATACATGCTCTGCTGTACTTGTGCTATCTGTTGCTGCAACTTTCGAACCATAAGCATTAGATGCAATTGGTGTTACATCATAACCACCAAGGCTATCAGCACTTTTCTTAATCATGATCGCTTCTGAGTTAATTGAGAATCCAGCAATTTTTTGTGCAACTGCTTGCGCTGTCCCCATACCTGCTTTCGCATCAATAATAATAGTGATGCCTTGCTCCAAATATTTCTGGATTTCAGTAATTTGAGCGGCTGAAAGAGCTGTCGAACTGTCAACAATGATGGTATTATAGCCTTGTGTACTCGACTTAAAGACTTGGTTTAATTTGTTAAAAACAAAACCAGTTTGTCCATTTACTGGATAAATTACTTTTTGTGCAGGTTTAGCATCATAATCAGTCACATCCTCCGCAAAAATCGTTACACCAAATGTAATAGAAAATAAAAATAAAAACTGACGAAAGAAAATTATAAACATGTTTCAATTCTAATAAATAAAGAAAAAATATAATATAAGTTGATAATTAAAAATAAAATGTGACTTATGTCACAATTTGTTATTAAATCTTTTAATTATAGGTATATAAAAAAGCCTCACGAATGAGGCTTCTTTTACTTTAACTATTTAAATACATGATAAGTAGCATACGAGTTAACAGCGACATTCGACTGCCAACTTGTACCTATACGATTAGCATCCCAACGATACATACTTGTTCTATCTGGTCTAGGGCTAATTGCCCATTTTGTGGAACCATTACACATACCACCTGTCTGTACATAAACGCCTTTATAAACACCACGCATCCAACGACGGGTTACCACCTGAATTGGTTGTGCTGAATAGCCAGGTTCTAAAGATACGTTCCAACCAAATGTTGTTGTCAAAGTTTTTGTCTTTGTAAACCCACCATTAATACTTCCAGGTAGATACTTACCAACAACCGGAAGTTCATCTAAATTTAATGTACCACCAATATTCCATGCGTAAGCAGTGGCTACAGCTTTACTCCACTGATAGTCACATCTTTGAACGCCTACTGATTGGCACTTGTATACCTGACCTCGCCAAATCCAGTCCTGCCAAGTGTTACGCGCTTGCTGCTGTATAATCTTTTGAGAGCCATCACCTAATACTAGAGGAGCATTATTAGGATATAGACATTCGTCTGCAAAGATTTGTGTCGATGTAATCGCTAAAAGAGATACCGCAATATGTTTAATTTTCATGTGTTATCTCCTTATAGACCAAATACATCATCTACAGTATTAGATACTTGGGTATCACTACCATCTGTAGATGCTTTTGAACCATATACGTTCGATGAAACAGGAGTTACGTCGTAACCACCACTACTGTCTGTACTTTTCTTAATCATAATTGCTTCTGCATTAACTGAAAAACCAGCAATTTTTTGCGCAACTGCCTGAGCTGTTCCCATGCCTGCTTTAGCATCAACAATTACTGTAATACCTTGATCTAGGTATTTTTGGATTTGTGAAACTTGATTACTCGAAAGTGGTACACTACTATCTACAATAATAGTGTTATAACCACTAGAACTGACTTTAAAAGCTTGGCTTAATTTATTGAAAACAAAGCCAGATTTCCCATTAACTGCATAAATAACTTTTTGCGCTGGTTTACCATCATAATCAACCATATCTTCTGCAAAAGCAGCTGTATTTCCTAAAATCATTGCGGAAACTAATACTAGAACCGCTTTATTCAATTTAAACAATTTTTTATACCCCGTACCGTCATAAAAGAAATTTTCAACAAATACCAGATTTTACGATAAAACTGAAATATCTAGTTTTCATCTTTCATCATCATATAAAACATTTACGTGATAATAATTATCATTTAATTCCATAAAGATTAAGAAAAAATTAAATTAAATTAAATTTTACCGTTATTATTTTTTTATTTAATTGTTAAACATTTCACAAAAAAACAAAAAAAAGATAATCTTTTACTTAACTTTCCATCTATGGGTCAATTTTTTAATGCCTAAACATAATATAAAAAAATAATTTATCTTATAAGAAAATTATTAAATAATTGTTAAATGACTATTTGTTTATATTAATTTTCACATATTATTAATTTGCATAATATTCCAAAAGAATAAAAATGCATTATTTTTGGTCAATTTTCTATAAAATTAGACATTATTTAAGATCTTGCATACTCATCACTTATTATAATGAAATCTCAGGCAGGAAGTTTTGCTGACACCATTAGATATGGTAAACATGTATGATTTCTATTTTTGTTATGGTTACAAGTATTTTTTATTTAAAATCAAACATATTTTAGAATATAAAAATTATTAAGTAACTTATCTAGCAGAAAATATAGATACTAATCACAAGAAAAAAGAGGAGGAATATGCCTCCCCTTTATAGTTATAACTTTAATTTGGACAATTTACTTCTATAGCCTTCGATATACTACCTAGCACTGGGTCTGTGATATAGAAACAATGATTTTTATTTAACGGTAAATGCTTTAAAGCTAGTGTCTGTACTGGTGAAGCATGTACATTGATATCTAACCATCCACGATCGCCGCCATCAGTATAATTCCAACGTAGTTGACTACCTGGTTTATGGTTTTGTTCCTGCCAATGGTAAACATGTCTACCGTTTCCAGCATATAGATCGGCATCAACCGACCATCTTTGTATAGATTGTTTTGATGAAGTTACAGAAATATAATGTGGTGTACCTGTTGCAAAAGCAATACTAGGTACAAAAGTAAAAAGTAAAACCGTCTTTAATATCTTGTTCATTTTTAATTACTCAGATTAATTGCATGTATTTAGATTTTTTTTAACTGAAAAATCAAACAGGTTTTAAGTTATTTTCCACCTCCATAAAAATTTAGTATTTATTTTAATTATTAAGATTGTAACGTTCATCATACTGCATATCCTGGCGATTGCTTTCAGTATAAGGGCTATTGAAAGTCTTAACAGTTCCTATACGTCGAATCTTCTTGTCTTGCATAGGAGGCTGTTCTGTATAATGTGTAGACCCATGACTGTCTACCCATTTATAAAAATCCTTTGCAAATGCACTATTAATGGCAGAAGATATAATGAAAAATACTAATGTCAGATTCCTAAAAAAAATAAACATACAAGCAATTTAACAACTTAATTAGTTAGATGGAGCTATTTCATAGCCAGGTTGTTCTTGGAAGAATTGTGCAATTGGCACATATGTCATTTTATTCGGATGCTCGCTCCAATGCATACCTTTAGTGGAAATAATTCCGTAGATTAAGCCCCGCGTACCAAAACTTGCTACTGGCCCTCCAGAATCACCACCTTCAACATTTCTACCGTAGGTTTCTGCAGACTTAGTAATTTGTGGGGTCACTGGATGCATCCATCCTGGAGGTGTCGGTACTTTACCCCATGTGCAATTAATGCCTGTTGTATGCCCACTAGTACAAAAGACTTCGTTAGTATTTGGTGCACCTGTACCACGTATGCTTAATGCAATACCTGTTGTTGATACAAATATCTTCCCTAAGGCCAATGGCTCATAAGTGGTCACAATAGAACATGTCAAACCTGTAGACGGGGCCGAACAATGTGTAAAGTTCCTCCTAGATGGCTCTATCCTAACAAGCCCAAGATCACTTCTTTCTGACCGCCATACAAACTTTCCAACGACTTGATTACCTACCTTAACATCATCATTTGTTCTACCACAATGACTTGCTGTAAGGACATATCTAACAGCCCTGCGGTATGGTGTCATATTTTCCCACATACCTGTTTTTTTAAGTACTAATCCTGCTGTACACTCACCTTGTGGAAATACTAGCTGTGTACCAGAAAGAATTGGTGTACGTGTACGAAATGACTCTACAGCAAAAACTGAAGAAGTACTTAATATTGCTACTAAGACCAGTGTACTTTTATAAACATTCAACATAAAAATTCCATCAACTTTTCGTTTTTAGAAATATAGTTGCTTTTTAAACAAGTACAATTGCATAAAAAAAATAGATTATTGTTGTATTGTTTTACATTTCAATTAATTATATATAATTAATCTATCCCTTACCAATCAGAAGAGTACAAAAATAAAAGGACTTATAAACATGGGAGATTTTTACCCATTTGAATTTCTAGCTTAAGCGAAACATAAACCTACAGTCTACTACTGCTTCTTGTATCAAATGAGATGAATTTAAGTTTTAGTGACACTCATACTTAATATATTTTTTCATAATATCAATAGGTACTCCTCCACAGGACGAAGCGAAATAGCTAGGCGACCATAAGGCATTTCCCCATAATTTGTTTCTAATTTCAGGGTGTTTCTTTCGTAAAATACGGCTAGATGTACCTTTTAAACTATTCACCAAACTAGAAATAGCAACTTTAGGTGGATAATTTACAAGTAAGTGAACATAGTCGTGTTCACCGTCAAACTCAACTAACTCTGCTTCAGAGTCTATACAGACACACTTAAAGACTTCTTGCATGGTTAAAAGTATTTCTTTTGAAAATACATCTCTACGATACTTAGCCACAAAGACTAAATGAACGTGCATGTTAAAAACACAGTGTCGACCTGTTCTAATCTCTTGACTATTACTCATAGACCAAATATATTCAAACAATGAAAACACTTAAATTACGCATAAAAGACAAACATTGCAAGGTGCTAGACCAATTGGCATCTGAGGTGAACTTTGTTTGGAACTATGTGAATAATTTGTGTTTTAAGCATCTCAAAAAAACAGGTCAATTCTTCTCAGCCTATGATGTTGCGAAATACACCAAAGGCACATCAAAAGAGTGTGGCTTGCATAGCCAAACTGTTCAAGCAGTGACAGAAGAACTCATCATAAGACGCAAACAGTTTAAGAAAGCCAAGCTGAATTGGCGTGTAAGTAATAAGAAATCTGCAAGACGTTCACTCGGTTGGATTCCATTCAAAAAAGTTGCTGTGAAGTACGCTGATGGCTATGTTCAATACGGTAAACATCAATTCAAACTATGGGATAGCTACGGACTTTCAAAATACAAAGTTAAGACAGGCTCATTCGTTGAAGATAGTCGTGGGCGTTGGTATGTGTGTTTGGTCGTAGATACACCAAAGATTGAGAAAACAGTATCAACCACAGCAATAGGCATTGATCTAGGGTTAAAAGACCTTGCTACATGCTCAGATGGTGTAAAACTCAAAGCCCCTAAAATATATCGTCAGTATGAACAAAAGCTTGGCATCGCCCAAAGAGCTAATAACAAAAAACGTGTCAAAGCGATTCATGCCAAGATTAAGAATATTAGACAGAATATGTTACATCAATTCACATACAAACTTGTGAATAGCCATGCAATGATCATTGTTGGCAATGTAAATGCCAAAGCATTGGCACAGACAAAATTAGCTAAGTCTGTACTCGATGCAAGTTGGACGACCTTAAGGACCATGCTCAAGTACAAATGCGAGAACGCAGGTGTATGGTTTGAGGAAGTCAATGAAATGTATACCACCCAAACGTGTTCGTGCTGTAGCTCACGGCTCAGTAGTCCGAAAGGTAGAACAGGTCTTGGAATAAGAGAATGGCAGTGCATGGAGTGTGGTACGCTCCATGATCGGGATGTAAACTCAGCACTGAATATTCTTGCGCTCGGACATGAGCGTCTCGCAGGAGAAATTCTCGCTTTTAGAAGCTAAAAGCTTCTAAAAGCGAGAAAGATGTCAAACTAAAATTTCACGTTTACTATTGGGTCCAGCAGCACTCACCACGCCATTGTCTTCCATCTGATCAATTAGCCTTGCTGCTCTGTTATAGCCTAGACTAAATTTACGTTGTAAAGATGAAGCGGAAGCTTTTCTACTTTCAAGTACGAAAGCCACGGCTTGATCATAAAGTACATCACGATCTGAGGCACCTTCGCCACCTTCGCCACCAGCTCTTGCCGATGGCTCCTCATCGTATGGCGTTAGAATTTCATCCACATAATCTGGATCACCACGTTCACGCCATGCATCACAAATTCTATTTACTTCATCATCACTAATAAATGCGCCATGTAAACGTTCAGGTTCAATTTTTCCGGGTCCTAAAAACAGCATATCGCCATGGCCTAAAAGATCTTCTGCCCCACCGGCATCTAAAATAGTTCTTGAGTCAATTTTACTATTTACACGTAAAGCAACTCGCGTTGGAATATTGGCTTTAATTAGACCTGTAATAACATCTACAGAAGGACGCTGAGTCGCCAGTAACAAGTGAATACCAGCAGCACGAGATTTTTGTGCCAACCGAGTAATCATTTCCTCTGCTTTTTTACCCACCTGCATAATCATGTCAGCAAATTCATCAGCAACAATCACAATCATTGGCAAAGTTTGTAATCTTGGTGCACGCTCCTGAGTCGCTGAATCACTTGGTTTCCATGTTGGATCAATCAAGTCCTCGCCTGTCTCTAATGCCTCTTTTACTTTTCTATTATAATCTACAATTTTACGAACTTTAAGAAATGACATTAGTTTATAACGGCGTTCCATTTCATTCACACACCAGTTTAGTGCACTTACAGCATCTTTCATATCTGTAACAACTGGTGTTAATAAATGAGGAATATCGCTATAGTTAGCAAGCTCTAACTGTTTAGGATCAATTAAAATTAATCTTAAATCTTGAGGGGTATATTTAAGCAACATAGATAAAAGCATTGCATTGACTGCCACAGACTTACCAGAGCCTGTTGTTCCTGCAACTAACATATGTGGTGCTTTTGCCAGATCAGTTAAAACAGGTTGTCCAGAAATATCTTTACCCATAGCCATACTAATTAGGCCATTAGGATCTAAATACTCTTGAGTATTTAGTAGCTCAGTTAAACGTACCATTTCACGGCTACTATTGGGTACCTCAATACCAATATAAGGTTTACCCGGAATAACCTCTACCACACGCACAGATGCCATAGACATAGAACGTGCTAAATCTCGTGAAATATTCGTTACCTTCGAAGCTTTTACACCAGGTGCTAAATCTAGCTCAAAACGTGTAACAACAGGGCCTGGTTGTGCTTCGACCACTGTTGCTTTGACATTAAATTCTTGTAACTTAATTTCGAGAAGTTCAGACAGTCGTGCAAGCTGCTCTTCAGTAAAATTTACTTTTTTATTAGGATCTACTTCATCAAGTAAGCTTTTCTCGGGTAAAGTAGATAAACCTTTCCTTTTTGCAACAACCTGCATTGCTCTTGACATTGGTCGACCAGATGCATCTGTCAATGGTGCATCAAAATCAAACTCATCTTCTTCTTCATCAGGTTTTCCAGCAGTTTCTTGCCATGCACTTAAAAACTCTTCTTTTGAAAGTGTGGTATTTAAATGTGTTTGAATATCTGCTTGGACAAAAGCGGAAGACTGTGCATAACTATTTGTTTCTCTAGGTTTACTCTCTACAACTGACTTATTGGTTTCTTCTACTGGAGTGTGCTGAATTTCAGGCTCAGATTCCTTTTGATCCAATGCAAGTAATTTTTCAATATCATCAACATGAGAATCATAACTTGTAGATGCAACCGATGGTTTAGCTACAGATGTATTTTCAGTTTTTTCAGACTCAATATGAAAAGGTGTGTGTACATCTGGTGCAACCGCATCTTTTGGCACAGTCTTTAATAAATCATTAAATACTTGGTCATCATCCCAATTCACACTGGAATGAGGTGTATGAGTAATATTTTCGTCTTCTGAAGCTTTAAGTAATGCATGAATTTCTTTTTGCTGTTCATCTTCAGTATTTTGATCCGGTACACGCCAAACTTGACCAGTTGCAACAGTCGAATTAGACGAATGAGGAGTAGCCTTCGTTGTAGGCGTTGAAACTTTTGATGTAACAGACTCGTGCTCAGCTTGTTTTACGACTAAATCATCAAATAATTTTTCAGCAGCAGGATCTGCATCTGGTGCTTTCTTTATGTTTTCAATAGGTGCCTTTTCAGCTTCCTGAGTGATTGCTTCATTTTCTTCTAATTTTTCAATTTTTTTCGGCGCAGTTGTTTTATCGTAAGCCGCTTCTGCTTCTGGTACGTTACGATAAAATAAATCCTGTAAATATTTAGGCGTCGCTTGCAGCGTTGCCCATGTTTTGTTCCACTGTATACCAAAGGCAAGTGTAAAAAGTACGCCCCAAAGTACAATTAAGAATAAACTAGCACCATAAATTGTAATTAGATGAGAAAGACTTTCTCCAAGTTCGTAACCAATAATACCACCGGACGCATTCGTTAGTGCATCGGTTGGTACATTCCAAAATAGGTAAAGTAAACTTGAAGTTGCGAGCAATATAAAGAACTGAGCAGCATAGCGGAATGGGCGACTTAAAAAGCTTCTTGGCCACCACACTTGAATCGCCTCAATGAACAAAAAAATGGGAATGAGTAAGCTTGCCCATCCTAAAAATCCAAATAATAAATCTGCAATCCAAGCACCAGCAACACCACTTGCATTTGATACTTGTTGGGTGTCACTTGATATGTGCATCCACCCAGGATCAAATGGTGTATATGTGACCGTTGCTAAAAACAAATAAATACCAAACGATACTAAAAATAATGTCGTAATTAAGCGCTGTGCATACACACTCGACACCGCAGTCATATACTGTCCTGTACTTGAAAAATCAATGAATATTTATGAAATAAAGTAAATTACTTTTTTCAACGATTTAATTTTAATATTATGCACATGTTATACAAGAAAATATGCAACGCTTTGTTAGTATTTATATATTAACATAGCTAAAATCGATTTAGCCCATCCATAATATCAACATTTACGCACAACACAAAGATTCTTCTTTGGCGTATAATTTTATTAACGATTTATTATAAAGGAATTCTTATGAGCGCTCGCCATTCGCGATTGATCATTTTAGGTTCGGGCCCTGCAGGTTATAGCGCAGCGGTATATGCAGCACGTGCAAACTTAAAGCCTACACTTATTGCAGGGCTACAACTTGGTGGTCAATTAACAACGACGACCGAAGTAGATAACTGGCCAGGTGACCCTGAAGGTCTTACAGGCCCTGCATTAATGGAACGTATGCAAGCACATGCGGAACGATTTGGTACAGAAATTCTTTATGACCATATTAATGAAGTTGATTTAAAAAATCGTCCATTTACCCTGAAAGGTGATATGGGTGAATATACTTGTGATGGGCTCATTATTGCTACTGGTGCGACTGCACAGTATTTAGGTCTAGCCTCTGAACAAGCATTTATGGGCCAAGGCGTGAGTGCCTGTGCAACCTGCGATGGTTTTTTCTATAAAAATCAGAATGTAATGGTTGTTGGTGGTGGTAATACTGCAGTTGAAGAAGCACTGTATCTTTCTAATATTGCTGCACATGTAACACTTGTTCACCGCAGAGACAGCCTACGCTCTGAGAAAATATTACAAGATCATATCTTCGAAAAAGAAAAAGAAGGTAAAATTTCAATTGTTTGGAATCATCAAGTAGATGAAGTATTAGGCGATAAGACTGGTGTTACTGGTGTACGCTTAAAATCTACAGTAGATAATTCAACGCAAAATATAGATGTCCAAGGTCTATTTATTGCAATTGGCCATAAACCAAATACAGAGATGTTTAAAGACCAATTAGAATTACGAGATGGCTATATCCAAATTCACAGCGGAACTACGGGTAATGCAACAGCAACTTCTGTCGCGGGTGTTTTTGCTGCTGGTGATGTTGCAGATAGCGTTTATCGTCAGGCGATTACCTCTGCCGGATCAGGCTGTATGGCTGCACTAGATGCTGAAAAATATCTAGACAATATCGAATAACTTTAAAAGCCGTAATTATTACGGCTTTTCTTTTATACCTAAAATAAAATTGTTATCTAACTATGAGTCATATTCACCCATCGCATTATACATTTCCATTGCCTAAAGATGCCGACCCAGAAGGACATGGTTTAATTTGCTTCGGCGCTGACCTCTCCCCTTCAACTCTGCTTGAAGCATACACACATGGACTATTTCCTTGGTTTAATGAAGATGAACCCATTTGTTGGTGGAGTCCTGAACCACGCTGTATTATCTTGCCGAATGCTTATATTCCAAGTAAGTCGTTATTAAGAAATATGAAAAAGTATGATTATAAAATCACGATTAATCATGCATTTGAGCAAGTCATACGTAAATGCGCACTACCAAGAAATTACACCAATGAAACATGGATTAGCGAAGATATTATTGAAAGCTATGTCTCCATGTTTGAGCAGGGTTTTGGTTATAGCATAGAGGTTTGGGACAAAGATGAGCTAATTGGTGGATTATATGGTTTAACTATTGGTCATGGCTGTTTTGGTGAGTCCATGTTTAGTCAACGTACAGATGTATCAAAAATGGCTTTTTATACACTAATGCTAGTAGGAACTGAACAAAATCTACCATGGATCGATTGTCAATTGGTAAATGATCACCTACTCAGCTTAGGTGCTACTACGATGAGTCGAGAGAATTATTTAAATTCGTTACAATCTGTTATAAAACATCCTAGAATTGATTGGAAAAAGTATCAGGACAGTGTATTTTCTAGTAAGAACATTGCAAATATGAAGCAATTACTTTCCAAATAATCAAACTGGAGGGAGACGAATATGAATACATACACCCCGAAGTCCCCTTTAAGTACGCTACAGTATTTTATTACGCCTCCACATGACTGTAGCTACTTAAATGCACGTCCATCAAGAATGGTTTTTCTTGACCCGAAACAACGTATTGACGTACTTACATTGTCAGACCTATCTAGAACTGGTTTTCGGCGCAGTGGCGATTATATTTACAGACCAGAATGTCACTCTTGCCGACAATGTCTTTCTTGCCGTGTTCCTGTTGAAGAATTCACAATGAATAGCCAACAGAAAAAGGCTTGGAAACGTAACCAAGACTTAAGTATGAAAATCACACCGATTCAGGAAGCTACTGAACAGCATTATCACTTGTACGAGAAATATATTAACATCCGACATAAAGATGGTGATATGTACCCTGCAAGCCAAGAACAATTTGAAAAGTTCTTACTGCATACATGTACAGAAAGTTTTTTCTTGGAACTTTGGAAAAATGAACAGCTTATTAGTGTTTCTGTATGCGATGCTTTAGATGATGGACTATCTGCAGTCTATACATTTTTTGAACCTGAAGAGAATAAACGCTCACTTGGTGTATTCGCTATTCTTAAACAAATCGAATATGTGAAATCACTTAATCTGGATTATGTTTATCTTGGTTATTGGGTACCCCACTCTAATAAAATGAATTACAAATCACAATATGCCCCTTTTCAATTATTTATTGATGGTCAATGGCATACTTTAAATAAGCAATTATCATCAGAAGAAATCATTCATTTAGGCGAGTCTTTAATGACAACCTATCCTACAGATTTGCAAAATCTTTTGGGGAAATAAATGATTATTTTTTCATGTATGCACTAAAATCATCACTACACAATTTAATCATGATGATCGCATGTTCTCGTGAACCATCTTTATTGGGATAATAATTTTTTCTAACATCAATTTGATGGAATCCAGCTTTTTCATATAATTTTATTGCTGCCAGATTACTTTCACGAACCTCTAAAAAAATTTGTATTGGATGATTCGTTAATAAATTTAAAGATCCTTCTAATAATTTAAAACCAATTCCTTGACCTTGTTCTGAAGGCATCACTGCCATAAGTAATAAATTCGCCTCATCTAAAACGGGCTGTAAAATACAAAAACCGCATATTTTATTATCTTTAACATATACTGTTGCCTGATAGTTTAAAGCTTCTTCAAATTGCTTTAATGACCAAGGATGTGTTTGTACTGCTTTTTCTATTTCATAAACCTGAGCAATATCAGCTTGCTCCATAAAACGAATCATAATTGATGAGTCAGTAAATTTTTGCTGATTATAATCTTTTTAAGCGTTTTTTCTAGATAAAACAAATTTTTTGCAATAAAAAAACGCCCCAAAGGAGCGTTTTTTTACTTTTCAGTGATTATGCTGTTACTTTAGAAACAACACCAGCACCTACAGTACGACCACCTTCACGAATCGCGAAGCGTAAGCCTGCGTCCATTGCGATTGGGTGGATCAATTCTACTGACATTTCAACGTTGTCACCTGGCATAACCATTTCAACGCCTTCTTTCAACTGGATTGCACCAGTTACATCAGTTGTACGGAAATAGAACTGTGGACGGTAACCATTTAAGAATGGAGTATGACGACCACCTTCTTCTTTCGCAAGTACATATACTTCTGCGTCGAATTTAGTGTGTGGCTTAATTGCACCTGGCTTAGCCAATACTTGACCACGTTGTACGTCTTCACGCTTAGTACCACGTAAAAGAACACCACAGTTCTCGCCTGCACGACCTTCGTCTAGCAGTTTACGGAACATCTCAACGCCAGTTACAGTTGTTTTAACCGTGTCTTTAATACCAACGATTTCAACTTCTTCACCAACTTTTACAATACCTGATTCTACACGGCCAGTTACAACTGTACCACGACCAGAAATTGAGAATACATCTTCGATTGGCATTAAGAATGCTTTATCGATAGCACGCTCTGGCTCAGGAATGTAAGAGTCTAACGCTTCTACTAGAGCAATTACTGCAGATTCGCCATACTCACCTTGGTCACCGTTAAGTGCAGCTAATGCTGAACCACGGATTACAGGAGTGTCATCACCAGGGAAGTCGTAAGAAGAAAGAAGTTCACGAACTTCCATTTCTACTAATTCAAGTAACTCTTCATCATCAACAAGGTCACACTTGTTTAAGAATACGATGATGAAAGGTACACCTACCTGACGAGAAAGAAGGATGTGTTCACGAGTTTGTGGCATAGGACCATCAGTCGCAGCACATACAAGGATCGCACCGTCCATCTGAGCAGCACCAGTGATCATGTTTTTAACATAATCGGCGTGTCCTGGGCAGTCTACGTGAGCGTAGTGACGAGTTGGAGAATCATATTCTACGTGAGATGTATTAATTGTAATACCACGAGCTTTTTCTTCAGGCGCAGAGTCGATTGCTGCGTAATCTTTAGCTTCACCGCCATAAGTTTTCGCACAGATCGTTGCGATAGCAGCTGTTAAAGTTGTTTTACCATGGTCAACGTGACCAATTGTTCCCACGTTTACGTGTGGTTTATTACGTTCAAACTTGGCTTTAGCCATGATGATCTTCCTTTATTAACTGCTCATAAGGGTCACTTATGAGCAATAGGTTTTTAACTCAAATTGGGTTAGGTAATATAGTAATCGAAAGATTACTCGTCGTCACCTGATTTACCTGTTTGGAATTTAGTAATGATGCCTTCAGCCACGTTACGCGGAGTTTCAGCATATTTTGCAAATTCCATAGAGTAAGTTGCACGACCTTGAGACATAGAACGCATGTGTGTCGCGTAACCAAACATCTCAGCAAGTGGAACTTCAGCACGAATTGCTTTAGTACCACCAGGTAGGTCATCCATACCTTGAACCATACCACGACGACGGTTTAAGTCACCCATGATATCGCCCATGTAGTCTTCTGGAGTTTCTACTTCAACTTTCATAACTGGTTCAAGAAGAACAGGATCTGCTTTCATGAAACCGTCACGGAATGCGTAAGAACCTGCCATTTTGAACGACAATTCATCAGAGTCGACATCGTGGTAAGAACCATCAAACAATGTCGCTTTAATGCCTACAACTGGGTAACCAGCAAGGACACCATTCTTCATACGCTCTTGGATACCTTTATCCACAGCGCCAAAGAATTCTTTAGGTACTACACCACCAACAACTTCTTCAGCAAATTCGTATTCTTTATCGCCTTCAGGATCCATTGGCTCTAAACGAACATATACATGACCGAATTTACCTTTACCACCTGTTTGACGAACAAATTTACCTTCTTGTTCAATTGTTTTACGAATTGTTTCACGGTAAGCAACCATTGGTTTACCAATATTTGCTTCAACACCGAATTCACGCTTCATACGGTCAACAATGATGTCAAGGTGAAGTTCACCCATACCAGCAATAATTGTTTGACCAGATTCTTCATCTGTACGTACACGGAATGAAGGATCTTCTTTTGCTAAACGACCTAACGCCACTGACATTTTTTCTTGGTCAGCTTTTGTTTTTGGTTCAACTGCCAGTGCAATTACTGGCTCAGGGAATTCCATACGCTCAAGTGTAATGATGTTTTTCTCATCACATAGCGTATCACCAGTTGTTACGTCTTTTAGACCTACACATGCAGCGATATCGCCCGCACGAATTTCATCTAAGTCTTGACGTTGGTCTGCGTGCATTTGCACGATACGGCCAACACGTTCACGCTTAGACTTAACTGGGTTAAATACAGGATCGCCTTGCTTAAGAACACCTGAATACACACGAATAAACGTTAAGTTACCTACGAATTTGTCATTCATAATTTTGAATGCAAGTGCAGAGAACGGAACATCATCAGATGCTTCACGAGTTGCTTCAGTTTCAGCTTTGTCATCTAAAATACCGCGAATCGCTTGTACTTCAGTTGGCGATGGTAAGTATTCAATCACAGCATCCAACATACGTTGAACACCTTTGTTTTTGAATGCTGAACCACAAAGCATCACTTGAATTTCAGATGCTAATGTACGCGCACGTAAACCTTTCATGATGTCTTCTTTAGAAAGATCACCCTCTTCAAGGTATTTGTCCATGAGCTCTTCAGAAGCTTCTGCTGCTGCTTCAACCATGTTCACACGCCATTCTTCTGCAGTGTCAACAAGATCAGCTGGGATTTCACCTAGATCGAATTTCATGCCTTGAGATTCTTCATCCCAAATAATTGCTTTCATTTCGAGAAGGTCAACAACACCAGTAAATGTATCTTCTGCACCAATTGGAATTACGATAGGTACAGGGTTACCACCAAGGCGTGTTTTCATCTGTTCAACAACACGGAAGAAGTTTGCACCTGTACGGTCCATCTTATTCACGAATGCTAAACGAGGTACTTTATATTTGTTTGCTTGACGCCATACAGTTTCAGACTGAGGCTGAACACCACCAACTGCACAGTAAACCATGCAAGCACCGTCAAGAACACGCATAGAACGTTCTACTTCAATTGTGAAGTCAACGTGTCCTGGAGTATCAATTACGTTAATACGGTGTTGTTTAAATTGGTTAGCCATACCAGACCAGAAGCAAGTTGTTGCAGCTGAGGTAATTGTAATACCACGCTCTTGTTCTTGCGCCATCCAGTCCATCGTTGCAGCACCGTCATGCACTTCACCAATTTTGTGAGATACACCAGTGTAATACAAGATACGTTCTGTAGTGGTCGTTTTACCTGCGTCAATATGTGCAGAAATACCGATGTTACGGTATTGAGAAATAGGAGTTTGACGAGCCATGATGTTTTACATTCCTAATGTTATTTATAAAACAGGACGCATTAAGTCTAAATGACTTAATGCGTTCAAATATTAAAAATACAAGTATTTTTAATATTATTTTTTTGAAGGCCTGTTTTATCCGCTTAGAAACGGTAATGAGAGAAGGCTTTGTTAGCTTCAGCCATACGGTGCACGTCTTCACGTTTTTTAATTGCAGCACCTTTGCCTTCAGCCGCATCAAGCAACTCGCCAGCAAGACGTAAAGCCATAGTTTTTTCAGAACGCTTTGCAGCAGCGTCTACTAACCAACGCATAGCTAGAGCAGTACGACGGGATGGGCGCACTTCCATAGGTACTTGGTATGTAGCACCACCAACACGGCGAGCTTTTACTTCGACCATAGGACGAACTTTTTCAAGAGTAGTCTCGAAGAATTCAACTGGGTCTACTTTATTTTTTTCTTGAACGCGGTCTAAAGCACCATAAACAATGCTTTCTGCAATCGATTTTTTACCGTCTTGCATAACGTGGTTCATGAATTTAGCGATTGTTTGGCTACCGAACTTAGGATCCGGAAGGATTTCACGGGCAGCGACTACGCGACGTCTTGGCATTTTAATACACCTAATAATATGACACTTCAGGATGATCCAGCAGTTTGTGCAAAGTGTCATGCACATGACGCTGGCCTTACTATACGTCGCTTGATTTAAAAATCTAAATGATCAAACAAGCGAAACGCTAAAGGTTTTTTTGGTTTTAAGGCCTAATTATTTCTTAGGACGCTTAGTACCGTATTTAGAACGTGCTTGGTTACGATCTTTTACACCAGCACAGTCTAATGAACCACGAACGGTATGGTAACGTACACCTGGTAAGTCTTTAACACGACCACCACGGATAAGCACAACACTGTGCTCTTGTAGGTTATGCCCTTCACCACCGATGTAGCTTGAAACTTCAAAACCTGAAGTTAAACGTACACGGCAAACTTTACGCATTGCTGAGTTTGGTTTTTTAGGTGTAGTTGTATAAACACGAGTACATACACCACGACGTTGTGGACAAGCCTTCAACGCAGGAACTTTGGATTTTTCAACCAAAGTTGAACGACCCTTACGGATCAATTGATTTGTTGTTGCCATATGGCAATTCTCCCGTTAATAAAAAACCCCACAAAAGGAAATTTAACTCTTTTTGAGGGCACATAATTGTATTCAAAAACTGTATCTTGGTCAATATAAGATGAAAAAGCCTTTTTAGAGTCAATCCAATCGATTACTTAATAAAAATTTATATAAAACAAATATTAACTATTTCATCGGCATAATTAAGTATGAAAGAATATATTTATTGACAAAAAAATTGATATAAACACACCTTGATCAGGCTATCTTTTAATACAGCATGAAACTAGACAAAAATATCTAATTTCTGTTTCCTATCGACTTTACCGAAGCCTGATAAGCATCAAGAATTGAAAGTGGCTCATTGGGGTGGTTTAAAAGATAATCACGTGCAATAGAAAAGATATGCTGTGATTGTTGCCCCGCTTCATCAATAAGCTTCCAACTGTATACTGCCCCCAAACCAGATAAAATAACTGGCGTGAGCTTATTTGCTAAAGAAATCTTAGATATTTTTTCAAGCCATTCAGGCTGAATCGACTGATCTTTCAATAAATTAGAGAACCATTCAAAGTCACTTTGTGATCCCATAAAACTTTGTAATTTCTGAATATCATGTGTTTCTAAAGCACCTGAAATTGATCGAATTAACAAAAGTAGACTTTGCTTTTCTACGATCTTTTCAATTGGAATATTTTGAAAAATAAATTGAATTACATCTTGATCTTTATCGGTCAACTCAAAACCATAAGCACGACCTGTCTGGTAAACTGTTTTTAATACAAAAATTAAAGATAAAGGTACATCTATGGCCAATCCTACAATACCTAATGGCGCACAAATGCCTGCTTGTATACTTACAAGCCATTTATTTTGTTCAATGAGTGCCTGACTTAAACGTCCTGCACGTAAAATATCGTGCTCTAAGTCCTGCAACGATTTTACACCAGCTTGCGATAAAATAAGATCTGTTGCACTCATTTTTTCAGCTGTTTGATTTATCTTATTATACAAATAATCTGCAACCTGATCTCCTCCAATTGGAGATAAAAAACTCGCAATTTTAGAAACAGAACCATAATGTCTGCCAAATATTTTTTGCGACATATCTGGCACGTACTGGCGCATGACTAATTGTGATTTATCTAAAGTTTGGTTATTTAGTTTTGTTGTATTATTCGTTTGCATTTTCATGGGATCTGTTTTCATTGTATGGTCATTGAGTTTTTGAAACGCTTCGCTACTGAGCTTTTTAGCCACTCCAAAAATATGATGGACTGGCTTTAATGAAGGGTTATTACCTGTTTTTGGCATATCCATCTCCCAATTATTTTTCTTTAGATACTTAATAAATATTAGAATTACACACCATTTATCTCAACTTTAATATGTATCTTTTCATTAAATACGACAACATGCTCATTTTTTATATGAATCCTAAAAATACATATACCATTTGCCATAAGATTTAAAAAAGCTTTCTGTTATTATGCATTAAACATCAATATATGAGTAATTGATATCATAATGATAATACTTACTCATCACCATATTAAAGGGATCTGTCGATGAAACGTGTCGTCATTACAGGCATGGGAATTAACTCATGCATTGGTAACTCATTAGAACAAGTCACTGAATCTTTAAAAAAAGGGATCTCAGGTACTCGCCTTAATCAAGTACATGTAGATCTAAACTTTAAGAGCCATGTGAGTGCACCTGCTGAGCAAGAGTTTGACCATATTGATCGTAAAACAAAGCGCTTTATGGGTGTATGTGCAATGTATGCATACAACTCTGCATTAGATGCATTAAAACAAGCAGGATTAGAGGTTTCTGACTTGGGTGGCAACCCTCGTTACGGTATCGCAGGTGGTTCAGGTGGTGGTTCAACAGCTTCAGTTGTTGAAATGAATGAAATACTAGAGACCAAAGGTGCTCGTAAAGTTGGTCCATTCTTTGTACCAAGAAACATGACAAACACAATCACAGCGAACCTTGGCACTGCATTTAAATTGCAAGGTGTCGCTCATTCTGTAGCAAGTGCTTGTGCAACTTCTGCAGATGCGATTGGCTACGCTTATAACCTTATTGCACTTGGCAAACAAGATCTTATGCTTGCAGGTGGTGGGGAAGAAGACCACTGGTCACAAAGCTTACTGTTCGATGCAATGGGTGCATTAAGTAATAAATTTAATGACACACCAGAGTCTGCTTCTCGCCCATACTCTAAAGACCGTGCAGGTTTCGTCATTGCAGGTGGCGGTGGCTTCCTTGTTCTTGAATCACTTGAACATGCTCAAGCACGTGGTGCAAATATTATTGCAGAAATTGTTGCTTACGCTGCAAATAGTGATGGTGCAGATATGGTTGCTCCAAGTGGTGAAGGTGCAACACGTTGTGTACTGATGGCACTTGACGAAGCAAAACAGCATGGTGTTGAGAAAGTAGACTATGTGAATTCACATGGTACTTCTACACCTGCTGGAGACATTACAGAATTAAAAGCAATGGAAAATGCTTTTGGTACAGGTAATGTTCCACCAGTCAGCTCAACAAAATCGATGACAGGCCACAGCCTAGGTGCTGCGGGTGTACAAGAAGCAATCTATTCTATTTTGATGATGCAAAATGACTTCATTGCACCAAACATTAACGTGACTGAACTTGATGAAGGTACTGAAGGTTTCGATATTGTACTTGAAAAACGTGATGCAAAATTAAATACTGTAATGAGTAACAGTTTTGGTTTTGGTGGTGTAAATGCTTGTCTCATTTTCAAAAAGTGGGAAAGCTAATGTAAGGAAGGCTTATGGATGCTCCCTCTAGTGCATTTTTGTGGGTAAAAGCACTACATATTATCGCGGTGGTATGCTGGTTCGCGGCATTGTTTTATTTGCCACGATTATATGTTTATCACGCAATGAGTAATGATCAAGTCAGTCATGAAAGATTCCAAATTATGGAGCGTAAGCTTTATCGTGGAATTATGTGGCCAGCAATGATCGCGACACTCATTACGGCACACTTTTTAGTAGACTGGGGGGATGCAACTCGACATTATCATGAAGCACTTTGGTTTTATTTCAAAGTTGGATTGGTTGGTCTGCTTGTCATTTATCATTTTATTTGTGGCTATTATCGAAAAAAACTTATGGATAATGCTCACTATAAAACGCATAAATTTTGGCGAATGTTTAATGAGTTGCCTACAGTTATCTTATTTGCCGTCGTTATTTTAGTTGTAGTAAAACCTCAGTTTTAACTGAGGTTTTACTTCTTCATCAAAAAGATAAAAGCCCATCTGTAATAACTTCATTTAAGACAAAGAATGTCCTAACTTGCCTTACCCCTGGTAATGCAATGACTTTTTCACTATGAAATCGATTAAATTCAGCTAAATCTTTAACACGTAGCTTTAAGAAATAATCAACCTCCCCTGCAACTAAATAACATTCCAAAACATTTGGTAGTTTCTTTACATGAGCTTCAAACTCTTCAAAACTATCAGGTGTAGAACGATCTAGAACCACCCCCACCAGTACAACCGTTTCTTTTTGCACCATCATTGGATTAATAATCGCTCGGATATCTACAATTGCACCAATTGCAAATAAGTGTTGAGTATGTTTCCAACATGAAGAACTACTAATACCTACTATTTTTGCCAACTCAGCATTGGTCAAACGACCATTTTCTTGCAAAGCACGCATAATTTTTAAATCTAAATTCGATAGCTGATTCAAGCCAACGTCTGACATAAATAATATCCCCTTATTAAGTATAATTTTTAAATATTATTACCCAAAAACACACATTATTGAAATAATTTTATTAATTTTTAATCAAATTAGAAAGCACATTCTTCTATTAAGTTGCTAAATTACAGGCATAAACTCTTAAAAATGGCCTGATTAATGCTAAAACAGCTTATAAACGATTTCTCTCTCAGCGCAGCATTTGCAGGCATAATTACTTTTATTATTGGAATAAGTGTTTCAGCTGTTTTAGTCATAGAGGGAGCTCAACGTCTTGGTGCAACACCTGCTCAAATTTCTTCATGGTTTTTTGCATTAGGTATATCTATTGGGCTAATCGGAGCATTACTCTCTTGGAAATATAAATACCCCGTTTCAACAGCATGGTCAACACCAGGAATTGCTCTCATCATTGCATCAAGTCAACACTACTCACTTGCTGAAGCAATTGGTGCTTTTATTGTGTGCGGTATATTGGTTGCCATCACTGGTTTTTCTGGAATATTTCAAAAAATTATGTCTAAAATTCCACTTAGTCTAAGTTGTGCCATGCTTGCAGGAATTTTACTTAAATTTGGTTTAAATCTATTTATTCATTTGCCAGATCAGTGGTTTTTTACATTAGGAACCTTGTCTAGCTATTTCATACTTAAACGCTATGTACCACGTTATAGTATTGTTATTATGGTATGTATTGCTTTTATACTCAGTACAATTTTTTGCGATGTCTCTATTCCTAGCTTATCTCTTGAGCTCACAACACCTTTATGGATAAGTCCCACTTTTTCTCTGCAAAGTATTATCGGCCTCGCAATTCCACTATTTATTGTAAATATCTCATCTCAATTTTTACCAGGAATTGGCATGATCAAAAGTTACGGTTATCAACCAAATACCAATCAAATTGTAGGATGGATTGGTGTTACTCAAACTTGCTTTGCTCCGTTTGGTGCTTTTTCTGTCTGTCTAGCTGCTATTAGTGCCGCAGTTAGTTTAGATCATCAAGTTCATCCAGATCCCAAAAAACGTTATGTTGCAGGAATATGTTGTGGCATCTGCTATATCTTAATGGGAATATTTGCAACATATCTTACCCACCTACTCATTAACCTACCCCAGTTATTTATTATTACCGTTGCAGGTATTGCCCTACTTGGCACAATTAGTCACAACATCAGCGTTGCTTTCGAAGACAGTGACAGTCGTGATGCATCATTATTTACATTTCTATTAAGCGCATCTGGTATACAAATTCTTGGTATTGGCTCTGCTTTTTGGGGGTTGGTCTTTGGAATAATTATTTATAAATTCTTACGTTTAAAATAAAATATTTATTTATACAAATCATATAGATAATTTCCATTTAAGATTAATTAAATTAATATCAGTTAAATCTACGTTATACTAAATATGAAATAGATAACGCGATAATTATGCTAAAACAAACGCTTCAATCTTGGCTACCGACCTCTGAAAAAGTTGCATCTTCAAAGATGATGAAGCTTTTTGGAAGTCGTACGCGAGATCCATTACTTTGGTATGTTAATCGCAGATCTATTTCCAAAGCGGTATTTATTGGCGCTTTTTTTGGACTCTTGCCTATCCCATTCCATAGTATACTAATTGTTATTGCAATTTTATTACTTGAAGTTAATTTACCCATTGGTTTAAGTCTTGCTTGGTTAACCAATCCTTTAACTATTGCACCTATTCTCTACATCGCATTTTGGATTGGTAGTAAAATTTATCATGTACAAATGATTGATAAAGAAGTTTTACTTACGACATTCCATCAGATTTCAACTTGGTTAACGCATTTTGGTCATGGGTATATTGATACAACCATAACCAAAGTATTGTTTTCAGGACTACTTATCGAGGCATTATCTTTCTCTCTTATTTTATATGTAGTGACTCTAATCAGTTGGCGATGGAGCACCATTCACCAGTGGCATAAACGTCATATTTAATAAGATATTAGCGAAAGACAAAATAACCCACTTCTGTTTCAAAACTTCCATCTGATTGAATATTAAAATAACTCCTTACATGATCAGATACACTTTCTTGCAAATATCGAATTGTATGAATGGCTTCTGACGGCGTTTTCATACGTTCAACCCACTGCTGAAAATCAAGCTGTAATTTTTGCTTCTCAATAATATCGACCTCAAACTCAGCTTTCTCAGCCAAATTAATCCATTCCGCTAAACTATAATCTCTTACATGACTTGGATCTCGGATTACTTCAATACTTTGCAAAAATGTATCAAATGCTGGATTATTTGAACCTACGATATCAATCAGAATAAATACGCCACCCTTGGTAAGCACCCGTCTTATTTCTTGCATTGCTTGACTAATATTTTGCCAATGATGTGCTGAAAAGCGACTAACCACAAAATCAAATGTTTGATCTGAAAAAGGAAGCCTTTCCGCAGGGCCTTGCTGAACTCTAATATTATTTAAGTGTTTTTGATTTGCCGCATCTTTAACAGTTTCCAACATTTCGGCAGATAAATCATATGCTACAACCTCTTTCACAAAAGGTGCTATTTGATAAGAGACATGACCACCACCGCACCCTAAATCTAAAACACAACTTTTCTGCTGATTTGAAATTAAGTTTATGATTTTTTTGAACTCAATACCTTGTGCATGAACTTGGCTATTTAAATAACTGATCGATTTATCTGCATATTGTTTTTGATTAATATCGTGTTGTGTTTTCATTATTCACTTTCTTAGTTACAGGACATTTAATAAACTTAAAGGATTTATTTAATAATAAAAATTCAATTATTTTAATTTGAATCATAATTTTTTTTTATAATTTATTCACTATATAACTAGTGAATAAGTATGACTTACATAATAAAAAATTTAATTTCCAATATTTTTATATGCTTTGATTTATAATATTTTTATTATAAATCGAAGTTACCTATACCAATATATATTAAGTAATACATCTTAGAATAAGAAAAATCTAAGAACGAATCTCGCCACATAATTGTCAAAGATTAGGTATTTCATGTCCAATGATAAACCCAGATATTTAGAAACACCCCCTGCATGGGAGGATGATGAAAAACCAGTCATCCCTGGTTCTCCACCAGCTTTAGATCATCCCAAATCAAAGCGCTATCTATACTTTATTATTGGTACATTTATTGCCATTACTTCTGGTTTAAGCAACGGTTTTATCACGGCGAATCTACCACAACTACAAGGTCAGTATGGCATTACCCCCTCTGAAGGTGCATGGTTACCTGCAGCTTATGTAATGGCGAATGTCAGTTCAAACCTTATCTTATTTAAAGCAAGGCAACAGTACGGTTTACGGGCATTTACAGAGATTGGTTTACTGGGGTTTATTGCTGTAATGGTACTTCACCTGTTGGTACAGAATTATCACATGGCTGTTTTTGCACGTTGCATTAGTGGTTTTGTGGTAGCTCCTCTTAGCTCTTTAGGCATGTATTACATTATGCAAGCTTTTGGTAAGGTACATCGCCTCAAAGGGCTATATTTGGGCTTTGGATTTGGCCAGCTTGGCATACCACTTGCGTGGATTATTTCCCCTTATCTGGTGAATGTAAATAACTGGGAAGACTTATATACATTTGAGCTTGGGCTTGCAATTTGTTGTTATGCCATGGTGGTTTCATTAAAATTACCACGCAGTATTCGTATTGCTGTATTTGAAAAAGGAGATATATTTACATTTGCACTTCTTGCACCAGGTTTTGCATGTTTATGTATTGTTTTAACACAAGGCCCTATTCTATGGTGGTTTGATAGCCCATGGTTAGCGTATATCCTCATTATAGGCTTTACACTTATTGTATTTGGTTTTTTCTACGAGCATCAAAGAACTAACCCTCTTTTAATGACACGATGGTTGGGTACTATCCCCATGATTCGGTTTATTTTTGGTGCATTTTTTCTACGCTTCTTACTTTCAGAACAGAGTTATGCCGCTGTCAATTTTTTAAAAACCGTAGGTATGGGCCCAGACCAATTTGTAGGACTATATAGTGTTATTTTTATTGCAACGATATGTGGTGTTGTTTTTAGCGCACTTACTTTTTCTCGTGAAAGAACAGTCTTACACCTTCTACTCGCAACATTCCTCATTCTTATTGCAAGTCGATTAGATGCACACCTAACCAGTGATGTACGTCCAGAAAACTTTTTTTATAGTCAGTTCCTCATTGCATTTGCAAATGGTGTGTTTATTGGCCCATTACTTTTAACAGGTATGGGAAAGACATTACAACAAGGTGCAAGCTATGTAGTCACCTTTATTGTGCTATTTTCTGCCACCCAAAACTTTGGTAGTTTAGTAGGCTCATCATTTTATAATACGTATCAAAAACATCAAACACAGGTCTATCAGTTAGATATTAACCGAACTATGGATGCGACAGATCCAAATGTCACCAATCGAATTAATCAGTATAAAGCAAAATATAGTTCTAATCTTACAGATACTTCACAAGATCAAGGTCAAGCCGTCAAATCACTGGCACAAATTGCGACACGAGAAGCTCAGGTACGTGCTTATAATGATGTCATCAACTTAAATAGCTGGATTGCAATTATTCTATTTCTTTGGACAAGCTTTAATATTTTGTGGGATAAGTTTTATGCATCCCGTAAAAAGAATGCCTAACATTTTGAGTAAAAAACATGAGTAATACCAACGATACTGAATCAAAAAATACAAAAAAAATGGATGATGCCAACATACAAATTAAATCTATTCCTCGTGTTGGAAAGCTCATTAAAACGAAGAAATCGACGCTCATATTAATGTTTTTTGTTTTATTAATTGGTATTGCTGCAATTTTATGGGCATGGCGACTTGGGCCTTTTAACAGTCCAATTCAGCAAACAGACAATAGTTATATTAAAGGTAAAACAACAGTACTGTCGTCGCAAATTAATGGATATATTCAAGAAGTACTTGTTAATGATTTCGATCACGTAAAAAAAGGACAGCCACTTATTAAAATTAATCCTGATCGTTACGACCAACAAGTTATTCAAGCTCAAGCAACCGTTGATCAAGCCAAAAATTCATCTAGAAATCAGAATCAAACCATTGAGCAACGCAAAGCAGATATTCTTGCAGCAAAAGCAAAAATTGCGCAAGCAGATGCACAATACCAACTTTCTTTACAGCAATTACGTCGTTATCGAGAGCTACAAAATACAGGCGCAATCTCTAAAACAGAGTTCGACTCTACAAATGCATCAGTGAAAAATAATTTGGCTTTATTGCAACAAGCCCAAGCCAATTTAGATGTTTCTAACGAAGCACTGAAAACGGCTCAAGTTGCACAAATTGGTTTAGATGCACAAATTAAAAATAGCCAAGCAGCATTAGATCAGGCACAAATCACTAAAAATTACGCTATTATTACAGCGCCTATGGATGGTCAACTTGGTGAAGTGACCCCACGTCTTGGACAATATGTCGCTGCTGGCACACAACTACTTTTTCTAATTCCTCCTAAACGTTGGATTATTGCAAACTTTAAAGAAACACAAATGGATGGTATTAAAATCGGACAAAAAGCATCTTTTACTGTAGATGCACTTAACCACCAGAAATTCACAGGCCACGTTGAACAGATTTCACCTGCTGCTGGCTCAGAATTTAGTGTACTCAAAGCAGATAATGCGACAGGCAATTTTACAAAAGTCGTGCAACGTATTCCTGTACGTATTAGTATTGATGACAATCAACAAGATCTTTCTCGTTTAAGTCCAGGAATGTCTGTCGAAACTTCAGTAGATACAAATTCAGCCAAATAATGCCCTATGTTCCAAGATATTAAAAATAATACACCTATTGAACATGTCACCATTAAAAATGGTGTACATGTTGATATAAAACGCCTTGATCAAATTCATCCTTATATTTCAGGCAATAAATTTTATAAACTCAAATACAATTTAATAGAAGCAAAACAACAAGGATATTCACAGATTCTTACTTTTGGGGGCGCATATTCTAATCATATTGCTGCTACTGCATATGCAGCAAAATATTATAATTTTAAGAGTATTGGTATTATTCGTGGCGAAGAACTTGCTAACCAACCTTTAAACCATACTCTCAGCTTTGCGCATGATGCATGTCAGATGCAACTTTCATTTGTGTCTCGAAGCGAATATAAGATGCGTGATCAATACAATTACTTAGAACAATTAAAAGCACAATATCCCAATATTTATATTATTCCTGAAGGTGGAACCAATGCTTTCGCTATTGAAGGATGTAAAGAAATTCTTAAACCATCTGAAACGAGTCAATACGATATCATTTGTTGCGCTGTAGGTACAGGTGGAACATTATTAGGTTTAATTCAGTCAACGCCTCCCTCATGTAAAATATTGGGTTTTTCAGCATTGAAAGGAGACTTCCTTGCAAAAGACCTCAAAAAATTGACAACCAAAACACATTGGCATATTACAGATGAGTATTGTTTCGGTGGTTATGCAAAAACCTCACCTGAACTAATCAGTTTTATAAAATGGTTTGAAACAGCATACGGTATGCCTTTAGAACCGATATATACAGGAAAAATGTGTTATGGAATTTTTGACTTAATTAATCAATCCATTTTCCCACAAGGTACAAAAATCTTACTCATTCATACAGGTGGCTTGCAAGGAAAATCGAGTTTGATGTAACGACAGTTTATTCGAAATCACGTATAATTCAGCGCTTTTCATTAACGGCAGAAGGTCATGACACAACAAACATTTGATGTAATTGTTTTAGGTGCAGGAGCAGCAGGACTCATGCTTGCAGCACATGCGGGTCGTCGTGGTCGTTCTGTACTTGTATTAGAAAAAGCCAACAAAGTAGGTAAAAAAATATTAATGTCTGGGGGTGGAAAATGTAATTTTACCAACCTCTATATCGAACCAGATAACTATATCAGCCATAATCCTCATTTTGTAAAGTCTGCCCTTTCTCGTTACACACAATGGGATTTCATTGGACTTGTATCTGACTATCAAGTTGAATATGAGGAAAGAAAACATGGTCAACTTTTCACAACAAAAGGCTCTAAGCACATTCTCAACTTACTACTAGATGAGTGCGCTAAAACCCAGCATGTCGCGATTAAAACAGATCATGAAGTCACAGAGGTTCATCAGCGTGATGATCTTTCATTTGAGATCACATCTAATCATGGACATTTCTTCTGTGAATCTTTCGTCGTTGCAAGTGGAGGCTTATCTATTCCAACTCTAGGCGGTTCAGGTATTGGTTATGAAATTGCAAAACAATTTGGACACCATATTTACCCAACGGGCGCAGGCCTTGTTCCATTTACTTTTTCAGACTACATCAAAGATGTTGCCATTCGTTTAAGTGGAAATGCATTAGATGTCACGTTATCTCACTCTCTGAGATCATTTACCGAAGCATTACTATTTACCCATCGTGGTTTAAGTGGACCAAGCGCATTACAAATTTCTAATTACTGGAAACATGGTGAACCACTTACGATTAATTTCTTTCCAACACTTGATGTATTGCAGCTATTTCAAGAGAAAAAAAGAGAACAACCTAAAGTGTTATTAAGGACTATATTAAGTTCATATACCACAAAAAGTATTATTCAAGAGTTCCAACAACTTTTTTGGGCACAAGAGTCAGAAACTGCGATTGGTCAAATAAGCGACCAAAGGTTAAATGAAATTGCAAAACAGCTTCATGCATTTTCTGTGAAACCATCGGGTACGGAGGGATATCGAACTGCGGAAGTCACTTTGGGAGGTGTAGATACCAAAGAAGTGTCATCTAAAACAATGGAAAGTAATAAAGTTAAAGGTTTATTTTTTATTGGGGAAATTTTAGATGTGACAGGCCATTTAGGTGGTTTTAACTTTCAATGGGCATGGGCATCTGCAGCTGCCGCTGCAGAATATGTATAATTAACCATTCTTTGGTTCATTATTTTGATCTTTTTTAGGCTCATGTGTATCTTCTGATTCAGTTTTTTCCTCTTCTTCAGACACATTTTTGGTTTTTTCATCATCTTTATGATGTAAAACACTTTTCGGCTCTGTCGTCGTAAAGTCATCATTTTCTGTATATGTTGTTTCATATTCGGGCTTTTTAAAAATCGCTTTATATGCCGAATACAACACACCAGCAGTAATGCCAGTAATAACTAAAGGTCCAAAAAAACGACCAGGTTTTTTATTTTCACGGCTCATCATTTTCTCCTA
Organism: Acinetobacter pollinis; assembly: GCF_015627175.1. Taxonomy (GTDB): domain Bacteria; phylum Pseudomonadota; class Gammaproteobacteria; order Pseudomonadales; family Moraxellaceae; genus Acinetobacter; species Acinetobacter pollinis. Next base: position 48,083 of record NZ_VTDQ01000004.1, on the reverse strand, counting down.
GTGATTAAAAAGTTCGATCACCATAAGATGATCGAACTTTTAAGAACTACTTATCCATTATTGCTTATTCGCCATTTGGACGTTCGTTAGTTGGGTTTGTCTCATTCAACTTTGGTGTAGAAGAAGTATCTTCAGATTTTTTGTCTAAAGCACAACCTTCAGATTTTGCTTTATCCATAAGATCTGTAAGAAGACGCTCTGCAGGCTGACGGCCACCTAAGCCAAACGCTAGTGCAAATGCAACAGCAACAGCACCGAGTGTTAGACCAAATGCAAGGTTTACGATTGAATCTGCAATACCCATTGCACGTAAGCCCATTGCAAGCACTAAGCCCATGATTAACACACGAACTAAGCAGCCTAACCAACGTGAACTCTTATATTCACCACGTTGAACAATGTTTGCAACAACATTTGCAAGCCAGAAACCAATAACCAGAATAACGGCACCAAGTAAAATATTCGCACCAAATTCAATAAACATTGAAATTAAGTGGCTTACTTGATCAAATCCTAGACGGTTTGCTGCTTCAGAAACCGCAAACAACATTGTGAAAAATACAATTAAAGATGCAACAATACCTGAAACTTTTGTTGTTCCCATGAAACGTTGAACATCAACTTTCGCAGGAATATCGTCTACACCTGTACCAGAAATAACGTCTTTTACAAGGTTCGCAACAAAACGCGATACAATATAAGCAATAACAAGAATTAAACCTGCTGCAATAATATTTGGAATCGCAGACATGATTTGGTTAAGCATTGCTGTTGCAGGTTCAGAAATTGCCTGAATTCCTAGAGCTTCGAATGCAATAATTAATGATGTGATCATAATTAGTGCTGAAACAAAAGAACCTAAAACTTTTGCAATACCCGTATTTTTAAATAGGCCAAATTTTTCAACTTGTGCTTGTAAGCCAAAGCTATTAATTAAACCTTCAATAATGCCACGTACGATTTTTGCAAGAATGTAACCAACAAAGATAATTACACCAGCAATGAAGATATTTGGTAAGAAACCAACTGCCTCATTTACCATGTTTTGTACAGGTACAAGTAAACCTGTTAAGCCTAAAATAGATAAAATAATTGGCAAAAATAGTAATAAAATTAACCAATAAACAATATCTGCAATATTTTGGCTAACTGGCTGTACACCAACATCTCCACTCAATTTTTCATCAAGTTCAGTTCTTGCCAGTAAGTTTGTTAACCCTGCTCTTGCTAAACGCGCAACAACCCAACCGATCACGCCAATAACGGCTGCTGAAATGAGATTTGGAATAAACACCAATACTTGTGTAACCATGGCACTAAACGGACCACTTACACTATTGATATTTAGAACATTAAATGAGGCAACAACTGCAATAATTAGGACAAACCAAAAAACAAATTTTGAAATGAGCCCTTCATAATCTGACTCAGGTGTTTGACCCGTTGCAGTAGACAAACGTTTATTTGTATCAATTGCGTTTAGTGCTTTTTTTACGCCAGCAGCAATAACAAGTGCCAATATCCAACCAATAATAAAAATTATGATTGCGCCTAATATTGGTTGGAACTGACTCCAATAGTAATGGAAGTCAAATCCTCCTTGCATGCCCTTTAGATAGTTATCCATCTTATTATACCCTCTTGTTTTTATTACACATTTAGATAAGCATCTTTACATCAATAATAAAGTGCATTATTTCTTTAGCATTCGTTCTTCGTATTAGCTTATAACCGTAACACTATAAAAACAATATCATTTCTTTAATAAATTGAGATATGAGTCACAATAAAAATATGTGTCTATCCAACTATTTTGCTTTTATACGTATTATAAGGTCATATCATCCGTACTTTATTATAGATATAACCTGCCTTAACGTTATGACTTGCTTATAAGTATACAGATATCTAATCATAATCAAAAAACTGATAACAATAAGTATAAAAAAACTTTTTAAATAGATAGAGCTAGACTATATTTGTTTTATAACATTTAGGTCACACATACCAAAAAACCAATTTAGATATCAAATTTCTCTTTTTTATAGAAAATTACCCTTATTTTTAGATAGGCTTTTAACATAACGAGATTCAAGTTATAGGTACGATTCTAACGATTTTCGATATGTATTAAAAAAATTATCTTATTAAATATTGGCTTATTATAGAAATATCTACTCTGAAAAAATCTAGTGAGAGATATCCCTACTTCCGATGCTATATATAGGCTTCATATTATGTTCAAACTAAATATTAATTATTTAAAATTAAGTGAAAAAATTATCTTATTTGAATTAAAATTTAATACATGACTCTTTTAGTGCATCGACTTTTTAGACCATGATTCAAAAAAAACTCGCTCTTCTCTTACTCTCGAGCATAGCCTTAAGTGGTTGTGTACAATCTGGAACGACTAGAGATACAGCGGGAGTATCTACCACAAAGACCAGTCTCTCTACTGAACAAAAACAACAATTACAACAACTCATTGAGAAGACAAAAAAGAACCTCATTTTTGTGAAAGGTGGCTATACGATTTTTCTTAAATGCTTGTTCCAATTCATCAAGGGTCATTTTATCTGAGTTAGAAATAGTATTCTTTCATCATAACGGATGGTTTAGAATGACCAACGTAACATATATTGTTCTTGAATCTGATGGTCTGCAGTTTCTCGATTAGGTTTTTTATCTAGAGTCAAATCAATTAAAATGAGTTCACAACTCAGGCCTTTATTCACTTCATGGTGGCCATCGATGCGTTGTATAAAAAGTTGTGGATTAAGTAGCAGACTTGAGAATTGAGCGTGAATCGCTCGTGTTTGATATCCAAACCCCAAACTTTCTAAAAGAGAAAAAACATCACTGATCATTAGAAAAAGTTATTTAAATAAAAAGTAAATTATACAATAAATAATCAAAATTAAGACACAAATTTAATATAAAATGTGATTTTTTTCAAAAATATTAAATGAATATTACATATCACTTAGTTGGAGAGTAATTTTTTATTCTATCGGAATAATTAAAATTAGCATTTGATGACATTAAACATATAACTATATTAATGCTTCTTTGGGATCAAAGATGATTCCATAATGTTTTAGCATTCGGACGAAATACGTTATAATTACGCGCTCACTTTTATCTGATCATTTTATATGTCATACAAGCTACAAGCTGTTTCCCTTGATTTAACGACTGATGTCACTCATGAGTGTTATCTGCATTACACACGTGATCAACATTTAATTGGTGTGATTAAATTTCATAAGGAAACTTATCAGCTAAAATGGCAAGATTTAGAGTACATTCGACGTCGTACAGAAGAATTTTCTGTGATGCCTTATCCGGACTGCATTGTAGCTATGATTGTAGATATTCGTGATGTTGCACCATTTATAGATCAGGATGTACCAATTATTCCTTGGAAACTGGTAGATGAAGAATGTCCTATACGCATCGTTGTTCCACAAGATCGGCTCGAATTTTATAGTGGCTTTTTTGAACCGACTTGGCTGACCTCAAGCGTAGATACAGCGCTGTTAGAAATTCGTACATTTATGGATATGTTCGTTCATTAAAACAAGGGAGACTTTATCTCCTGCTCTGACAATGTTGAATGTAGTATTCAATATCTTCATGATCATATCCAAGTAAACGACCGATTTCTCGCTCTAAATCAGGACAAAATCCCTTTTGCATAATTTCGGCTAAAACTGCTGCCAACCTCAGTCCACTTTTAGACTCAGGTTGTTGTGAAATAATGTAATGAATCACCTGATACATCTCTCCATCTAAACCTTGCAAAAACCGATCGTACTTAATCGTTTTACAATGCAATCGCCCAGTCTTAAGGTATGGATTAAACGCATCAGGTATTTCACTACCTGTATAAAAAAATGCGAGCTCTTTTTTATTTTGTAGCATTAATTCTAGTTCGTTGCCTTCATGTGGCCCTAAAGATGGATGCGTCATTATTATTTACCAATAATTTTCAACAGCAATATTCCCCACACCACGGCGATTCATGGTTAAACCACGCGATTTTAGTGCCTCCTTGGTGTCCTCTACCATTTGAGGATTACCACATAGCATAATATGGCTTGATGATGCATCAAAACTACGTCCTGCTACTTTTTCTAATTGACCATTTTCAATAAGAATAGGCAATCGGTGGTGCAACTCTGCCGACTCATCTCGCGTAATAATTGGAATGAATTTAAAGCCTTGATGCCCTTCGCCAAAGGTTTCAGCCGTTGCTTTAATTTTTTCTACATATGCCAATTCATCTTGTGTACGTACACTATAAACGAGATAAATATTTGTGTAATTTTGCCAAGTTTCAAACTCTTGTAACATCGATAAAAATGGTGCAAGTCCTGTACCTGTACCGAGTAACCATAAGTCCTGCGGTGCAGGCGTTTGATAACGTGCCAAAGTTAGAAAACCATACGGAATTTTTTCTAAATATAAATCATCATTCACTTGCAAATCTTTCAAATGCAAAGTGAAGGCGCCATCTGGAACAACTATTGAAAAAAACTCCAAAGTTTCATCGTAAGGAGATGATACAATTGAGTAAGCTCGAACAACCAAGTCGCCATCAACTTCAATACCAATACGTGCAAATTGCCCAGCTGTAAATTTAAAATGAGCAGGTCGCGTCATGGTAAAACTAAACAAATTGGTTGCCCAGCGATGTACAGATAAAACTTTTTCGATACTAAATTTTTCAGAAGTCATGTTTTCAAGGTGCATGAAAATGTAGCTCCATGTTAGCATGACCCTAGAAATTTTGATATTTTTACAATTAAGGCTTCAACCCATGCGCATGACCTTACGCCAATTGGCTGTATTTGTAGCCGTAGCTCAAGAAGGAACTGTCACTAAAGCAAGTGATGCGGTGAAATTGACACAAAGTGCGGCAAGTATGGCATTAGCTGACCTAGAAGACGGTCTAGGCGCACCACTATTCGACCGTCTTGGAAAAAGACTACAACTCAATGATTTGGGAAGATTTTTACTCCCTCAAGCCTTAGAAATTCTTGGCCGTTGTGAATCTTTTGAACAGATTGCAAAAGGTGAGCTACAAAGTATAGATCTTCGTTTAGGTGCAACACTCACCATTAGCGACTATCTTATGCCAGATCTCATGGCAGGTTTCCTAGGTCAGCATCCTCAAGCTCACTTACAACTTCAAGTTGGTAATACCCGACAAATGATTGAAGCAGTCAGTCAGTTTCAACTCGATCTTGCACTTATTGAAGGCGCATGCCATCTTCCACAACTACATACCATTCATTGGCGTGATGATGAATTGTCTGTATGCTGTTCTCCTGACCATCCACTTGCACAATTAGATCGTCCACTGACCATTAAAGATTTTGAAAATATTGAGTGGATTTTGCGTGAAGAAGGTTCAGGAACGCGCGATGTTTTTAATACAGCTATTTTAAAAGATTTAAACAGTGCAAATATTCGTTTAACGCTTGGACACAATGAAGCCATTTTAAAAATTATTGCAGGTGGCTTAGGTTTATCTTGTATTTCTAAGCTTGCCCTCAAACCCATGTTAAAAACTGGACAATTGGTCGAACTAAGCACCCCATTTTGGGAGCTGAAGCGTCCTCTATATATGCTCATTCACCATCATAAATATCAGGGTCCAGGACTCAAAGCATTTAAGAAGTTTTGTGAGGCGCAAAGCTTTTTGGAAATGTAAATAAAAAGGCACAATAAGTGCCTTTTTTATTTGCTCAACGCGTATACCTAGTCTTTTTGAACACTACCAAAAATCTTATCGCCTGCATCGCCAAGACCCGGAACAATATAACCTTGCTCATTTAAACCTTGATCTACAGAAGCAGTAAAAATACGTACATCTGGGTGATGTGCTTCAACTTTTGCAATACCTTCAGGTGCAGCAACAAGCACCATCACTCGAATATCTTTACAACCACTTTCTTTTAAGACATCAATGGCAGCAATTAGTGAGTTTCCTGTTGCTAGCATTGGATCAATAATCATAGCAATACGACTTGCCACATCTGGTACGAGCTTTTTATAGTAAGTACGTACTTCTAGTGTTTCTTCATCACGCTCTAAACCAAGTACACTCACTTTTGCACTCGGAATAAGGTTTAAGAAACCGTCCAACATACCAATGCCTGCACGTAGAATTGGAACAACGGTGATTTTTTTGCCTGCAATACGCTGAGTCGTTACTTTTCCTGCCCAACCATCAATTTCCTGATCAACCACAAGTAAATCTTGTGTTGCTTCATATGTCAGCAACATGGTGACTTCTTGTGAAAGTTCACGAAAGTTTTTCGTACTGATATTTGCACGGCGTAACAAGCCAATTTTATGTCGAATCAGTGGATGACGAATTTCTTGGATTGGCACGAGGAACACCCTAAAAATAGCTCAAATTAGACATAGTATAACGAGTTTTCAGTAGAAATAAAAAAGCCCTCATCACTGAGAGCTTTTAAGTGATTAAATAATCGTATTAATGATTAAATAATACCGTTTGAATAGGTGCTAAAATTTGAGATGCTGTTGAGATTTTCAAAACAGGATCTGGATACACACCAATGAGCAGAACTAAAATTGCACAAAGTAATACCATAATCCCACCTGCTTTTTGCCCCCAATGTTGTGCTGCATCAATTTTGACCAGTTTCGGTGGTGTCATATACATAACAACGGTTACACGTAAATAATAATATAACCCGATACCACTACCTAAAATAATCATGGCAGCTAAGAACCAGTGCCCTGCATCTACGGTCGCTTTAATAAGCATAAACTTACCAATAAAGCCCGCAGTTAATGGAATACCTGCCAACGACAACATCATCACTGTAAGTGTTGCTGTCAGAATTGGTCGACGCCAAAAGAGGCCTGTATATGCAGATAACCCTTCAGCCTCACCCATTTCTCTATATGGACTAGACATAAGTGTGACCACACCAAAAGCACCAATGGTGGTCAGTATATAAGTAATCATATACATATTTAGACTGTCTAAACTAAAGTAATTCTTGCTGACAAATGCCACCAATAAATAACCAAAGTGAGCAATCGATGAATACGCCAAAATTCGCTTTAAATTAGACTGACGTACTGCAAGCAAATTCCCTGCTAAAATTGAAAGTACAGCAATAATTGATAAAATAAAGGTAATTGATGCAATCATTGCACCCGATGCCAATAAATATCTAATTAATAAACCAATCGTACCTACTTTAGCCACGGTTGCCAAAAATGTAGCAAGTGGTGCAGGTGCACCTTGATACACATCAGGCGTCCATTTATGAAACGGCGCTAAAGACAACTTAAATGAAACAGCAAAAATAATCAGGCCAATGCCAAGAATGACCATTGGATTACCTGCCTGAATTAAATGTAGTAACTGCTGAAACCCATTATAGAAAGATAATGTTCCTGTATAGGCATAAATATATGCCATACCCATAAGTAACATTGCAGATGCAGTTGCAGATAAAATTAAATACTTAATTCCAGATTCAAGTGATTTTTCACGCTCATGTGTATATGCAACCAACCCATAAATAGGCACAGACATCAGCTCTAGACTAATAAAGAATGATGCATAGTGACTGCTGGCAACCATAAGCATTGCACCAATCACAGATAACAACATGAGCATATAAAGCTCTTCTTTATTATTGTTATAACCTTCAATGTATGCGTGAGATAGCGTACAACATGCCAATGCTGCAATTAGAATAAGTAATTGATACAGCATCGTAAATGGATCGACAACAAACATACCCATAATGTCTGCTGGTTTAAAACCACCACCAAACATCGTCATTAAGATAGAGAGTCCAGCCAAATTCAAACCAATGACCGACACTGTTGCAATTAAGTGATGGTTACGTTTAATGGCCGTAATGACCATGACAATCCCAGAAGTTATTGCAACAATAAATACAGGCACAAGTGGCATAAATGCAGAGTAATTCATTATTGGACCTCCACATGGTCAAGTTGGGTCGCTGCCTGTTGCATGACTTCAACGCTGTTGTGCACAGGAATATAACTATTGGCTAACCAATGCATTGTAGAGTTTGAAATATCTAAGAATGTTTGTGGAAATAATCCCAACCATACTAATCCAACCACACAAATCATGAGTAAGCTTATCTCGCGTACACTTAAATCTTTCAGTGGATGAGGATAATGTTTTTGCTGTGCTTCATTCGGTTTACCGAATAAAGTTTTATGAATAAGAATCAGACCATATAAGCCCGCAAAGACAAGGCTGACTGCTGCAATAATCGTAAACTTTGGAAACTTTGCATAAGCACCCATGAGAATAAGGAACTCACCAATAAAGTTACCTAATCCTGGAATACCAACCAATGCAGCCACAAAGAACATGAGGAAGAATGGTAAATAACGGAATTGACCGCGCATACCGCCCATCAAACGTAAATCACGTGTGTGTAGACGTTCGTAAATTTGACCACACATAATAAATAGTGCCGCAGACGATAAACCATGTGCCAACATCATGATCATAAGACCTTGATAACTTAAAACACTTCCTGCATAGACTGCAAGAATAACAAAGCCCATGTGTGAGATTGAGGTGTATGCCAACAAACGTTTCATATCGGTTTGTTGGTAAGCACACCATGCACCGTAAAAAACACCAATTAAACCAAATACAATTGCGGTATCGGCAAATTGTGCCGATGCTGTTGGAAAAAATGGAATAACGAAGCGTAAAAGACCATACGCTGCGGTTTTAATGAGAATACCGGCCAAATCTACAGAACCTGCCGTTGGTGCTTGAGCATGAGCATCAGGCAACCAACCATGTAAAGGAAATACTGGTAGTTTCACAGCAAAGCCAATAAATAGACACAACATAAAACCAAAAGCGAACTCTGGTGGTATGTTATGTGCAACTTGCATGAGGAAACTATAATCGAAACTCACCATGCCATTGGTTAAGATATAACCCCAAACAACAAGCCCTAAAATCCCAATAAGCATAATGAGTCCGCAAACTTGGGTATAAATAAAGAACTTTGTTGCAGCATATACACGTGACTTCCCTTTCTCTCCTTTATGTCCCCATAATGCAATGAGGAAATAAATTGGAACAAGCATCATTTCCCAAAAGAAGAAAAATAAGAATAGGTCGATGGCAAGAAATACACCTATTACCCCACCTAAACTCCATAACAGATTTAAGTGAAAGAATCCTACATTCTTTTGAATTTCCCCCCAAGAACATCCGACAGCCAAAATACCTAACAGTGCAGTCAATCCAACCATCATTAAAGATAAGCCATCGACAGCCAAATGAATACTAATACCTAGACTGGTAATCCATGGAAGTTGAAATTCAGAAGCAAAGGTAGGCTGTACTGAACCCAATTGAAAATGGTAATTGCCTTGACTCCATAACAATAACGTCAATACAAAAGTAAGTACCATCCCAATCATAGCAATCCAACGTGGTAGATGCTGATCGACCTTATCGACACACCAACACAAAAAACCTGCTACAAAAGGTACAAGAATTAGTGCGGGTAAAATTAAATTGTTTTCCATTTTATTTCCCCACAATCTGTACGGCAATTAAGATCATTAATAAAACGACCACACCGAATGACATACTAGATGCATATTCACGCAACGATCCTGTTTGACGTGAACTTGTAAAACCACTCCCTGCTTTTACAATTGCAGGCAACACGAGCCATAAACGATCAATTGGGTCATGTCCAAATAGTTTGGCGAATAACAAATATGGCTTCACAAATACAATGTTGTATAACGCATCGAAACCAAATGCATTTTCTAAGATATGTACAAGACCTGCACCGAACCAAGTTTTAGCAAATGATTTGACAGCACCATACGCAAATACAAATAAACCGACACCCACTGCCAAGCCAATTAAGGCAATAATCACAGCGGTGTGCTCAGCAGACTGAACAGCGCTTTCAACCTGTTCTGGCATTAAAAATTGAGGAATACTTGCAGACGTTAATAGATTTGCAACAGGTGTTTTTAAAAAGCCACCAACAAACGTAGACAGTACAAATAAAATAGATAACGGCGCCCAATATGTCACACCTTGGATTGCATGTGCATGGGTTTTTTCTTTGCCAAAAAATACAATCCAAATTAGACGGAACGTATAAATGGAGGTTAAGAATGCACCTGCAACACCTACCCAATACAATGTATTGTATAAAGGCAAATTGCTTAACATACCATGTGCATACACTGCACCTAAAATGGCATCTTTAGAGAAGAAACCAACCGTAATAAATGGAATTGCAGCAAGTGCACCGCCACCAATTACAAAACATGCAAATACAAATGGAATCTTCTTCCACAAACCACCCATTTTAAAAATGTTTTGCTCGTGGTGACAAGCTAAAATGACCGCACCTGAAGATAAGAATAACAATGCTTTAAAGAACGCATGGGCAAGCATATGAAATAAACCTGCTTGATATGCTTCTGCACCCACAGCCATAAACATATAGCCCAACTGACTCATGGTCGAATAGGCCAAAATACGTTTAATGTCTGTTTGTACCAGTGCAGCAAAGCCCGCAACCAATAAAGTGACTGCACCTGTCACAGAAATAAACTGCAACACTTCAGGTGCCATTTCAAATACTGTATGTGTACGGCAAGTGAGATAAACCCCTGCTGTTACCATTGTTGCAGCGTGAATTAACGCCGAAACTGGCGTTGGCCCTGCCATTGCATCTGCAAGCCATGTTTGCAGTGGAATTTGTGCAGATTTACCTGCAGCACCTAAGAACAACATGAGTGCTGTCCAAAAAGCTAAATTATGCTGACCTGCAAACACTTCATACGCATGCGTTACAATCGTTTGAATATGCAATGTGCCAAATTGTTGATACAACAAAAAGAGTGCGATTAATAAAAACACATCACCGACACGTGTTACGGTAAATGCTTTAATGGCAGCCCACCCATTAGAAGGGTTAGCATAGTAAAAACCAATAAGTAGATACGAGCATAACCCCACGCCCTCCCAACCAAGGAATAAAAGCGCTAAATTATCTGCAAGTACCAATACCAACATGCTTGCAACAAACAGGTTAAAATATGAGAAGAAACGGGCGTAGCCTTCATCGCCTCTCATATACCATGATGCAAAGATATGAATGAGAAAACCTACACCTGTAATCATTCCCATCATAAGTAACGATAAGCCATCAAGCTGCAAGTTAATGCCCGGTGCAAATCCATTGACATCGAACCATGTCCATAAATGCTGAACAAAAACAGGTTGACCACTACCTACAAAACTGATGCCCGCAATCGCAGCAAATAAAGCGGATAAACCAACTGAACCTACACCAATAATTGCAGCTATATTTTCTGAGAGCTTGTCACGCCCAATGGACAATAAAATAAAACCAATGAGCGGAAATAGTACTGTTAAAAATAGAAAATTCATCCGCGCATCTCACTGGCTGCATCCACATCTAAATGATGGAATCTGTGATAGAACTGAAGCACAAGTGCCAATCCAATACATGCCTCTGCCGCAGCAAGCGTCAGTATAAAAATGAACATGACTTGTCCATCTGCTTGTCCCCACACACTGCCTGCCAAAACAAAGGCCAAAGCAGCAGCATTCATCATGATTTCTAAGCTCATCAAAATGAATAAGAAGTTACGGCGAACCATCACGCCATAAAAGCCTAATGCAAAAAGAATAGTCGCAACGATCAGGCCATGTTCTAAAGGAATATTACCCATTACTTTGCTCCTGTTCTTCAGTTGGTTCACGTTTACCTAGATGAAACGCAGCAACCAATGCAGCCAATAGCAACATTGCAGCAATTTCTACCAGTAAGACATATTGTGTAAACAGTGTTTTTCCTACATCTTGAGCACTGATTAAACTTGTACCCAGTACAGCATTTTTTGTGTTGTAATCACTGCCAAGCATCCACACCAATGTTAAACCGAGTAAAAAACTCATTAACGCAGGAATGGCCCATGTATCGGAGCTCAACCATTTTCTTTCTTGCTCCATGGTATGCTGTCCAAGATTCAGCATCATCACCACAAAGACAAAAAGCACCATAATTGCGCCTGCATACACGATCACTTCAAGAGCACCTGCAAACGGCGCACCGACTGTCATGAAAATACCTGCAACGGCAAGCAGAGAAACAATCAGACAAAGCAAAGCATGTACAGGGTTCGTATTCGTAACAACCCGAATGGTTGAAACAATGGCCACGATAGCCATCAAATAAAATGGCCAAATCATGGTAATAAACTCCGTACATCTACAGGTTTCGATTCTTTTTGTGCTTCACCCTTATCTTTACCTGCAACCGCCATTCCTGTTACACGATAAAAATTATAATCTGGGTATTTGCCCGGCCCTGAAATCAGTAAATTTTCTTTTTCATAAACCAAGTCTTGGCGTACATACTCACCCAATTCGAAATCGGGTGTGAGCTGAATTGCCGTGGTTGGACATGCTTCTTCACACATCCCACAAAAAATACAACGTGAAAAATTTATTCGGAAAAATTCAGGATACCAACGTCCATCTTCTTTCTCTGCTTTTTGTAATGAAATACATCCGACAGGACATGCCACCGCACAGAGGTTACATGCTACACAGCGCTCCTCTCCATCGGGGTCACGAGTCAAAACAATACGACCACGATAACGCGGAGGAACAATGTCTTCTGCAGGTACGTCTGGGTATAAAATGGTGTCACGCTTACGGGTTGCATGGCTAAACACCATCCACAACGAACGCACGATTGAGCCAACACCAGCTAGAATTTTAATCATTAAATGCTCTCCCTGCTGTTTTAGGCTGAATGTCTAAGTAGAATGACAGCACCTGTCACCAAAAGGTTAACGAGTGCAAGTGGCAAACAGACTTTCCAGCCAAAATTCATGACTTGGTCATAGCGTGGGCGCATCAATGAACCGCGCGCAAGAATAAACATCATGACAAAAAATGCTGTTTTGAGAATGAACCAAAACGCTGCTGGAATAAACGGTATATCAAGATTAAATGGCGCTAACCAACCACCAAAAAACAGCGTCACAATTAATGCTGATATCACAATAATATTGACGTATTCGGCAACGAAGAACATGCCCCACTTCATGCCACCATATTCAACATGGTAGCCTTCGGAAAGCTCTTGTTCTGCTTCAGGTTGGTCAAATGGATGACGGTGCGTTACTGCCACACCTGCCACCACAAACACCATAAAACCAATGAACTGTGGAATAATGTTCCACATATCGCGCTGTGACTCGACGATATCTCTTAAATTAAATGAGCCTGCAATCGCAACCACACCCATTAAAGAAATACCTAAAAACACTTCGTAAGAGATGGTTTGCGCCGATGAGCGCAGTGCACCTAATAGTGCATATTTATTGTTTGATGACCAACCACCAAACAGTACTGCATAGACTGCTATTCCTGCCATGCCCATAAAAAAGAGCAAACCAATATTCATATCGGCCGCCCCTAAATAAGGACTGATTGGAATAATCATAAATGATAAAACAGCTGTTGCCATTGCCACCGCAGGTGCGAGTCGAAACGTCAATTTATCTACAAATTTGGGTGTCCAATCTTCCTTGAACATAATCTTGAGCATGTCTGCCACAATTTGTAGAGAACCAAAAGGCCCAACACGGTTTGGCCCATAACGGTCTTGCCACAACGCAAGCAAACGGCGCTCAATAAACGACATTAAAGCCGCACAAACCACCACAACCAATAAAATAATAATCGCTTGAATGACACTGTATGCAACAGGCCAGTCTGTTGCCCACTGCGGAAGTACACGTAAAGTTTCGTTCATGCGTGTGCTCCCAACGAAAGTGCCACAGGCTCTGCCCAAGAAACTGCCGGTGCTTGACCAATTGGATAACCAATATATCCTTCAGGCAAATAGTCAATGACATGCACAGGCAAACAAATACGGCTTTCACCGACTTGAATCGTAACTTGCTGTCCATCTTGAATATTTAACCGTTTTGCATCGTGCTCACCCAAGGCAAACGTTGCCTCTGGAATACGTGACTGCATGGCAGGTGTTTTAATACTGAATTCGCCTGATGCAAAAATATGATGCATTGGAATAAGATGGAAGCTGTCTGTACGTTGACTGGTCGCGACTGGTGTTACATAGTGGCGTGCAGGACGTTTTGGCAAAAGATCGAAAAGTCGAATACCTGAATCGCCCCCTTTAAGATGGCCACCCACTTCATCCTGATATTTATTCCAAGATTGCGGAGAGTTCCAACCCGGTGCCCATGCAAATGGCACAAGTGATGATGCATCTTGTGGCCCTACATAACCTTCCATAGAGAATGTAAGTGCAGAGTCTAAATCTACAGGCTGTTTTGGCTCATGTACCGAAATTGGTGCACGCATAGCAGTACGACCTGAGTAACGTCTTGGTTCACGTGCTACTTTTAAACCATGAACACGATAACCTGCATTTGGTGCAACATCTTGAATTGCTTCAAGCGTTGGCACTTGTTTCACAATATGTTCAATTACATCATCCAATACAGTCCATGATACTGACTGACCACGCAATCCCGTTTGAATTGCATGCAACCAACGCCAAGATTCTTTAATCGCATATTCAGGTTTGTAGTAACTCGGATCATAGACTTGATAAAAACGTTGTGCACGCCCTTCTTGACTAACAACCGTACCATCACCCTCTGCAAAGCTCGCTGCAGAAAGCACAATATTGGCCTGTTGAAGTGTTGCCGTTTCACTATGATCGAGCACAATAATTTGTTCAGCTTTCTCAAAAGCCGCTTGAACTTGTGCATTTGGTAAATGTCTATATAAGTCATTTTCAACAATAACCAATGCATCGTAGGACTGACTAAGCGCTTGTTCGAGACTTAAACCATCTAACAGTGCCACACCCATCGAGTTCACTTCAGGTACAACCAAACTCAAACCTGCATTATCACCTAAGGCTTGTACAAGCTCAGCCGCTGCTTCCATAATTGAGGCATCTTGTAAACTTGTCCCTGCAATAATAAGCGGTTTTTTTGCTATTTTTAGCGTATCAGCAATACTTTCAGCAAACGCTTTAGCATCATCATCTAGACCAACAACATGCTCACCTTTTAGCACAGATGCAATACCAAAACCTAAACGCGCGATATCATTTGGCGATGCGACAACTTCAGCCGTTGCTACATCGGCAAGGCGTGTTTGTGTTGCTGCCAAAATATAAATTGGAGATTTCTCATCTTGACCAATACGCAAAACAGGTTCTGCAAGCCATGCAGGTGTACGTGTTTTTGCAGCCATTTCTTTGGCTTTATTTTTTGCCGCTTGACGTACCGAAAGTGCCATACGTGGTGCAGTTTGTGTTAGGTCTTCACCCAAAATGACAACTGCATCATAGCTTTCAATTTCACGTAAGTTCGGGTTATGAATTCCTTCACTTTGTAAAATAGAAACAGCCAACTCTACAAGAGATTGCTCTTTTTGGCTCATTCCTGTCGAGTAAGATGATGTACCCACCAATTCACGCAGTGTAAAGTTAGACTCTAAGCTCGCACGCGGTGAACCAATGCCGAGTACTTTTTTACCTTTCAACGTTGCAATCACTGCATCAAGCGCTTCATCTACTGAAATGCTAGAAACTTCATGTTTATTTCTAAATTGTGGCTGACGAGGACGACTGTCTAAATTGACATAGCCTGCACCAAAACGACCTTTATCACAGAGGAAATATTGATTGACTTCACCATTGAAACGATTTTCTATACGGCGTAATTCACCATAACGTTCGCCCGGAGAAATATTACAACCCGATGAGCAACCATGACAAACACTTGGTGCATACTGCATGTCCCACTTACGGTTATAACGTGCAGAATGTGTTTTATCGGTAAATACACCCGTTGGACATACTTCAGTTAAATTACCTGAAAACTCACTTTCAAGCGCACCTGACTCAGGACGTCCAAAATACACACGAGATGCATTGGCATACACACCAAAATCTGTACCACCTGCATAGTCTTTGTAATAACGCACACAACGATAACATGCGATACAACGGTTCATCTCATGTGCAATAAATGAACCCAACTCTTGGTTGTAATGAGTACGTTTAGTAAAACGATAACGACGGCGATCATGCCCCGTCATCACTGTCATATCTTGTAAATGACAGTGACCACCTTCTTCACAGACAGGACAGTCATGTGGATGGTTTGTCATTAAAAACTCAACCACAGACTCACGAAAGTCGGTAGCTTCTTTATCTTCAATTGAAATAAATGTATTGTCAGACGCAGGTGTCATACATGACATGACCAAACGCCCGCGTGTATCCTCTGGGTTTGCATATTGCTTCACAGCACATTGACGACAAGAACCCACGGAACCTAAAGATGGATGCCAACAAAAATACGGGATGTCTATTCCTAAAGATAAACATGCTTGCAATAGGTTCTCTGACCCATTGACCTCATACTGTTTTCCATCGACATGTATTGTAGCCATAGTCGAATTCCTTAAGCTTGTTCAGCATGTGTGGTTTGAACAACAGGACGATCCGTCACTTTTGCTTCAAACTCACCACGCCAATATTTTAATGCGCTTTGTAACGGTTCCATTGCACCCGGTGCATGGGCACAGAACGTTTTACCAATCCATAGTTTTTTCGTGAGCTCTTGGAGATGCTGAATATCCATCATCTTCCCATCACCTGCTTCAATTGCACGTAATGCTTTTACACTCCAAGGCAAACCATCACGACAAGGCGTACACCAACCGCAAGACTCTCTTGCAAAAAACTCTTCTAAATTACGTGTTGCAGCAACCATACATTGTTGCTCATCAAACACCATGAGTAAGCATGTGCCTAAACGCGAGCCTGCTTTCATAATGCTGTCTGAATCCATTGGGATATCTAAATGGTCAGGCGTTAAAAAGTCGGTTGAAGCACCACCCGGCAACCATGCTTTTAAGGTTAAGCCTTCACGCATACCACCTGCATGCTCTTCAATGACTTCGCGCGCCGTTGTACCAAAAGGAAGTTCCCAAAGTCCCGGAAAATTTACTTTTCCAGAAGCACCATAAATTTTTGTACCGGGATCTTTAGACTTTCCTGCCGATAAGCCAACATACCACTCCGCACCACGTAGCAAAATTGCAGGCAAGTTGTTGTATGTTTCAACATTATTCACAATTGTTGGACGACCCCATGCACCTGCAACTTGTGGAAACGGTGGTTTTGTACGTGGGTTCGCTCGGCGACCTTCTAACGAATTAATAAGCGCAGTTTCTTCACCGCAGATATAACGCCCTGCGCCTGTATGCACATGAAGCTCAAAATTCCAACCGGTGTCTAAGATATTTTCACCCAAATACCCCTTGGCACGAATTTGATCAAGTGCATGATTTAGATATTGCGCAGCCTCAATATATTCACCACGAATAAAGATATAACCATGCGTTGCTTCAAGCGTATAACCTGCTATAAGCATCCCCTCAATAAGTTGATGCGGTAGCTTTTCCATGAGCAAACGGTCTTTAAACGTCCCCGGTTCCATCTCATCGGCATTGCAAATTAAATAACGTGGCCCACTCTGATCATTGGGTGCCATTAACGACCACTTAATGCCTGCTGGGAAACCTGCACCACCACGACCTTTTACTGTCGCAGCTTTAATCACATCTAATACTTCTGCAGGTTGCATAGTAATTGCTTTTTTAAACCCTGCATAACCCTCTAGACGCTCATAGTCGTCAAGCAAATGAACATATTCTTGCTGGCTTAAACGCCAAGTTAAAGGATGTGTTTCAGGATTGCCATCGCCGTAAATTGGTTTTGGTGTCGTATTCATACATACTTCTCCAACAATTGTTTGACTGAGGCAACATCTACTAACCCATGTGTGTCTTCATCAATCATGAGTGTTGGCCCTTTGTCACAGTTTCCTAAACAGCAAATTGGCAATAAAGTAAAACGATTGTCTGCTGTAGTTTGTCCAAACTGAATACCCAGTTCACGCTGAAATGCTTCAGCTAAAGTTTCTGCACCCATTAAAAAGCAAGCAATCGAGTCACACAGTAAAATAACGTGCTTACCTACAGGTTGGCGGTAAATACGATTATAAAATGTTGCTACACCTTCTAAGTCAGCAGTACTGATAGTCAGCAGTTGTGCAATCGCGTTAAGCTGCGCATCATCTACCCACCCATTTCGACGTTGTACACATTTAAGTGCATCTAAAGATGCTGCACGTGGATAAGGGTAATGCCCAACATGATGTTGAATCTCATGAATTTCTTCTTGCGTTAAAATTCCCTCAACATTCACACGTGGTTTTCGATCAGTTAAAATCATCATCTGTATTATCCCCTAGCGATCCACATCAGCCATAACCACATCAATGGTTGCCAAGTAAATGATTAAATCCGAAACAAGACTGCCATTAATGACAGATGGAATTTGCTGTAGATGCGTGAATGTTGGCGTACGAATACGTGTGCGATAACTCATGGTTGCTTTATCTGAAGTGAGATAATAATTACTCGCTCCTTTCACAACTTCGGCCATCACAGAAGACTCGCCCGCAGGCATAACAGGGCCCCAGGACACACTTAAGAAGTGGGTAATTAGAGTTTCAATATCTTGTAAGGTTTTATCTTTCGGTGGAGGAACTGCCAGTGCATGATCCGCTTTATATGCACCAGATGGCATATTGTCTAAGCACTGTTGTACAATTTTTAATGACTCTCTGATTTCGTGAAAATGCACCATGACACGTGCATAAGCATCGCCTTCATACTCTACAGGCACATCGAAGTCATAGTTCTCATAACCACTATATGGACGGTACTTACGTACATCAAAGTCAATGCCAGTTGCGCGTAACCCTGTCCCTGTTACACCCCATGCAAGGGCAGATTTTGCATTATATTGCGCGACGTTGCGGGTACGTCCAATAAATACCGAGTTACGTAATGCTGCTTTGTAATACTCATCTAAACGTTTAGGCATCCAATCTAAGATGTCACGAATGAGCTTTTGCCAATTATTTGGCAAGTCATGTGCTGTACCGCCAATTCGGAACCATGCAGGATGCATACGAAAGCCTGTAATTGCTTCGATTGCATCATAAATTTTTTGACGATCGGCAAACATATAAAATACAGGTGTCATTCCCCCTGCATCTTGAATCGCTGTACCAATAAACAATAGATGGTTATTAATGCGAAATAGCTCAGACATCATGACACGAATACATTGCGCACGATCAGGCACAGTAATACCTGCAAGTTTCTCCACACCCATCACATACGGCATATTTTGTGCACAACCGCCCAAATAGTCCACACGGTCTGTATATGGAATAAATGAGTGCCATGTTTGACGCTCTGCCATTTTTTCCACACCACGATGATGGTAGCCAATGTCAGGTACACAATCTTTTACTTCTTCACCGTCAAGTTGCAAAATAATACGAAATGCACCATGCGCAGATGGATGGTTTGGCCCCAAGTTTAAGAACATGAAGTCTTCATCATCATTGCCACGTTTCAGTCCCCAATCTTCTGGGACAAAACGTAAATGCTCTTGTTCAAAATCTTGCTTCGCCTGATTCTGCATATATGGCGTGTATTCCGTTGCACGTGCAGAATATTCTTTACGTAACGGATGCCCTTCCCAATAAGTTGGTAACAAAATACGACGTAACATTGGATGACCATCAAAATGTATACCGAACATGTCATAAGCTTCACGCTCATACCAGTTGGCATTTGGCCAAATATTTGTTGCTGTAGGCAATTTCAAATCGGTTTCGTTTAAAGCAACTTTAATACGAATATCTGCATTGCGCTCTAACGAAAGTAAATGATAAAAAACTGTAAAATCTGAGGCAGGGAGTCCCTCACGATGTTGACGCATACGCTCGTCTACTGCCGACAAATCGAACAGCATGACATAGGGACGTGAAATAGTACGCAAGAACATAAGAACGTCTTGCACTTGAGCACGCTCAACCCAAATCGTTGGAAAATCTTCAAACGTCGGTTGCACATAGAAGTTCTCTCCAAATTTGGATTTTAATTCTTCTATGATGGCAAATGCTGGGCGTGAATCAACTTTGCTTGATTCGTCTGGCATAGCAATTTCCGTTTCAGCCATTGTTTTGGCTTCCTTATTACAAATTATTATTAATGATCCTTAACGACAAATGACTCATCCAGAGTCTTTATTTTTTTATCGTTAGAATTATTTAATCTCATCCATAGAGCGAAGATTTTTTACCGCAATGCGCTGTGCATTTTTACGATCACGTTCTGGCATCATCTTTGGCTTATAAACTGGCTGAAGATCATCACCAATCACAGCAGAGAGCGGACGGCGCTCTAACTGAATCTGGTCTTGTAATAATAATAAAGCTTGAATGAGTGCTTCTGGACGTGGTGGACATCCTGGTACATACACATCTACAGGTATAATTTTATCTACACCTTGAACTACTGAATAAATGTCATACATGCCACCTGAATTTGCACAGGCACCCATCGAAATAACCCATTTAGGCTCTAACATCTGTTCATATAAACGTTGAATGACTGGTGCCATTTTCATAAAACATGTCCCTGCAACAATCATTAAATCTGCTTGTCGAGGTGATGCACGAATCACTTCAGCACCGAAACGTGACATGTCATGAACACCCGTCAATGTGGTTGCATATTCCACATAACAACAAGAAGTACCAAAGTTAAATGGCCAAACTGAGTTTTTTCTTCCCCAGTTCACAACACTATGGGCAACATCTTCTAGGCGGGTCATGAATACATTTTTATTCACTTCATCCTGAAGTGGATCATCCACAATTTGTCTTTCTTGTAACGGATATTCATCCGCTTGCGGATTAGCACGGGTTAATGTGTACTTCATCCCGTATTACTCCTTGTCAGTAATGACTTTCTTTTTTACACGTGATTGGGCTGGTATATTTCCTGTTGGATCTCTTACTAATTCATCAACAGAATCGAAACGTGTGATCTGTGCAATATCCATATGCGCAGAACTAACGAGGGATTGTTTATTTGCAGCTTTAAAACGATCTGATGGTGACCAGTTTAATGCACCTGTCGAAAGCGCATAAGCAAGACCAATTAAAAGATCAATCACAAAAATTGCAACGGTTGTATAACCAAACCACCCAACATCACGAACAGAGGTTGCCCATGCATATAAATAAAGCGCTTCAATATCGAAAATAACGAAGAAAATAGCAACGAGATAGAATTTTGCAGACAAACGCATACGTGCGCCACCTGCACCAACAACACCAGACTCAAACTGCTCTTGTTTGGCAAGTCCCCACGACTTTCCACCAAGAAGCTGTGGAACAGTAAGCATGAAGACGCAAAGGAATGTAACACCGATTACGAAGGCAATAATTGCCCAATCGTCTGAGGTAATGGCACTCATGCGGGGATAACTCCTGGCTGGCCTGTTTTAAAAAAAAAAATTTGTATAACTGTTCAAAAATAGCTTACAAATTAACTTTAAACAGATTTATTGTACTCATTTATTATTTTGCTTACTAGGTTATACCATCAGGTCAAAAAGACTAGAAATTAAACACTTTCATTTAAAAAACCGACCTAAGACTTAGGTATATATACTTATTGATGAATACTATTAAAATAAAAAGTATTCACTTTTTTTTCAATAAATCTTATATTTTTCTTTATTTCTACCAAAATCATAAAATAATAAAAAACCAATCAAAATAGTCGGAATAAAGCCTTATTATATCTTATAATGAGAATACTTCTTATATAAGCACATAAAAATTAATTTATGTGAAATACAGCATTATTTATATTTAAAATAATTTTGTATTAAATCATTTCTCATATAAATATTTATCTTTGAAAAATATACTTATTTTTAGCAAATCTATTACAAATCATTTCTACGAAATTTGTTAATGTGACGACATAAAAAAGGTAAAAATGGAAAGAAAAAATGAACCTAGAATTTACACATAAACCAAACTATTTTTTGTATGCACAACTATTGATTCGACATATTGAAGATCAATTAAATAAGGACAAAACCTTACATCAAATTAGAATTTCTTTTGAAAAACTCAAACATATTTTTCAAGAGGATACTGCTGCAACAAGTACAAATCTAGATAGTATTCTACATATCGCCAGTGAATATAAAATTGAAACACTTTCGGGTGATGAGCGTATTATTCAAAAATATGCGATTGATGTTGAAGATAAAGAGTTAATTCTAAATATCCCTGAAAGCGTAATCCAATCATGGATTGATGAAAAAAAGCCTATTTTATTTCCAAATTCAATGGACTATGATTAATTAAAAAAGCGACCTTATAGGTCGCTTTTATTTGTTTTACTTAATTGTTGTACCGTACTTCTTTGAGCAGGCCATCTCATTATAAATCTTGCACCGCCGAGGTCTGGACTACTGTCTACTTTAATACTTCCACCAAACCAAAATGCAATACGGCTCACGATAGATAGGCCTAAACCATATCCACCCGATGCACGCGTTCTACTGTCATCCAATCTTGCGAATGCTTCAAAAACTCGTTCACGATCTTCTTCTGGAATACCAGGCCCG
Source organism: Acinetobacter pollinis (assembly GCF_015627175.1). Lineage (GTDB taxonomy): Bacteria > Pseudomonadota > Gammaproteobacteria > Pseudomonadales > Moraxellaceae > Acinetobacter > Acinetobacter pollinis. Next base: position 25,371 of record NZ_VTDQ01000004.1, on the reverse strand, counting down.
TCATCTTCGACGCAAACATAAGCTTGTCCATCCTCTTCAACACCACCGCTAATACGAATACGCTGATCACAATGACGTACTGCATTACCCACTAAGTTTTGCACCACCCGATGCAAATATCTTCTCTCTGCATCTGCAACCACATCAATATCTGGGGCAATTAATTGAATATCTTTTTGTGTTTTTAAGGCCTGTGTTTCTCGCTCTACTTGCTCAAGTACACCAGCAATATCTATGCTTTGAATATCTAATGATGGCATACCTTGTTCAAGTTTTGCATAAGTCATAATTTCATCAATTAAAGTATTTAATGCTTCAATATCTTTATCGATCATCTCCACCTGACTTAAGCGATATTCATATTCTTCTTCCTCTGCAAGCATTTCCATACCAAATCGAATACGTGCAACAGGTGTTCTTAGTTCATGTGATACCGCGCGCATAAGCTCACGCTGTGCTTCAATCAAACGTTGGATATGTGTTGCCATATCGTTATAACTTGAAGATAGGCTTGCCATTTCATCTGTACCCTCTACAGGTAACCGTGTAGACATATCACCAGTTTTAATTTTATTAAGTGCAAGAATTGCCTGTTTAATTTTTCTTTGTAATGGAAAAATAAGCACATATACGCCCAAACTTAATAAGAATAGACTTAATAAAGTAATACCAGCGGCAATTTGAAATGGCATCCAATTAAACATAGGTACAGGACCTATGACTAAGACTTCAGATGGATTATTTGGTATTGGAGATACGATAGATATCGTTGTACCACGCATTGTTGCGTTATCACGGTACAATAAAATACTCTGATCTTGGCGCAGTCGACCCACTTGCTCTGAGTCTAAGCCTAGGCTCAAAATAGGCTGAATTTCAATTGGATAAGAAAAGTGACGATGTATTTTGTCTAAATACTCTTTTTCTTGTCCGGGATAGTAAATCAGATAGTCTAAAATAAAAATAGGAAGTGCCTTAATTTGGCGCTCGCCTATTTTGTTCGCATTAATAAATAAATAATGCTTTGGATCACTAGGCAATCCAAGATAAATATCTGCAACTGACGTTTGTGCATCATAACGTACAACAGCTTGTTGATTATCCATTCGCTTCTTTTCAGAACGAGATAATTCAACTTTGCTACTATCTACTAAATAAATAGGTAACTCTAAAAGATCAGATGCATCGGAAATCCAATCTTTCTTTTGCTGTGCTGTTGGCTGGCGTTCTATTCCTTGTGCAATGACATAAGAAATACCATCTGTTAATGACTCACGGTATTCTTGGGCGCGCTGATAGTTAATTACCTGTACCAACAAGTAACCAAAGACAGCAACCAACGCAACGAGAATAACAACGCCAGCATAGATACGTAAGAATATACTGTGTTTAAACACGAACTATCTATCCTTTAGGAAAAGCAACAGCAACAAACATCAATGGTTTACATTCCATTCGTTTCTTTAACGAATAAGTAACCTTTACTACGAACAGTTTTAATACGTTTAGGGTTTTCAGGATCATCACCAATCTTCGGACGAATTCTTGAAATACGCACATCAATTGAACGATCTTGACCGTCATATTCAATACCACGTAGACGCTCAAAAATATCCTCACGAGACAAGATACGACCTGCATTGGAAGCAAGTAACCAAAGTAAATCATATTCTGCACTTGTAAAATCGACAAGCTCGCCATTTAGAGTGACTGAACGGCCACCATTGTCGATGACTAGATCGTCAAATTCAATACGTTGAGAAACTTCGTCTTCTGTTGTTTTGTCTGTACGACGCAGTAATGCACGAATACGTGCAAGTAGCACACGAGGTTGTACAGGTTTAGCGACATAATCATCTGCACCCATTTCTAGACCAAGTACCTGATCCATATCTTCTGTACGTGCAGTCAACATTAGAATCGGTTGATGGTAATGAGGACGAATTTCACGACATACTGTTAGACCATCTGCTCCAGGAAGCATCACATCTAACACAACCATGTCTGGTTGTTCTGCAATAATTCGACGAATAGCACGATTACCATCAGGCTCAACACCGACTTCCAATCCATTACGAATTAAATATTCTTGAGTTAAACGTGCTAGTCGCTCATCATCTTCTACAATTAAAATCTTTGGTAACTTTTCTTCTTGGCTCATGTTAGCCCCCTTCTCATTTCTATATTTAGGCACCGATATTCAATCAGATACGCTATTTCATAATGAGCAATATACACATGTTTACATTGTAAACAAGATCATTTTCACCAAACTGATACATGAGAGATGTAATTTGTAATAAACACTCTAGTCATTGAAATTATTGAATTTATTTTTAAAATAGATCATATAAAAAAACTTATTAATTCAAAAAAATGAATAAAAAAGTTTAAGAATTAAATTAAATACATATAAAACAACAACTTAAACCATATAAATACTTTTATGCGTGATTCACTATCAGAATAAACTTTGTTCTTAAAAAATAAGAGAAATCACAAGATATACATAAAATAATATAAACCTGTCTGATAAGCACAAGTAAACCAATATCTTAACTCAATCTTAATCTTTTAAATACTCAATAAAAAGCCAGCTTTAGAAGCTGGCTTTTTATCGTCTAGCAGATCAATATTACTTTTTCTTTTTCGGTCCAAGTAACATACCCATCTGACGACCTTCCATTTTTGGTGCTTGCTCAACAACACCGATTTCAGCAACATCTGCCTCAATTTTTTGAAGCTGTACTAAACCGAGTTGTTGATGAGCCATTTCACGCCCACGGAAACGCAACGTAATTTTTACTTTGTTGCCATCCTCAAGGAATCGGATAATCGCACGTAATTTTACGTTGTAATCACCGACATCCGTACCTGGGCGTAATTTAATTTCTTTTACTTGCACTTGATGCTGTTTTTTCTTCGCATCTTTTTGCTTTTGTTTCAGGTCAAACAAGTGCTTGTTGTAATCCATGACTTTACAAACAGGTGGTTCAGCATTGGCAACAATTTCAACCAGATCAAGATCATCTTGCTCTGCAACACGAATTGCTTCAGTCAAAGCAACAATGCCTTTTTGCTCGCCATCGGCCCCAATTAAACGAACTTCTTTTGCACGAATTTCATCATTAATCGCAGGGCGATTAGTTTTACCACCTTGTTGGTTACGATCAGACTGTTTAATCTTTCTTACTCCACAATGTACCGGCCACGTTCGGCAACGGCTGTTTCCACTAAGTCAACGAAAGCATCGATTGACATAGTACCCAAATTTTTTCCTGAGCGCGTACGAACATTGACAGTGCCCTCTTCGACCTCACGGTCACCGAGCACGAGTAAATATGGAATGCGCTCTAGCGTACGTTCACGAATCTTAAATCCGATCTTTTCATTTCTCAAGTCGGAAATAGCGCGAAGACCACGCTCTTTAAGTTTTTTCACAACACCTTCACAAGCTTCAGCTTGCGTACCTGTAATATTCATTACACATACTTGTGTTGGAGATAACCATGGTGGCATAAAACCAGCATAGTGTTCAATAAGTATACCAATAAATCGTTCAAAACTACCAAGAATTGCACGATGCAACATGACTGGTTGGTCACGTTCATTGTCTTCTGTCACAAATGAAGCATCTAAACGTTCAGGTAAATTAAAGTCACACTGAATTGTACCACATTGCCAAATTCGGCCTAAACAGTCTTTTAAAGAAAATTCAATTTTTGGACCATAGAATGCGCCTTCACCTGGTTGAAGATCCCATGCCAAACCTGCTTCATCTAAGGCATCAGCAAGTGACTTCTCTGCCAAATCCCAAAGTGCATCATCACCTACACGCTTTTCTGGACGTGTAGAAAGTTTCATTTGAACTTCTTCAAAACCAAAATCTTTATATACATCTAAAGTCAGTTTAATAAAGTCTGCAACTTCTTTACCAATTTGGTCTTTTGTACAGAAAATATGACCATCATCTTGAGTAAAGCCACGTACACGCATAATACCATGAAGTGAACCAGACGGTTCATTGCGATGACATGAGCCAAACTCTGCCATACGAATTGGTAATTCACGATAAGACTTCAAGCCTTGATTGAAAATTTGAACATGACACGGGCAGTTCATCGGTTTTACTGCATAATTTCTGCTTTCTGAATGTGTTGTAAACATATTCTCAGCATAGTTTGCTGCATGACCTGACTTTTCCCAAAGTACAAAATCGACAATCTGAGGCGTACGCACTTCTTGATAACCATGATCTTTTTGCACCTTACGCATATATTGCTCAAGCGCTTGGTAAATTGTCCAACCATTTGGATGCCAGAACACCATACCAGGTGCTTCTTCTTGCATATGAAATAAGTCTAATGCTTTACCAATTTTACGGTGGTCACGCTTTTCTGCTTCTTCTATACGTTTAATATATGCAGCAAGTTGCTTTTTGTCTGCCCAAGCTGTGCCATAAATTCGTTGTAATTGCTCATTCTTAGCATCACCACGCCAATATGCACCAGAAAGTTTTGTTAACTTAAAAGATTTTAAAAATTTAGTATTTGGAACATGAGGACCACGGCACATGTCTACATATTCTTGATGATAATATAGCCCCATTGCTTTTTCTTCAGGCATATCATCGACTAGACGCAATTTATAATCTTCACCACGAGATTTAAATAACTCAATGACTTCAGCACGTGGTGTCATTTTTTTTATAACGTCATAATCTTGCGCAATCAAAGACTTCATACGCTCTTCAATTGCAGCCATATCATCTAATGTGAAAGGGCGTGGCATATATACGTCGTAGTAAAAGCCTTCTTCAATCACAGGGCCAATGACCATCTTGGCTTCAGGGAATAGCTGTTTTACAGCATGCCCAACAAGATGCGCACATGAGTGGCGGATAATTTCAACGCCTTCTTCATCTTTTGGTGTAATAATTTGAAGGGTTGAATCTTCAGAGATTAAATCACTTGCATCTACTAAACGGTCATTTACACGACCTGCAACAGTATTCTTTGCAAGACCCGGCCCAATACTCTGAGCAACGTCCATGACAGAAACTGCATGATCAAACTCTTTTTTATCGCCATTTGGCAATGTAATAATTGGCATAAGAAATCCTTAAGGAGTGATGCCCCATACAAAGGAGCATGTCACCGCGAGATTATGATCGAGGGAAACCTCAAAATATAAAAACGGTGGTTGTATAAAATTAAGGCAATAAGTTTACATCTATAAAGACTTTTTCGAAAGTATTGATATGAACTTATTACCAGTCAATGCTTCAGAAATTTGTACTTAGCCTTTGGCTTTTCCTTGATCTGAAAGTAATGCAACTTGTTGAACATAATTTACAATTTTTTGACGCGCTTGCTCTAATTCATCTGGTGTTGCTTGTAAATTTTTATCGCGATGGTAACGAAGCACATGCTGACGCAATGTATGCTTCTCAGTGGCATTATATTTTTTGCTAAACTCATGCACTGCCGCATCACCTTGCTCGATTAAACGATCTACCCAACGTGTTAATAAAGCCTGCTGCTTGAGTCCTTGTTTTGGCGTAAGATAAGATAAAATAACAGCCTCATCTTCATTACGTAACAATTTTCCAATACGCTGAAATTGACGACGACGTGCTTCAAAAGAAGTAATTTCACGCACATCAAGTAAAGCGTCTATTAATCGATCTTCTACAGGCAATTGTCGAATCTGTTTTTCAGAGAGTTCAGCAAGTTGTTCACCCAGTGCAGCCATTCGCTGTACTGCACGTTTTTGCTCGCTTTTACTTGCACGCCCCTCTAATGATTCAAAATCTTCACTTGTATAACTTTTTTGCGGTCGACGTGCCACGATTAATCTGCCTCGTAAAATTTTGCTGCAAACAGAGCCTGTACTTCCGATACAGCCTGTTCTTCATCTGGTCCATCTACAACTAAACGTAATGTTGTTCCCTTACCTGCACCAAGCATCAATAATGCCATAATATTTTTAGCATCAATTAGCTTTTCACCTTTTCCGATCTGTATATTAGAACGGAACTTTGTAGTGACTTCAATAAGCTTACCAGATGCACGCGCATGCAAGCCAAGTTTGTTAATTACATCTACCGTTGTGTCAATCATGACCAGTGCTTCATTTCTCTGTGTAAAATTTGGATAGACCAGTTGGCTTCTAAAGCCTTCTTGAGTCTATCAACGATATAAACTGAACGGTGCTGACCACCAGTACATCCAATAGATACGGTTAAATAGTGACGGTGTCCCTCTGCAAAAGCTGGCAACCATTTATTTAAAAATGTATGAATGTCGTCATACATTTCATTGACTTGGTCGCTTTCCACAAGGAACTTTTGAACAGGCTCATCCAAACCAGATAATTTACGCAATTTTAAATCCCAATGTGGATTAGGCAAATGGCGTACATCAAATACATAATCTGCATCTAAAGGAATACCATGCTTATAACCAAAAGATTGCAAAATTAAGATGAGTTTATCTGACTGTCCAAGTTTAGATAAAAGTGTATGTTTTAAATCATGCACACTCTTATCAGTTGTATCAATATTTACAGTCGATCTTAGCTGGATAGGCAATAATAAACTTTTTTCTTCCTGAATGCATTCATTTAAGCTTTTACAACGACCACTTAGTGGATGTGGACGTCTTGAAGCACTAAATCTAGCAATCAGCTGACCATCGCTAGTACTCAAATAAATAACATCAACTGAGCCATGTTTTTTCAGCTGTTCAAAGACCGTATCAAACTCTTCTAGGTCTGCTTGTGTACTTCGAACATCGACACCTAAGGCCAATTGCTCAAGATTATTTTCATGGTCAAGTTTAGACACAATTTCAGGCAATAGTGCTAAAGGTAAGTTATCTATACAATAGTAGCCTAAATCTTCCAATACCTGTAGTGCAGAAGATTTTCCCGATCCAGATTGGCCTGTAACAATCAAAATACGCTTCATCACTATATCCTTGATATCGTATCTAAGTCGCGAAATGAACGATTAAATTATCTATTAAGCGTGTTTTACCAAGCTTTGCTGCTACAAATAACACAATATCTTGATTAAAATCAGTTATTGTCTGTAATTCAGGTGTACGTGCCTCTACATAATCTATTTCGAAGCCATAAGCTTGTAAATGACTTCGCATATCTTCAAGCACGCTAGTTAACAATTCGCCTTGTTCTAAAGCACCTTTTGCATGCTGTAAACTTGCATAAATTTGAGGTGCTTTATTACGTTCTTCGGAAGTCAAATAACCATTTCTAGAGCTTAGCGCCAAACCATCTTCAGCACGTGTCGTAGGTACGCCAATCACTTCAAGTGGCATATTCAGATCACGTACCAATTGTTGCACGACAACCAATTGTTGAAAATCTTTTTGCCCAAAAAAAGCATAATTGGGCTGAACAATATTAAATAGCTTCGTTACGATTAAAGCAACGCCATCAAAATGACCAGGACGTGCATGGCCACATAAACCATCCGTAATATCTGTAACTTGAATATTAGTTTTTCTTGGTGCTTTTGCAAACATTTGCTCAACTGCAGGAGCAAAGATAATATCGCAACCAACATCTGCTAAAAGATGACTATCCTGCTCAAGCGTTCTTGGATAGCTATCAAAATCTTCATTTGGACCAAATTGAGTTGGATTCACAAAAATACTAACGACCACAAGGTCGCAAATTTTCTTTGCCTCACGAACAAGGTTTAAATGCCCTTCGTGCAAATTACCCATGGTTGGTACAAAACCAATGAGTTTTTTTGCATGTTTTGCTGGGCTTAATGACGCAGTAAGACCATGTATCGTGGTTTCCGTTTTCATGTTTACAACTCTACTCGAAATGTATGTTCAGCAGCTGGAAATTCCTGTTCTCTTACCGCTTGATGATAGGCCTGAAGCGCATTTAAAATCGCTTGGCTACCCGATTGCTCTACCATAAAATTACGTACAAATTTAGCCACGTGTCCGAACGTTAGTCCAAGCATATCTTGTACAACTAAAACCTGTCCATCTGTATCTGCACCCGCACCTATACCAATGACAGGAATATGCGGAAATTTTTCTGAAACTTCTTTACCAACTTGAGCAGGTACACACTCTAATAAAATAATCGCAGTACCTGCATCAACTAAAATTTGACATTCTTCAATTAAACGATCTGCAGCTTCACGCGTTTTCGCTTGTACTTTATACCCACCAAGCACATGAACCGACTGCGGTGTAAGCCCTAAATGCATACATACAGGTACACCATTACGTGTTAATGACTGTACTGTATCTGCTAGCCAAGCACCACCCTCAATTTTTATCATTTGGGCACCAGTTTGCATGACTTTCTTTGCATTTTTTAAAGCATCTTCTTTTGTGGCATATGCCATAAAAGGAAGGTCAGCCATAATAAAAGCATGCTGATTCGTACGACGGACACAAGCTGTATGGTAAGCAATATCATCAGTTTCAACAGGAATTGTAGAATCGTGACCTTGCATTGTCATGCCTAACGAGTCACCAATTAATATCGTATCAATCTCTGCAATTTCCATTGCTTTTGCCATACTTGCATCATAACAAGTTAAGCAAGAAAACTTACGGCCTTCTTTTTTAAAACGGCGTAAATCGCTTAAGCTAATCATTCTATCTCCTCACAACGAACAGCATATACTTTATAAAAGATATCGTTGTTTACTTTACCCACCAAGATGAGGGAGCAATAGGTTTAAGTGTAGTATTTTTCACGACATCTAATTCTGATATACGCTGATTGTGCACTTTTATACTTTCATTTAAATCTAATAACGGTATAAGAACAAAATCTCGTTCTAACAGACCAATATGTGGAATCGTCAATCGTTCATCTGAAAAATGAACATCATCGTATAGCAAGAGATCTAAATCTAATGTTCTTTCACCCCAACGACGTAAGCGGACTCTTCCAGATTCATTTTCAATATGCTGTAGAACATCTAACAGTGCCAAAGGTTCTAGATCTGTCATCAATTCAAGTACAGCATTAAGATAATCTGGCTGATCTTGAGGTCCCATAGGAGGGGTTGAATATAACTGCGATATTCTTATATCCCCATATGCATGTAACTTAGCAACGGCTTCACTTAAAATCTCTTTTGAATCGCCTAAGTTACTTCCTAAACCAATATAGGTGGTTATCATTGCGTAGGCCCGAACACAACATGCTTCAGGTCACGTTGCACACGCTTACGCTTTAAGATTGGGTGTCGTTCATCAATTTCTACATTAGACGACGTATTTACTGCAGTTGTATTACCTTGAGAAGATGTTGCCACTCTTTTCGCTTTTGCACGTCTTGCACGACGTGAATTATTCTCTTGCTCAACAACCAATGGCTCTATAACAGAAGATTCAGTAGATACAGGAACCTCTTCGGCAACATCAGAAGATACCTTACGGCGTTTCTTCACACGTTGACGATTATACTTTGCTATTGCTGACTCTTTCTCATCTGTTGACATGTTCTGGTATATATCCCACCAGTAACCCATATCCTCAGTATTCACATCACCAGACTTCTCACGTAACAATAGAAAATCGAAACCGGCACGGAATCTTGCATGACTTGCCAAAGATTCAATCTGCTGAGGTTTAGGATTCAATAATCTTGTTTGCATTTCCCAAACTTCACGAATAAAAGTTTCAGCGAATCGTGGAATAACAGTGCGGGTACATTGTCTTTTTAGAATATCGAGGCCAGCTTGAGCACGTGCTTCAGCAGGTACTAAACTTTTGTTTAAATAGAACTGTGTACGCTCTAAAAAGTTTTCCCATAACAATACAGCATAGAAAAATGCTGGATTAATAGTTTTTCCAACCTGTATTCTTTGGTCTGTATTCTTCGCTGCAAGCGTAATAAATGGCGTTAAATTCGGCTTAATGTCTGCAAAAAGTTGTTTCCACACACCAAAGTCAATTAATAACGGTAAAATACGTTGTAACTGCCCCATCGTAAATAATTTTTGGGATTCATCATAAAGTCGATGTGGAGAAACATCTCTAAGTAACATTGCCGTTTCAGCATTAAAAACATTTAAAATCTCTTCAGAAATCTTAAAGTCAAGTTTTGCTGCAAAACGTAAAGTACGCAACATGCGAACAGGGTCTTCTTCAAAGCGTTTTGCTGGATCACCAAGTAAACGCAATGTTTTACTTTTTATATCAGCAATGGCATTGCAAAAGTCTAAAACAATCCCTTTTCTTGGCTGATAATACATGGCATTAATTGAAAAATCTCTTCGAGCAAAGTCTTGCTCAATGGTTCCCCAATTATTATCTCGTAGTATCATTCCCTGAGCACTAGTCACCTCTTTTTTAGGAGGTGCACGAAAAGTAGCTACTTCAATAAGGTCTCGTCCAATATAAACATGTGCGAGTTCAAATCGACGACCAATAATCCGACAACGACGACCAAAAACTGCTTTCACCTGTGCTGGTGTTGCATTGGTCACCGCATCGAAGTCTTTAGGATTTAATCCAAGCATTAAATCACGAACACCACCACCAACGATGTATGCTTCGTAACCAGCCTTACTGAGAGCATCAATCACTTCAATGATTGAAGGGGGTAATTTCTTAATGGATAAACCATATTTTGACGCGCGTAAAGTGTGCAAAAGACGCTCTCTCCTACGTCTGTAATGAATATTTTAATAACTGTTGCCCATAATTGAGCATTGCCCTTTTCAAGGACAATTTGCAGTATCTTATACTAAGCGAGAAACACTGTGAAACACTTTTACATAACATTTTTCACAAAAAACCTATCTATGAATATTTGTTTTCAAAATCATATTATTGATTTTATTTATTTTCTATGACCTTTGCTTGTTCCCACAACTCATCCATTTCTTTTAAAGTCATCTCGTCCATACTTTTATTTTGTGCAGTTGCATGTTCTTCAATAAACGCAAATCGATTCCGAAATTTAGATGTTGTCAACAATAAAGACATTTCACTTGAAAGATTAAGCTTCCTTCCTACATTAATAAGTGCAAATAGACAGTCTCCAAACTCAGCCTGAATATCCGCTTGTTGTTGACGACGTATTGCTTCTTTAAGCTCATTTAACTCTTCATCGACCTTTGAAAATGCATCATCTATATTCTCAAAATCAAAGCCCACGGAAGCCGCTCTCTCTTGAATTTCTTGTGCTTGCTGTAGCGATGGGCCATGCTTTACATCTGAAAGCTTTGAAGAAGAAATATTGTTATCAGACTTTTCTTGTTTTTTTATAGTCTGCCATAACAACCTTACCTCTTGCTCTGAAAGATGATCAAATTTTTCCTTTTGAAAGACATGAGGATGCCGACGAATTAACTTTTGTGTCAACGTATCTACGACAGCATTAAAATCAAACTCGCCTTGCTCAGAATATATTTGCGATTGAAAAACAACTTGTAGAAGTAGATCGCCGAGTTCACTTTTAATATTCTCTATATTTCCTGAGCGAACAGCATCTTCCACCTCATAAGCTTCTTCAATTGCATATTTTGTGAGACTCTTTGGAGTTTGTTTTTTGTCCCATGGGCATTCTTGACGCAATACGCTCATCACTTCAAGCAACTGATTTAAAGGCATAACTCTCTCAAATAAAGAGCCAGAAAAGACTGGCTCATTTAACTAATTTCCTTGTACAAGACGGCGCGCGCTAATAATACCTGGTTGCTGTTCCAATCTCGCTAAAAGTCGAGACAACTGAGCCAGACCTTTTACCTCAATAAGCAACTTCATATTCGCAATACCATCGTTTTCTGAAACAGTATTTACTTGGCGAATATTAATTTGGTCAGCAAAAATAACTTGCGTCAGATCTCTGAGTAATCCTCTTCGATCATAAGCTTCTACGACAATTTGAATACTTTGACCACGTGTCGGCTGTAACTCCCAGTCAGCATCTACAGCACGTTCTGGTTCTTGAGTAATCATACGGTTGTAATCAGGGCAACCCTTTTTATGAATACTTACACCACGGTTCAACGTAATATAGCCACAAATCATCTCACCATGAACAGGCTGGCAACACTGTGCGACGTGTAGCTCTACATTATCTAAACCATCGATTAAAATACCATGAGCCGAAAGTGTATGACTCGCACGTGGATTAAGTGCAGGTTTTAAAATCAACTCTGGCTCATCTTGGTCTAGATTCATATGTCTATTCACCTGATTCATCAGGCCATGAAGACTAATATCACCACTCACTAAACCAATAAGAATGTCATCTCCGCACTTGACATTAAAGTGTGAGCAATATTCATTTAGATCAATACTTTTCGGATGAATCGCAAGACGCTGTAATTCTTTCGTGAGTAATTCTCGTCCCACTTCCAGATTTTTGCTACGATCCTGTTGTCTAAACCAATGACGTAATTTATCTCTTGCACGTGAAGTTCGAATATATCCAAGAGAGCTCACCAACCAATCTCGATTGGGATCACGATCTTTTTTTGTTAAGATCTCGACTTGCTCACCTGTTTTCAAAGTATAGGTTAGCGGCACATACCTTTGATTCACACGTGCTGCATAGCAATGATTTCCAACTTCAGTATGAACATGATATGCAAAATCTAGTACTGTTGAGCCGCGTGGTAGCTCTTTAATATCACCATCGCGACTAAACACATAAATCTTTTCAAAGTCTTCAAAATCTTGAATTTTCTCAAAGTCATCATCTTCTTCATCTTTTGCATGTGCACTTGCTTCATTACGCTCTTGGTAATGTTCAAGTACTGCACGTAATGAATGTAAACGATGGTTAAAAGAGAAGTCTGTTGCTTTGCCACCTTCTTTGTAATTAAAGTGAGAACATACACCTAGCTCTGCTTCTTCATGCATCTCATGCGTACGTACTTGTATTTCCAAAGACTTATTTTCTGCAATAACTGCAGTATGTAATGAGCGATAACCATTTGCTTTAGGGTTAGTAATATAATCATCGAATTGATGTGGAATATGCCTCCAAATCTGATGAACAATTCCTAAAACGTGATAGCACTCTGGAACCGTATTTACCAGCACACGTAATGCACGAATATCATATAGTTGGTCGAAACTAAGGTTTTTACTCTTCATTTTTCGATAAATCGAATAAATATGTTTAACACGACCACTAATATCAGCAGTTATATTAATTTTTCCGAGTTCACCTTTAAGTTGCTCAACTACAGATTCAATGTAATGTTCTCGCTCTAGACGTTTTTCATTAAGTAGCTTTGCAATTTCTTTGTACCGATCAGGTGCAAGGTAACGGAATGCAAGATCCTCTAATTCCCATTTTAGTTGAGCAATCCCCAACCTATGTGCGAGAGGTGAATAAATAGTCAAAATTTCTCGAGCAACACGTTCTTGGCGCTCTTTCGGAGAGTTTGCAAGCTCACGCAACTCAAATGTACGTTCTGCAAGTTTAATCAATACCACACGCACATCTTCGGTCACAGAAATAAGCATTTTATAAATGCCAGTGAGATGTTCTCGCTTATTGTTATTAAAATGGTCTTCTAAACGTTTATTTTTTTCAATCAGGTCTGACAATTTACCCATCGCCAGTGTACCCTGAACAAGCTCTAAAACTTCTTGTCCATAGTATTCGGTGACTTCCTCTAAAGAGGTTAAGCCTTCACGTACACTTCGATACAACATCGCAGCAATGAGTGTTGCTTCATCTACATAAAGATGCGCCAAGATATCTGCAATACCAATACCTGTAGTAAAAGTATTATTTCTCCCCGGCTTCTCTATTTTTAAGCCTTTATCTAACGTGCGATGTGCAACTTCTTCGAGTTGAATTAGCTCTGCATCTGTTTGTTGCCTCACACGATTTAACCACTCGGCTAAATCCTGCTGTTGTAAGGCATGCTCTACAGCCGTTTCTTCTGACAACTGAGTGAGTCTCTCAGGTAACTGCTCACGTACCGTGACCATACCCATCTCCTATAATTATGTTATTCACTTTCGTTGCAACGCTGTTCTATTTTTTCAAAAAGAGTAATTGATTCAACATGACTGGTATGCATAAACATATCCATTACTCCTGCTTTTCTTAATTGGTAACCATGTTGTACCAAAATGCCAGTATCCCTTGCCAAAGTTGCAGGGTCACATGAAATATATACAATTCTTTTTGCAGAAAAATTTGCAATATAATGCATCACTTGCTCGGCACCCGCACGAGGAGGATCTATTAATAATGCATCAAAGCCTTCTTTCGCCCAAGATTGTTGTGAGAAATCTTTGGTTAAATCCTGTGAGTAAAAGTGAGCATGTGTAATCTCATTTAACTGTGCATTTCTTTGACCACGCTTGACCATGTCTTCACTTCCTTCAACAGCCACTACTTTGCCTGTATCACCAACACATCGCGCCAAAGGTAAAGAAAAGTTCCCCAAACCACAAAATAAATCTAACACATGCTCACCTTGCTTTAGGTCAAGCAATTTACATGCCAATGAAATCATTTTCTGATTTACCTCAGCATTTACTTGCGTAAAGTCTGTAGGTAGAAATTCTAATTTCAAATTGAATTCGGGCAGTGTATAGAATAACCCAGTTTCATCTTTTTTATTTGTATAAACTTCATGAGCCGTTTCAGGCCCCTGAGGTTGTAAATAAAGCTTCCAACCCTTTTTCTCTGTAAACGTTATTAATTTAGAGAGATCAGATGAAGACACATTGGCAGTATGACGAACCAACAAAGCAATGCGTTTATCACCCATACTTAATTCAATATGTCCGATATGGTTTTTTGCATCTAACCCTTGCAATACTGCTCTTATTTCAGGAAGTGCTGTATTCAATTCTATATTTAAAACAGGACAATGATTAATATTAACCAAACGATTACTTTGTCGCTCTCGAAAACCCATCATCAGCTTTTTCGGTTTATCTAAATAGCGAATACCGACACGTGCGCGACGACGATAATCTTCTCGGCTACCTCGAATAGAAGATAACCACTCCACAGGCTCCACACCAGCAAAGTGTTGAAAATGAGATTGCAATACATCTCGTTTAAAACGGATCTGCTCGTTTGCTTCCATATGTTGCAAACTACAACCACCACATACTTTAAAGTGATCACAAATTGGTAAGACACGATGCTTAGAGGGTGCCCCAATCACATCAATCGTATCGCCTTCTTCAAATCGCTTACTTTGCCGAGTAATATTAACACTCACTCTTTCATTCGGTAATGCAAATTGAATAAAGACTTTTTTTCCTTGTTTATCTGCTGGATGCTCAGCATGATTTGTATAATGAGCTATTCCTCGTCCTTCATGCGACAATGATTCGACATCAAACGTATACTGAGATGCGAATACCTTGTTCAAACGGGGTTTGGCAATATTTTTCAAAACTGAACCTAATTATTTAAGGAAAAATGTTGAACTGAAAGTCGTACTTTGTGCACTATGTTCCCAGTCCTTTAAAAATTGCTGATGTTTGGATAAATTGGTCAGATATTCTATGGTTTGTTGCACTGCTTTCAAATGGTCAATTGATGACAATTGTCCTTTTAATAAGCTCCATCGTAAATAAATTAGCCACGTATTTAGAACATCGCCTTCACAGTATGCCTCTAGCTGATCCCAAGCATTTTTTTGAATATATGAAGAAATATGCTCACTTATTTTTTCACGCTTTCCAGGCAATCCTAAAAATTGAGCAACATCATCTAATTTCTGAAAATTTCGACCATTAAATACAGCCATCACATCCATTAAATCGACATGTTGATGATGGTATCTATTCTGATAATTACTAAAACGACGTTGCTGATTCAACTCACCTTGATCAAACAAATTTGGTGCAGACAAACCATGATATAAAGCACGATAAGAAATCACGGGTAAGTCAAACTGTAGACCATTCCAGCTTACTAAGACTGGACGGCGTTTTTGAAAAATAGATAAAAATTTCTGTAAAATTTCTGTTTCAGTATTGTCATTCTGACTAAAAGAAAAGAGTCGAAAACCTTTTTCATCTACCCATAAACCAGAGATACAGACAATTTCATGCAAAGGTAATCTTTGAAAATCTGTACCTGATTCCTGACGACGCAATTTTGTTAAAGCGTGTCCAACATCTTCTTCAGATAAACCCTCTAAACCATGAAGATGTGCACCTGCTTTTAAGTCAGTTACTGTTTCAATATCAAATACAAGAACGGGTAAACGCATTTTTTTCCCTATTGCTTATCTTGAACTGAAAATAAACCAGTCGACAAATAACGATCTCCACGATCACATACAATACATACAATCACAGCATCTGGATTCTCTTTCGCAATTTGTAATGCTGCCCAGACCGAACCACCGGACGATGTACCTGCAAAAATGCCTTCTGTTTTGGCCAATTGACGCATGGTCACTTCTGCATTGTCTTGCGCAATGTCTATAACACGATCTACACGCTCATGCTCAAAAATTGTAGGTAAATATGCTTCTGGCCAGCGACGAATACCTGCAATACTTGCACCCTCTTCTGGTTGTAATCCAATAATTTGAATATCTGGATTTTTTTCTTTTAAATACTTAGATACGCCCATAATGGTTCCCGTTGTCCCCATAGAGCTCACAAAGTGTGTCACCTGACCACCTGTTTGTTGCCAAATTTCTGGCCCAGTCGTGAGATAGTGCGCTTGAACATTGTCTGGATTACCAAATTGGTTTAATACAAACCCCTGTCCTTCTTCTTGCATTTTTAAAGCAAGATCGCGTGCGCCTTCCATTCCTTGTTGCTGAGTTACTTCAATTAATTCAGCACCATATGCTAGCATGGCATCTTTACGCTCTTGGCTCATATTGTCTGGCATAATAAGCTTAATGCGATAACCACGCATAGCAGCGACCATTGCAAGAGCAATACCTGTATTTCCACTGGTGGCTTCTATTAATGTATCCCCAGGCTGAATATCCCCTCGTTTTTCTGCTTGTATAATCATATTATAAGCAGGACGATCTTTCACAGAACCTGCAGGATTATTCCCTTCAAGCTTAGCAAGTACAGTTGCCTTGGTATCTTTTCCAAGTCGTTGTAGCCTAACTAAAGGGGTCTTTCCAACAGAATGATCTAATAAAAAATCGTCAGAAAAAAAGTCTGGAATATTGTCACTCATAGTATGTACCTGTTTTTAGGTGTGCTTATTGTATGAAAAAAATAATCATCCTGCACTCATTTCACTGTTTTTTCTACAAAGAATACACGCGACCCGCCTATTAAAAGCATGGTAAGATTCTGATCAAGAAGAATCGTTTATTTTCGATTATGGCGCAATTAAGAAAAAACCTATTACAACGCTTACAGCTAAACCATGCCTATGGGCAATTGGTCGCATTTATTTTTATTCCAATTTCAGTACTTGTTTTTGTAGGAACAACCCTTGTTGTTAACGAAACCCGTGTTGCTGCAAAAAGCCAACAGCAGTATGCAGCAATTGCGACCTTATCACGCTATCAACATACGGCCAAACTACTTTCAACAGCAATTGATACTTCACCAAATATTACACCACGTGCAGAAAATATTTTACAAAGCGTTTTAAACGAGCAATATGTGCAGCGCGTTGCCATTATAGACAGCGACAACCATATTAAACTCAACATTGGTCAGCGTAGATATTTACCATGGCCCACAGTGAACGATTCTGCCCGATTTATTGGCCCTATATCGTATAATCACAATACGGTCTATGGCAGTAAAATTATGACCAATAGTAAAGGGATTAGCACATGGTTGCTCATTGAATTAGATGACCAACCTTTAGCATTGGCACATTATCGTATTCTGACTGTATTGGCCATTACAGGTTTTATTACACTTCTTTTACTCATGATGTGTTTAAACTTTTATTCTAGACGATGGATTGCACCCCTCTACGAAATTCGAATGCAATTACAACGATTAAGTGCAGATAATTTAGATCAGCCTATTACACTCAATAGCAGTGGTGAACTAAAATTATTACAGCGCGATATCGAAAATACCTTACAAAGATTGCACCATAGCTTTTTAGAGCTTAAAGACCATACTGAACAAACTGAAGATGATTTACGTCGAACGTTAGATACGCTTGAAGTCCAAAATATTACTTATAGACAAGCACGTGACCAAGCGATATCAGCCAATCAATCAAAATCTGTTTTTCTTGCCAATATTAGCCATGAATTAAGAACGCCTTTAAATAGTATTGATGGCTTTATCCATCTCATGCTCAGACAAGACAACCTTACTAATGATCAGAACCTATATTTACAAACTATACGAAAGTCATCTGCACATTTACTTGCATTGATTAACGATGTTTTAGATTTCTCAAAAATTGATGCGGGCAAACTTGAGCTTGAAACAGCACAGTTTAATCTTGAAGAGACCATCTTTGATGTCATGGATATGTTGTCTCCTTTGGCCGCTCAGAAAAATATTAATATGGCATTTTACTTCGCGCACGACCTACCACAGTACGTCATTGGCGATACATTACGCTTTAAACAAATTTTGACGAATCTCATTTCAAATGCAATTAAATTTACCCCTGAGGGTGAAATTATTGTCCGTACTCGTCTGGAAAATAAAAACCATCAGCATTGTCAAATTTACTTTAGCGTACAAGACAGTGGTATTGGGGTAAGTGAACAAGATCGAAAAAAATTATTTGATTCTTTTTCACAGGTGGATGCATCCATTACTCGTCAATTTGGTGGTACAGGCTTAGGGCTTGCAATCTCAAAACAGCTTGTACAAATGATGCATGGTCATATTGGTTTTGAAGACAATCAGGAGCGTACACCAACGGAAAAAGGCTCCACATTTTGGTTTAACATTCAATTCGATTTAGACCAACGTACGCAACACATTCAAAAAGAAAATTTAAGTCATGTAAAAGTTGTATCTTTTATTTCCCATGCAGCCACAGCAAATATTCTTCGACATTATTTAGAAAATTACAACGTCCAACATACAGAGAGTATCTCTCTGTTAGACTTGTTTAACCGCTTAAATCAACTCACCAATCACGATGACACTTGGGTTATTGTCGATCATGCAGGTGATACGCACACATTACTTCAAGAAATTCGTATGCGTTATCAAGGTCATTTAGCCGTCTATGGCTATCAAATGGCTCTAGAACCCAATACATTAAGTCAGTTTCATGCAACTCCACTTTATCAACCTCTGAGTAGACACGCCCTACTTCAGCTACTTAAAAACCAAATCCAAGTAGAAGAGGAGCATGTCAGCAAAACCTTCAATGGTGAAGGTTTACACGTCCTAGCAGTAGATGACCATTTACCTAATCTTATTGTTTTAGAAGCGTTACTGGCAGAGCTAAAAGTAAAAACCACCAAAGCACTGAGCGGACAAGAAGCTCTCCGACTGATTCAAAATAATATTGAACAAAAACAACAACCGTTTGATTTAATCTTTATGGATATTCAAATGCCTGTAATGTCTGGAGTAGATACAACTCGTGCAATTCGTTCATTAGAATCTACTTTGAATAAGAGTAAAGAGTTTCCAATTATTGCACTTACAGCACATGCACTTTCAGATGAAAAACAAAACTTACTTACTGTCGGTATGAACGACTATGTAACCAAGCCAATTCAGATAGAGCAGCTTGTACAAATTCTCACTACATGGACAAATAGCCGATTTGAAAACAACCAAACTCCGTTACACAATGAGTTTTCTACCACAATGGATAGCAATATTCTGGACTGGGCACAAAGTGTTAAACTTGCGGCAAATAAGGAGGAATTGGCTGTAGATTTACTTAAAATGCTTACAGAAAGTTTTGACGCTGAAGTTGAGGAAATGCAACAACTCATTGAGCTCGAAGACTTCCCTCAATTAGAGCATGTACTACACCGACTCTATGGGGCTACGCGCTATGTCGGCACACCTAAACTCCAAGAAATTACTGGAGATTTTGAGCAATTTATTTCAACTTTGCGTAAAGAGAAACGGCGGGCAGATCAAAGTTTCATTCAAGAAACTCTTCTACGCTTTAATGAGCTTAAAAAGGTCATTCAACATACACGTGAAGCTGCTCAGAAAAAATTGAGCCAGTACCTTAACCCATAAGAAAATAATTTATATTTAATTAAAAAGCAGTTAGTTACAGGATACTTTCATACAATATTTGAATTGTGTGCGCAAAAACGCTATATTACATACTGAGTAATTGTCAGGAATTATTGACTTCTATGAATTTAGAACCATCGCCCAGCGCTTCTAATTCTCAAGAAAGCGCGATGAATGCGCAAAACGAAAATGTAGCACGCTGTTTAGCCATCGTTCACGAAGCACTCGAAGATGTAAAAGCAAAAGATATCATCGAGTTAGACGTTAGCGAAATTAGTAATGTTGCAGATGCAATTGTCATTGCAAGCGGTACATCAACACGTCATGTCAAAGCACTTGCAGATAACGTTGCAGATGAAGCACGTCAAGCAGGCTTTAGACCTATTGGTGTAGAGGGTGAACTCGATGCTGAATGGGTTCTTATCGACCTTGGCTACGTTGTGGTACATGTGATGCTTCCAACAGCACGTAAGTTCTACGATCTAGAAAGTCTATGGCGTGCCACTCCTGAAAGAGCACTTGCATAAAATCCTTTATGTAAATGATAAAAAGCGACAGAATATGTCGCTTTTTTTTATCTTTCTAAAATCTATAACGGAAGTTGAAATTAACTTGCCGATCATCACCTAAAGCCACAATATTACTGTTTACACCCCCAGCATAATATTCTTTATTAAAAATGTTCTTTGCATTTAAACTTGCTTGCCAACGTGTTGTGTTATATCCAACTTCCGCATCCCACAGTGCATACCCCGGAACAGTATACGCATATTTATAGCTAGTCTTTTCAGACTCTGCACGCACACCTGCACCAATATACCAACCTGACAGCATTTCACCCAAAAACTCGTAACGCGTAGAGAAATTAAATGCTTGTTTAGAGACGTTGTTTAATCGCTTACCAATATAGCTTGTAATTTCATCATTTACGATTTTAGCGGTAGGCGTATAGGTATAGTTTGCCGAAACAAGCCAATTTGGGCGGATTTTTGCTACAATTTCGGTTTCTACGCCTTTTGAGTTTTGTTTCCCTGTTTGATAATTTACACCATCTGCATCGGAAGAAACGACATTAAAACGAGTAAGATCAAACCATGCTAAACTTGCCTGAATTCGTTGAGATGGTGATTGAATTTTAAAACCAACCTCATACTGGTTTGCCTTTTCTGGTTCAAAAATTTTTCCATTTTCATCAACATCAGTAACTGGTAAAAATGATGTTGAATAGCTCATGTAAGGAGAAATAATATGATGAATATCATATAAAACTCCTATGTTTCCTGAAAATGCATGACTATTTTTACTGTTATCTGACTGATCATAATGACTTAAAGCCGATACTGTGGCCCAGTCATGGCGTACTCCCAAATCTAAATTTAGATTTTCAGTCAAATCTATACGATCTTTTAAATAAGTGCCGACTGTTTTTAATGTAGTTTTCACACTGTCGCTACGCAAAGTTTTTTTAGAACACCAACTATTTCCTAAGTAGTTAGGACGATAAATATTAAAGTTTCCTGCTACGGTACAGGTATAATTCCATATATCACGTGTATCATGAATTGCATCTACACCTAACATCACATGATGGTGGGTCGCCCCCATGTCAAATGTTTTAGATAAATTATTATCCACACTAAAATTTAGATCTTTATATAGTTGATCTCTGCCCGAACGTTTAATGGTCTGACTATTTAAACTTGAACTATTTGCAAAAATAACTTGTCCATCTAAGCGTGTTTTCTGAAGTGCGAAATTTTGTTTAAACTCCCATCCTTCATTAAAACGATGTGCAAAATTATATCCAACACGATATACATCTGAAATATAAGGGTCTTGATCTGGCTCTCCAATGAATAAACTACGGTTAAGCTGACCATATGAGTTTGTTAAAAGACTACCGTATACAGGTATGCCTTGTTGCCTCATATACTCTTTATGACTATAACTCGCTATTACAGATAAATCGGTTTGATCGCCCAAATCGAAGGTGTAAGTTGGCGAGATATAAAAATTTTTAAAATAAACATTATCTGTAGAATCATTTTGATCTGAATATGAAGTATTCAAACGCCATGCAGCTTTACTACTTTCATTTAAAGTATGGTTTGTATCGAATATGATTTGGCGTAGATCTTGAGAGCCATAGCGTAATTCAACTGTATTAAAGTTATCCTGTATTGCTCGTTTTGTTACAAGATTTACTAAACCACCCGGTGCACTCAAACCAAAATCCATTGAGCTTGGTCCTTTAATTACCTCTACCCGTTCTAACCCTGTAATATCTACTGGAGAATCGCTTGCTTGTGCTTGCCTAAGTCCATCTATATAAATTGCATCTGAAGCAAGTTGCCCACGAATAATAAAGTCATCTGCACCTCGTCGTCCAAGAGGTGCCGAGATCACACCTGAAACGCCATTGAGTGCATCTGTTAAATTCATGGCTTGTTTCTGCTCAATCTGTTTTTTACTTACCACACTGACAGATCTTGCAGTTTTAAATAAAGTTTGATGTGTTTTAAAACTTTCTGTTGTTTTTACAATATCAGGATCATCATTTGAGTTAACCAAAATAGTAGGTAATACAGCCTCGTTGGCAAAAGTTGTTTGTAATATAGAGAACAGAGAGACAGATAAAGCAGTTCTTACAAAATGAGTCAATATTTTCATAAAAATGGAAATTAAGCAGAAGTCTAAGCGAGTGGATATTAACGATAATAAGAATTTTTCTCAATAAAAAATATTACATTTTATTTTAATAAAATATTATTTAACATATAGTTATCTTTATATAAAAAAATAAGGCACATCTAAAATGTGCCCTATTTCAGTATAATACGACTTAATGACCAGAACCATTAATTGACTTTGTCATATCTTCAACAACTTTTTTTGCATCACCAAAAATCATCATTGTTTTTTCATCATAAAACAAATCATTATCTAGTCCAGCATAACCTGTTGCCATAGAGCGCTTAATCACCATAATAGTACGTGCTTTATAAGCTTCCAAAATTGGCATACCATAGATTGGAGAGCCTGGATTATCTTTTGCAGCAGGGTTTACAACGTCATTCGCACCAATCACTAAAACAACATCTGTAGCAGGAAAATCTGAGTTAATTTCATCCATCTCTAAGATATCTTCATAAGGTACATCAGCTTCTGCAAGCAATACGTTCATATGTCCCGGCATACGACCTGCAACAGGATGAATTGCAAAACGCACTTTTACGCCTTCTTCTTTAAGTAACATCGCAAGCTCTTTCACTGCATTTTGTGCACGCCCTTGTGCCATACCATAACCTGGTACAATTACAACACTGTCTGCATTTGACATAAGAAAGCCTGCATCATCTGCCGAACCAGAACGATAGTTTCTTTCTACTTGTTCACCTGAAGCCACCGCAGCCGCTGTAGTTGCTGAACCGCCAAATAACACATTGAGAATGCTACGATTCATTGCTTTACACATAATGTAAGACAAAATTGCACCAGAAGAACCGACCAATGAGCCCGCAACAATGAGCATGTTGTTTTCAAGTGTAAAGCCAATTCCTGCAGCCGCCCACCCTGAAAAAGAGTTAAGTAATGAAACAACAACTGGCATGTCGCCCCCACCCACAGGTGCAATCCATACCCAACCGAATGCAAGTGCAAAAGCTGTCATAAGCCAAAAAGCAGCCATATTGCCTGTAGTGAAGAAATAACCACCACAAATAATCATGACAATAAATAAAATAGTTTGTAATGGTTTAACCCAACCACCCGCAATAGTTTTTGCCCATTTTTTCGCAGCCAATTTACCATAAGCAAATAATGATGCAGTAAACGTAATTGCACCGACAAAGCAACCCACAAATAGTTCAAAGAAATGTACTTTGCTCATGTGTGGTTGCTCTACACCTGAACTTTGTAAAGCAGTTGTATTTTGCGCAAATAGGTCAACCAAATGGTTATTATGTAAAATTGCAGCAACTGCAATTAATACAGCAGATAATCCAACTAATGAGTGCATTAAAGCAACAGTTTCAGGCATTTGCGTCATAGGAACAGTACGGGCACGTGCAACACCTACAACAGCACCAAGTGCCATTGGTACTAAAATAAGCCATACAACAACATGATCTGCCACAAAAAATGTGGTTAAAACAGCAATTGCCATGGCCACCATACCATAGCGGTTACCTTGAATAGCTGTTTTAGGGCTAGATAGTCCACGTAGTGTCAAAATGAATAAAATTGCCCCAACAAGGTATAACCAACCAGAATATTCTCTTATTAATTCCATTGTTTATACCTCTTCTTTCTTTTTCTGCTTTGGTTTAAACATTTCAAGCATTCTTGCTGTTACTGCGAAACCACCAAAAATATTAATACTTGCTAAAAAGACTGCTATTGCACCCAGTACACTCACAATATTTATGCTCTGAAATGCAACATTTCCTTCAATACCCAACATTGGCAAACCTACGGTCTGCAACATAGCACCCACAATGACAATAGAAGAAAGCGCGTTAGTAACTGCCATTAAAGGTGTATGCAAAGCTGGTGTTACACCCCATACAACGTAATAACCAACAAATACAGCCAAGACAAAAATTGTTATAGTTTCAATCATTTTTTTCGCTCCTTAGCTACGCTTTAACAACAGCTCACCATCATGGGTAACGAGCAGTGCTTTTTGAATTTCATCATCTAAAGTAATATTTAACTTCTTATTTTCATCAAATAATGTACTTACGAAGTTATAAACATTACGTGCGTACAGTGCTGAAGCTTCTGTTGCTACAGTAGATGGAATATTCGGAATACCCAAAATTTGTACTCCATTTTCTGTAACGACTGTTTCATTCTCTACAGAACCTTCAACATTCCCTCCTGTTTCTACTGCCATATCTAAAATGACAGACCCAGGTTTCATTTTTTTCACAGTTTCAGCTTTAATTAGCCTTGGTGCATTTCGCCCTGGTAATAGTGCTGTAGTAATTACAATATCTGCCTGACTCACAGCCTTATCTACAATAGCTGCTTGGTCTTTAATATATTGCTCACCTGGCATCCAACCATAACCATTTTTTGCAGCATCTGCTGCACGTTGCTGTTCTTCCTCAGACATAGGCACGTCTAACCATTTACCACCCAAAGACTGCACTTGCTCTTTCGCCGTTGGACGTAAATCGGTTGCTTCAACCACAGCACCTAAACGTTTCGCAGTAGCAATTGCCTGTAAGCCTGCAAC
>NZ_VTDQ01000030.1 GCF_015627175.1 Acinetobacter pollinis | reverse complement strand
TGTTCTCCATAAAAGTTATGCTGGCGACAATAGCGAGAGTGAACCACCTGATCCCTTCCCGAACTCAGAAGTGAAACCTCTTAGCGCTGATGGTAGTGTGGGGTTACCCATGTGAGAGTAAGTCATCGCCAGCATCTAATTCCTAAAAAGCCTCCGTAAGGAGGCTTTTTTTTATCTCTATAGTCTTAAAATTTCTAATGGTATATGCCATATACAAAAAATACTCACTTTAGACTATTGCATCGTATAATTTATACAAATCTTGTGTTATAAAAAATAATAACGGCATAGATTTTGCTAGTAAAGTGAGGTTTGTTTATGAAGTTGTCTCTTGGGCTAAAAGTAGCGAACTCCCTATCGTTAACACCTCAATTACAACAGGCGATACGTTTATTGCAACTGTCAAGCCTTGAATTAGAGCAAGAAATTCAAAATCAATTAGATAGCAATCCACTATTAGAAAAAGTTGAAGAGCATATCGATCAACAAGTTGATGATAAGAAAATAGAAAATACTTCTGAGTTATCCGACCAGTTAAATGAGAACTATCTTCCCGATGATTTGCCTATGGATACGCAATGGGATGATGTTTATACTCATCAGCCAACAGCTTTGGGGAGTGGAGACTTTGAAGATAAACAAGAACAACATTCAGAAGATATGACGCTGAAACAACATTTAGAAGATCAGATTAACTTATTGAATTTTTCAAAAATCGATAAATTAATAGCCTTTTGTGTGATTGATGCTTTAGATGAAAAAGGTTTTTTATCTATCTCTATTGAAGAAACAGTAGAATCAGTAGAGCATTTACTAGACCAAGTTGGTTTAAGTCATTTAAATATAGAGGAAGATGAAGTTTTAGTTGTCTTAAAACATATACAGCAACTTGATCCTTTAGCAGTGGGTTCTAGAAATTTGGTTGAATGTTTATTTATACAACTCAATGCACTTCCTGATTCTATCAAAGAGAAATCAAATGCATTGAATGTACTTAAACATTATCAGTTTCTGATTACAAATGATTTGCAAAAGCTTCTTAAAGTAACGAGCTTATCAATTTTAGAGTTAAAAGAAACAATTAATTTAATTAAAACATTAAAGCCTTATCCAGGGATCGATTTTCAATCAAAACAATTTGAGTATCAAATTCCAGATGCAGTAGTGATGAAAAAAAATAATATGTGGAGTGTTGGGTTGAATCCAGACATCGCTCCTAAACTACGTGTGAATAGCTATTACTCTAGTCTAATTAAGAGGGCAGATTCTAGTGCAGATAACCAATACTTAAAAACACAATTATTGGAAGCTAAAAATTTTATTAAAAGTATTGATGAAAGACATAAAACTTTGTTAAAAGTCGCTACTTGTATAATTCGACATCAACAAGATTTTTTAGAATATGGTGATGAAGGTATGAAACCTTTAATTCTAAGAGACGTAGCAGAAGAGGTTGAGTTACATGAATCTACTGTTTCGCGTGTAACGACGAATAAATATATTTTAACGCCCAAAGGCTTATTTGAATTGAAATATTTTTTCTCAAGCCATGTTGGTACAACAACGGGTGGAGAATGTTCGTCTACTGCAATTCGAGCAAGAATTAAAAAGCTAATTTCTGCCGAAAGCCCACAAAAACCTCTCTCTGATAATACGATTGCAAATCTACTTAAAAATGAAGGTATAGATGTTGCAAGAAGAACTGTAGCGAAATATCGTGAATCTTTGCATATTCCATCTTCGTCAGATCGGAAAGTATTAATATAGTATGTGAGAATAAAAAAAGGAGGGACCATTAACCCTCTTTTTTGTTTCAAAATGATTGAGACTTAATGAATTAACTTTAAGATTTATAGTAAAATAGCCGACTTTTAGCCGTAGGTCCAAAGCGAGGTCTTTGATAATGAATAGCGAACAACTCACAGAAATTTTAAAACAAGCATTTCCGAGTGCAGAAGTAGTTGTGAGTGGACAGGCAGGCAAGTTTGACCTACGAGTTGTTGATGATCAGTTTGAAGGGAAACGTCCTGTTGTGCGTCAACAGCTTGTATATGCACCATTGAATAGTTTTATTTCAAGTGGCGAGGTACATGCAGTAACAATTAAAGCAATGACAAAAGAAGAATGGCGTAAAGCTAGCATGTTCGGAGTATAAAAGTTAAATGGATAAATTTCTTATTCAAGGTGGTACGAAATTACGTGGTGAAGTGCGTATTTCAGGCGCAAAAAATGCAGCTTTACCTTTGTTGGCTGCAACAATTCTTGCAGAAACTCCGATAACGATTACAAATGTACCTAATCTAAAAGATGTGAATACACTCGTTGAACTTATTGCAGGATTAGGCGTGACCATCTGTTATGAAAATGGCCATCTTGTGAGAGCAGATACATCTACCTTAGATAACCAGTTCGCACCTTATGAATTAGTAAAAACGATGCGTGCTTCAATCTTAGTTCTAGGTCCACTACTTGCAAGATATGGAACAGCACGTGTTTCTTTACCTGGAGGGTGTGCTATAGGATCACGCCCTGTAGACCAACATCTTAAAGCTTTAGAGGCTTTAGGCGCTACTATTGAAGTAGAGAATGGTTACGTGAATGCGCATGTTGATGGCCGCTTAAAAGGTGGTGAAGTTATTTTTGATATGGTAACTGTTGGTGGTACTGAAAATATACTAATGGCGGCTGTGCTTGCAGATGGTGTGACAACAATTAGAAACGCAGCCAAAGAACCAGAAATTACTGATCTAGCACACATGCTCGTTAAAATGGGTGCAAAAATTGAAGGTATAGATACAGATACTTTAGTTGTTACGGGTGTTGAGCATCTAAATGGCTGTGAACATGCAGTTGTTGCAGATCGTATAGAAACTGGGTCTTATTTAGCAGCAGCAGCAATTACAGGTGGCTGTATAAAAACGACACATACAGATCCAACGCTTCTTGAATCTGTTTTAGAAAAATTTGAAGAAATGGGTGCTGAGGTTACTCGTGGCGAGGATTGGATTGAACTTGATATGCAAGACAAACGTCCTAAAGCCGTAAGTTTTAGAACATTACCTCATCCTGAGTTTCCGACAGATATGCAAGCCCAAGTGATGGCTGTAAATACAATTGCAAAGGGTTTTGCAACGATCTCTGAAACAATTTTTGAGAATCGTTTCATGCACGTACCTGAGCTTTCGCGTATGGGTGCAAATATTCAAGTGGAAGGCAATGATGCAGTGGTAACTGGCGTGGATAAACTTTCAGCTGCCCCTGTAATGGCAACAGATTTACGTGCTTCTTTTTCTTTAGTATTGGCTGCGCTTGCTGCTGAAGGTGAAACTTTAGTGGATCGTATCTATCATATTGATCGTGGATATGAAAAAATTGAAGAGAAACTTCAAGGCCTTGGCGCACAAATTAAGCGAGTAAGTGAGTAAATCATGAGTGACCTAAGAAACGATGATCCAAATTTTGATGTAATGGGGAATTTTGATCATGGTTTGACATTGGCATTAAGCAAGGGACGTATTCTAAAAGAAACACTTCCTTTGCTAGAAACAGCAGGCATCAATCTATTAGAAGATCCTGAAAAGTCTCGTAAACTAATTTTTCCAACAACCCATAAGCATGTTCGTATTTTAATTTTGCGTGCTTCAGATGTACCAACGTATGTAGAAAATGGTGCTGCTGATATTGGCGTTGCAGGGAAAGATGTGCTAATGGAACATGGTGCTCAGAATGTATATGAACCATTAGATTTAAAAATTGCAAATTGTCGATTAATGACTGCAGCAAAAGTAGGCATGAAACGTCCTAAAGGTCGTTTAAAAATTGCGACGAAATATGTCAATCTAACACGCCAATATTATGCAAGTCTGGGTGAACAAGTCGATGTAATTAAATTATATGGTTCTATGGAGCTTGCGCCTTTAGTTGGTTTAGGTGACTACATTGTAGATGTTGTCGATACGGGAAATACTTTACGTGCAAATGGTCTAGAACCATTAGAAGAAATTTGCCAGGTATCTTCACGTTTAATTGTGAACAAAGCAAGCTTCAAGCGTAAACAAAACTTACTGAGCCCTATTTTAGAGAAATTAGAACAGGCTGTAGCTTCAAAATAGCCTTGGCATCGGGAAAATTTATAGGAGTAAGTAGAAAAAATTATGAACTCTTATAAATTGAATGAGATATCTTACCCACAAGTGACTTTAAAAAGGTTAAACTGAAGCCTTAATTGTTTAACTTGTGGGTAAATTGATGCGACGTTTATCGACTCAAGACCAAAATTTCAAACAGGTCTTTGCGGATTTATTGGCTTTCGAAACAGTCAACGATCCTGAGCTTCTTTCAACTGTAGATAAAATTATTGCTGATGTTCGTCAGTTTGGTGATGAGCATGTTCTTAAATTGACTCAACAGTTTGATCGACATCCTGCGCATCATTTTTCTGAACTTGAATTGACGCAAGAGCAATTAAAAAAGGCATTTGATCATTTAAATGTTGAAGTGCGCGAAGCATTAGAACTGGCTGCAACGCGTATTCGCACATTCCATCAAGCGCAGAAGCAAGAAGGATGGACTTATGTTGATGATCTAGGTAATACATTAGGTCAAAAAGTCACACCGCTTGATCGTGTTGGAATTTATGTACCAGGCGGTTTAGCATCTTATCCATCTTCTGTATTAATGAATGCAATTCCTGCACATGTTGCAGGTGTTGCAGAGATTATTATGGTTGTGCCCGCACCAAAGGGTGAGTTAAATCCACTGGTGCTTGCGGCTGCATATTTAGCAGGTGTAAGTCGAGTATTCACTATTGGTGGCGCGCAAGCTGTTGCTGCTTTAGCTTATGGCACTCAAACAATCCCACCTGTAGATAAAATTACAGGCCCAGGAAATCGCTTTGTTGCTGCCGCAAAACGTGCTGTGTTTGGGCAATGCGGTATTGATATGATTGCAGGGCCATCTGAAATTTTGGTGTATGCTGAAGGAAATAATGATCCTAAATGGATTGCAATGGATGTGCTCTCTCAGGCAGAGCATGATACGGTCGCCCAAGCCATTCTCATTACTCCTGATGAAAATTTTCTAGAAGCGGTTGCCCAAGCAATTGAGTCACATTTGGCTGAATTACCAAAGGCTGAAATTGCACGTACTTCTATTGAAAATCGTGGTGCGCTTATACTGGTTAAAGACAGAGCGGAAGCAATTGAATTAATTAATCAAGTTGCACCTGAGCATTTAGAGTTATGCTTAGATGAAGCTCAAGCGATGAGTGAAGAAATTCGTCATGCAGGTGCGATCTTCATGGGAAGATATACACCAGAAGCGATTGGTGATTATTGTGCAGGGCCAAATCATGTTTTACCTACTTCAGGTACGGCACGTTTCTCCTCACCACTCGGTGTGTATGATTTTCAAAAACGTTCTAGCTTGATTATGTGCTCGGAAGAAGGGGTAAAACCACTCGCAAAAGTTGCAGATATTCTGGCACAAGAAGAAAATTTAGATGCGCACGCACGTTCAGCACGTTACCGATATAAATAAGAATAATAAGGTGGTCTTTAAGACCACCTCAATCTGAGATGAAGTTAAATGACCATAACCAATGAAAAAATGCGTTTTTGGAGTCCTGAAGTTCGTGAGCTAGAACCTTATGTACCTGGTGAACAACCGAAGATTCAAAATCTTTTAAAATTAAATACAAATGAAAATCCATATCCACCTTCACCAAAAGTGGTAGAAGCTTTAGAAAAACAGTTGTCTAATCAGGCTGATGTACTACGTTTATATCCAGATCCTGATGCAAGTATTCTAAAAGAAGCGATTGCGCAACAGCAAAAAATTCAAGCTGATCATGTATTTGTAGGTAATGGATCAGATGAGGTTTTGGCACATATTTTTAAGGCATTCTTTCAGCAGGAAGAACCGGTATTATATTCGGATATTACTTACAGTTTTTACCCTGTATATAGTCAATTTTTTAATACTCACACAAAAGTCATTCCTTTAAATGAACATTTTGAAATTGATATTCGAGATTATCAACAACCTAATGGTGGGATCATAATCACAAATCCTAATGCGCCTACGAGTATTGCATTACCATTAAGTGAAATTGAGAAGCTTTTAAAAGACCATCCAAACCGTGTGGTTGTGATTGATGAGGCCTATGTAGATTTTGGTGCTGAATCAGCAGTTTCCTTGGTAGCGCATTATGAAAATCTTGTAGTTTGCCAAACGACGTCGAAGTCTCGTTCATTAGCAGGTTTAAGGGTAGGTTATGCGATTGCACAACCACATTTAATTGCAGCGTTAGAAACAGTAAAAAATAGTTTTAACTCATATCCAATTGATCGTTTAGCGATTGCTGCTGCGGTGGCTTCTTTTGAAGATCAGCCTTATTTCGAAGCACATTGTAATAAAGTGATTGAAAGTCGTGAAAAGTTAATTGCTGATTTAAAAATATTAGATTTTGATGTTTTACCATCTAAAGCAAACTTTATTTTTACCTCGCATCAGCACGAAAAAGCAAATATCTTGGCCGAAAAGCTACGAGAACAAGGTGTTATTGTACGTTATTTCAATAAGCCAAGAATTGATAACTTTTTGCGTATCACTATTGGTACAGATGAAGAGAATAAACGATTGGTCGATAGTTTAAAGGATATTTTAGAAACTATATAACTAGAAGAAAAATATGAAAAAAACGACAATTTGTTTAAATATGATTGTCAAAAATGAAGCGGATATTATTGTAGAAACGCTCGATAATATTCGCTTATCTATTGAAATTGATTATGTTGTTATTTGTGATACTGGTTCATCTGATGGTACACAAGATAAAATTACAAATTATTTAAAAACACATCATATTCAAGGTGAGGTACATGAGCATACTTGGAAAGATTTTGCATATAATCGCAACTTGGCACTGAGTTTGTGTGACGGAAAAGCAGACTATGTAATCGTCTTTGATGCCGATGATCGATTTCATGGTGAGTTTAGACTACCTCAGCCTTTAACTGATGATATTTATCATGTTACGTTTAAAAGTGCAGATAGAGAGTTTTTTTAGACGCGTAAAATATTATTTAAAAATAATAATATTGTGAAATGGGTGGGTGTACTACACGAGAGTATTATAAATATACAAGATCAACTGTCTGAAATTGAGATACAAGGCGATTATTATATTCAAACCGGTCATTTCGGTGCGAGGAGCCAAGATCCGCAAAAGTATTTAAAAGATGCACAAATGCTCACCCAGGCATTTGAAAATGAAAATGAAGATCTTCTTTTAAAAGCCAGATATGCTTATTATGCAGCAACATCGTATTATAGCTATAACGATATTACTCAAGCGATTTTTTGGTTTAAACAAAGAATTGAATATGCAAATCTGTCTTCCAATACGTTAGAAACCTACTTAGCCTGTCGTCATTTAGGATCGATTTATAAAGAACAGCAAGCATTTGATGAGGCGATTGTAGTTTGGTTGAAAGGGTGTAATGTTGAACCATTGTATTTAGAATGTCTGTACGAGTTGAGCCTTTTATACACCGAGCGTAATGAATACCATGTTGCTTATGACTTTGCTTTACTTGCAAAACAAAAGAAAATAGAAAAGCATGCCACTGCACTCGAAACACGTATCTTAAATTATGGGATTGACTATCAGGTGTTAAGCTTAGGTATTCAGTTGGGTGAATACCATCATGCTTATTTGGCATGGCGAGATTTGTTGAATCAACCCTTTTATTCGAAAGAGTTAACACAAATTATTTTGAATCATCGCGAGCTATTTTATAATAACTATGTGAGTCGTCTATCGTCTGAAGAGCAGGAAACTATTCAAAATGCATTGATACAACAAGAGCGTTATATTGAGTGATAAGTATTGATCAGCTCAAGCATGGCATTCACTTTATCAAAGCATTCTTGGTACTCAGCTTCCTCATCTGATGCAATGGTGATTCCACCGCCGGCCCAAATTGACAGTGATTCTTTGTATTTCTGAATAGAGCGTATAAGAATATTCCAACAACCTGTTCCATCTAGATTAAAGTAACCGAGTGAGCCACAATATGCTCCACGTGGTTTTTGTTCTAATTCTTCAATAATTTCCATGGCTCTAATTTTAGGTGCACCCGTAATAGAGCCACCAGGCAAGGCGGTGAGGAGCATATTTAAGGGAGAGGTCTCTATTGTCAACGTTGCATGAATTTCACTGACCATATGGTGTACTTGTTTAAAACTCTCAATTTCAAAAAGTTTTGGAGTTTTTACTGACCCATTTTCAGCATATACACTTAAATCATTGCGTAGTAAGTCTACAATCATCAAATTTTCTGCTTGGTCTTTCTCAGAATCCTTGAGTCGCTGTTTTGAAATTTCATCTTCTTGTATATTTAAAAATCTAGGCATTGTCCCTTTAATGGGACGTGTTGTTATTTGACGGTTAGGATGAAACTCAATAAATAACTCTGGTGAGCAACTCAGTAGCTCAAAGTCATTTAACTTTAGATAGCCGGCATAAGGTGCATGTGTGAGTTGCCAAAATTCTTGTGCGGTTGCAAGTAATTGTCCTTGCGCCGTTGCTGAAAATTTTTGGGTAAGATTAATTTGATAGCAGTCGCCTGCACGAATGTAATCTTGAACTTTTTGGAATTTTTGACTGTACTCTTGCTTGCTCCATTCAGCTTGGCAAGATGTGATTAAGCTAAAACTTATTTCGGACGAATCACTAGCAAGGAGATGCTCTACGAGGTTTAAGATTTCAACTGCTTGAATATCTGTACTGTAAAAAATCCATTGATGGTTTTCGTATTTTAAATATGAGTGATATAAACCTAAATATGCTGCAGGCTGTTGATGTTGCGGATAGTCAATAGCTTGTTGCGATGCATAATCATAACCAATAAAGCCCATCCACCCACCATTGAAACCGTTTTTTTGGGGTTTGTTTTTATGATGTTGGTCCAGTTGAATAAGCTTTAAAGGATGATCTTGAACGTTGTTTGAGTCAAGCGCATAAGAAAAATCATTTTGTCTGTTGAAATAAAAGCTTCCATCATGTTCTAACCAGTACTTTTCAGGCAAAAATGAAATAACGGGTTTACCATGATCTTGTAGAAAGATAATGCCATGAAGCTGTTGTAGTTTTTGTAATACTTGTGCAGGAGAAAGTGTTAAATTTGAAAGATGTTTTTGCATAACAAAAAAATAGCCATAATTATAGATTCTTTTGAATCATCAGTTGGTTAAAGCGATTTAAGGTTGATCTATTTCTGAGTGAATTGTTTCAAAGTGCAGTGGATAATGTTGATTCAATTTATCTTTAAAGTAGTGACGTAATGTCTGTTTGACACTTGGGAAAGCCAAAGAATCCCATGGAATATCTTCCTCTTTAAAGAGGCGAGTTTCAATTGTTTCAGGCCCTGCACCAAAAATACCGTCTTTCAATTGTGCTTTGAATAAGGCATATATTTGTCCAATATGAGGAATATCATACATACAGTATAAACCTTCGATATTAATATATGCTTCAGCTTCTTCAAAAGTCTCTCGAGCTGCACCTTCAGCCATGGTTTCTGCAAGTTCCATATAACCAGCAGGAAGTGTCCATAATCCATAGCGTGGTTCGATTGCTCGTCTGCAAAGAAGAATTTGATTTTCCCAAATGACTAGCGCACCACAAATTACTTTGGGATTTTCATAATGAATAGTTCCACAGGCCACACACACTTGACGAATTTTACTGTCACCTAATGGGACTTTTTTCGTGGTTTCATGCCCACATTTTTGGCAGTAGTGTATCGTCATCATGATTCTTCTATCTGTAAAATGGATTAAATTGCCTTATTTTATTATTTTGGCATGTCATATCAAAAAAGTCAGCAATATTCCCGTTATCGTCCTTACTTCAAAAAGCGAATTTAGATTTAATACAGTTTATTGTTATGATTTATAGCATTTTTATGACTTATTTAATAAAGCACAGTATGTTGATTTTATAAATGACAAAGAAATAAAAGGAAAAAAATAATGATGTATAAATATAAAGGTTATGCGCCGTCAACTATTTGTCTTCCATGGAATGGTTGGATTGAAGAGACTGCCAACGTAATTGGTCAAGTCACTTTAGGGAGCAACGTGAGCATTTGGTTTGGTGCAATTGTCAGAGGTGATACAGGAAGTATCCGTATTGGTGATTACACCAATGTGCAAGCTTATAGTATTTTAGAGGCAGGTGATGCTAAACATTTAGAAATTGGTGAGTATGTGACGGTTGAACATCATGCCACCTTACGTGGTTGCGCTGTCGGACATCATACTTTAATTGGTATGCATAGTATTGTTTCTGACTATGCTGTCGTTGGAAATTATTGCCTAATTGAAGCAAATACAGTGATAGAACCCCATCAAATTATTCCTGATTATTCAGTGGTTGCAGGTACTCCTGCAAAGGTTATTGCAAATGTGACTGAGCAACATGTTCAGCAGATTCAACATAAAGCAGAGATGGCTTATGGATTGATCGAAAATTATAGAGCACTTGAACCGTATTGGTTTGGCGATAACGAATAATTATAAAGAGGGTATCGCAAAGCTTTTTAGAGTTGCGTATGATACCTTAAATTTTTAAGTTTCTTTCACAATAAGGGCATGCATGAAACTGCTAGCACTCGAAACCGCAAATGACCAATGTTCTGTTTGTTTGATGCGTGATCAAGATATTCTATTTAAAGTTTTAAGTGATCAAGCAAAAATGCAAACACAAACATTATTGCCAATGATTGAGCAGGGCTTACAACATTGTAATTTAAACACTGAAGCATTAGATGTTATTGCATTTAGTCGTGGGCCAGGTTCTTTTAGTGGTGTAAGAATTAATGCTGCTGTTACACAAGCGCTTGCATGGGCAAATGATTTACCTGTAATAGGTGTTTCTACACTTCAAGCATTAGCACAGGCAGCGTATCGTGAGCATGGTTTGATGGCTGTTACTGCTGTGATTGATGCAAGAATGAAAGAAGTATATATCGCGAATTTTGAGTTAGATGATCACGGTATAATGCAAGCTGTAGATGCAGAACAACTATTAAGCTATGTAGAAGCAATGCAACATACAAAATTTACGCTTGTTGGTTCAGGAGCAAATTTGTTGCAAGAAAATACAATGTTTACTCATGTGAAAGCAACTGCTGAAGATATTGCAACCATTGCTATGTCGCTAGCTCAAGAAAAAAAATGGGTCAGTGCAGAATATGCATTGCCTGTATATTTGCGTGATAATGCATGGAAAAAAATTTCTGAACAAGGCAAGTCTTAATTCATGGATCTTATTTTACTTTTTAAAGCCGCGATTATGGGGTTGGTGGAAGGTGTTACCGAATTCCTACCGATCTCTAGTACGGGGCATCTTATTTTAACTGGTCAGTTACTCGATTTTTGGACACCTGAAAAAAGAGATATGTTCTCTGTTGCTGTACAAATTGGTGCAATTGCAGCAGTAATTTATCAGTATTGGAATAAACTCTGGGGTGCATTAATTGGTGCACTTACAGGTCAGGAACAAGGACGCCGTTTAAGTATTAACCTGATTATTGCGACTATTCCAATTATGGTGATTGGTCTTACTTTTGGTGAGGCATTAAAATCTTATTTGTTTAATGCAATTACTGTTGCGATTGCCCTCATTATTGGTGGGTTTATTATTTTATGGGCTGAAAAACGACAACATAAAACAGTCAGTCATGAAGTAGAACAATTAAGTTTTAAACAAGCTGCACTCATTGGTCTTATTCAATGCTTTGCACTGATTCCCGGTACATCTCGCTCTGGTTCCACAATTATAGGTTCTCTATTTTTAGGTGTGTCGCGTAAAGCGGCGGCAGAGTTTTCGTTCTTCTTAGGAATTCCTGTACTGATGGGCGCAGGATTGCTTGATATGTACAAAATGCGTCATGAGCTACATGTAGAAGATATGGAAATTCTAGGCGTTGGAATTATTGTTGCCTTCATTTCTGCATTGCTTGTGATTCGTGCATTAATTCGTTATGTATCTAAGCATGACTTTAGTGTTTTTGCTTATTATCGAATTATCTTTGGTCTCTTTATTTTAGTAACGTGGTGGACAGGCTGGGTAAGTTGGTAATGCAATTTGTTTGTTGGTTTGAGCAAGAGTACGAACAAAAAGCACATGAGATTGCAGCGCGCCTGCAATCTCGTGATGTCGATGTGGAGTTATGTATAACCGAGAAAGTGAATGCCAAATTTTTGCGTTTACATCCTGAGTTATCATTCGTGATTGATCGTGATGGTCTTAGTCTTTCTGCGCAAGGTATGAAAATGCAACCCGATTGGTATGCAGAAATTCCTAGACTAAAAAGAGCATCGTTAAAAACTGAAATGTTAGCTAGAGCCACACAGTCAAATGATGCGCCTATATTAATTGATGCAACAGCTGGTTTAGGTCATGACTCACTGTTAATGGCTAAGTTTGGTGCCCATGTAACGCTTATTGAGCGACACCCTATTTTATTTACATTGCTTGAAGAAGCATATGAAAGTGCAAAAAAAGATGTATTTTTAGCATCAATAACTGATAAAATTCAGCTTATATTTGCAGACTCAGCAAGCTATCTTGAACAGCTAGCGCAGATGAAACAAACTGTTGATGTTGTTTATTTGGACCCCATGTTCCCACAAAGAGACCAAAACCAACAAGGACAAAAAAAACAAGCACAGGTCAAAAAACAGATGCAACTTTTGCATATGCTATTGCCCGAACATGGTGAAATGGATTTAGGCGACCACTTACTTATTAAAGCAAGGAAAGTTGCAAAAAGAGTCATTGTAAAGCGACCGCGTCATGCAGTGTTCTTAAATAATGAAGAACCCAAGCATCAATGGCTAGGTGATGCATGTCGTTTCGATGCCTATTTCAATATGGACACATAAACAAGTTGTTGTTCGTTTTTGTAATGTAATGCTGTAGTGCGTGAGATATCGATTAGACTACATAAACAATAAATGAGCGATAACGTATAAAGCAACGCATGTTGCTGGCCAGCAAGAATCCTATGATAGACCTTAAGCCCTCTATTAATTTTTGGCATGATTTAAAAAGCAACCAAGCGGCAGGCTTATGGCTGTTTCTTGGTTCGCGTAAATCATTACAAATTGTACATCCATCTATTCTTCAGCTACTTTTCTGGGGAGCAGTCGCAGCAAGTGTAAATACGCTTTATAGTTGGATGGTTGCGGGACAAGTTGGGCATTTTAACTCTCAGGGACTTGTAAGCTATGCACTATGGCCTTTTATTGCATTAATCGTAGGTATTTTTCTTTCCCAAAGAATGAACAATACGCGCCTTATGCTCGTACCTGCTTTACTTTGGCTTGTGCTTGACAGCAATGTTTTACTCATTCAATGCTTTTTGCAGTACTTGGGTGATAATAATCTATTAAACTTTTTACCAGATCGTATTTATAACTTTTTACCCACTTTATTTATGGTGTTTTTTGTATGGCAAAGCTTGGCAGTTATTTGGGTCTTTTCACGTGAATTAAAGTGGCCTTGGTGGGAGAGGGCATTGATTATGTTTGCCACCATTTGCACACTTGTGGTTTGGCAAATGTCTGTTAAGCAACAACCGATTTGGAAAGTTGATGACTCACCTCCAACGATTTCAGAAGATGCACTGTATGCACAAGGCAATTTATTACGCCAAACATTAGAGCAAATACAGTTAGGTGATTTTTCACAAACGCATTGGTATTTTTTAGGCGTGGCTGGAGATAGCTACGACTCTGTATTTAGTTCAGAGGTACAACGTATTAAAGCGCAATTTGATACGCGTTTTGGAACCTTAGGGCGTTCTGTCCAATTGGTAAATGATCCAGATACCATCACAAAAATTCCAATTGCTTCAAAAACCAGTATTCAAATGGCTTTAAATCGTATTGGTCAGCAAATGAATAAAGATACTGACGTTTTATTTATGTATCTTACATCGCATGGGTTGGAAAACCATTTCGAACTTGAAAATGCACCCATTGACTTAAAGCAAATTGATCCTGAATGGCTAAGAGGTGCTTTAGATAAATCTGGTATTAAATGGCGTGTTATTGTCATTTCTGCATGTTATTCAGGAAGCTTTATCCCTGCATTGCAGTCAGAAAATACATTAGTTATTACTGCCTCGGCAGCAGATCGCTCATCATTTGGTTGCAATAGCGAATCTGATTATACTTATTTTGGTAGAGCTTTCTTCGATCAAGCAATGCGAGAGAAAAGCACTTTGCGTGATGCATTTAATGATGCGCAATCTACGGTATCTAAATGGGAAAATGCGCAAGGATTCCAACCTTCTGAACCACAATGGGTTTTAGGAAAGAGTATAGAGTTAATGTTGCCTCAACTCGAAAAACATCTTTTTCCAAGTCCGACTGTAATGCCAAATAATGCCAATCAAGTCCCTATCTCGACAGTACCCTAGGAAGAATAATATGGAACTATTACAAAAAAATTATTGTTTTGGTGGTGAGCAGAGAACTTATTCGTTGTTTTCTCACGTATTAAAAAGTGAAACGAAATTTTCTATATATCTTCCTGCAC
Organism: Acinetobacter pollinis; assembly: GCF_015627175.1. Classification (GTDB taxonomy): domain Bacteria; phylum Pseudomonadota; class Gammaproteobacteria; order Pseudomonadales; family Moraxellaceae; genus Acinetobacter; species Acinetobacter pollinis. The sequence goes on along the minus strand of NZ_VTDQ01000030.1, from coordinate 12,374 downwards.
AGTCAATAGAGCAAAACTGTCCTGCTGTATTTTTTCTTGCTGGCCTCACGTGTAATGAAGAAACATTTGCAATAAAAGCCCATGCACAAAAGATGGCTGCAACATTGGGTATGATTTTAATTATGCCCGATACGTCACCACGAGGTGAAGATGTTGCTAATGAGCAGGCTTGGGATATTGGACAAGGTGCAGGATTTTATATAAATGCTCAAAAAATGCCATGGAAAAAACATTTCCATATGGAAAGCTATTTAATTGATGAGTTGTACCCTCAAGTTGTAGAAAGCTTTTTAATAGATAAGCAAAAGATTGGTATTATGGGGCATAGTATGGGAGGGCATGGTGCTTTAACCCTAGCATGGAAGTATCCTCATTTATTCAACTCTATTTCAGCATTTGCTCCGATTTGCGCAGCCAGTGAATGTGCATGGGGCGAAAAAGTTTTTTCTGCTTATTTGGGTGAAGATAAATTGGAATGGAAAAAGAATGACGCGGTAGCTTTAATTGAAAATAAAGGCGCATTATTTCCAAATATACTGATTGATCAAGGCTTAAATGATCAATTCCATGAACAACTTCAACCTGAGAAGCTTAAGGACATCTGTGAGAAAAAGGGTCAATTCCTCACGCTAAGATTCCATGATCATTATGACCATGGATATTACTTTATTCAGTCATTTATTGATGACCATTTGAAATTTCATATGGCTCAAATTAATGAGTAGATGATTCATCGGATATGTGCTGCCATGTCACATCAAATTCTTGGTGTGCCATTCGATTTAGATGGTCAATAATAACTTGCTCTAAACGTGCAAAGTCGACATCTTCTTTACCCTCGATAGAAACATCTAAAGTCGTTTCTTTTGGATAAAGGAAAACGTTTGCGTTTGGAAATGGAATGAAAAAAGCTGTTTCAGTTTCTTCAACTTCAAATTTATGTTTCCAGTGATTAAATAGTCTTTTTGCAATACGTTTTCCTTCTTCAGTATGAATTTGAGTAAAACTTTTCATATCTACGTATTCCCTTTAATTTTTTAATGAGAATTAATCTTAACAATATTGAATAAATTAGATGTAAGAAAAATGTAGTTAAAGCGCATTGATATTATACTTTCGTTTAAGACGATAACGCTTAGATTTGCTATAATCGTAGAATACCTGTTCATTGTTTGGGATTTTCATGTCTAAGCCATATCTTATTGCGCCGTCTATTCTATCTGCCGATTTTGCTCGTTTAGGCGAAGAGGTGGAAAACGTTTTAAATGCGGGCGCGGATGTTGTTCACTTTGATGTGATGGATAATCACTATGTACCTAACTTAACTTTTGGTGCTGGTGTATGTAAAGCCCTCAAAAATTATGGAATTAAAGCACCTATTGATGTGCATTTAATGGTTTCTCCTGTTGATCGTATGATTGGCGATTTTTTAGATGCGGGCGCTGATATTATTACCTTTCATCCAGAAGCATCAGATCATATTGATCGTTCTTTACAGTTAATTAAATCTGGCGGTGCAAAAGCAGGCCTCGTTTTTAATCCCGCGACGCCATTACATTATTTAGATTATGTATTAGATAAAGTAGATCAAATTCTTTTAATGAGTGTGAATCCTGGTTTTGGCGGTCAAAAGTTTATTCCGATGACTTTAGATAAATTACGCCAAGCTCGTCAAATTATTGATGCAAGTGGTCAAGATATTCGTTTAGAAGTAGACGGCGGTGTAACCCCAGAAAATATTGCTGAAATTGCTAAGGCAGGTGCAGATATGTTTGTTGCAGGATCTGCAATTTTTGGTAAGCCTGATTATAAAAGCGTAATTGACCAAATGCGTCAGGCATTACAAGAAGTAAAATAACGATAAATAAATATGTATCAGTCTTTTGGAAAGGAGGGTTGATACATATTCTTGAATAATGTGATCAATTAGATATTATTTGTAACATAATTAACGATATAATGGTTTTTTGCCTTATTTGGGGAAACCATGCAATTATTTGGTTCAAAACGTATATTGACGGTTATATTTTCTCTTTTTTGTATGAATGAGAGTGTGTTTGCAATAGAAAATGAAGTAAAACCAAGCATCGAAGGTGCTTGGGTACTTGAAAGTTATAAAGTTGAAGATCAAGCGACGCATCAATTTATTCCAGCTATGGGTGAACACCCAACTGGACGTGTAATTTTTACTTCAGATCATCGTATTAACTTTGTTTTGACTGGAGACAATAGAAATAAGAATGCGACGACAGATGCTGAAAAAGCAGCATTGCTTGATTCTGTAATTGCATATACAGGTAAATGGTCTTTGAAGGAAAATCAATGGTGTACAGATGTAGAGGCTGCATGGAATCCGAAGTGGGTTGGTACACAACAATGTCGAGAGTTCCATGTGCATGGTAATACCTTAGATGTTTTAACGCCGTGGCGTCAAATGCCGAATTGGCCAGGAACGACACGTTCAATCATTACATTTAAAAAAGATATTTAAAACTTTAGGGTATCGCCTTAGTTATTAAATAGGCGATACTCAAATAACTTTTTATAAAATATAAATATTTAAATTATCATATTGTCATACTTTTACTAAGGTATATATGTCCAAATCTTCATTCACGCTGTTTAAGGGCTTAATTACATTAATAGTTACGAAAATAGTTTGAATAGCATGTTCTGGCCTATTATGATCGGACAAATAGTTTTTATTTTTTATATATGCACATGACGAACGTTTTTCATCTTGCTGTGAAGTTACTTATTGCTTTTGCAATAGGTTGCTTTGGCGTGGTGAATGCAAAAATGCAAGTAGCATATATAGATATAGAGAAAAATGAAAAAATATCAATGTCACATCATGAGATGATGCAAACACATTGCATGGATTCAGACGATGGCTTTGAAAAAAATATAAAAAAACCTCATCAGCATAAAATAGGTTGTATCGATTGTCAGATTTTGCATTGTCAAAATACTAATTATGCATTTGCAGATCATAAAGCAGTGGTCAATCCTTTATTTGCAAATGAGACACTTATACAACCACCCTCACTTGAATATCACTCGGTACCTTTAAGCGGTTACTTACAAGAGATATTACGCCCTCCTAGAGTTTAATCTTTTTCTGAATATTCATTTTCTATTAAAAGGTTAATCTTATGTTACGTCAGTTATTTCGCCTATCTGTTATAGGTTTATGTGGTGTGCTGTCACAAATTTCTTTAGCACAAATCAACGAATATCATTTAGATATTAATGAACAAACTGTAAATGTTACGGGAAAATCTGTCCCTAAAATTACAGTTAACGGACAATTTCCTGCACCAACGTTAACCTTCAATGAGGGTGACGAAGCAGTCATTCATGTACATAATTCCTTAAAAAAAGAACCTACTTCTGTGCATTGGCATGGAATTTTATTGCCAAATTCAATGGATGGTGTACCAGGATTAGGTGGGTTTAAAGAGATCCAACCCAATGGTGATTTCACATATCGTTTTAAACTGCGTCAAAGCGGTACATATTGGTATCATGCTCACAGTGAAGGACAGGAGCAAGATGGTTTATATGGCTCATTTGTGGTTTATCCCAAAGATGATACCCCTTTAACATCCACTGAAAAAGTACAACACGATTATGTGGTAATGCTGTCAGATTTTCATACATCTTCAAGTAAAACGATTATGAAAAATCTTAAAAAATCGCCTGATTATTATCAAAATCAGCGTGAAACGATGATAGATGTATTTCATCAGGTACAACAACAAGGCATTAAAGCGACTTGGCAAGATCGTAAAATGTGGAACCAAATGCGTATGCTCAAAACAGACTTGAGTGATGTGACTGGTTATACATTCTTAATGAATGGTAAAACACCTCAGCAGAATTGGACTGGTTTATTCGAACAAGGAAATCGTGTTCGTTTGCGTTTCATTAATGCTTCGGCAATGTCATTCTTTGATGTAAGAATTCCCAACTTAAAAATGACAGTTGTCAGTGCAGATGGACAACCTGTAAAGCCTATAAGTGTAGATGAATTTCGTTTCGGTGCAGGTGAAACCTATGATGTGATTGTCGAACCAACCGCAGACAATTATCAAATTCAAGCCGAATCTATTGATCGAACAGGTTTTGCAGTTGGTAATTTGCATAATCAAGCCTCAAAGCCTACTGAATTTGTCATGCCAACACACCGACCAAGAGCATTATTAAATATGCAAGATATGGGTATGTCACATGATGAAATGGACATGTCTAAGCACAGCATGATGGGTATGGATCACTCAAAACATGCGATGAAAGATATGAATATGTCTGAGCATGACATGAAAAGTATGGATATGTCAGGGCATCAAATGCATATGGATCATATGAATATGTCAGGGCATCACAATATGCAAGATGTAAAGACTTCATCGGACGTGCCTAAATATGATCCAGCAGATGGTTGGGCCAATGCTTCGACCCCTAAAGGTTTGAAAATGTTGCAATATCAAGATTTACAATCATTGACACCTCAGAAAGATCAGCGCCCTGCAGACAAGACAATTGTTTTAAATTTAGATGGTAATATGGAGCGTTATATTTGGGAAATTAATGGCAAAAAATATAGCCAAGCGACTCCATTTAAAGTGAATTATGGTGAACGTATTCGAATGACTTTTGTGAATAACACCATGATGGCACATCCGATGCATTTACATGGGATGTTCTTCCAATTGGAAAATGGTCAATCTGAATCCAATATGCCTAATAAGCATACAGTTATTGTTCCACCTGGAAAAACGGTGAGTGTTTTATTAACAGCAGATGAGGCAGGTGAATGGGCACTACATTGTCATTTGCTGTATCACATGACTGCGGGCATGATGAGCACCTTAATTGTAAATACACCTGATCAGTCACAGTTACCTGCGGCAGCAACTACTGCACCGACAACCGTAGAAAAACAACATGAGCACCATGCTGATATGGATATGTCTGACATGATGTCTATGCCAATGGGAGGTCATCATGCACATCACTAAAGCATTTCAATTACTGACAGTCGTTAGCCTTGTATTAACTGCAATGCAAACATGGGCGAGTGATATGGAGACAATGGATCATCGTCATGGTGACCAAATTTATCAGGCAACAACGTTTGATAGTGAATGGCTTATGAATCGCCGTGGAGACGGGCAATTAGGTACAGGGCTAAAAACTTGGGTTGGAACAGATGAGAACAAACTGTTTATTGAAGCTGAACTAACTAAAGAAGAGTCTGAACACAAAGAATACGATATTTCGGCATTATATAGCCGTAATATTGCAACATTTTGGGATGCTCAAGTCGGTGCAAGATATAGAAATGATGCAAATAAGTATGAAGACAAAACTTCAATAGATGGCGTTGTTGGTTTACATGGTTTAGCTCCCTATTTTTTTGAAACTGAAGCTTATTTATATGTTGGACAAAATAATTATGCTGCATTTTCTTTAAGTACCAGTCGTGATTTTTTACTTACACAGAAATTGATTACTCAGCCTTATATCAATGCAACGCTTGTAATGAGTGATAAATCTCGTAGTGCTCAGAAAACTGGGTTATCTGAAGTGATGACAGGTGTACAAACACGTTATGAAATTACAAAAAATGTAATGCCTTTTATTCATTTCGCATATAAATATGATAAAGGACTAAAGCAAACCAATTGGCAACGTTATACAGAAGCTGAAGAAGGCTTTTATTATGGTGCTGGTGTGACTTTTAAGTTCTAATATTTTAAAAGAGCATGGTCGTTTTCTAACGATCATGCATCTCCTCTAGGATAAGAACATGGATTTATTTGAAATAAGCATGGATAGCCCTCTTGGTAAGCTTAGACTTGTTGCACATGATCAAGCACTTGTTGCTGTATGTTGGCCAGATGATGAAATAAGTATGTTTGCAAAGCAAAAATTTGCGATTAAGCATAATCATCCTATATTTGATTTAGCACAGTATCAACTCAATGAATATTTTAATAAAAAACGACAGGATTTTGATATTCCATTAGATTTTTTAGGAGGAACGCCGTTTCAACAGTCTGTATGGAATGCATTAAAGAAAATTCCTTTTGCAACCACATGGAGTTATTCAGATGTTGCATCTTATTTAAATCATCCACTTGCTATTCGTGCAATTGGTGGAACAATCGGTAAAAATCCACTATCGATTATTATTCCCTGCCATCGTGTGATTGGTAAAAATGGCAAACTTACAGGCTTTGCAGGTGGCTTAGACCGTAAAAAGTATTTATTAGAAATTGAAAATATAAGAATTGATGTATAATAACCTACTGAAAATTTTAGGTTAATTTATTCCGTGTTACTTTACTTATTTCTTGCTGTTCTTGTCTTTGTTGTTTTAGGCGTTATTTCGTCTCCCAAGTTTAAGGGAAAAGTAGGGGAGAGTATTGTTCATTTGCATTATAAAAAGTATTTAGATAACGACAAATATGTGCTGATAAATAACTGTACATTGCCAACGAGTCATGGCGGAACAACCCAAATTGATCATATTTTATTAAGTCCTTATGGTATTTTTGTACTTGAAACAAAGAATTATAAAGGATGGATTTTTGGCGATAAGTTTCAAAAACAATGGACACAATCTTTTCCAAAAAGCAAACATCGCTTTCAAAATCCACTACATCAAAATTATAAACATACGAAAGTTTTAGGTGAGTTATTAGAAAGCCAGATGAATTTTGATTTAAACCATTTATATTCGGTAATTATTTTTGTAGGGGAGTGCGAGTTTAAAACGGACATGCCTGAAAATGTATTACGTGGTAAAGCATGGGTAAATTATGTGAAACAGTTCGATACCCCTGTGCTGTCTATGGTCGCTGTCAGAAAAGCCCAATATTTAATTGAACAGCAGCTTTTAGAGCGTGGAAGAAAAACTGATAGATTGCATGTGAAAAATTTAAAGACTGCTCATCAAGGGAAATGAAGCATAAATAACTTATGCTTCATGTTGTAGCAGTTAAAACCGCTTTGGCATTTTTTGTCCATTGATTACAGGCATTTCAGCATTTTTGAGTACACCAAACAACCATGTCTCCGCATGATGAACGGCCTGTTTGATATGATCTCCTTGCGCTAAACGTCCTGCAATAAAGCTCGCGAGCGAGCAACCAGAACCATGAAACTCTCCCTCCAAGCGTGGACAGCGTGTTTCAGAAATTATTTCGCCGTTTATATACAGTGTATTTAGGATATGATCGGGCGTCGCTTCATGACCACCTTTTACAAGTACCGCTTGTGCACCCATTTTAAAGAGTGCTTGTGTCGCTTCATGTAGATCGTTTAACCCTGTGAGTGCACGTAGCTCTACAGTATTTGGGGTAATGAGAGTGGCCAATGGAATAAGAGCTTTAAATGCTTGTACCAAGGTTGCTTGATCGCCTAAAGAGCCACCACTGTTTGCAACCAAAACGGGGTCGAGCACATATAAATAATCTGGATGTTCACCCAAAAATTGTGCAAGTGCTGAAATATTATCTGTTGTACCGAGCATTCCTGATTTTACACAACGAATCGGTAAATCTTTAACGACAGCATTTGCTTGAGCAAGTAATAATTCTTTAGAGGTTGCTTCAAATCCAAACACTTGTTGAGAATTTTGAATAGTGAGTGCTGTACATGCAATCGCTGCATGTGCGCCACTTTGACCAATGGCTTCAATATCTGCTTGTAGTCCTGCACCGCCGGAAGGGTCTAAACCTGAAAAACAAAGTACTGTAGAACGCACGTAGAGAACTCCTAATTTGTTACACTTATGGTTAGTATAGGGTAAGTTTTCTAAAACTTCCGAGTTCTTTTTAAATGACTAACAGGTGAATCATGGATCAGATCAAGTATGTATTATTGGATTTAGATGGAACACTTACAGACCCAAAGCAGGGGATTCATGCTTGCATCCATTATGCAATGAATAAGTTAGGATTGCCTTTACCAGAAAATACCGATTTAGATTGGACTATAGGACCACCACTAAAACAGTCATTTGAGGTTTTATTAGATACTGTAGGTAGAAAGTCAGATGCAGAGCAAGCACTGATTTTTTATAGAGAGCGCTTTGCTGATGTAGGTCTATTTGAAAATTATGTTTATCCTCAGGTAAAGGAAACGTTACATATACTTAAAAATAAGGGTTACGTACTTTATTTAGCAACAGCCAAACCACAAATATATGCACAACGCATCTTAGCCCATTTTGAACTACTAGAATATTTTAAATATGCATACGGTAGTGAGTTAAATGGCGATCGCACCAATAAGGCAGATCTTATTGCTTACATTTTGCAAAGTGAAAAGATAAATGCAAATGAGTGTGTAATGGTTGGAGACCGTCGATATGATATTTTAGGGGCAAGACATCATCATATAGATACGATTGCTGTACGGTATGGTTATGGTACTGAGCAAGAGTTAGACGATGCTGCTCCTAAATATAGTGTTCAAAGTTTCAATGAGCTTATGAATATTTTATGACGGATGGTTGCTATGACTGCCTTTTTTTTCTTTTGAAGAAAGAAGGCTTTAACTCACTGAGTAGTACACCAATAATGACGAGTACACTACCAAAAATAGCATATTCGGAAAGTCTTTCACCTGCAATACGACCAATAATTCCTGCCCATACGGGTTCACCTGCATAAATAACCGTTGCACGAGCTGGATCGACAAATTGTTGTGCCCAGTTCATCGTAAATTGAATTAAAGCACTGGCTAGACCGATGGCAATGATGATAATGAACAGTGTCCATGAAAATGTAGGTAAATGATTTTCACCGACAATAGGCATACTGATGAATGCAGCCAGTGAGGCAACGATAAGTTGAATAATAGTCACACGCTGGGGATTTACTTTATTTGCAAATAAACCAATAAAAATAATTTCGAAAACGATCGCTACTGCACTGAGTAATGTAAATAATTGACCCGTATTTAATGAGATATTTAAAGAGTGGTTTCCTGTAAGTAAAACTAAACCTATAAATGCACATAGAATACCAATCCATGTCATCAGTCTTGGTGCTTTTTTGAAAATAATCCACTGAAATAAAGGTACCATTGGAACATATAATGCGGTCAAAAATGCCGACTCAGTACTTAAAATGCTTTGTAGACCTATCGTTTGTGCACCGTAGCCAATCGCAATCATACAGCCAATAGAACTGCCTGCTAGGATATCCAACCATGTTGTATTCTTTAATGCCTTCCACGACAGTAAGCAAATTGCAATAGAGGCAGCAGCAAACCTGCAACCCACAAAAAACATAGGGCTACTTAATGTTAATGCATATTGCACAGTTAAAAATGTACCACCCCATATAAAGGTAATAAAGATGAGTGTGAGTTCAGGGAAGTGTGAGTGTTGCGTAATACGACGCATGAAGCAATCTCGGTAAATATATTTTGTATAGAAATATGAAGCCACTTCTTTGGAGTGGCTTCAATTAATGACTTAGAGAAATATGCTCGGTTTTTGTGCAGCCTTTGCACGTGCTGCATGAAGTTTTTTGTAACTATCGATGAGGCGTAAATGGCGGTCTAGACCTTCAAGCTTCATACTTGTTGGTGTTAAACCATAGAAATGAACGTCACCTGTAATAGAACCAAGAGCAGCATCCATTTTTTCGTGACCAAACATTTTACGGAAGTTCATCTCGTAGTTACTCAATTCCAATTCATCGTCTAAGGTGACTTCAAGAACAACGTTGAGTGCCTGATAAAATAGCCCTCGGTCTACGGTATTGGTATTGTATTGTAAGAATGCCTCTACCAAATCTTTTGCAGTTTCAAAGTCTTTTAGGGCAAGGTAAATGAGCAACTTTAGCTCTAGAATTGTGAGTTGTCCCCACACCGTATTGTCATCAAACTCAATACCGATAAGTGTTGTAATATCGATGTAGTCATCTAGCTCACTTTCTTCTAGACGTTCCACTAATGCTTCAAGCTGTTCATCTTCTAAGCGATGTAAGTTTAGGATATCTTCACGGAAATTTAATGCTTGGTTGGTATTGTCCCAAATGAGGTCTTCGACCAAATAAACTTCAGAGTATCCCGGTACTAAAATACGGCAAGCAATCGCACCTAGATCATCATAAACAGCCATATATACTTCTTTGCCAAGCTCTTTAAGAATAGCAAATAATTTCTCTGCTTCTTCTACATTTGAAGCTTGGCCATGGTTTGAAAAGTCCCATTCTACAAATTCAAAGTCAGATTTTGAGCTGAAGAAGCGCCATGATACGACTCCACTTGAGTCGATGAAGTGTTCTACAAAGTTATTTGGTTCTTTAACTGCATGACTTCTAAATGTTGGTTGAGGTAGATCATTGAGCCCTTCAAAACTACGCCCTTGAAGTAGTTCTGTTAAACTTCTTTCTAAGGCTATTTCTAAACTTGGATGTGCACCAAAAGAAGCAAATACACCACCTGTACGCGGGTTCATGAGTGTCACGCACATCACAGGAAATTGACCACCTAAGGAAGCATCTTTGACCAATACAGGAAAGCCTTGTTCCTCTAAGGCTTTTATACCTGCTTGAATGCTTGGATATTTTTCTAATACGTGTTCAGGCACGTCTGGTAGACATATTTCCTTTTCTAGAATTTCACGTTTAACAGCACGTTCAAAAATTTCAGAAAGGCATTGTACTTGTGCCTCTGAAAGCGTATTTCCTGCACTCATTCCATTACTTAGGAACAAGTTTTCAACTAAGTTCGATGGGAAGTAAACGGTTTTACCATCTGAAAGGCGTGTATAAGGTAGCGAGCAAATACCACGCGCCGTATTTCCCGAATTTGTATCGTAAAGATGTGACCCACGAAGTTCATCTTCAGGGTTATAAATACTTAAACAGTGTGCATCTAAGATTTCTTCAGGTAATTCATCTTCAGGTCCTGGTTTAAACCAATGCTCATTAGGGTAGTGTACAAAGTCTGCATTGGCAATTTCTTCACCCCAAAACTGATCATTGTAGAAAAAGTTACAATTGAGACGTTCGATGAATTCACCAAGGGCAGAGGCAAGTGCACTTTCTTTGGTTGAACCTTTACCATTGGTAAAGCACATTGAAGAGTGTGCATCACGAATATGTAGTGACCAAACATTCGGTACAATATTTCGCCATGATGCAATTTCAATTTTCATGCCTAAGTTTTCTAAAATACTAGACATATTTGCAATTGTTTTTTCTAATGGTAAGTCTTTACCTAAAATATAGGTACCGTCTTCTGTTTGACCATTTGGAATAAGCAATGCCTGTGCATCGGCATCTAGGTTGTCGACTTCTTCAATAATGAATTCAGGTCCATTTTGCACAACGCGTTTGACCGTACAACGATCGATTGATCTTAAGATACCTTGACGATCTTTTGCTGAGATATCTGCTGGCAATTCAACTTGAATTTTAAAGATTTGTTGATAACGGTTTTCTGGGTCTACAATGTTATTTTGTGATAAACGAATATTTTCTGTAGGAATATTACGTGTTTGGCAGTAAAGTTTAACGAAATAAGCTGCACATAATGCAGAAGATGCAAGAAAATAGTCAAAAGGCCCTGGTGCTGAACCATCCCCCTTATAACGAATGGGTTGATCGGCAATGACGGTAAAATCATCGAACTTGGCTTCGAGACGAAGGTTGTCGAGAAAATTAACCTTGATTTCCATATTGGCACCTAATGCTTTTTCACCAAATCATGGCTTAGTGAAGAAAATAATTGTATAACGATTAAAAGCGTTGAATTCATTTATTCAAATGAGCAGTTCTAGTATAAAAGGAACTGAAATAATTATCATGTTTTCAGAGTTTTTATTCACTTTTATCGTGGTCGGTGGACAGATTTTATACTAAAAAAACTTTTCTTGTAGATCTTTAAAAAGCAAATTTTATACAAGGAAGTGATGTTTCAAGATTCAATTTGACTAAATTTCTTTTTTCAGAAAAATCATATTGATAAAATGTGTATATTTAGATAGAGAAATGTAGGTTTTATAAAGTCAGCTCTGATTTATCACTATAATACTTAAGCGCATTTTAATTGTTATATTATAACATCTGTGTATGTAATCTTGAAAATGTACCTGATTACAAAAATAGCTTATCATAAAAATCTAATAGTAAAATGGACCCTCTATGCTTACTCGTTTTTTAGGTTCAGTCGTTGCCGGCTGTGTTAGTTTAGCCATGTTAGGCATTTCTCCGTCGTTGTATGCAGCGAAGAAACCTCACATTCAGCCAACAACCCTCACGGTCATTGGATATCATGAGGTAACCAACCAAGCAAATGATGCATTAATTCCATTTTATGCGGTAACCACAGAAAACTTTGAA
>NZ_VTDQ01000029.1 GCF_015627175.1 Acinetobacter pollinis | reverse complement strand
GAAACCAAGATGCATTGCATCAAATTATTAGGCGATAAATTAACAGCAAGGAGTTTCCCTAGTCAGGTAAATGAAATTCATGCACGCATAGCAGTCTTGAATAAATTCACCGAGCTAGGTCGCCCTCATACCCAAGTTACTACTTAAATTTGGCTCAATTAGGATAGCTCTGCCTTTCAAACCTTTGTGCAACAAAGCCGTTGATATGAATAAGTGATAGATATTTTTTCACAGTATAAAGAGGAATAAGTCATAAAATACATTAAATTAAGTTTTTTTTAAGTTAACAATTTTATAGTGAAAACCATAGGAATTCTGCTGTATTTCCTATTTTTGAGTCATACTCCTACTGACAGAGTATGGCTTTTTTTTTGTCAGAATTTATAAATAAAAAGCCCCCAATAATGGAGGCTTTCATTCGAACAATAAATATTATGGGCAGTTATAGCGTTGTAAAGCTTCAACTCTTTCATCAATACTTGGGTGCGTTTGAAAGAGAGCAGCTAGACTGAATCCTTCGCTTTTTCCTTCTGTAATTGCGAGTGCTTTCATCTCTTTTGGCATTTGATCTGGCATACCACTTTCTGCTTTTAAGCGTAGTAAAGCGTTGATCATAGCTTGTTTACCTGCAAGTTGTGCACCTGCTTCATCTGCACGATATTCACGGTAGCGTGAGAACCACATTACAACTGCACTTGCGAGTACACCAAAGACGATATCTAACACCATTGTAATCACAAAATAAGCAATTCCAGGTGGATCTCCATCTTCACGACCAAGCAAGTTACGATCGATAAAATCTCCCACAACACGTGCAAAGAACATGACGAACGTGTTTACAACACCTTGTACTAAAGATAGGGTAACCATATCACCATTTGCAACGTGGCCAATTTCATGACCAATTACGGCACGAAGCTCGTCTTGACTCATGTTTTCAAGTATTCCACTTGAAACAGCAACGAGAGCATCATTTTTATTCCAACCTGTGGCAAAGGCATTAGACTGATACGATGGAAAAATACCTACTTCAGGCATTTTAATGCCAGCACGTTGCGATAATTCAGCAACAGTTTGTAATAACCATACTTCTGCTTGGTTACGTGGTGCATTGGGGTTAATCAGCTCCGTACCTGTTGACATCTTTGCCATCCACTTCGACATGAACAAAGAAATGAGGGAACCAACCATGCCAAATACAAAACACATGACCAGTAAATTACCGAGCTTTAAACCACCGGCACCGTGATAACTTCCGACACCTAATACTGACAAAATAAGACCAGCGACAACCAGTACCGCGAGGTTGGTTAGCAAAAACAAACCAATCCGCATCATTGAGTATATCCTCTTATAATAAAAAATAGACACTCTTATAGGAGAGTGTTCTCTCTACTAATATGTAGTTTGATATTTTAAAATTCAAGTATTTTTTCAATAAATTGGTATTAAATTGCTAATTATGTACAGTTACTGAGGTATATGTACCATCGGATAATTGTATGATTTTTGACTCGTGTTTGATGGTAGGAGTAATACGTGTTGTATTCAGTGACTGTGCTTGCAAACGCTCTGTCTGGTTCTGACTGCTTGTAAGCTGTAGCTCTGCACGATAGAGATTATTGTAACGGTTTAAAACACGTTTTATATAGTCTTGAGTCTCTCTAAAAGGTGGTATACCACCATATTTCTGTACATTTCCTTCACCTGCATTATACGCTGCAAGTGCAAGAGTGGTATTTCCATTGAATCGTTTGAGAAGAACACTTAAATATTGCGCTGCACCATGAATATTTTCTTCAGCATTATAGCTATCTTTGACGTTAAAACGTTTTGCAGTTGCAGGCATAAGTTGCATAAGCCCTTGAGCACCTACCGGAGAAGTGGCTCTCACATTAAAGCCAGATTCTGTATGCATAATTGCTTTAATTAACCCAGCAGGAATACCATGCTGTTGAGCAGATCGGTGTATAAGTACATCAAATAAGTTTTTATTTTTACTAAAACTAGGCAAGACAGATGCTTCTGAACCGCCCCAATTGCGATATGAGTGTATATTACTGTCTGGGTAATAGGTAATTTTAACGGTTTTTAATAGTGTGTTTTTCTGGGCTTGGTTAGTAAATAAATAAGCACCCTTTTCATCTTGATAGGTGTAAATCTGCCCAGCATGCGCTAGCATATTTATCCCCAGGTATAAATTTATAGAAAAAAGTAACTTAAATATGTGCATTCAAGGATTCAGTAAAATTGTGAACTATGTTGGATTTTTAGCAATTTAGAGGAAAAAAGCAAGCAAAATTTTGTTAGTGACGAATAGTGCTACGAGTATGTCAAATACTCACAGCACCATATCTATGAATTTTAACCAATTTGCTGTCTTACAGTTGCACGCACTTTAGATTTTTTCATTAAGCGCGTTTTTGCTGCTTTTTTCTGTTTGATCGGGCGTTCGTTATAAAGTTTCAGTACAATGACAGTAATTGCTAAAATTGCAGTGATACCATTTGCAGACATAACAGGAATATCATTCATTTTATAACCATAAAAAGTCCAACTGGTCACACCAAAAAATAAAGCTGCATACATGCCTAATGAAACGCCTGTTGTATCTTTTTTACGAATCATATGTATGACTTGTAAGCAGAACGACCCTGTTGTGATCCATGCTGCAAGAGCACCAAGGGCGACAGGCCAATGGTAAAGTGAAATTACAGAAATCGTAACCGCAATAATCGTTCCAATAATAAGAAGAATATCTTTTTTATATTGACTGTTCATTTTTTACATCCTCATTATTTTCTTGCCTCGATACAAAAAAATGGTGTTTAACTTCATGTATAGCATTAACTAAATGTTGCTGGAATTCTGCTTTTGTCGTAAGAGAACCAAAGAGTGCCTCAGTTTGTGTAAAAGCGATTTCTGGCGATGGCGAAGTAAAGATAGCTTCAAGATCTAATGTTTCAAATTCACGATCTTCATAAGCGAAAGTTAAAGCTTGGCGGTAAGCCTTATCTAGGAATAAAAAGTAAAGTGCTACAATTTTAAGTGCGGCATGAGGTATTTTATTTTGATTCAGACAATCCTTAATTGTAGGAACAATAAAACCATGCAACTTAGAAATACTATCTGAAGAAACTCTCGCTACGGTATCTTTAACATAGGGATTTCTAAAGCGATTTAAGATACCTTTGCATTCAAAAGCAGTGTCGATTTCGATTCCATGGCTTTTTAATGCGAAAGCAACTTCTTTTTCTGAGTATTCTTGAATAAGATTTTTAATATATTGGTCTTTTAAGACCTCGTGAATATAGCTATACCCAGTGAGAGCTCCCATCCATGCTAAACCGCTATGACTCGCATTTAGAAGTCGAATTTTTGCCTCTTCGTAAGGCGCAACATCTTTAACAAATTCGACGCCAACACGTGCCAAAGATGGATGTGCATCTGCAAATTTATCTTGAATAACCCATCTTGAATAATGTTCACATGTAATTGGTGCAGCATCGTAAGGTTGCCCATGGCTCTTCATACGTGCATGAGTACTTTCGTCGAATTTAGGGGTAATCCGATCAACCATACTATTAGGTGTGGCTACGTGGTCAGAAAGCCAGAGTAGAAGTGCTTCATTATTTTTTGCTTTAACAAAATCGATAAGACCTTGTCTAAAACTATCTCCATTGTTTCTGAGATTATCGCAACTCAAGAGAGTGATTGGCGCATTTTGATGCATACGCTCATTAAGAATTGGGTAAAGGGCGCCATATAATGTTTCAACTTCATTCTCTGAATTTAGATCATTTTGAATACTTGGATGGCAAAGATCTAAACTTCCTTGATCTGTAAGATAGTATCCTGTCTCAGTAACAGTGAATGAAATAATTTTAGTATTTTTCTGGATACCGATCTCTATTGTATTAGAGATAGAGGGATTCCAAAGAATAATATTTTTAACACAACTGATTGATTGATAACTTATCTCACCATCGGGTGAAATAACTTCTAAGGTATAGTTACCGTTTTGGCTTTTAAGTTGCTGTAACAAATCTTGGGAACTACTATTGCGAATATTCGCTAGATACATTTCCCATGATGTATCACCGAGTTGGTGTAGCAGATTTAGGTAATATGCTTGATGCGCTCTAAAAAATGCGCTTGCACCTAAATGTAACCATGAACTCGGTGGATCAGATCTAAGCGTGGGCTTATTCAAACTTACTCCTTCCTCATTGAGGTTCTTTTGCTCGTTTTTAGCTTATCACAAGATTAGAAAATTAAAATTTATCATTGGTTGTAAAATGTACTTATTTTATATACTTTCTAGAAGGATTTTAAATCTTTGATTATTTTTTTGATTGATTTTTATAAACTTTATTTTAAAATAAGATTATACTTTTCAATAGATTACATTTAATATGTTGGCTTATTAATTTTTATTAAATTCTTTAAGTAGGTACTGATAGATTTAGTAACAACTTTGTAAGAAATAGTCATTTTAACTAATAATGTTACGGAATATTTGTTTAAAAAATACACTATATATTGTAATTGTGTTTACAAATAAAGCAATTATAAGAGTCAACTAAAAAAAATTATTTTTTTTTCATTAATCTAATCTTGACTTAATTAAGTATTTGATTTTTATGATATTTTATATGTGATTAAAAATTAATCAATTTAATCGAAACCCTTACTAGGACTAGGGAAAGTTTTGTCAAGAAGTAAAAAGTCCACAAATTTATCCACAGGTTTTGTGGAAAACTACTTTTATATTCATTCCCCTTAAATATGTTCTCATATTTGAAGTAAAAACGTACATTATAAAGCCTTAAATATGAACGATTAATGAAATAGATTGAATTGGTTCTCTAGATGTAATAGTTGTCAAAGGAAGCATAGGCAAAAAAATTATCGTAATAATTCATGTTGCATAGATGCGTATTTGATAGGAATCATATAGAATCGTGCGATATTTTTTTAAGGGTTTGTATCGTCTATGTACTCTCCAATTGAGTCCAAACAAGGATTTAATTTTAAACCAGAGCTACCGACCAGTTCATCTTATTACCGGTTGTTAAAGAAGCTACGTCGCCAAGTTGGTCATGCCATTCGTGATTATCAAATGATCGAAGAGGGTGATAAGGTGATGGTATGTATTTCTGGTGGTAAGGACAGTTATACATTGTTAGATATTCTGCTAAATTTTAAACGTGTTGCACCTGTAAACTTTGATGTAATTGCGGTCAATCTAGACCAAAAGCAACCGGGATTTCCTGAAGATGTTTTGCCTGCTTATTTAGAAGCAAACAATATTCCATATTATATTTTGGAAAAGGATACCTACAGCATTACAAAACGGTTAACGCCAGAAGGTAAAACATATTGTGCAGTATGTTCGAGATTACGCCGTGGTTCATTATATGGGTTCGCACAAGAAATAGGAGCAACTAAGGTTGCTTTAGGACATCATCGTGATGATATTATTGCAACATTCTTCTTAAATCTGTTTCATGGCGGTAGCTTAAAAGCGATGCCACCGAAATTATTATCTTCAGATAAAAAGAATATTTTAATACGTCCTTTAGCTTATGTTGAAGAGAAGGATATTATTAAATATGCTGAGATGAGAAAGTTTCCAATTATTCCGTGTAACTTGTGCGGTTCTCAGGAAAATCTGCAACGTGCAATGTTAAATGACATGTTAAGAGAGTGGGACAAGCAATATCCTAAACGTTTGCATAGCATATTTGGTGCGTTGCAAAATGTTTCTCCTTCCCAACTTGCAGATCGTGATCTATTTGATTTTGAAAAACTTGATGAACAGCGAGAGTTCGATCTTAAAAATCCTGAAGAAATGAAGAATCGACTAGATGTTGTAAATTTAGGATTTGCAGCCGAATAATGAGTTTTCATTAGGTGTGATCTTTGAAGATCACACCTAAATCTAAATATTATAATGATCATCGTTTATATTTTATGATGAATAATAATAGTATGTTAAATTTTGAAATGAGATATTGCGCTGTAATATCATAGGAATAAACATTTAGAGGAAGAATAATGCCAGCATTTTTAACAGAAGCATGGTTTTCCAAAGTTGATGAGTTAACAACTCAAGCTGGAGATTTAAATTTATCACCAGCACTGCAAAGTTTAGCAATTAATTTTATTGTCAGTGATGTAGCAAAAGGCGTGACAGAACTATCCCTTGCAAGTGGCAAGTTTAAAAAGGGTTTAGCAGATAATGCAAAAACAACATTAAATATGGATGCAGATACATTAAAAAAAGTATTTCTTCAATTTGATATGACAGCTGCTATGCAAGCATTTATGACAGGTAAGATAAAAGTTCAAGGTGATATGTCTCAATTAATGACATTACAAACAGCTAAACCAAGCCAAGAACAAAAAGCATTATTTAAAGAAATATTGGCACATACTGAATAATAAAAAGGCGAACATAAGTGTTCGCCTTTTTACTAAACCTCGATAGGTTGAGGTTCATTTTCCTGCTGAATGTGCTCTAAATACGCACGTATACGTGTAACGTATTGGAGTGCTTGTTTATATTTAGAATTTGCATTCTGATTTTTCTGTAAATAACTATAAACATTAATCCATTCTTCAGGGTTTTTACCTTGCTTTTCAACTTTGTTTTGAATGCTTGATAAAGCACCTGGACCCATATTGTATGCTGTTAATGCATACCATGCTCTGTCAGGGTATGGAATAGTGTCATATTGCTCTAACAACTGATCTAAGTACTTTGCACCGCCTTGGATGCTTTGTCTAGGATCATTTCGATTGGTGACACCCATTGCTTTGGCTGTACTGTTTGTTAGCATCATAAGACCACGAACACCAGTCGGAGAAACTGAATCAGATTTTAAATAAGATTCCTGATAGCCCATTGCCGCTAAAAACTGCCAATCTAAATTGTATTTGCTTGCTTCTTGTTTAAAGCTTGCTTTATAAATTGGCATGCGTGCTTTTAAGTCACGCTCTACAATATCCCATGCATTGGGTTCTACAATATTATGATTGTAGAAAGAGGCAAGTTGATCAATTGACCCATCATTTTTTGCCTGACATGTAAAACCTGTTGCTGTTTGCGCAATAGGATCTTCAGCATTATTTACAACCAAGTTGATATTGGTATCTAAGCCATTTTCTGATAAAGCATTAAAGTTTCCGCATGTCGCAGAGAAGAAACTCAATTTCTTCGCTTCGATATCATTCATTGTGGCGTTTGTTAAAGCGATATTGGCTTTACCTTGTGCAACAAGATCTAATGCCGCAGTATTGTCATTTACGACTTTAAAATCTAGTTGTACATTTAAACTTTTTGCATAGTTACGCATAAGATCGTAACCAAAACCATGCAAATTTTGGCCATTGTTAAAAACAGTACTTGGGTTTTTAACAGCAACAACGGTTAAACGATTTGAATCAATCACGTGTGCATATTGTGTTGTTTCCTCTTTTTTTCCAGTAAGTGCATGTAGTGGAAGAAGTGGAAGCATTGCAGCTGTAATAATGGATAAACGAACAGGGAGTGAGTTTGACTTAAATTTAAGGCGCAAGCGCCCTGCAATTTTCGCTGACTTACTATGCATAGTGGCTCCGAAACAGAAAATAACCCCTAAGATCAAGAAAGTGACCCAAAATATTGCTTAAATGTGCAATCGAAAAAGTAAGGAAGGGGTAGAGTCATCATTAAAATAAATGATGCAAATTTAACAGAGGGTCTATGCTTTTTTAATTTGTCTGTAACAAATCGTAAGCATAGGCGAAAAAACATACGATTAACTTAAAGTGTGAATAATAAATAGATCAAAACGAAATGTCAAACAAATAATAAGTCCAAGTTTTATTGAGATATACGATTGTTCTGCTAACTTACAGTTTTTACATGAGTTTTAAAAATAAAAAAACTTAGCTCAAATGCTTTAAAAGAGTGAATTAGAAATAATCTGTCATAGTGTATCTAAATGTTTTTTGAGAGAGATAAAATTAATTCTGTGTATCTTTCTTTAGAATATAAAAAATAATCCGTACTATTTTTACTCAGTTGTTTGATATTTTTGAAAAAATAGTTGCTAAATTTTTCATAATTGATATTATAGCCGTCATTGGAAGCGTGGCAGAGCGGTTTAATGCACCGGTCTTGAAAACCGACGAGGGTTTACGCCCTCCGTGAGTTCGAATCTCACCGCTTCCGCCAAATTCTAAAAACTCGTAAAGTTTCAAAACTTTACGAGTTTTTTTATTTATATGCTTACCAAGGTAATACCTGATTATCTTCAAAGAAGCTACCTGATGGTCCATCTTCAGGTAAAAGAGCAAGTTGAACCGCCATTGCTGCACCTTCAGAAATTGGACGTCCTCCTGTTGTATCTGCAATCAGTTCTGTTGCTGTAAAGTTTGGGTTAGCAGAGTTTACTTTAATTGGTGTGTCTTTGAGCTCCCATGCGAGTTGGATTGTGAGCATATTTAAGGCAGCTTTAGAAGAGTTATAACCAATAAGTTTAGTTGATGCATGTTCCCATGAAGAATCTTGGTTAAGGGTTAGTGAGCCTAATCCGCTAGAAATATTTACAATACGTCCAGCATGAGATGCTTTGATAAGCGGTAACATTATTTGAGTTACATTGAATGTTCCAAAAAAATTAGTATCAAATGTTTTTTTAATTGTATTGATACTTGTTGTACTCGGAGTACCGTCATCTGCCTTCAAAATACCTGCATTATTAACTAAAATATCAAGTTTATGTTCGTGTAGTTCTAAATATGTATATGCATTGCTAATGCTTTCTTGGTCATTTAAGTCAAGTAGAATATACTGAACTTGCATTAATCCAAGCGTTTTTAGTTTTTGAACAGCACTTTCGCCGTAATTAGCATTACGTACTCCAATATAAATTTTGATTCCTTTTAGACCGAGTTGTTTTGCAATTTCAAAACCAATACCTTTATTTGCACCTGTAATGAGTGCGACTTTTGATTCTTTGGTATTACACATAAATATTCCTATATTTATTTCAGTATTTGAATGACCTGATCTGTAAACAGAGAAAGTTCATCATCTGTTTTATTCATGGCATCATATAAAACAATAGATGAAGTGTATTTCATACCTACATATAAGGCACTCGCTTTCATCGGAGTAAATATTTCTTCAATATTACTTTCAATAATTCCTTGTTTAGAATATGTATATTGACTTGCGCCTGCTGAAGAAATGATTAGCATTTCCTTGTTCTTTAAAGCATGTCCATCTGGACCAAAAGCCCAACCATATGTCCAGACTTCATTTAAATAAGACTTGATCATTGGAGTAATATTAAACCAGTGAATAGGAAATAAAAATACAACTCGATCTACGCCTTTATATACTTCTTTTTCCTTAGCTATATCAAAGGCTGCTGAATTATGACCATATATTTTCTCAAGATTTCTTGTTTCCACATTTTCCAAATGCTTTATTGCATTTTCAATATGCTTAATGATTCTAGATTGATGTAAATAAGTATGTGAAGTAATAACAAGTGTCTTCATCATTTAAGCCTCTTTATTTGTGTTTGGATCAAAAATGCCTTCTACAAGCCATGCATGGGTTGTAGAAGCTTTCTCGCGGAATGGAACGATGTCTTGATATTCTTTCGATGCATACCAAGCTTTTGCTTTTTCTAATGTTTGAAACTGTAAAATAACTAAATGTCCTTTAGGGGGCTTTCCCTCAAGGGTGTAAACATGTGCATCGTGGACAATTAACTCTCCACCATAGGGTAAATATGTTTGTGTGACTTTATCTTGATAAGGTTTCATTTCCTCTAAATGATGAATAAGCACATTGAAAATGAAATAGGCTGGTTTTTGTTGGTTCATATTCTTTGTCCCTATAAATTTGAATAGGGAAATTATGAATAAAGTTATTATTAACTAGAACACTATATAATGTTAAAATATAATTAACTTTAAGTTTATAATTTTGGTAGAGGGTAGAATATGGAGGTTTCGCAACACGTACGTGCAATTTTATCCTTTGTGGAGGTAGCAAATTTAGGGGGGTTTGCAGCAGCAGCAAGAAAATTAGAAGTCAGTCCTGCTGCCGTTAGTAAAAACGTAGCTGGGTTAGAAAGGGCATTAGGTGTCCGTCTTATTAATAGAACAACAAGAAAGATGAGTCTTACTGAAGAAGGAATTGTATTTTTATCTCAAGCACGGGTTGCATTAAATGCATTAAATCAGGCAGTAGAACTGGTTGCAGAGAAGAAAACGGATATTAGTGGGCATATTCGCATTTCTACGAGTACCTCTTTTGGAAAAAATCATTTATTACCTATTATAACTGATCTACTAAGTATCTATCCTTTATTGAAGGTAGAAGTTGATTTTGATGATCGTATTGTGGATGTGGTCAGTGAAAAATATGATATTGTTATTCGTGGTGGAAGAATTTTAGATTCATCGTTAATTTCACGACCTATTTGTCAATTAAGTATGGTATTAGTTGCTTCTCCAGATTATCTTTCTGAGTATGGCGTACCTAAAAACTATAAAGAACTTAAAAACCATAGCTTGATTACAAGACGATTTTTAGGGGGAACAATATCGCCTTGGAATTTTAGAAGTGAAGATGGTTCTTTAATAACTTATGAGCCTGATTTTTCTGTATTAACACTTTCTGAGCCAGAAGCTCTGGTCGATACAGCCTGTTCAGGTATTGGGATTGCTCAAGTGGGTGTTCATCAAGCAATAAAGCATTTAAAAGCAGGACGTTTAAATACAGTATTAATGAATGAACATGAAGGAGGCGTTTATGAAATGGTTTTACAGTATCCACATCGCTCTTTCATTGCATCTCGTGTCAGAATTACAATTGAATATTTGTTGAATAGGTTTAAACAAGATCACATATTACATATTGATTTGAAAACACTGAATATGTATAAGTTTAATGAAATATGACTCTAAACTTAAATTATCTAAAGTAGCTATATTTAAAGCTTAGAACTATATTTTTTGTAAAATTTGTCTCTCATTTGATTGAATCTGTGAGATTTTTATAAGTGTTGAGATGTTTAAATAAACGAAAAATAAATATCATGTCGATATATTGTATTAACATAAGGCGAATAAATGCTTATAGCAAGTGATCACAAATTTTTAATCACTGTATTAAAGATATTTGTAATAACAAGTATATGTTATTTCTTGGGATACCTTGCACGGCCTTATGAAGATCTTTCAGCATTTCTTCCTGCTAATGCCATTATTGTGGTTCTTATTTTAAATTCTAAAATGAGTGATAAATTTGCTTTTTCATTCATTTTTTATTTACTACTTTCGGTATTCGATTTTATATTTTCTCCTCGATTAAATCCATTTTATATTAACATTCCTAATCTAATTTTTATAATTACAACGGCAATAGGAATTAAAAAGCTTGATCTTGATTTAAAGTTTCTATCTGAAATTAAATTATTAAAGATCTTTGCTATTATTACTTTAACTTCGATGATTACAGGTATTGTGGGGGGAATGACAGCATTTGAATCGGGAAAATTTCTGATTTCGATGGCAACATGGATTTGTGTGCAATCATCTACAGCAATATTAGTTATTCCATTATTATTAATGTATCAGACTTATTTTTATCCAAAAAATAAATTTAATATTTATCCTTTACTCGCTTTAGTTTTGTATTATGCATTTATTTTGAATTTTCCTGTTGCTGTTAATATTTGTTTAATTGTTCCAATTCTTATTTTATGTGCAATTTTTTATAATTTAAGAATAACTTCATGGTTGGTAACATTAAATGGATTTTTTTTAATATTTCTTATTTCATATGGGTTAATAAAAACTGGTAGTTATTTAAATGATAGTATTATTTTTACAAGTTTAAATTATTATCGAATTTCTATTGTAGCAGCTGTGTCAAGTGCTTTGTTTATTGCTGTATTAATTAATAATAATGAAATGATTAAAGAAAAATTGAGAAAATCACAATGGACAGATGATTTATCTCAACTTTGGAATAGAAAAGGTTTAATTCAAGATATTAAAACTGGGAGGTTCCTAGGAAAATCTGATTCAATTTTATTGGCAATTATTGATATTGATGATTTTAAAGTTATTAATGATTCATTTGGACACTTAATGGGTGATAGAGTCATTATATTTATTGCAGAGTATTTTAATCAGTTCTTTTCCCATGCAGGCTTATATCGTTATGGAGGAGATGAATTTATTCTTATAATGAATTTAGAGCCTGAACAGAAATATCAGCATGAGCTTGAGGACTTTAGCTTTAAATTTATAGATGCATGTTATGCAGAATTTGAAATGGCGGTAACATTAAGTATAGGCTATACAGTTTTATTTGAGCATCAGCTATCACTAGATAATTTTAAAAATTTATTGGCGCATGCAGATCAGGCATTATATCGATCTAAGAGTTTAGGAAAAAATACTGTTTCCATTTTTTAGAGTATGGGAGGGATGTTATACCTCCCATCCAAGTTTATACTTTAGGTAAATCAAACCAGATCATTTGAGTATCTTCTAGAGCAATAATTTCTGAAAGGTCTGTAAAAGCTAAAGCATCTCCAGTAGAAAGAATCTCGTTATGTATACTTACTTTACCTGAAATAATATGTACATAATTTAAACCGTGGTTAGATTTAACATCCAATCTAGAGTTTTGTTTTAAATGAGCTGTTTTGACTTCCGTATTTTGACGAATATGCATCGGTGCATTGTCATTTGGCCCTGCAATGATATGCCACTCATTTGGATGCTCGCGTGGATCACATTTAATCTGCTGATAAGTCGGAGCTGCATTTTTGATATTGGGTTGAATCCATATTTGTAATAGGTGTACAGGAGTGTCCTGATCATTAATTTCACTATGTCTAACGCCAGTACCTGCACTCATTAACTGCCATTCACCAGCACGAATATGACCTTCATTACCCATGCTGTCTTTATGAGTAATTGTGCCTGATAAAACACAAGTCAGAATTTCCATATTATCGTGTGGATGCGTTCCGAAACCATTATGTGGAGCAACCGTATCATCATTAATGACGCGTAATGCACTCACACCCATAAAACGTGGGTCATACCAATTTCCAAAAGAGAAGCTATGATAGGTATTTAACCAACCTGCTTGGACATGGCCACGATCTTCACTACGATGTAAGTAGGTTTTCATAATTACTCTCAATCATTATTTATTTCTTATTGTCTATTTTTATATTTTTTTTATACTGATTAAATGGTATGGATAAAACATATTGTTCTATTTATAGTACGAAGAAATATAGATGATGAGCTAATAGCTAGCTCATCATCGGTGTACTTTAATTACTTTGTTGTACCAAACTTAAAGATTGTGACATTGTCATAAGTTTGTCCTGGTTCCAAGCGAGTTGAAGGGAAATTCGACTTGTTTGGACTGTCAGGGTAGTGCTGCGTTTCTAATGCAAACGCATCGGCTTGACGATAAAGCGTATTATTGGCACCAATTACATTACCTAATAGGTGATTGGCAGTATAGAACTGAATACTTGGTTGTGTTGTAGAGATCTCTAAGGTGCGTTTAGATTTAGGATCGACAACTAAAGCAGCTTTCACAAGTTTATTGGAATTCTCTTGCTTTAATACCCATGTTTGATCGTAGCCATAGCCATATGCCAACTGTTCATTGCCCTGACGAATATCTTTAGAAATTGTTTTAAGTTTTCTAAAGTCAAAAGGTGTACCTGCAACAGGTGCAAGCTTTCCTGTTGGAAGTGAATTTTCGTCTGTAGTAAGTGTATGATCTGCATTTAGTTGTACAAGGTTGTCTAATACGCCGTACGGACTATTTTTTACACCAGAAAGATTGAAATAGCTGTGATTTGTAAGGTTCACAACAGTAGGTTTGTCTGTAGTCGCCTTGTATTCAATTTTGAATTCGTTGTTATCTGATAAGCTATAGATCACTTCAACGTTTAATTGACCTGGAAAACCTTGGTCGCCATCAGGACTGGTTAACTTGAGTACAGCCTGTACAGTAGAACCTGTTTTAATGGTTGGTTCTACATCCCATACACGTTTGTCATAGCCTGGATTTCCACTATGAAGTGTATTTGGTCCATTATTTTTTTCTAGTTGGTATGTTTTACCGTCGAGTTGAAACTCTCCTTGACCAATACGGTTCGCATAACGTCCAATTAAAGCACCAAAATGAATGCCTTCTTTGGTATCTGTTACTTCGTATCCATGTAAGTTATCGAATCCTAAAACAATATTTTCTTTTTGACCTTTTGAGTCGGGGGTAATAATTTGTGTAATCACACCACCAAAGCTAATAAATGATACTGACACACCATTTTTATTGGTCATGGTGTATTGTTCAACAGCTTTCCCATCTTGCGTTGTACCATATGGTTTACTTGTAAGTGTCGCTGCACTTGCAGTTGCACAAAGAGTTAGCCCCGCAAATCCCGCAAGAAAGATATTTTTTGCCTTCATTAAATGATCCTTTTTAATATCCATAACCTATTACTTATTGACACCATAAATTCATTTACAGTGCTTAAGCGTTCATTCATTTCGCTTAATTGTGTTTGTATATTAGCAAGTTTTATATAATGAGTTTAAATTTAATTTAAATAAATTGTATTTAAAACAGACAAAAGAATAAAGTTTATAGTTTTAATGAAAACATAAAAAAGGCTGAGCCATAAATTGACTCAGCCTTTGGATCAGTTTTATGACTTGATATTTTGAATATGTTTATCGATTTGTTGTGCTTGATCTTCTGCATTACCAGTATAAGTTGCAGGAGTAAGCTCAGCAAGACGAGCACGTTCTTCAGCCGGAACTTGAGTTAGCTCTGTTCCATTGACAAAATCTACCATCATTTCACGAGTCATTGCTTGACCACGAGTAAGTGCTTTTAATTTTTCGTATGGTTTTTCAACATTATAACGACGCATTACAGTTTGAATTGGCTCTGCAAGAACTTCTTGAGACTGATTAAGATCTTCTAGAAGGCATTGTGCATTTAATTCTAGTTTACCTACGCCTTTTAAGCATGCTTCAAATGCAATTAAGCTTTGTGCAAAACCAACACCCATATTACGTAATACAGTTGAGTCAGTTAAGTCACGTTGCCAGCGTGAAATAGGAAGTTTTTCGCCAAGATGTGCAAGTACAGCATTCGCAATTCCTAGGTTACCTTCTGAGTTTTCAAAATCAATAGGGTTTACTTTATGTGGCATAGTAGATGATCCAACTTCACCTTCTTTCAGGCGTTGTTTGAAGTAGCCTAAAGAGATATAACCCCAAACATCGCGGTTGAAGTCGATGAGAATCGTGTTGAAACGACGTAATGCATCAAACAACTCGGCCATGTAATCATGTGGTTCGATTTGAGTGGTATATGGGTTGAAGCTTAAGCCTAGAGATTCTACAAATGCTTGAGCATGTGCTTCCCAGTCAATGTTTGGATAAGCAGAGAGGTGTGCATTATAGTTACCTACAGCACCATTGATTTTACCAAGTAGTTCTACGTTTTCGAACTGCTTAATTTGACGTGCTAAGCGGTATGCAACGTTAGCAAATTCTTTCCCTAATGTTGTTGGACTTGCAGTTTGTCCATGTGTGCGAGAAAGCATTGGCTGACTAGCGTGTGTTTTTGCGAGTGTTGAAATTGCATTTAAAATTTCTTTCATCGATTGAATCAGAACATCACGGCCTTGTTTCAGCATAAGCGCATGTGACAAGTTGTTAATATCTTCTGAAGTACATGCAAAGTGAATGAATTCACCTGAGTCTTTAAGCTCATCAAGATGTGCAATTTTTTCTTTAAGAAAATATTCAACAGCTTTTACATCATGGTTTGTTGTACGTTCAATTTCTTTGATACGTAAAGCATCTTCTTCTGAAAAGTCAGAAACAATTGCATCTAAAAACTGGTTGGTCGAGTCAGTGAATGTTTTTACTTCTGTAATTTCGTCATGTTTTGCGAGAGCTTGCAACCAACGAATCTCAACTGTAACACGTGCATGAATAAGGCCATACTCAGATAGGTAAGGGCGTAAAGCATCGCACTTGCTAGCATAACGTCCGTCTAATGGTGAAAGAGCAGTTAAAGCGTTCATAAGGTTTCCTTTGAAATGGGGGCAAACACTTGAAAGTGGTTACTTCTCTAAAAGTTGAAATTGTGTACGTGCAATAGTATGGATATCTTTAACAATCTTATTTTTTCCAAAAACAAGTTGTATAGAGCGACCACCGACCTGACGCCATAAATGTGCCATTTGTAGGCCAGTAAATAAAGATGCACGAATTCGATTGGTATGCTGACTATCTTTGAATGCTTCGGGATTTCCACGGACTAAAATACGTGGTTCAATTTGTGCTGCAGTCTCTAGATAAGCTTGCGCGAGATTTGCAATAATACTAGGGTGCATATAGTTGTAATCAAAGAAAGAGAGTTGTTTTAATATTTTTTCTTGAGTCTGATTAATTATTTTTACAAATTGTGGATTTTGATATACTTTTTTTTCTAATTGCAGAAGTGAAAGGGCATAACTGGTTGGAAGGCGCGCTACAGGAAGCTTGGGTATTTTACGAATTGTCCTTTTATTAAAAGGAATATGAATACTGTCCTCTAAATTTTTTAAACCAAGTGTAAGATCATTGATTTCATGGAAAAAGTCTAACGTATTTAAGACTTTTCCTTGTTCGAGGTCAGTTGGACGAATATTCAGACTGGCTTTAATGAGTTGTTCAAAATAGAATGTGCCATTCTCATTCATTTTGCTTAAACCTGTCATCGCAGTCATATGGGTTAGCTGAGCAGCTTGAAATACGCCAGCTAACGCCAAAAGTCGATTCTGACGACGGGTTAAGTCTTTAGGCTGTTGAAAGGGTATATCAACCATGCCTTATGTTTCCTCTTGATGCTATAAAAAACTTGGCTTTGGTGCATCTGTATGGAGAATAACCCCGCCACCTAAACAAATTTCATCTGTATAAAATACGACACTTTGACCCGGTGTAACAGCGCGTTGAGCCTCATCAAAGACAACACGAAGACCATTTGTACAGCTCTCATCTTTAAAGACAGTACATGCTTGGTCAGGCTGACGGTAACGTGTTTTCGCAGTGCAACGCAGACCTTCTTCTGGAATAAGTTGTTCACCTGCAACCCAGTCAATGTCCTTGCTCCATAGTGTTGTACTTTGCATTAACGGATGCTCATGTCCTTGTCCAACAACTAATCGATTTCCTGCAATATCTTTATGTAGCACAAACCATGCACCTTCTTGTGCATTTTTCATACCACCTAGGCCAATACCACCGCGCTGACCCAGCGTATAATACATCAAGCCATGATGTTCACCAACGGGTTCACCATTTTCTAAAACAATTTTACCTGGCTGAGCGGGTAAATACTGCTTAAGGAAATCATTGAAGCGACGTTCTCCAATGAAACATATACCTGTTGAATCTTTCTTTTTAGCAGTTGCAAGGCCTAGCTCTTCAGCAATACGTCTTACTTCTGGCTTTTCAATTTCGCCTACTGGAAATAGGGTTTTGTTAATTTCACGTCCGTGTACGGCGTGTAAGAAGTAACTTTGATCTTTATTATTATCTAGACCACGTAAAAGTGGGGCATATTGATCGCCATAACTATTCGTTTGTGTTTGACCACGACGTGTATAGTGACCTGTTGCAATGAAATCTGCACCAAGAGTCAATGCATGATCAATGAATGCTCTAAATTTAATTTCTTTATTGCATAGAATGTCTGGGTTTGGCGTGCGACCAGCAGCATATTCTGCAAGGAAATGTTCAAAAACACGATCCCAGTATTCCATTGCAAAGTTTGCTGTATGTAATTTAATTCCCAGTTTATCTGCAACGGCTTGAGCATCTGCAAGATCTTCGAGTGCAGTACAATATTCCGTTCCATCATCTTCTTCCCAATTCTTCATGAAAAGACCTTCAACTTGATATCCTTGTTGAAGTAATAAAGCAGCGGAAACTGAAGAGTCTACACCACCTGACATACCGACGATGACGCGTTGTTGCATATGACTAGGCATCCAAATTTGGAGTTAAAAGGGGAGTGAAAGGATGTTCATGAATAATTGAAAGGGGATACTTCTTTCCTGCTTCAAAATCTTTAATAGCTTGATTCACTAAAGGGCTGCGAGCACGTGCAGACTCATCGAGTTCATCTAAAGAAAACCATGTGGTGTTGACGATGTCTTTATCTAAAACAGGGTCAATAGCAGTTTTGACAATATGTGCTGCAAAGCAAAAACGAAAAAAAGTTTTGTGCGGTACCATAGGAGGGCGGTAAGTATAAATACCAATCAGATGGTCTATTTCTACGGTGTGGCCTGTTTCTTCAAACGTTTCTCGAATGGCAGCATCGATGAGTGTTTCACCACATTCAACATGACCAGCAGGTTGGTTATATACCGTATGCACAAATCCCTCTGAATGTTCTTCGACAAACAGATAACGATCAGATTCTTTAATTACTGTTGCAACAGTAACGTGTGCAGTCCAGTCAATTGCCATAAAAAAGAAGCATCATGATTCAAAAAACGTATTTTACGCAATTTGAATGCATGATGCTATGTTTCTTACCGAAAACTTAAAATTATTTTAAGTTTAAAGAAGGTTGCTAAAGAATTGTTTAATATGATCAATCATTCGAGAGAAGAAACCTGCTTCTTCAATTGCTTCTAGAGCAACCACAGGTTTTTCTGAAATAACCTTGCCATCTAGTGATGCAACTAACTTACCTATGACTTGACCTTTTTGTAATGGCGCATTAATTGACTGTGAAATCTGTAAATCTGTTTTAATGTCACTTGCTTGGCCTTTTGGCATTGTTACACTGAAGTCTTCAGCAAGACCTACAGGTACTTCATTTTTTGTACCAAACCAAACTTTTACATTCTTTAATGACTGATCTGCAGATTTAACTTTTACAGTTTCATAGTTTGCATAGCCCCACGCGAGAAGTTCACGTGTTTGAGTTGCACGTGCGTTAATACTTGGTGCACCAAAAACGACAGTAATTAATCGCATTGGACCACGTTTGCTAGATGTGGTTAAACAATAACCAGCTTCATCTGTGTGTCCTGTTTTTAATCCATCTACGGTAGGGTCTGTGTAAAGAAGTGGGTTACGGTTACCTTGTTTAATATTATTGAAAGTAAATTCTTTTTCAGAATAGATCGGATAATATTTTGCACTATCATGAATAATATGTTGTGCTAAAACAGCCATATCTTTTGCAGTAGAATAATGTCCATCTGCTGGTAAGCCTGTAGAGTTTACGAAGTTGGTATTAACCATACCAATCCGTTTTGCCTCTTGATTCATCATGTAGGCAAAGGTACCTTCATTTCCAGCGATGTGTTCAGCCATTGCTTTTGCTGAATCATTGCCAGATTGAATAATGATTCCTCGTAGCATTTGCATAACAGTTGCAGTCCCATTGAGTGGGACAAACATACATGATTCGGATCTGTTGCCACGACACCATGCATCTTCATTCATACGGACATTTTCATTTTCTGTAAGTTGTCCTTTAAGAAGTTTTTGCTCCACGATGTAGCTTGTCATCATTTTTGTCATGGACGCAGGTGCGAGTTTTTCGTTCTCATTTTTCGCTGCTAAAATTTGACCCGTTTGGTAGTCCATTAAGACATACGACTTGTTATCTAATTCCGGTGGCGAAGATAAGACAGTTGCTGCAAAGCTAAATGAAGGTAAAAGGAGAAGGGCAGCAAAGGTACTTTTTCTGCTCATTTAGGGTCATTCCAATGGTTAGCGTCTATGTGAATTTGCATTTTAGGTTAAACATAAGTGGACTGCCATATGCAGTACACACTTATTTTACATTGTATTGTAAAGGAGTTATGAACCTTTACTTAGCGTTGTAATTTCTTTACATATTTCTTTATTTTGATTGTCACCCGCTTTTTTTGCATCAGCGCGTGCTTGAGTTAAAAATGGTTTAAAATCTTTTTGTTTTGCTCGAATTTGTAAGGCACGCACAGGGTCTTGTATACCAGGCATATTTTCTTTAACAAGTTCTGCATAGCCAGATTGGTATGCTTCATCTTTTTTAAAACCGTAACCTGGACAAATTTCAGATAAAACATATATCGCTGCAAGTTCCTCTTGTGTTACACCACCTTGATTCGGTGTAACATCGATATTTGTTGCATCATCATTCGATTTTTTTTCTTTTGCTAAAGTGAGCGTAGAAGCTGTAGTCGCAATCAGACCTGCAAATAATACTGTCAGGAGGCGTTTACTTATTTGGGATATCATCATAAGGTTTTAAACATTAGTTTTTTCAACATACTTAGGATGTTAAACAAATTTTCTAATAATGAAAGCAATAAACTGTATAAAAGGTGTATAAAATGAATGAAATATATCTTTATTCATATTGTGTTGAGATGAGTGAAAAGCCATATAGGCGCTATATAAATTTTCCTATGTGTTAGGATGTGACCCTTATAAAACATTGCTATTTTTTTGTGACTTTTAATACATATTTGTTGCTTTATAATTTATAATATTAGAGTGAATAACCTTGCTTAAGACAAGCATGTGGTATAGACGAGAGCATTGAATGCTTTACGATGAATAATAATATATAGAATTATAGTTGATCTGCTTAAACTGACATAAAAAATCAACTTTGTATTGTGGGTTCACAAACTGTAGTTGATCATATAATACTAGAATGACTAGCCTTATAAATATTTCAGTCATTATAGGGTATAAGGTTTTGACTATTTGAATCATACAGATTTTAAAGTCTTTGTGGAAAGGAGCCCCATGGTGTTATATGGGAATCCATCCTTTAATGGAAAAATAATATTTATCAATGCCTAGCCGGTAAAAAGAGAGTGAAATAGATTTAAATGAATATCCTAGTTTCAAATGACGATGGTGTTTTTGCGCCCGGTATTCAAGCTTTAGCAGAAGCGTTAAAGCCTTTAGGTCGCGTAGTTATTGTTGCACCAGAATCGGAAAGAAGTGGATTCTCAAGTGCCTTAACTTTGGATCGACCATTACGTCCAATTGAAATTATGCCAGATATTTGGTCTGTCAATGGTACACCTGCGGACTGTGTTTATCTTTCAATGAATGGGTTGTTTGATTTTGAATTTGATCTCGTCGTCAGTGGAATTAATAGTGGAGCAAATTTAGGTGATGATATTTTATATTCGGGAACTATAGGTGCTGCATTTGAGGGGCGACTAATGAAGCAACCAGCCGTTGCTGTTTCATTGGTGGGACAAGATCCGAGTCATTATCTTTCAATTGGAAATTTTAGGAAGGCTGCCAAATGGATGGCAGATTTTATACAAAAGGGTTTGCCACAGGTTCCAGAGAGACATATTTTAAATATTAACATCCCTGAAATTGATGAAATTAAAGGTGCATTGGTGACGTACCAAGGGCGCCGTATGCAATCTAAACCAATTACCAGTCAAATAAATCCGCGTGGTCATCATGTGTATTGGATTGGGTTATCAGGCGAGGCTATTTTAGAACCGAGCATCGATGATTCCGGTTATGTATCCGACTTTTATGCCATTAATCATGGATTTGTCAGTATTACTCCAATTCAAATGGATGCGACAAATTATAATATTCTCCAACAACTTGAGGATCAATTAAAATATTAAACGTTGGCTTATTGTTTTATAATAAAAAACAGTTCAGTTTTACTATACAATTTCTGAGTAATTTTAGCCCATTATAAAATTAAATGAATCATTGAGATGAAGAGGGACGTCAATGCAGATGTTAAAAGAGCAGTTTACTCGTACTCATAAACAAACATTAAAGCCTTTGCTTGTATCATGTTTAACCTTGTCTGTATTTGCTTTTACAGGATGTGCATCAAAACCGCAAGTGATGACTACGCGTGCTTTGCCTGCTCCAGATTTATATACGGTAAAAGCTGGAGATACTTTAAGCGGTATTGCAGCGCGTTATGGGGTGAATTATCTTACTGTGGCACAAATGAATAATATTCCTGCGCCCTATACGATATTTGTTGGTCAGAATTTAAGGATAAAAGGGGGAGGTGTTCAGCCGGTTGTATCAACCGCGAGTAATGTTGTACGTTCTACGCCAAGTGTACCACCAATCCAGACACAAAGTATTCCTTTACCATCTCAAAATAATGCACCTGCTATTGCACCTAAACCTGTGGCAACTGCGCCAGCTATTCAGACCCAAACGACCTCTACAGTAGCAGGCCTACGTTGGGTTAAACCATCTAATAATCCAGTTATTGCGAGCTACAATCCGGCCAGTAACATTAAAGGAATTCGTTATAGCGGACAAATGGGCGATCCTATTTATGCGGCAGCAGATGGACAAGTGGTGTATGCAGATAATGGTTTAAAAGAGTTTGGTAATTTAGTTCTTATTAAACATAGCAATGGTTATATTAGTGCATATGCACACAATAGTAAGATGTTGGTAAAAAGTGGTGCCCATGTCAAAGCCGGTCAACAAATTGCTGAAATGGGTAATTCTGGTACAGATCGTGTGATGCTCGAATTCCAAATTAGAGCAGAAGGAAAGGCAATAGATCCTGCACGTATCCTTTCAGGCAGCTAGGCCAACAAATAGAGGTACTCAGCTTTAGTTGGCTGAGTGCTTCATTTGAAATTCGATTAAGGCAGCTTAAAATAATACTATTCTCAATAAATAGTTTAAAAAAACAACAATTTGAAGTGAAATGTTACGTCTAAAGGTATCTGTTTATGCAAAAGGCTTATACAATAGGATGTAGTCAGACAAGCGATATTAACAACCTTTGGGTATAATACACGCAAATAATTGAGGATTTATCTATGACTGAACAAGCACGAGATACTGAAGCATTAATACGTGAGCAAATTGCTAAGCATGCCGTATTACTTTATATGAAAGGAACACCACAGTTTCCACAATGTGGTTTTTCTGCACGTGCAGTAGAAGCGCTAAGCCAAATTGGACGTCCATTTGCTTATGTGAATATTTTAGAAAATCAGGATATTCGTGCGACTTTACCTAAGATTGCAAACTGGCCAACTTTCCCACAACTATGGGTTGCAGGGGAACTCATTGGTGGTAGTGACATTATTTTGGAAATGTTCCAAAGTGGTGAGTTAAAGCCATTAATTGAACAGCACAGTGCTGCACCAGAAGCTTAAGCTATATTTTAAAGCGCCGTATGGCGCTTTATTTTTTGAGTTATTTGAGTTATTTGAGTTATGCGTATTAGTTTAATTGGGGCTGGCCGAGTAGCCAATCATTTAGCAAAGGCTTTGGTTGATGCGGGTCATCATATTATACAAGTATATAGTCATCATCATAACAGTGCAGAATATTTGGCTCGGAAGGTAAATGCCATTGTGGCCTATAACTACCAAGATTTAGATCCAAATATAGATTTTATTATTATTGCTGTTAAAGATGCAGCGATTCCAGAAGTGGTATACGCTTTGTCGACCTTGGAATTTAAAGCCTGTATTTTACATACATCTGGTAGTACTCACCTCAATGTACTTACAGAGTATTTTCCTAGAGCTGGTGTGTTGTATCCTTTGCAAACATTTAGTCTAGAGAAACAAGTAGATTGGAAAGAAATTCCTTTACTTATAGAAACAGCCCATCATCACGATCTTGAATCACTTGAAGAAATGGCAAAAACACTTTCTTCAAATATTCATATTTATAACTCCGAACAGCGTCTAAGTTTACATCTTGCTGCGGTTTTTGCCTGTAACTTTTCAAACTATTGTTATGATATTGCACAACAAATTGTTGCCCAAGAAAAAGTAGATTTTTCTCTTTTATCTCCTTTAATTCTTGAAACGGCAAAAAAAGCTACGCAGTTTATACCTAGTAAAGTACAAACTGGCCCTGCACTGCGTCAGGATGATGCAATACTAAGTTTGCATAAGGGCTTGATGGCGCAAAAGAACCAAAAAGATTTCTTAGAAATATATCAAGTATTAAGTAATCAGATTAAAACAAGACATAAAAAACCCGACATATGAGTCGGGCTATAGAGACTTACTGAATTTTCTTAAAGATAAAGTCATTAATTTTGTGGCCAGATTCTAATCCACGTCGTTCAAACTTTGTGAGTGGTCGCCATTCTGGGCGAGGATAACTATTTCCCCTACCAGCTAAATTTTCTAAACGAGGGCGATTATCTAAAACATCTAGCATCCATTCTGCATAAGGTTCCCAGTCTGTAGCACTGTGAAATGTACCACCAAGAGCAAGCTTATTTTCTACAAGTTCCATGCGTTCATGCGCAACAAAACGGCGTTTAAAGTGTCTTTTCTTCTGCCAAGGATCTGGGAAATAAAGTTGGATACAGTCGATACTATTATCAGGCATCTCTTTTAAAACTTTAATTGCATCTGCATCTAATACTTTTAGGTTTTTTACTTCTGCAATACCTGCCTCATACACACATTGAGCAATACCAGGGACGTGGACTTCAATACCTACATAATTGCGTTCGGGGTTTGCTTTAGCCATTAATACTAAAGAGCGGCCCATGCCAAAACCAATTTCAACAGTAAGAGGGCGTTCTGGGTGTTCGAAATGTTGGCGTAAATCTCCAACTGGATATTCCAAAATTAGATCACGATATTGTTCTAAAGCGGCAGTCTGTGAGGTATTTAGCGGAGATGAACGGCGCATAAATGTTACAATCTCACGGTGCTCATGCAAATTATCTAATTCTATAATTTGAGGTTCAAGCTGATCGTTATTCATAACTTTGGAATCATTACAATAATTAGAAAAGCGTTATTTTAAGTACTCGTACAAGTAAGTCAAATTGATTACTCAAATAATTCATAAATAATTTAAGATATTAAAAAGTTGTTCTATTTTTAGGACAAAACGTTTTATAAATTACAATGTATTCTTACATTTTATACCGTTAAGATAAAAACAAGAAATTATTGATGGAATAAAACGATGTTTAATAAAAAAGCTTTATTGGGATTGTCTTTGGGTTTAATGAGCGCTGTTACATTTGCAGCACCTATAACTTATAAAATAGACCCTGCACATACGGCAACACTCTTTTCTTGGAATCACTTTGGCTTTTCTACACCAACAGCGAATTTCTCAGATATCCAAGGCGATATCCAAGTGGATGAAGCACATCCAGAAAAATCATCTGTAAACGTAACGATTCCTGTAAGCAGTGTAAATACAAATGTATCTGCATTGGATAAAGAGTTTCAAGAAGCAGCATGGTTTAACAGCGCACAATATCCAAATATTACTTTTAAAAGTACACGTGTAGAAACCAAAGATAAAAAACATTTTAAAATCTTTGGTGATTTAACTGTAAAGGGAACAACAAAACCAGTTGTATTAAATGCAACTTTAAACAAACAAGGTGTTCACCCAATGAAGAAAGTAGCAGCAATAGGATTTAACGCTACAACCTCTTTTGATCGCTCTGCGTTTGGTATAGGTAATTATGTTCCTAATGTGAGTGATAAGATCACTGTAAATATTACAACTGAAGCATCAGTAGATAAATAAAATAATATATAACAATGGCTTAGTCTTAAATATTGTTTTTGACTAAGCCTGTATTATCAACAATATTTCATCCAAAAACTTATTATTTTAAAAATAAGAATAAATTTACATCACTAATTTTTTCATAGTTCGTCAACTTAAGAATGAATATCAGTTATGATATTCAGTGGAGTGGTTAACAATAAATTTTTAAATATGAGATAAAATAATATAACAGAGTAAATCGATGAACTATCACTTTTATGTTCATAGAAGATTTAGCGTATACTTATGAAAGTTATACCTAAATTTTTAGATTCTACGAATGTATATATAAAAGGATTTTAAAAACTGTTTGTAGCGAAAATATTTATTTATAAATATACGATTATTTAAAGGCGATTGAATTTGTTAAAGCATCATAATAGGCTATGCAGGAATTTTAAATAAAATCTGAAAAATATTATTTGAGAAGTTTATAAATCGTTATTAAAAAAATATGTCTTATAGGTTTTTTATCAAATATAAAATAGACTAGTTAAACGCTTTTTGTTTAATGGTTCCATCAGCGATATGCTATGCTCATGCAAATTAGGGCAGTGATAGTAGCGATTATTAATACTAATAATGCTATGACTTTCCAAAAGTCTTCTTCTGGGATGTCATTGAAGTTGATTTTAGCTGGTGGTAGATCACTTATTGAGACTGAGCTTCCTGAGAAAAAACCTAAAATGATGATTATAAAGACTATACAGAAGCCTACAAAGTATAATATTTGCCATGCAATATTTAAGAATTGACATAAATATGCTTTGAATATCTTACATTGATACATATATGGTTTAATTGATATATTTTTTCTAAATATAACATACTTTTGATGGTAAGTGTATATGTGGTGCTATGTTGTAAGTTGCTATAAGAAAAATAAAAAAGTTTTGCACAGTTTTGAAATATAAGTATTTTTAAAAATATAAATATATTTAAAAGGGTATAAAAAATATTTAATTAAACTATAAAAGCTCTCTATAAACCATTGTAGCCCATTTTGGTATGGGAGTATTCTATTTCATACCTACTACTATTTATATAAAAGGTTGGAATTCAAGATTTATGGAACTTAAGTTGGATAAAGATATATAAATTGAAGAATTATTATTCAATATTTTGGAATATTAAGGCTAATTTCTATTTAGACAAGAATAACTATTTTTTCTTTCAGTAGATTAGGATACTATTTCTTATAAATTAATGAGCTATATATGATTTATGGATGTAACAACTCTATTGACTCTAATATTTGTTTTAAATTGCATTAATCTGTTTGCGAATAATTCAAAATTTAAATATAAAAAGCAAGTTCAGAATATCTGCATAGCCAGTTCACTTTTGATTACTGTTTTATTACTTCTTAGTTGAAAAAACTTCACTGATCTAGATTAAAATTAGTTATTATTCTAATTCTTAGAAGAGCACTATAGTCAAACAATCTAATTACTCATACAAAAATGAAAAAACATCTGAAAGAGTCGATCAATACAATCCTCTTGCCATTCTTTTCTCTTTTTCTTAATCCATGCCCAAGTCTTTTCAATAGAATTCAAATCAGGGCTATAAGGCGGTAACCATAAAATCTGATGCCCATGATGTTCTAGTAACTCCTGTGTGTCTGC
>NZ_VTDQ01000028.1 GCF_015627175.1 Acinetobacter pollinis | reverse complement strand
ATCTAGAATTGTTCATCAAGTCGAAGATACTTTGATTCGATCAGGTTTGTTTAATTTACCCAAGGATATTCCTGAAGGTGAAGGTATAAACTGGAATGTAGTGATTGTAAATACCACAGAAACTCTAGTTCAAAGACCTAAAAAAACAGAAGAAAACTTATAGTGGTAAGAAAAAGGCACATACATTTAAGGTACAAGCGATCATTCACAGCAAAACTCAGCAAATACTGAGTCTATGTAGCATCGTGGATGCTGTACATGATTTTGAGCTATTTAAACGTAATTTAAAGCAGATTCCTGTTAGGCTTTTATCCTTACGGATAAAGGTTATCAAGGAATTTCTACTATTTTTTAGGAATAGTTTGTTGCCATTAAAAGAAAAAAGAGGTTATAAATTGCATCCTGAATTGAAAACTTACAACCGAGAAATTAATAAAAGAAGAATAGGAATTGAACATGTATTTTGCAAGCTAAAAACCTTTAAGATTCTTTCTGGATGCTATCGCAATAGAGGAAAAAGACTGGGCTTAAGATTCAATTTGATTGCAGGAATTTATAATTTACAACTGAGTGAAAAGTGATTTATGAAAGAAGTCTATTAATTCCTAAAATCAAAATAATACACGTTATCTGAAATCGAATTTCGTACAATTCCCATTATGTTAAACAA
The DNA here is from genome assembly GCF_015627175.1 of Acinetobacter pollinis. Taxonomy (GTDB): domain Bacteria; phylum Pseudomonadota; class Gammaproteobacteria; order Pseudomonadales; family Moraxellaceae; genus Acinetobacter; species Acinetobacter pollinis. The sequence goes on along the minus strand of NZ_VTDQ01000028.1, from coordinate 27,310 downwards.
GATATATATTTTTAATATTTTTAATTTTAAAAGGTTTAGTTAATAATGAGAAATCTCCTACAAAACTATCTATTTCTCTAGGGATAAAATCTTCATCAACAAATAAAGTAATATTTACATATTTTCCATAATCTGAATAATAAATTTCGGTTCCTACTGTCTTAAGTTTCCCAAAATCAGAGCATATTTCGTTGGGATAAATGATTTTAAAAGATCCCATTCCACCGTCATTCATTGGTATGGAGTGACACTTATCTAAAGCTACTGGAATATTGATTTCTATTGGTGAAATTTCTATTAAACTATTGATAATAAATATTTCATCTATTGTCAGTGGCTTCATAAATCATCCTATTTATATTAGCACTTTTTATTTAAAGTTTTTCTAAATTTAAGATAATACTGATTATTCAAAATCAAAAATGGAGCATGAAGCTCCATTGTCAAATTGCTAAACGCAAGTTTAAAGCTTTAACTACTTTAATCACTGTATCAAAGCTAGGATTTACATCGCCTGAAAGGGCCTTATAAAGACTCTCTCTACCTAATCCTGTATCCTTTGATAATTGAGACATACCTTTAGCTTTCGCGATATTACCTAATGCTTTTGCAATAAATGCAGCATCTCCATTAGACTCTCCAATGCAAGCTTGTAAGTAAGCTTGCATATCCTCTTCTGTTTTAAGGTGTTCTGCACTATCCCATTTACGAAGTTTAAGAGCCATTTACAACTCCTCCTCTAATTTTCTTGCTAATTGAAGAGCAAGTTTTATATCTTTACTTTTAGTGGACTTATCTCCACCAGCCAATAAAACAATGATCCTTTGCCCTTGTTTGCAGTAATAAACTCTATAGCCAGGTCCAAAAAAGAAACATAATTCGGAAACACCTTCACCAACAGGTTCAGTATCTCCAAAATTTCCATCTTCAACTCTGTCAATTCTGACTTGTATTCATATTTTTGCTTGTTGGTCTTTTAATTTATCAAACCATTCATCAAAGACTTCGGTGGTATATATTGAGTACATTGTTTAAATGTATCCTAAAGAATACATCTAAACAATAGATTTACTTTTATTTTAAAAGTAAAAGTCAAATTTCGTATAACAGGTCATTATGCTAAACGGTTAGATAACTACTCTCAAATTCGGTTAATTTAAAAAAGTATTACAGTTCTTTGGGATGTTCGCTTTATTAAATACTTCTTATTTAATTCAGATATTTATATATATTTTACTGAAAAATCATTAAAGTTACATTTTTATTAAATAAGTGTATTAAGTGGTTATGAAAGAAAACCCTTGGGAAGAACGTATTTATAAGCAACCTAAAAAAAAGAACGATGTTAGAAATGAGTGGGAAAGAGATTACTCCCGTTTAATTAATTCTGCTGCTTTTAGAAGATTACAAACTAAAACTCAGGTACTTGGATTAGGTGAAAGTGATTTTTATAGAACACGGTTAACTCACTCAATGGAAGTAGCTCAAATAGGTGTTGGAATAGTTAAATGGCTTAAGTTCGGAGACTATTCAAAAAAGCTAAAGCAAAAAAAGTTGGAAAAAATCCTACCTTCTTCAGCTTTAATAAATGCTATTTGCTTAGCTCATGATTTGGGGCATCCACCTTTTGGGCATGGAGGTGAAGTAGCACTTAATATTTGTATGCGTGATTATGGAGGCTTTGAAGGTAATGGGCAAACTCTTAGAATTCTTACAAAGTTAGAAAAATATTCTCATGAAAATGGCTTAAATCCCACAAGAAGATTATTACTTGGAGTTTTAAAATATCCTGTATCTTACAGTAGTGTGAATAACTGCAGTTCCTATGAGGAATTATCTTCATCTAAATGGTTAGCAAAAGCAGATCTCCAGAAACCTCCAAAATGTTATTTAGATAGTGAAAAAGAAGTGGTTTCATGGGTTTTAAAGCCATTTAAAGAAAGTGATCAAACTAAATTTCAATATTCAACTCCAACAGAAAGGCATAATAAACCAAGTTATCACTCCTTAGATGCTTCTATTATGGAGCTAGCAGATGATATTTCATACAGCTTACATGATTTAGAAGATGCTATTTCTTTAGGGCTTGTTAAAAAAGAAGATTGGGAAGATCATAAAGAGAAAAAATCATACTTATTTAAAAATTTTGAGTTAAATAGTTATCAATCGATTTCTGATTTAGAAAAAGATTTATTTTCAAAAAAAAGTTATTTACGAAAGAAGGCTATTGGTGAGTTAGTACAAACTTTTATTATGAAAATATATTTACACGAAGTTCCTGGATTCAACCATGATTTATTAAAATGGAATGCAACCATGGATACTCTTCACTTAGAATTACAAAAACATATTTGTTCTCTCGTATATAGTAAAGTAATAAAGAGTACAAATGTACAATTATTAGAATTTAAAGGGCAAAAACTAATTGTTGAATTATTTGAAATCTTCAAAGTTGATCCATTTAGATTACTTCCCAAATCAGCATTAACTCAATATGAATCTATACCGAAAGAGCATAAAAACGAGAGAATGAGAATAATTTGTGATTATATAGCTGGTATGACAGATGAATATGCAACAAAACTATATGAAAAAATTTATCATCCCCATAAAGGATCTATTTTTGATCGTTTATAAACTTATTTTATAAAATAACCTGTAGCTAGAATTTTTAATAACTAAGGATTCTAGCTTATTTAATATTTTTTATATTGTGCCTCTCTATGCTAATTGAACTATCTAGTCTCCTTTAAACACTATTTAATAATTTTAAGAGTGTTATAGGGGCTTGATGTGTTCTAAACCTAATCGTGGAGATTTGATCTTTCCAATAGAAATTAACTTTACAGTTTCTCTACAATTAACATAATACAGCTTATCCAAAATACTAGAAAATGGGAGTTAATAGCTTCAATTTCGCTTAACGCTCATTATGTTAAATAAGGAATGAAAAAATAGTTGACAGAAAATCAGTGCTATATTGAATTGTATTCAATGAGTTCAAAGACTGAATGAACTAAATAAATAAGATGAATATAGATATGGTTGAGCAACCACGTTTAGTTACTAACAACGAAAAAGTAATTAAAAATATTGAATATTTTAATCATGAGTTGGATCTTTATGTAGATGGTGATTGTGATAAATCAATTACATTGCTACTAGAAAATATCTCTCATTACAGAGCTTGGTATGCGTATTGGGATGAAGTGGAAAATAAATATTTATTTGCTCCATCAAAATATATCGGTTATCAGAATATAGATGCAAAACAATATGCTGAATTAAACCGCTCTTATTTGGATGGGAGAAAAACTGAGATAGTTCTAGCTAATTGGTATCAGACCTTAGATGAGAATGATGAGAGCGGAACATTAGCAAAATCAACTCAGATATTTGAAGCAAAAAGAAAAAATAATAATTTCTTAACACTAAGTGAACAAAATATTAGTGATATACAAATGGCAATAGTACACGGTTTTGTAAATTGTTCAATTAAAAACAAAGATGATCGAATCGAATATTTTAGTACATCACCAGAACATCCATATTAAAGCTAATGCTGACGATATTTTCAAAGGAATAGAGTAATAATAAATAAGTCCAACCGTGCCAGCAGCTACATTAATTCGAATTTTAGAGGCTCACCTAAGCTTTATTTGAAATAATAATTTAAAAAATGGGAACTTTAAGCTCCCATTTTTTACTTAGTATAACGGCTATTATGTTAAACATGATATTTTATATCTTAGATATAATCATATGAATTGCCTTCATCTCTTTCTCTTTCTGAGCTTGAAACTTTCCATAAGTTGAAAAATGTAAATGTTTATAGATTAAAGGAGAGGTTTCATGAAAGACTTTAAGACTGTACCCCTCGATTTCTCTTGCATCCTGCATCCATGAAAAAGTAGATGTTTTTTTCATTAATCTAAACACAGCATCAGAGATAAATACAGCTTTAGTATACTGTGAAACAATAGCTTGATGAATGTACTTAAGATGATTTTTATCAAGGTCAGTATTTCTTAGATTATTTCTACCAGTGGTTGGGAGATGAAGAAGTTCTATAAATGAAATGCGAGAAGAATCTTCACAAGTAAGCCTAATTTTTGAAAATTCTTTATGGTATTTTCTTCCATCTCCTTTGTACCCATCTAATAAGAAAGGATGATGCACATTATATTTTTTCCAAAAAGAAATAGCATCTTTATGGTATTCAATAACTTTAGGAAATATTTTTTGTTCTTCAATATCATAAGCATAATTGGCATCCAAGCCAATAAATAAAAACTCTGCTTGAATTGGACAACACCCTTGATATGGTTTTTTGCGAAAAGCTTGAATTAGTTTTTCGCTAGGATGAATGTTATACATATTTATATAAATTGATGAAATTTTGAGACTACTAGTTTATAACAAAAAAATTTCATAGCTTACTATTTTCAAGTTTGGACTTACAAAATCAATTTCGAATAAGAGATTTTATGTTACATGAGAGTATATTAATTGAGACCTCCTAAATGGTATCCTAAACTTTATTTAAAGATGAACTATCTATAACATTCCTCATCATAATTTTTTTTTGGAGGAAACGTGTCTAACGATATTGAAAAACAAACCAAACATTAATTCCGAAGTTAGAAAAGCCACATCAAAAGACCTATTTGACAACTCCTATAGGAAGATTTGTAGAGAGAGCCTCTTATTTAGATTTATTTATTTTTGTTTTTATAGTTATTTTTTCATCAGCATTGTATTTTTGGTTAATTCCTTCTGGCCATTCTTTAAATAAAGAGAATATAGATATTTTTGATGCCTTATATTTTAGTATCGTGACTTTTACATCACTTGGGTATGGAGATTTAAGCCCTATAGGATACGGACGTCTTATTGCAACTCTTGTCGTAGTGTTAGGGTTAGTATTTATTGCTCTACTAGTTGGGAAATTCGCTTCTGAAAGACAGCAAACAATCCTTTTATTATTGCACACAAGTGATTGTCAAAGACGAATAAGCAACTTTTCTTTAGAAATAGAAGAAATAAATTCGTTATTAAAGAATGGATGTAATATAGAAAAAGACCTTCACGTAGCTACAAATATTTTAGAGATTACGGCTAAATATTTAATATTTAATATTTAATATTTAATATTTAATATTTAATGCTAATCAAGCTAGGTTGATTTCTTTCGGAAATGAAAGTGCATTAGCTTCACTTTATAAAGAAATATCTAAGTTACAAGAGACAAGTTTAAAAATATACAAAAATGAAAATGAAAGTTTACTGATATCAAGACGTTCATTAGCATTAGTAAATCGTTGCCATGGAGTGGTTCGTCAAATGGTAGTTTTACACAAAAACTCTAAAGAAGATAAGTCATATACACAGCTTTTTATAATTAAGCTATTAAATTTTTTAAGAATAAAACAGCAAAAATCCTTCAGTGGATCTATGCTTCGTATTAATGGAACTTTTGAGAAAATGAATAATGACATCATTCTCTTAAAAAGATGGTCTCAAGGAAAGGCGACTCCAATTATAATCAATGATGTTTATAACAATGCCCCTATTGGTCCACAAGAAAATTGGCCTACTAACATTCACAAGGAAATTGCAAAAACACTAGGTATTTCTAATAGTCTAGTAAGTAAAAGTATTAATATACTTCTTGAAAAACATAAGTTACCAAAAAACAAATAGATGTAAGATTCAGTGCATTATATTAATTTTTCTAAAATTAACATAATGCACGTTATAGACTTTACTACTGTGATTTTTGCTTAATCAAAATGTCTAAAACTTGGATCATGGTGCGGAGTAATTTTTGTAATATATTCTGTTAAAATTTCTTTTTCTAACCGTTTAGATGTAAGTACTTTAGCAAGCATATTTGTGACAATTGATCGATCCATAACGAAATTTGGGCCTGCTCCTTTGGGACATACTATATACGCGAATGGCTTTAAATTTCTTTCTCTATAAGAATAATCATTTCGTCCTATAGCTTCAACATCCGTACCAATTTCAATATAAGCATTTTCAAATAAGCTAGCATCCATATATTGATTTTTATATATACAGGCGACATCAGACGGCCAATCCTCTGTAACATTTCGCTCAACCTTATTTTGGTTACCATCATATAAGATGAAAGGTTTTAGTGGTTTAGTCAAAATTATAAAAAAATTATTATATAATCTTGAGTCATGCGAGAAAGCAATAATTTTTTCAATACTAATTTCTTCAGTATTATTTAAAAGGTATAAATCACCATCAATTTTTTTTAAACCTTTAAACGTATTATCGCCACCTGTAAGATTCATATACCAAAATTCATCCTCATACAGCATTGTATTCAGATTGTTGATGAATCTATCAATTTCATAGTCCTTATCAGTTTCGAAAACAGTCTTAATTCTCGGAAATGAGGCTCTAAATAAATGATCAATATCTTTGCATTTTAAATAAATATCTCTATTCTTTGGCTTCAGAAGAATTTCTAAGCTCTCAAATAATTCATTTAAGTTTTGAAACCTTCTTTTAATGTTACTTTGAATACATTTTTCAACAATCTTATTTAAAGCAACATCTTTCTGATTATTGATATCTCCAAAATAGGGACGGCCGGCTCCTTTAGATGGACTATTTAAGTACCACCATTGAATAACCTGACCTAATGAATAGATATCCGAAGCTGGCGTAACTTCACTACCGATTCTCATTAGCTCTTCTGGACTAAATGAGAAGTTAGCCAAGCGTTCTCCTTTATCTGTTTTAGAAACTTTAGCTACAAACTCTTCATCAAAATGTGCTATGCCAAAATCACCTACTACATATTCATGGGTATCATCATCATAAAAAATATTCTCAGGTTTTATATCTCTATGAATAACTCCAAATTCATGTAGATGTTGTAACCCCTTTCCAATTTGATCCAAAATTTTAAAACCATCAAAATCTAGATTTTTTCTATCTTTTAAACTAGAACTGTACCTTTTCATAATAATATATGAGATTAGTATAGGTTCTTGTTCACTTTCAATGTATTCAAAACTATCAAGATGGTATTGTTTTACTACATTTTTATGAGGTGGTAATTGAATTAGAGCGAAATATTCATCAATAAATCTTCTGAGCTTTTTTTGACTTCTTGATTGTTCTGTAAGAAATTTTATTGCAAACTCTTTTGAACTATTTTTTTTCTTAAAGAAAAGAACATTAGAGTTTCCACCTTGTTTAACTCCTGTTTGGATTAATTCGAATACTCCAACTTTAGATATTAAATCATTTGATTTGAAATAATCATATATGCCCATAACACACTTTCACTTGTAATAACAAAAACAGGACATATTAATATAATTGATTGATTATTTATAATTTTTACAAATGTTTGGTCTTATTATATTCATTAGTTTATTTAAAATTAACATAATATTGATTATCTGAATTAAATAAGTAGTGCCCCCCCTAACTAAGAAGCTAATTTTGTCCATTATTTCCCCATTTCAAATATGCCGGTCTTTGACTTAAAAGATCATAATAGTCTTTCACATAAGTTAGATCAGGCTTTTCAAAAGGTGTTAAATACCAACGTTGTACTGAAAGTCCAATACTAATATCAGCAAGAGAAAAATGATCACTAACAATATAAGATTTTGTTTTCTCTAATTGTTTATCTAATATAGTCATCATATTATTCCACGAGTTAATACTTTCTTTAACAAGTGCTATATCTTGATGATTAGGTGATTTACGAACAATATGTTGTAGAGCATATGTCCAACTATTATTGAGCTCTATACCCTGCCAATCAATCCATTGATCAATCTTAGCACGTGTTTTATTATTATCTGGATATATGTGTTTTCCACTATAAGCATTAGATAGATAGCGAATAATAGAATTAGATTGCCAAAGTATAAAATCATTATCAATTAGCACAGGAATACTAGCATTTGGGTTTACTGTAATAAATTCTTGTTCTTTCGTAGATCTGAAACCACGTCCCCAATCTTCACGATCATATGCTAAATTTAACTCTTCACATAACCATAAAACTTTTCTAACATTAATTGAGTTTGCTCGCCCTAAAATTTTGATCATATAAATCTATTATTAATTCAAGTATATACTTCTTACAAATATATCCTATTTAACTTTATTTTTACCACTATTAATCAAGCTAAAAAATACTTTCAGAAATTTTTCTTCACCTCTTTTGATTCAATCTTTGTAGAAATATTCCTATTTTCTTTATAATCTTTAGCAATCGGTTGAACACTATTTTGTTCAGTTTTTAAATTACTTGGTTCTGTCACATTAAGAAATTAAAGGTGACAGAAGTAAGATTATCTCTTTCTTAGAATATTTTAGCTTTGCTTCTTCTAGTTAAATCTTAGCCACTCTATACACTGTAGCCACCCCTACCCCAACTGCTTTTGCAATTTCTTCCTTAGTCATGCTCTCAAGTGCCAATAATTGCTTAATACGAGCGTGTTTAGCCCGATTAGGAGCTTTTCCTTGAGGTTTATAGCCAGAACGCAAAAACCCTGCTTAATACGCTCTTTTCGCTTCTGATTGTCCAATCTTGCCATCGTTGCAAGCAAATCAATTAGCATTGAGTTAATTACTGAAAGTATTTCACCTGTAATTCCATCTTGAGCTAAATGATGTGTTGTTGGTAAATCAGCAACAACGAGTCTAAGACCTTTTGCTTTGATCTGTTGTTTAAGTACATCAAAGTCTTCTTGGGATAACCTAGACAAACGATCTACGCTTTCAACTAACAAGACATCACCATTATTAGATTCACTAAGTAACTTGTTTAATTCAGGACGAATAAGTTTTGTTCCTGAAAAGTTTTCAACGTATGAACAATAATTAGATGAGTAACTTTTACTGAAATCAATTAGATCATCTAGTGCTCTTTCTGCATCTTGGTCTTTGGTAGATGCTCTTACATAAATTCTTACGACACTCATATCAATTAGACTTCAAAAATTAAGTGAAATAATAAAAATAAGATTTTGCATGATTTTTTATATAAATGATAGTTTAACGATAGTTTTTATAAAAATGATGAATTTTCTAACTTGGGTATACATAAAAGATAAACCACCAATCCCTTTGTTCATACATTAAATTTATTTTTTACTTAGCTTGAGTAAAAACCATTGAATATCTTCTTAAAAAATCTAAAAATTAGGCTTTTATTACTTTTAATTAACTTTTAATGCTTTTAGAAGCCCTGAAAACACCATATAGTCTGCTTTCTAAGCTCTATAAACCACCAATCCCTTTGTTATAAACCACCAATCCCTTTGTTATAAACCACCAATCCCTTTGTTATAAACCACCAATCCCTTTGCATTTTACACCATAATATATTATGGTGTAAAAACAGCGTAGAATAAGGTGGTGTGAAATAGTGAAGAATGAACTGGTTGTAAAAGATAACGCTTTAATTAATGCAAGTTACAACTTAGAAGTAACGGAACAACGACTTATCCTACTTTCAATTATTAGAGCAAGGGAGACAGGCGAAGGAATTACATCGGAAAGTAAGCTTGAAATACATGCTAGTGAATATGCAAATCGATTTAATGTAACAAAAGAGGCAGCTTATTATTCATTAAAAAGTGCTGTAAGTAATTTATTTAATCGTCAATTTAGTTATAATCAAAAATATAAAAACACGAATAAAATAGAAACAGTAAAAAGCAGGTGGGTTAGTAATATTTCCTATGTAGATGATCTAGCAATTTTAAGAATAACTTTTGCCCCTGAAGTGGTGCCATTAATTACAAAATTAGAAAAACAGTTTACAAGCTACCAGCTAAAACAAGTTACACAGCTTACAAGTAAATATGCTATCCGTCTTTACGAGATCCTTATTTCGTGGCGAGAACTTGGAAAAACTCCTGTATTAATGATGCAAGATATTCGCTTTAGATTAGGTCTTCAAGGAGGTGATTACCCTCGTATAGACACATTTAAAAAGAGAGTCCTAGAGCCAGCAATTAAACAAATAAACCTTTATACAGATATAGAGGCAACTTATGAACAATTCAAAGAAGGGAGAACTATTGTTGGTTTAAAGTTCATGTTTAAAGAGAAAAAATCTCCTAAGAGTTTATCTGAAAATAAAAATGAAAATACTCCAGATTTATTTTTTAAATTGACTGAGAAACAAATAAATTCATTTTCAAGAAAGCTTGCTTATGATAATGAGTTCTCGGGTGAATTTGCAAAAGTTGGCGAGAGTTATGCTGATCTCGAATTAAGAATAAAGAAAGAAATGAAAAATATTGATTTTATAAGAGAAAATATTAATCATTTTAATAGAATAAATTTTGTTTTATATAACAATTAATTATAAAAATAAATACAACTATTATGAAACTATTTTTAATCTATGTTTTTTGTATTAAACAAGTTGTTAAAAACTATTTTAATTGTAATATAGTAGTTTAAAATAAACTCTGGAGTAGGATGTGGCTTTAATTATAACTATTGCAAATAGAAAAGGTGGAGTAGGGAAAACAACTATTGCCACAAACTTGGCTGTCGCACTTCAAAATAAAGGGCGTACTTTATTGGTTGATGCAGATGAACAGCGATCATCTTTTAAGTGGAATGATTATCGTGAGAGTAAAATAGATGTTCTTTCTGCCCATAAAAATCTTTTAGATGTGCTTGAGCCTGAGGTTAAAGAATATGATTTTATTTTAATTGATTTAGCTGGACGAGATTCTGAAGCTTTTAGAGAAGCATTGCTAATTACCGATAAATTAATTATACCCACTCAGGCTAGTCTACTGGATTTAGATGTTCTTCCCTATATAGATGAACAATTGAAAAAAGTACATATAGATAATAAAGAATTAAAGACATTCATTGTTATAAATAAAGCTCCAACAAATCCACGCAGTAGTGAAATTGAGCAGGCTCGCTCATATATTTCTGATTACCCAAACTTTAAACTTCTCCAGACGGTATTGCGTGATCGGAAACAATTCCGTGATGCTATTGTTGAATCAAAATCAGTGCTAGAAATGCAAAGCAGTAAGGCAAGAGATGAGTTTAATGAAATGTTGATAGAGATTTTATAATGGTGGATTTAGATAGATTTAAACGTGCACGGCAAAAGCAAGAGTTCATTCAAAATACGAATTCAGATATTGAAACGAAAGAAGTTAGAACGGTTGTAACTAGAAATAAGAGTTCTATTCAGCTTGAAGAAAATACTTTGTCTCCGAGACAACGGTCAAGAACGAAGCAAGGTAGAAATATAACTATTCCTTTATTTCATGAAGAATTATCTATTATTGAAGAAGCAGTTTCAAAGTTATCAGAAAATTGTGATACGTCTATTAATAATTTTATTAGGGAATCAATACTTAAAGAGTGTAAAAGAATTATTAAAAAAGATGCTTATGAATCAATTATTTCAAATAAATTTAATGTTATTAAAAACAAGTAAAATACAACTATTAAACATCTATTATTAATCTAATGTTTGTGTTAAATAGTTGTTAAACGCACCTGATTTATTATTTAGTAGATCAGGTGTTTTAATTCTAATAACTACTTATTTTTAAATAAATTATCAATAAATGAATATGCTTTTAGAAAAAATAAAATGCTATAAAATTATCAGCCATTAAAGTAAATAAAGGGTTATGTAATTATTTACTTATTAAGTGATATATCAAATTCAAGCCTTAATCTGAAAAATTTTAGGAAGACTGGATAAGTGTTTGTTGTGTAGTAAAATGTAGTATTACAAAATAGGGAAAAAGACCCTCTAAAAGCCTTATAAATAGGGGTGTACAGTAATATACTGTAGTAGTCTGTTAGTGTCGGGAAATTGACATATTTGCACGTGGCAGGTGGGCGGGGCAACTGCGCTCGGCAGCTGTTGGATAGCTAATTATTTATTTTTTGATGATGTAAACACTGAAAAGATAGTCAAAAATTCACATTTAATTTTTAAACTAATGCCATGATAATATGATCCTGAAAAAGTTCTTTTAGATGTTGTAATGTATATAAAAATATAATCTATTAGGTGACATATGACAGAACCAATGACATTTGAAGCGTTTAAGTCATATTTAGCTAATATAGACCTAGACGGTATAGATTCAGAGCATACCTACTCTACATTGAAATTGGTTAAGTCATTCAATGCAAGTGGTCCGCATATGAACCGTTGGTGGGTAATGACCCCTGTGAACTGGTCTTGTGTTTGTTGTAAAAGGACTAAGGCAGAAATCGTCAGGTTAAATAAAAATAATTATCTAACTTGCCAATTACATGAGCATCATGATCATATGAAGGATGTGGTTAAAGAACTTTTTGAAAAGTATTCTATTCAAAGAGAGCATATTGTGGCTGATGAACTTTCTGAAAAATTTGCGATCAAGGCTGCGTTCTCTTTATCTGCCTATGACAATACAGTTATTTGCTTTGATTGCAATAAGGCAGATGCCGATGCTAAAAAAATAGTGAAAGCGCATAAATATTTTTCTTTCTCACCACGTGAGATCGCAGAGTTTGTGAAGCCCACACCAAATAAAGAGCACGAGATTGATCCAGTACTTGTCCAACAAGTGTGGGAACTCGCTAAACCAATTTTTGAAATGAGAATGGATTTTGCTGAAAGATTTGCCAAAATTGCCGCTGAAAATCAAGATTGGTATCAATCTTCAGAAAGAACAGCCAAACAAATTGAACGACTTGCTAAATGGCATTTTGAGCGCCATGGATTACATCAATTTGATAGGTATGAACCAGATAGGTTGCTTTATAATACAGTACCATTTAAAGGTAACGGCAGCTCATGGAGGCTAAAAGAGAATCCAATTCTTAAAAAAATCCCTTCGGCCAATCAGCTTGCACATCTTATTGCTACGCGGGGGAAATATTGGAACAGATATGAAGACAATTGGTTTTGTCCCTGCTGTTTAAGGAGCAAATATGATTGTGTGAGACCTTCAAAGAAAAATCCATGGATCTTTGAGGTTAAAACAGCCTCATTATTCTCACTCGAAGAGATGGACTTTGACTCTAACCCTGCTGCAATGTGCGTTGACTGTGTCGATATGGCATTAAATCTTGGAAGGGAGATATTGGATCTAAGCGGAAAACGTTCAATGGTAGAGCATCCTAGTTCTGTTATTAGCTTAAGAGAGCTTCGTGATATTGTCATTGCTCGACCCCATTCTCAACATAAGTTTAAGAATGAAATCATTGATCGTATCACTCCTTGCATTGTAGAAAGAACTATTGATTTTTTGAATGGGTTGGCAGAGCAGAATAAGGATTGTTGAGGAAATAGGAATGAGAAGTGAGGCTCCTATACAATTCCACCCATACTTTTTAAAAAATCCCAAGGCCAAAATATTTAATGACTAACAGAATTAAAATCCCTAGAGTTTGATTAAAATGCTGCTGAACAATAAATTAAAAGTCCGATAATTAACTTAAATATAAATTGCTTTAGCGATAAAAACTGGTTAAATGTTTATTAAATAATCAGAACGACCTGTATAGTTTGAGATGAAAAAACGTTCAATATTTGAGTGATAAATAATCTTAAATTCACAAAAAATATGAAATTAATCACATAAAATATGTTTTTATATAATTTTATTAAGCGTTTTTAGTTATATATATAAAGTCTTTTTAAATATGAGTCCCATCAACGATACTAAATTCAGTCAAGTGATTTGGCTCACCCTCTAGCGATTTTTAGTTTTTGTATGCCTAACCAGTCTTTTGGTTAGGCATTTTTTTATGGGAAATTTTAAATTAATGTGATTAATTCAACTAAAAAAATAAATAATGTGCTTTGTTTATTTTTATTATGTTGTAACTGTATAATCTATTCTTTATTTAAATAACTTTTTCTAATGATCAGTGATGTTTTTTCTCTTTTAGAAAGTTTGGGGTTTGGATATCAAACACGAGCGATTCACGCTCAATTCTCAAGTCCGCTACTTAATCCACAACTTTTTATACAACGCATCGATGGCCATCATGAAATAAATAAAGGCCTGAGTTGTGAACTCATTTGTTTGTCGATTAATCCTGCGATTCCACTCAAAGAATTTATAGGGTGCCGTGTGGCAGTCGATCAAATTACAGATCTAGGTCAGTTATTTAGAACAACAGGAATTATTGTAGAAGCCTCACAAGGACAACATGATGGTTCATTGAGTGTCTACAAACTTAAAATTCAAGATGCAACCTCCCTTTGGCAGAAGCGTCGTAATAGTCGGGTATTTATGAATAAATCTGTGTTAGATATTACACAGATCTTATTTAAAGAATGGCAAGAGAAAAGTCCATTATTTGCATCGAGTTTAATGCTCGACATGAGTGGTCTGAGCAAAGCCTATGATGTACGACCGTTCATCATGCAAAGTGCTGTAGAAACAGAATATGAGTTTTTGACCCGTTTATGGCGAAGTGAAGGGATCAATTGGTTAATTGATGAAAGCCAAGCATTTGTATTGCATAACAAAGATCAAATCCAAGCACAGAAACTACGGTTAATTGATGCCAATGCCCAGTTTAAAGCATTAGATCGTCAACTGATTCGCTTTCATCGTAGTGATGCGACAGAAACATTTGATACCATTACCAGCCTGACGGCTTCTCGTCAGCTTCAGCCAAGTACGGTGCATGTTCAAAGATGGCAACCGCAATATTTAGAACAAGAAGATGGTGCAGGTTCAGTTTTATCTTTAGGTGAGCAAAGTGGTCAATATGACAATGCCACACTCAGCTTAGAAGATGCTTGGCATGTAAGCCCAGCATGGGTGGGAGATCTGAACGGTGAAGATGGTGTAACACCATCAAGCCATCAACAAGTTGAGGCATTGAACAGCCATTTATCCGATCAAAACCGTTTAAAGTCAAAATACTTTACTGCACACAGTACCGTACGTGATGCGCAAGTGGGTTATTGGTTTAAACTGAATGGCCACCCTGAAATAGATCTACATACAGGTTCAGACCAAGATTTTCTCATTTTAAGTAAACACTTCTATAACCAAAACAACTTACCCAAAGATATTCAAAAACAGGCAGAAGAATTACTCACGTCGAGTCGTTGGCATCATAAAAACATTCAAGAAGATGAACAACGCCAAGGCAATACCTTAACACTCATCAGACGTGAGATTAATGTGGTGCCTGAGTATCATCCTGAACAACATAAACCGATAGTGCATGTTCAACGTGCGCAGGTAGTGGGTGTTGAAGGTGAAGAGATTCATGTTGATTCATGGGGTCGAATTAAAGTTCGTTTCTTATTTAGTCGTGCAGAAGATAACAGCCATGATGGAGGTGCAGGAAGTAACCAAAGCGATACTGACTCTGCATGGGTAGATGTACTTACCCCTTGGGCAGGTAAAGGCTACGGTGCCAGATTCCTTCCGCGTGTTGGTGAAATAGTTGTCGTTGACTTCTTTGATGGCAACATCGACCGCCCCTTTGTGACAGGTCGCTTGCATGAAGCAGAGCGTCACCCGACACAGTTTGATCAAACTGGTCCGCTTCCCGAAACTAAAAGTTTAAGTGGTATACGTTCACAAGAGATCAAAGGGTCGGGTTATAACCAACTGCGTTTTGATGATACTCATGGACAGATTAGTGCCCAGTTACAAAGTAGTCATGCATCGAGTCAACTTAATTTAGGGCAACTCAGTCATCCTAAATCACAAGCGACCAGTGATAGTCGAGGAGAAGGCTTTGAGTTAAGAACAGATGCTTATGGGGCTGTTCGCGCAAGTAAGGGACTGATGTTTTCGACATATGATCGAAATACAGCAAGTAAAGATCAACTAAGTATAGAAGAAACGAAAAAGCATTTAGAAAATCATTTAAATGCAGCACAAGGTTTAGATCAAATTGCTCAACAACATCATGCAGAGCCTTTAGAAGCATTAAATGCGCTTCAGCAGTTCATTGGGAAATTAGAAAAAGAGGATGAATCACAAGCAGAAGCATTTAAAGAGGCACTGATGATTCTTGCTACACCAAAAACTCTAGCACTTTCGGCGCAAAAAGATATTCAGATGACGGCTGAACAACATATTATTCAGTCCGCGCAAAAAGATATAAATATGAGTACGCATCAGAGTTTAGTTGCAAATGCTCAAGACAAAATTAGTTTATTTGCAGCAAATAAAGAAGCCAAGATTTATACAGGCCAGGGGAAAATTGAGCTCCAAGCTCAAAACAATGGTATAGATATCTTTAGTAAAAAAGATATTGAAATTGCATCAACGGAAGGCGCACTTCATATTGTTGCAACCAAAGGTATTACGTTTACAGTGGGTGATACACAATTTAATCTCACGCCATCTGGTTTTAGCCTCGTGACCAACGGTGCAGCAGATTACAAATCTGCCCAACATAAATTTGCAGGGCCATCCCCTGTTACATCAGTCCTTCCAACATTCCCTATTGTAAACTTAAAACCGAATGATTTAGTGCTAGAGCATTTGCATAGTGACGGCAAGCCTGTACAGGGTGCATCCTTTGACGTTCTATTTGTAGATGGTACTCGTAGAACAGGTAAATTAGACAAGAGCGGTAAAGCGGTTCTCAAAGCCGTTCCTCAAGGTAAAGCAGTTATTCAGTACGGTGAAGATCAAGGCGACCATCAGTTTAAAGCAAGTCCGAATGAGGACTGGTTTAAAACCTTAAAGCATACGTCTTCAACAACGAATAACTAAGGGAGGAATTGGCATGGAACAACCACAAAATAGTCAGTTCTGGCAAGAAATTGCAAAACATCCAGAAGCTGTTCAAAAGTCGTTTTGGTACGGTGCTAAAGATTTAGCCACTTTCTTGGGTGATGAACCTCAACTGTATCGGACATACCTGAAATATGATCAAAGTAAACCAAGTCCTGATTGGCCTTGGTGGAAGAAGATCGTTTTTTACTATAGCCAAAGTGAATATAATCAAACCATTAATCAACACAATATGGTTGTTTCTATTCAGGAAAAATCCAGTTGGATTTATGGCGTATTACAAGGCGATTTTAATAAAAACCCTACATTGTCACAGATTCTGGTGGGAGGTGTAATTAGCCTTATACCAGTGGTTGACCAAGTGTGTGATATTCGGGATCTGATTTCTAATCTCATCACATTGTCCGATGAAAAAGACCAAACTCCCGAAAACTACATGGCATTATCGCTGACAGCGATTGGTTTAATCCCTGAATTGGGTTCTATTTTAAAAACTACGGTTAAATCGATACAGGCAAAAGCAACCACAAAGCTTTCCTTGATGAAAACCATGGAATCCCTCGAAACAGTAGCCTATAAAGTGGGTGGGGCATGTCCTTGGGGACGATCTCCTGAAAGATGGCTGCGTAGTCAACCATGGGCACAAGTGGCGAAAGATGCATATCGCTGTATAAAATCGAATATTGAGCGCCTAATAGAAATACTTACCCATTACGTGCATCGTGCAACAGGGATTTTTAAACAAAAAATAGCGCAACTGATTAATACGCTTTCTCAAGTAAGTCATTCGATAGAAAAATATATTCAACAACTGTGTGAAAGTGTTCGTATTCGAGTTACTGAACTTCTGCCTCAGCCTAGACTTGCCATGGCGGGGCATCCTCCTCCAAAAGGCATGTCGAATACACCAACAAATCGCTATGAGGTCAATACTGCAGGTGCGCATCCAACGCAGACACGTCATCAACAAAAAGAAGAAAAGCCTGAGAGAGAGAAGACCAAAGAAAACTCTAAAGACGATACGTGTATATTAAGACCATACAAACCTGATACGTGTAAGCCTAAAGGGAAGACCGGACACCATGTCGTTCCAGATCGTTGTTTTAGGTTAGGTACAAGAAAAGGATCTGAGCGTAGTCAAATCAAAGGTGCGCTTAGTGAAGCAGAGGGATTAGTTATTTGTGTGAAAGGACCTACTCCAAAGCCAGATAATGAACATGGTCAAATTCATGCTATACACAGGAAATTGGAGAATGAGTTAAAAAGACTATTAGTGCCTACAGGATCAGGACCTCTAGCCGAAGTAGAGGTTATTTGTGCTAAATCAATTGTTTCAATTATTAAAAAATGTGATGCAGCCAAGTTAGCCATACAGCTTAGAACTTATCATCAATCAAAAGGTTTAGACCCTAATTTTGTTGTTCGAATCGATGAAAAAGGAACAGCTATAAAAAAATTACCAGCAAACATTTATGGACCAAAAACATGAAGCGAAATATTACTTTTACTGCTGGCTGTGCAATAGATAAATATGAGTTTTATCTAGCATCAGTTTTAGATGAACTTGATTACTCTGATGATTTTTCAAAAATGTTGACATACAACTTTATAGAAAAACAATGGCGCTCGTATGATTTAGAAGATTGGAAGACTATATCTGTTGCATATAATAAGCCTACACACACATTATTGTGTTTAGATTTATATGGTCGATTAGAAAGATTTGAATCAGATCAACATAGGTATGAATATGTTGAAGAAGACATTGAGTTAAATAAGATTAAAGTCATTGATCAAAGCCTTTATGTATGTGGAGCTGATGGGAAAGTTTATAAATATACAGATGGTGAGTGGAATAATTTAAGCCTAAACCTTCATGAAACAAAAAATATAACTAAAGAAGAGCTTATGTCTTTAGATGTACCTATATATTTAGAAAAATATTTGATTGATATTAATGGTTTTTCTAAAAATGAGGTTTATGTTTGTGGTTTAGATCGGGGAGAGGGTTTCTTAGCATTTTTTGATGGTGAAAATTGGAATACCATAAATAAAATTACTCCATCATCTTTAAATAAGATTATTCTTTGTCCTACAGGTGAAAATATTTTTGTCCTCGGCTCTTATGGTACACTTCTTAAAGGAAATATTCATAAAGGATTTCAGAATTTAAAAGATATGGGTATTACTAGCGATTTCTATAGTGGAGCATTTTATAAAGATATTATGTATATTGCTTCTGAGGATGGTCTGTATACATATATAAATAATACCTTTACGAAAGTTCCAAGTATTGAACACATTAAAAGTACTTTTGAAATTCAGGAAAAAGACGAAGTACTTTGGATTTTATCAGCTAAAGAATTAATACGTTTTGATGGTGAAAATTGGGAAATTATTCATCATCCTGATAACGAAGAAGAAACAAGTAATCGTTTGAAGTGCTATGCAGGTGATCGATGTCCTGAGTCAGGGGATTGGTATAGCCCCCACCAAGTAGAAAAACGCTATTTTGCTAAAGGTGATGTTATGCCTGAAATAGAAAATAATACATGGGGTGAAACGATTTGGTATTTAGATATTTGATAGTGTTTCAAAAAGTATGCTGAAAGCAAGACAGGTAAGAATTTGATAAAATAGGGAAATGCAAATAACGCTACAAATCAAATGTCCTACCTGCCTTAGCGACAGTATAAAGAAAAATGGCACAAAAGTAGATGGTAAGCACAATTACCAATTTAAAATATGTAAACGTCAGTTTATCGGTGATCATGCACTTAGCTATCGAGGTTGCCACTCAGGAATCAAAACCAAAATATTACACTCATGGTACGAGGCAGTAGCGTTAGAGATATAGCAGAAGTCGAAAGAGTCAGCATCAGTAAGGTTTTACAGACACTCAGTCAATCAAAATATCAGCTCCAAGCACAGCAGAATGACTATGAAACCCTTGAAGTAGATGAGTTTTGGACTTTTGTGGGTAATAAGCAGAATAAACAATAGTTGATTTATACCTACCATCGCGAAACAGGTGAAATCGTTGCTTATGTATGGGGTAAGCGATACTTGGCAACGGCAAGACAGCTCAAAGCTATAGGGATAAGCTATGCTCATATATCGAGTGATCACTGGGATAGTTTTTTTACCTTTGGTGATATAAATAATTTGGGTGATGTAAAATGATTCATAAAAAAACCTCCTAAGGGTATAGATACCTGATATAGATAATTAAAACACATAAAAATATTTGTTAAACACAATTTATTATGTGTTCACTGTAAGTTTTATGCTTATGTTATAATTCTCTTTTATTTATTGCTGAACTTAAATCTCATGCCTTATGAAGAATTCCAAAGACTGATTGGTAAAGCCAGTCTATCTATTAAAGAGTTTGCTGAATTATTAGGAATGAGACCAAACTACAATAAAGTTGGTTATGTAACGTCTCACTTAGCAGTAAGTGTATCGTTAATTTCAACAATGAAAGACCATGGGGTTGATTTTTATCCGATTTTAAAAAAGGTTCAGGAGTATGAAAAATCTCGTATAGAAAACTAGTCTGAATAGAGATTTATTGTAGAAAAATGGGAGCGATTACTCCCATTTCTTAAATTTAGTATAAGGAGTTGATGTCAAATAGTTTTGCCTACAGATATTATCCAGAGTGATGTGTCATCAACTATTACATCTAATTTTGAAATTTCTTTCTCTAAAATTACTTTTAATATTTCAATATCTGGGAGTTTCCAAAAGCCATCAGATGCAATTACATAGCTATAATTATGTTCAAGATCAAACGAGTTAAAACTTATAGGTTTTAACCTTTTTGTATTAAAAGATTTAGTGACAATATGATTATTGGAAGATGATTTAAGAACAGGTTCAATATCTTTGATTCCTATTTCTGTATGTAAACTCATTGTTAAATTATGAGGATATGTAATCCAATAAATTTTTTTATTGCTGTCAACTTTTCCTAGCCTACAATCACCTAAATGAGCGGAGTATACTTTTTTCGAACTAAAGATCGTCATACAAAGACTCATTGCTGCTGGAATTAACTTTCCTCTGTTTTCTATAAAAAAATTTAAAATTAAATTATTAAAAAAAGATTGAATATCTTGTTCGTTATCATCTAATTTTGAAAAAATATCTTTTAAAGAGTTTATATAAATTTGAAATTTTCTGACTAAAATATCGCTATTTGGACAGCTACTGTGGCCGTCTAAAACATAAAAAAACTTAAGATTCATATTCTCAGTCAGTTTACCTATCGCATCAATACCATACTTACCAGGTAAAAAAATATTGTGAGTAAGTGGATAAGAATATATTAGTATGCTTTCGGCCATTGTTTTTTTATCGCTTGAATTACTTGTAGCGCTCTTTCTCTTGAGCCAAATCTACATTGATCTTCCATTATGATTTCAAAATCAGATAGTTTAGCTATTTTATCAAACTGTACTGATAAGTAATCTCTTAATTCTAGTGAGGCATTATAGATTTCTTCAACTAATAAAGATCTTCCCAAGCAAATAGTTATAATATCTTCTAAGTCTTTACTATATAAAGGATCTTAACCACGACCATGAAAAGCCTCAAATTTTGTTGCTAAAAAATATTCTGGTTTGAGTGTGTTAATAATTTTATTGTTTTTTAACTTGTAAGTCACTCTATTTTCAAAGGCTTCAGTATACCAATAGTTTGAAAAGCCTAAAATTTTTTCATCAGTAGGCATAAAATCCACAATTAGATCTTCTCCTAGCTGATAGCGACAAGTAATATCTTTCTCAAATGGATCAGGACTTTGATAGTTTTTAAATCCTAGCTTTCTAACTTTTTCATCTAACTCATACCATTGAGTTGTAGTTCTAATATCTACGATTAGATCGACATCTTTTGTGTATCTTGTTACTAAAGCTAAATTATCTGGATCTAAGAATAAACTAGTAGTGCAACCACCAATAAAGACCATATCTTTTATTAAATTATCACTAAGAGCATTAACTACGATTTCGAGCATTTTTATTTGGGTTAAAGCATTATTCATAGTAAATACTCACGTAATAGATTTTCAGCAATTTTTCTCTCTCTTGGAGAGCCTATTCTAAAAACATCAATTAAAGAAAAAACTTCGTATAAAAAATTATCGTCTAAGGATGCATAAGGTACAGATTTATGTAATGGTTGGACAGATAATCCAGAAATTGAGCGATAGCTGTGAGTAGGCCATACATAAGGTAAGGAAGAACTATAAGATAAATACTCTGAAAGTTTATTATTATTAAAAACAGTAGGAATACCTATATCAACAGAGCTAATTTCTGTGTGGAAAAAATATTGAAAGCTGTAAATGATTAATTCGAGTAAAGCTTTTCTATTAACTTTCCAAGCCATTTCTTCTAAATTTAATCTTCTTAAAGGAAACGAAGAATTTACAATTAATAGACCTACTTTTATTAAGCGTTTAAGGCATTCAGAAACCTCACTTTTACTAACAACTATAGACTCTGCTAATCCTCTAACTGATAAAGAACTATAGAACGCACTTAACTCCATAATTTCATCTAATTCAATTTCACTTAAATCATCAAAATTCAGTTCCAGGTTAGAGTTAAAATTATTAAATTCCATATATTGTTTTTCAATGGAAATAAGCTTTACGAGTACAAGGATATCTTGCGATTTAATCATAAAAAAACACCAACGTCCTTAATCCTTGGACAGAAGCCAGTATTGATCGATAAATTATACACTATGCAATAAATTTTACTATATATATGCATTTTATTAGCTAAAATAGAAAAAATCTCATTCTCGGTAGATTTATCCAAGGAGTTATCCGTAATTTCGCGGATAAGATCCTCTTCTTGATCATTGAGAAATCATTAAAAGCTTAAAATGATTACTTATTAACCGTTTTTATTGGCAAGAAGTGACAAAACTGCCTAAAAAAAGCAGACATGCTTCCTAGTCGGTTTTTCTTCTATTTTTGGCATTATGTTAAGTTTTTAAGCTACTGATAAGCAATAATTAATTAAGAAAGAGTTTGGATAATGTCCATTATGTTAAGCTAGCTCAATATCCTAGATCAAATATTAATACCTGATATTAATTTAGACCTTTTTAGAAATTTATTAGGATTAAAGATTATTTCTTCTAGGGTATTTGAAGCTCCTCTAATTATAATATCTGAACTGTATTTATATCCAGAAGATGTTGGAGAGTTTTGAAAAAACCTTCCTATCGGATCAATCATCAAATATGAGTGAGTCATCTCATCATTATTTTCAGAGCTAATAATGTTCTGTAAACTATTATGTCTTTTTAGAAAATTATCAAAATCATAATCATCGATTACATTCTGATTTGTAATAATAGGAAGCATCTTAAATATTTTCCATTTTGATGGAGAGGCTTTTTTAATGAAATTAGTTAAATTTTCATCTTTATTAATCTGACTAATAACACTATTGATTTTGATATCAATATTAGGAGAAATTGACCTTATTTCATTAATAGACTTTAATATTTCATCTTTTTTAATAGGGATGTTTTTAAAAGATCGACCTATCTTGATATTAGATTCATCATTAATAGAATCTACGCTGAATCCGATCATTGAAAATTGGGTAGCAATCACTCTAATTAAGTCTTGATCAAGATAGCTACCATTAGTAATTGCGGATAGCTCGAAATCGTATTTACGGGCTTCTTCTATAATGTTTAACACTTGTTTTTTATAAAGGAAAGTTTCTCCTCCAACTAAGTTCAGACGGACTCCAGAAAAGTTTGTTCCATACTTTGCGTTCAATAAAGTAGGTAATAATGATATTTCAAACATTAATTGATGAATCTTTTCTTTTGAATGTAAAACTTCCTTTTGATTTTTGTTTTGCCATTTGGCAAAGCAATAAAAACATTTGTAGTTACAAGCTTCAGTTAAGTGGTAATTAATTACTATTTTCATATCTAGGGTATGCCTATAATTTTTAATAAATAAAACCCATTGCAAAAACATTTGTGATTTTTGCAAGGATTTTATTTTTCGTATATACAGAAAATATTGCTCTAATTATTTTTTATTCATCGTTTAATTCATAACAGATTCTAAAACCAGTTTTTCTTCCTTTATATTTTCCTGTGGAAGTTAAAGATGGTTTTAATACAGACGTATAGTTGTAGAATCCAGTTAATGTTTTAGATATGATTGAGGTCTGTCTATCTAACCATTCACTAAAAAATCTAGAATCGATGTATTGAAGATCATGCTTTTCTACATAATTTATATCGGTAAATTTCAACTTGAGGTTTTGAAAATTTTCTTCTGCCATGTAAGGCGGATGACCTGAAATTTTGACTCCATTTTCTTGGTAAAAACTTAAACAATTACTTTCAAATTCTTGATTAGGTTTACCAATTGGAGTGCGTACCCCATTCTTAATCATGTAAATTTGTTGAGGTAAAAATTTTAATCCTGAATTTTCATTTATTATTTGTGAGAATGGGGAGATCTCATTATATTCTTCAAGACTTAACAATCTAGCTTCAATTTGATGCTCACGATTAAACCAATTAATATAGGCTAATACATCATACCAGGTCACAGATACTGGTAAACTAGTATCTTCATCAGCATTGACACTACTTAAATTATCTAAATCACCTTTAGGACTAGTTTGAGCTATTCGATCTTTTTGATAGCTACTATTTGCATCTAAAAAATCTTGAAAATCTGAGATGCTAATAAGACTAGAGATCATAAGAGTCTGATTATTTTTAAATTTTACATTATAAAAACCAGATAATCTTTTAGATATTTTAGATATTTTAAACGTTTTTTTATAATCATCACTTAGATGCATTTTTAACAATTCAAACTCACTCGGATAGCTTGTAATAGGAGCCTTACCTCTTGAAAAATTATATTTTGCTTCAGCCTCATGAAGTTCTTTTTGTTTAAATCCCTTAAAATCAAAGTATAACCAACGATTAAAGTGGTATTCATCCTCAAACTTTGGAATATCTGCTCTTTTTAAATATGGAGCGTAAATTTGATGATCAAACTCTTCATCACGTTGATTCTTAAATATGAAATCATACTCACCATTTTCGCCCTTTAAGAAAATAATGTTTTCATTAAAAGGGAGTACGTCAACCCAACCCTTATTTATTTCTTCAATGCGCTGTGAAAATAGACTCATTTTTTTATTACAGTGGAAACGTGCTTCATTTAAAGACTTTTTATCATTATCATATATTCGAAAAATTGAAGCTTTATTTTTGGGTTGAACTAATTGATCGCCCAGTAAATTAAATCCACTATGAATAAAAGGAAAATCTGCTCCTATTACAATATCAATAAGCGATCTAGTTTCATTACCATTTCTTAAGGGAATTTGACGTGTTGGGTTTTGAAGAGCTAAATCTACATTTGAAGAGCAACAATCATCCCATGGTTCTTGTTGTAATCCAAACTTACCCTTAATATTAAAATTATAGTTCCCAATACCATCATCGAAATACTTATCGTAATGAAAATTATATCCCGTAAATATTTTTTTAGGAGTGTGGACTCTATCAAAGAATAAACTTTCTGATAAATCTTGTCTTTTATGCTTTAGATTTAAACAGTTACTAGGGTAGCGAGGTTGAATTAAGTTAGCATATTGCTTTAATTCATTTTCATATAAAAAAGGCTTTAAAACTTGCTTATATTCGTTAATAAAGTTAGAAAATCCACCTTTAAAGCCTAATCTACTAACAAGAGCATTTAATAAAGTACAGTAAGAAATTTTTTCTCGGTCACGGAAAGTAGATTTCGCTGACTGTTTAATTAAATCTGGTTCTAAGCCGTAGATTGGTAAAATATGAAATTTTTTGAGGGGTAAATATCCCAAAATTGTGCTTTGGGTAAAAGAGTTTTTTGACATCAATCAATCCGTTAAATTTCAATAATCAACAACTAAGTTGAATTAGAAGCATACTTACGAGATAACGGATTTAATCTTACTAAATAATGTAAGAGGAGTTTTTTTGTTTAAGATAGTATGACTCTTAACCGCAGGTTAAAACTCAACCTACCATTCTGGCTAGATCATTGTATACAATAATAATTACTATATCAAGTGGACTCAATCACGGATAATATTATTAGTTAAAATCGAAAAGGATTAAACCTGTAATGCTCCAGAAAATTAACATAATTTTTATTACCCGAACTATTTTTTAATTAATTATTTTTTATCAGTAGCTTAAAAACTTAATATAACGTTAAAAATAGAAAAAAAGCCAGCATAGACATATGTTGGCTTCTTTTTAAGCGGTTTTAGCACTTTTTGCTAGTAATTTTGACTAAAAAACACTCTTATTAATTCTTTAAGTGATCAACAATATCAGTAGTTGCTTTTTGAACATCTTCAAGTTCATCTTGAGCATCTCCACTACTTGATAAATCACGTGCTATTTTTTTAAGATTACCAAAAATACCACCTTTGTACGAAATAGCATCTTTTATACTATATGTTTCAACAATTACACCTTGATATACAACATTAACATTATAAGTAAAGACCGTGTCTGCATATCCTCCGACAACATGATCCCCACCAATAAACTTTAGTCCCTCTCCCATAAAGACACGTTTATGAGTTACCTCGACATTAACCAATGCCACATCTTCATTCGTATTAATGACATTCTTTTTTTGAAGTATCAGTTGTTGATTAAGATCATCTATATACTTCTGCTGAATATTATCTTTAGTTAAGAATCCATCTTTATTAACTTGACTAACTAGATGGATATTAACATTATTTATTTTATACTGTTTTGGATGTAAGTTCTTAAAATTAGTTGCTGCTTGAGAACTATTGTTTATTGGTGTAGTTGCACAACCATTTAATGTCATAAGTACGATAGGAAATGTAAAAATAAGTAACTTTTTCATATTTAGATTAAAACTATAATAAAAATGTACTATAACCTAAAAGTTATTGTGAGTAGAAGTAATCAATTTTAATAAATAAAGTATTTAGGAAATAGCATTTTCACCAACATACGATGCTTATTTTATTTAATTAAATGTATAAAAAACACCTAGAAATGCTGCAACAGTATCTAAAAATGAAGAAACAAAATGGCTTGATGTTGAAACAATCAAATTTTATGCTGCAACAATTCAGCAAATATTGAGAAACAGCATCAAAAAATGTTGTAACAAAACCGAGTTTATGCTGAAACAATGCAAGGAATCACTAAAAACGCAATAAAAAAATGTTGAAACAGTTTTTATTTTCATATTTTTCTAGGGATTGTTTGATCCGTCAAAATGACTTTTTATTTCTATATATCTATTTGATTATATTTACTTTTAATTGTATTTAACACTCTGTTTCGTGCGCTTTTCGGGGTCGAGGGGAAGCTCCCCTCGCTCATGGAATAATTTAAATAAAATTTATTTTTTAAAATTGTGTAGTGAGTACTCTTTTGGGGCTCCCAAAGATCGAGCGGCCTGTTATGGTGGTCTCTTC
>NZ_VTDQ01000027.1 GCF_015627175.1 Acinetobacter pollinis | reverse complement strand
GAAGCCAAACACCAAGAAGCGCTTCAAGCAAAACAAAAAGCTGCCGCTGAAGCCAAAGAAAAGGCCGCAGCAGAAGCCAAGCAAAAAGCTGCTGAGGCCAGACATCAAGAAGCGCTTCATCAAGCAAAACAAAAAGCTGCCGCTGAAGCCAAAGAAAAGGCCGCAGCAGAGGCTAAGCAAAAAGCTACAGAAGCCAAAGAAAAAGCCGCAGCAGAAGCCAAGCAAAAAGCTGCTGAAGATGCTGCAAACAAAAAGGCAGAATCTCGTAAAATTGCATCTTCTGCCAAACATGATTTTCAACAAAAAATATATCGTGTATGGGATGTCCCTAGTGGTTCAAAAGGAAAAACTGCAAGTGTAAGAGTGACACTCAGTGATAGTGGTAACGTCACCTCTGTACTCGTAAATTCAAGTGATCCAGATGTAAAAGCGAGTGTAGAAGCTGCTATTCGTCAAGCTGCCCCTTACCCAATGCCAAGTGACCCCGATGCAAGACGCGATGCGAGATCATTTAGTGCAACGTTTACAGCAAAACAATAGTTTATTGGTGTAACATCATTTAAATTCTTAAAGATAAAATGATGTTACTCTTAGATCATTTATTCAAAACCTCATTATATGTGCACAATAATTATGGAAATGAATCGTAAATCAGTATTGGCTTTAGTCATTTTAGCAGCATCTTGTAGCCCTGCTTTTATACAAACAGCATCCGCACAATTACATTTAGAAATTGCAAAAGCGCCAGAGTCTGCACCTAAAATTGCAATTGTGCCCTTTTCTACAGATCAAACAATTTATCCAATTGTTGAAAATGATTTAAACCACTCAGGACGCTTCACGAGTGCATCTCAAAACCTACCTGCAACGGCAGAGCTTGGGCAAATCAACGCAGATAACTGGAAAAATGCCAATATTCCTTATGTTGTTGTTGGTAAAGTTACTGCTATCGATGCAAATACCAACCAAATACACTACCAACTTTATGATGTAAATAATCAGAAATATTTACTCAATGAAGTACTTACTGCACCTGCTTCTCGTACTCGTCAGGCAGGTCATGCTATTAGTGATGCAATTTATCAAGCTTTGACTGGTGTACCTGGAAGCTTTAGTGGCAGAATTGCATATGTTCTAAGAAATTCTGCTACGCCTGCGCAACGTTACACCTTACAAATTGCCGATACAGATGGCGAAAGGCCATTTACTGTTCTGTCTTCTCACTACCCAATTCTTTCTCCAACATGGACACCAGATGGTAAAAAGATTGCTTACGTTTCATTTGAAACAAAGCGTCCTCGTATCTATCTACAAGATTTATCTACAGGTCAGCGCCAAGTCTTGACCCACTACCAAGGACTTAATGGAGCACCAAGCTTCTCTCCAGATGGTACATCAATGTTATTTACAGGTTCAATGGATGGTAATCCTGAAATCTATCAAATGAACCTTGCAACACATGCGATTGAACGTTTAACACGTGATACAGCCATTGATACAGAAGCACGATATGCACCAGATGGTAAATCATTTATCTTTACTTCTGATCGTGGTGGTTCTCCACAGATTTACCGCTATACATTTGCAGATGGTTCAACAAAGCGTATTACATTTAGAGGTGCATTTAATGCACGTAGTACCCTAAGTGCGGATGGAAAACGTCTAGCTATGGTAAGTCGACCAACAGGTAGTGATTACAAAATAGCAGTTCAAGATCTAACCAGTGGTGTTGTAAACATTCTTACACCAACGACTCTTGATGAGTCGCCAAGCTTTTCTCCAAATGGACAAATGGTTGTTTATGCGACTCAAGAAGGAAGCCGTGGATTACTATCTATCGTTTCATTGAATGGGCAATTTCGTATGAATTTGCCAAGCGAACAAGGAGAAGTACGCGAGCCTGCTTGGGCACCTAAATAACATGATGACGACCAATCTAAAGACATGGAAAATAATATGAAAGCTCAATATCTAATTATCCCCGTAATTGCTTCTGCACTACTATTTACAGGTTGTGCAAGTCGTAAACCAGCTACAGAATCAACAACAACACAAAATCCCTCTACAGCTGCACCTATTCCTGTAAATACCAACGGTTTAAGTGATGATGCAGCATTAGATGCAAAGAATCTCACAGGTGCTTCATCTAAGGGTGTTACTGCAGAAAATAAAGCTTTTCTTGCAAATCGTGTTGTACATTTCGACTTTGATAGTAGCTCAATCTCTCAACAGGATTATCAAACCCTCCAAGCTCATGCGCAATTCTTACAAGCAAATCCAACATCACATGTTGCACTTACAGGACATACCGATGAGCGTGGTACACGTGAGTACAATATGGCATTAGGTGAGCGTCGTGCAAAAGCTGTACAAAGTTACTTAGTTTCAATTGGTGTGGCTCCAAATCAACTTGAAGCTGTAAGCTATGGCAAAGAAATGCCTATTAACCCTGCACATACCCCTGAAGCATGGTCTGAGAACCGTAGAGTAGAAATTAACTACGAAGCTGTTCCACCACTATTACGTTAATAATAAAAAAGCGCTCACATTTGAGCGCTTTTTAGTCTAATTCAGTGGCTTTATCTATTAGTTTCATCTCTTTGCAAGATTGAACTGATTCAATGAGATCATGTTTATTAAAATTTTTATACTCGGGTTTTACAGCATAACCTTCCCAAGCAAGCTTTATACTTTCTTCTGAAATTTCATGTAAGTCTATAGCTTCAGACGGTGTTGGCATTTCATCAAATTTTTTTGTTGTCATGACTGTTTCCTCGCTAGGAAATGACTATTCTCTGTTAACATAGCACGTTATTTAAAGCTTGTAAGTATAAAAAATTGGTAATATGACGAAGAAAAATTTTCTTTTTCCTCAATCTCATCTAAAATAGCCAAGTTTTTATTTAGCCAAGAAAAAATTGCACAATTTTTGGAGCATTCGCATTATGTCAAACACAACCCTCTCCCACTATTTAAAACAAAAAACGGGAACTTTAACACCAGAATTGGCAAGTGTCATAGATTCAATCGCGCAGTGTTGCAAAGTGATCGACTACAACTTACAACAAGGTGCGATTGCCGGTATTCTTGGAAGTGCAGAACATGAAAATGTGCAAGGCGAAACACAGAAAAAGTTAGATATCTTTTCTAATCAGCAGTTCATTGATGCTTTACAAAAGCACCCAAATGTGGGTGCTTTTGCATCTGAAGAGCTTGAAGAATTCACACCTGCCCAAGAAAATGGTGAATATTTAGTATTATTTGATCCTTTAGATGGATCAAGCAATATCGATATCAACATGTGTGTTGGTACAATTTTTTCTGTACTTCCTGCTAAAAAAAGCATTCCAGACTTAGAAGATTTCATGCAACCTGGAACTGAACAAGTTGCTGCAGGCTATGTCATGTATGGTCCATCAACAATGCTTGCACTCACCTTTGGTGATGGTGTCATTCTCTTTACATACGATATCGATTTAAAAGAATTCGTTATTACACAAGAAAATGTCACTATTCCTGCACAAACACAAGAGTTTGCAATTAATGCATCTAACCAGCGCCACTGGGAAGTTGCCGTTCAACGATATGTAAATGAACTTTTAGAAGGAAAAACAGGTATCCGTGGTAAAGATTTTAACATGCGTTGGATTGCCTGCATGGTAGGTGATATTCATCGTATTTTAAGTCGTGGAGGTATTTTTATGTATCCTTATGATCTGAAAAATCCTGAAAAACCTGGACGCCTTCGCCTTATGTACGAAGCAAACCCAATGAGTATGCTGATTGAACAAGCAGGTGGTATCGCATCGACAGGTCGCATGAGAATTATGGAAGTAGTTCCTACAGGTCTTCACCAACGTGTACCGGTTATTTTAGGTGCAAAAGATGAAGTACAACTTGTAGAAAGCTATCACTGATCTTTCTAATTTAAAACTTAGATGTAAAATAGGTCATATTTTACATCTAAGTTGCAGCTTGCTATGTCCATCATTTACCTTGAATCTAAAGATAATGCCAAAATTAAGCATCTTCGAGCTTTAATTGAATTAAATAACTATCGTAAAAAACACGGACAGACTATTTTAGAGGGAACACATTTATGCCTTGCGTGGTTACAAAGTCATAAAATCGCTTCTTTATTCACAACTGAGTCTGCTCTAGAACATATCGACTTAAAAAAAATACAACAACTCTACTCAGGTCATATCTTCATTCTAAGTGAAGTACTCTATCGTGACCTTAGCACCTTAGGTACTACCCTACCTTGTATTGCTGTTATCGATACTCCAAAACTAGATCAAAGTATTAATTTTAATATCGATACCCTTATTTTAGATGATGTACAAGATCCAGGAAATGTGGGCACACTCCTAAGATCGGCTGCAGCTGCAAATATTAAGCAAATCATTTGTACAAAAGGTGTAGCCTCTATCTGGTCACCTCGAGTATTACGTGCAGGTATGGGTGCACACTTTGCTTTACATTGTTTTGAAAATATTGATCTTCAAGATGTGATCTCAAATTTTAAAATTCCTGTTTATGTCACAAGCTCTCATGAACCTCAAAGCCTCTATGCACAAGATTTGACAACACCCTGTGCATGGATTTTAGGTAATGAAGGACAAGGAGCATCGAACTATGCACTCAAGCATGCTCAAGCCGTAACAATCCCACAACCTGGAGGTCAAGAGTCACTCAATGTTGCGATTGCAGGTTCGATTTGTTTTTTTGAAATGGTTCGACAACGTCAATAAATTCGTGCATTTATTGTATAAAATATACTTACCATATTTGGAATTCATTTAAAATAGAAAAAATATTTCTATAGCATGTCAACCTATCCTATCTATTTAACGTTATATAGTTAAGTGTTTAATATTAAAAATAGGATGGGTATAAATGACGGGATACTCCATCTCTATGGACCGAACACCAAATGAGACTAAAAAATGTGAATTACAGCAAGGTGCATCTGTTGAACAACGTTTAAGGTTTTTTATGCAAGATGTCACAGGTCGTGCACTTGTCATGATGGAAACTGCGACGCAAAATCAACAAGGAATCGCAATGGATTTAGTACAAGAAGCATTTATTGCTTTGCATCGTGCTTATCCAGATCGAACTCTTGATGAATGGTACCCACTGTTTTATACAATTTTGAATCATAAACTACAAGACTGGCGCAGGAAAGAGAAACGCCAAAGCAGCCTATTTTCTTTCTTTAAGAAATCTAGCTCGGAAGATGAAATAGATGAAGAAATAAATATTCCCGATGAGCATCAAATTGAGCCTTCTACAGAATTGGTTCAAATTGCAACAATTGAAGAGATTAAAGAGGCTATCCAACACTTGCCAATAAGACAACAACAAGCGTTTATGCTGCGTGCGTGGGAAGGATTTAATACTCAAACCACCGCTCAAATTATGCAATGCTCAGAAGGTAGCGTCAAAACACACTACCATCGTGCAATACAAGGCTTGCGCCAAACACTATCCCATTTACATCCAGTACATGGAGGATCATCACATGAATAATAATGATGATTTTGCAAAAAATGTGAGTAAAAAATTAGACCAACTGGCTCACTCACATCAGAACAAACACCGTGTCATGCAACATGTTTTTACACAGATAGAGCGACCAACAAAACGTATCACGCCTATATGGAAAATGACTGGATTCGCATTGGCTGCGGTGGTAACAGGTTTCTTAGTATTCCCAAATGTTACAACGTTGTCTACAAAGGGACAAAACACTCAAACAATGATGAATACGAACACGACTAAACTTTCACCTCAAATGGTGGAAGACTTAGAAATGGTCATGGTTTTTGGCGAGGACACTCACTCACATGGAAGCTAAAAAAGTTGTACTGATGTGCAGTACATTTTTATTTTTACAAACCAGTTCTGCTAGTTTTGATCACTTTTGGCCGTTTTCACAGAAAAGTCATACACCAACACCTACAGACGATAACTGGAATGAGCTTACGGTACAGCAACAAGAAACACTCTTACAGCGCTATCAAAGTATAAAAGATATTTCAGAGAGTCAACGTACTGCGTTACAGCAAAAAATGGATTGGTTTACACAACTTCCTGAAGAGGAACAACAAAAAATGCGGGAAGCTTGGCAGCAAATGAATAGCCAAGAGAGAAAACAAATGCGTATGCTTATGCAACAAGCAAAAACAAAAGAAGAAAGAGATACTATTCGAGAGGAATATATTCGCAAATATAGACCTTCCACAGAGCAAAATGATATAGATGCAGCGTCTATGCCCACAGAGAGTAATTAATTTGACTTATACTCATCAATAAAGGCATAGATTTGACGAAGTGTTGCATTCGATAACTTTGTCTTTTCACCTTTTAATAAGTTTTCTAACCTTTCTAAAATTTGCAAAAGTAATGCTGTTTTATGTGGACCATAATCGAGCAAATATTCGACAATCTGATGATCTAGAAGAATCCCACGGCGATTTAAAACTGACTGAATTAATGCAGCACGATCTTCGTATAAATTTCCATCGGGCAATCTTACACTTACAGCTTGCATTAAACGTGACTGTAAATCTGGAAGTTCTAATTTAAGTTCTATAGGCAAGTTTCTAGAAGAAAAAATGAGTTGCCCACCCTCTTGATTATTGTAATTAATTAAATGAAATACAGCCTTCTGCCAATGCTTTACCCCACTAATTGTTTCAATATCATCTAAAGCAACAAGATCGTATCTTTCCAAGGAAGTAATGGCTTCTATAGGCGCATCGAGCAATTCAAGTAATGACACATGTATTGCAGATTTTCCCAATTCTAAATAAGAGTCACAGATTGCAGACAATAAATGACTTTTCCCAATACCTGCATCTCCGTAAATATAAAATTGTTGTATTAACCCTGTGTGTAATTGACGCACTGCGTCAATTACACCACTCCAACTAGGACCAGAAAAGTCACTAATTTTTGCATCTAATTGAGGTTCAATATTTAACTGTAATTGACGCATTTAGATATGACCTACTCATTCTCTGAAGACTTTTTATTTTTTTCAGCATTTGGACGAACTTTAATTTCAACATCCTCAGATTGTATATGTATAGCATGATCTGAAGACATATCCATAAAGTCATGTTTTTGTCCATAGAGTGATGAATCCTCATAAAAGTCACGCACATGTTTTAATAAAACAACTAAAATTGCAGCGACAGGTAACGCGATCAACATACCTAAAATGCCACCAAGCTGTGCTCCAGCAAGAACAGCAAATACAACAGCAACAGGTGATAAACCTATTTTATCGCCCAAAAGGAATGGCTGTAGGATATACCCTTCGATCGCTTGACCAATCATAAATACAATACCCACAAAAATAAGCTGCATCCAATCCACCCCAAATTGGAAAAAAGTTGCAGCAACTGCTGAGATAATACCCACAGCAAAACCCAAATACGGAATGATGCTTGCTAAACCTGCAATCATTCCTATCATTAATCCAACTTCTAAACCAATGAGTTGAAGGCCAACGGCATAAACCAATCCGAGTAAAAACATCACTAGAAATTGTCCTTTAACAAATGCCCCTAGTACACTATGGCATTCTTTAACAATTTGTAAGGTTACACGCTCATAAGGCCGTGGAATTAAGCGATGCATTTGTTCTAGCATTCTGTTCCAATCTAGCAAAAAGTAAAATGAAATAATTGGAATAAGAACGACAGTACCCCCCAACTGAATAAAATTCAAACCAGATTGTGCCAATCTCAGTACTAAACTCTGAATGCTATTTACACTATAATTCGTTTGCACATACTGCATAATTGTATCGGTAATTTGGTTTGTATCAATAGACATTGGTTCTAAACGAAATGTTTTCGTTGTCCATGGTAAAACCGTATGATTAATCCAATGAATAACATTTGGAATGCCATCTCGTGCATAAATAACCTGTTTCCAAAGTACAGGAATAATATACCAAGTTGCAAAAAATACGCCTACACCTATACCAATAAATACAATACTTGTGGCCAACCACCGTGGTAATCCCATTTTAGCCAGTCTTCCAACAAGACCACTAAATAAATATGCAATTACAAAAGCGGCAATAAACGGAATAACCACTGGTTTGAGTATAAAAATTAACCAACCAAATAGCGCTAATCCAGCCAATATAAAAATTCGACTCAACGTACGATCAACCATTGCGACTCGCCTATTAGAATTTTGAAATATTTATAAGGATAATGCACTTAAAGATAACATTTTGTTGGATAAATAACATAACAGTTTCGTATATAGGTTATAATTGTGCGGGCAAAGCGGAGACTTCATACATGAGCAACTCAACTTCTAACCAAAATACCAGTTTAAGTTATAAAGATGCAGGCGTAGACATTGAGGCAGGTGATGCCCTTGTTGGTCGCATTAAATCAGTCGCAAAGCGTACAACTCGCCCAGAAGTAATGGGTGGGCTTGGTGGCTTTGGCGCACTATGCAAAATTCCAAAAGGCTATGAATCGCCTGTACTTGTATCTGGTACAGATGGCGTAGGTACAAAACTACGCCTCGCACTTAACCTTAAAAAGCATGACACTATCGGACAAGACCTCGTTGCAATGTGTGTAAATGATTTACTTGTTTGTGGTGCAGAACCGCTTTTCTTTTTAGACTATTATGCAACAGGACACTTAAATGTAGATGTCGCTGCTGATGTTGTGACAGGCATTGGTAAAGGTTGCGAACTTGCAGGTTGTGCCCTTGTTGGTGGTGAAACTGCAGAAATGCCAGGTATGTATGAAGGTGAAGATTACGATCTTGCTGGATTCTCAGTAGGCGTTGTTGAAGAAAGTAAAATCATTGATGGTTCTAAAGTTAAGTCAGGTGATGTCCTTATTGGAATCGCTTCATCTGGTGCACACTCAAATGGTTATTCACTTTTACGTAAAATTTTAGATGTTAAAAATGTCGATTTAAATCAGACTGTAGATGGTCGTCCATTATCAGATGTTGTTATGGAACCTACTCGCATTTACGTAAAACCAATTTTAGAGCTTTATAAGCAAGTTGACCTCCATGCAATGGCACACATTACAGGCGGTGGCTTACCAGGAAATTTACCTCGTGTACTTCCTAATGGGGCTCAAGCTGTCATCAATGAATCATCATGGGAATGGCCAGAACTGTTCAAATTACTTCAACGTGAAGGAAATGTTGAACAATTTGAAATGTACCGTACCTTTAACTGTGGCGTAGGCATGGTTATTGCGCTTGCTAAAGAAAATGCAGCGAAAGCAATTGAAATTTTAAATGCACACGGTGAAAAAGCATGGGAAATTGGCTACATTCAAGAGAATGAAGCTTCAGTTGAAGGTGCTGATGAAAAAATTCGTGTGATTTTCGAATGAAAAAAATTGCAGTATTAGTTTCCGGCAATGGCAGTAACTTGCAAGCCCTTATTGATGCAAACCTATCAGGTCAAATTGTTGGCGTACTTTCAAATAAAGCAAATGCATATGCTTTAGAACGTGCTGCCCAAGCCAATATTGCAACCCACGTTATTGAACACCGTAACTATTCAAGTCGCGAAGCCTTTGATGATGCAATGCATACACAGCTTTGTAACTGGAATGTAGATCTTGTCATTTTAGCCGGCTTTATGCGTATTCTAAGTGCCGATTTTGTCGAAAAGTGGGAAGGAAAAATGTTAAATATTCATCCTTCTCTACTACCCGCTTACAAAGGCATGCATACACATGAGCGTGTGCTTAGAACAGGAGACCATCTTCATGGTTGTACTGTTCATTTTGTAACGTCAGAGTTAGATGCAGGTCAAGCGATTGCACAAGGTGTAACGCATGTAATGCACAATGATACAGCAGACATATTGGCAAATCGGGTTCATAAACTTGAGCATATGATCTATCCGATCGTTACCGAATGGATCTGTACAGGAAAGTTAGTCTACAAAGATGCTCACCACATCGAGCTAGATGCAAAAAAACTAACAAAACCTGTTCAAATGTGTTCAATTTAATAAAGCTTTTATAAAAAAGCGCATCGAAAATGATGCGCTTTTTTTATGTTTTTACTGCAAGTTAATTTCTTGTTTTGTTTCAAGCTCTTTTGTTAAAGATGATGCAAAACCTTGTCCAACTTGTGCACCCATTTTACCTAAAAGAGATTCCAATGGATTATGCTCTACCGTGTAATTTACTGTTTTAGAAACCTTTAAAGTACGTTTTAACGTTTCAATATTTCCAGATTTATCAGCAATGCCAATTTTTATTGCTTGACTACCCGACCAGAATAAACCAGAAAAAACACTAGGATCTGCATTTTTTAGACGATCGCCTCGTCCCTCTTTAACAGCATCAATAAAATGTTGATGTACATCGTCTAAAACACCCTGCACGTGCGCTTTTTGGGCTGGATTCACAGGTTTAGTCATGCTCAAAATATCTTTATTTGTACCAGCAGTTAGTGTTCTATCCTCTACACCTAGCTTTTGCGCTAAACCTGTTACGCCATAATTTGGCATAATCACCCCAATTGAGCCGACAAGACTTGAAGGATTTACCCAAATTTCATTTGCAGCCGAAGCAATATGATAAGCAGCCGAAGCCCCTGTATCACCAATCACTGCATAGACTTTTTTATCTGGATGTTCTTTCTCTAAATAACGAATTTCTTGCCAAATATTATTTGATTCAACTGGCGATCCTCCTGGGGAGTTAATATTCAGAACAACGGCCTTACTTGTAGTTGCTTTAAAAGCTGCCTTTAATGCTTTAATGGTGTCTGCACTATTAACATCTTTACTGCTTGAACCAATCGTTCCTTGAATATCAACAACTGCTAAATGATCACCTACAGCTTTTTCACTTTCTCCATCTTTAGAGATAGAGCAACCTTTGACCAAAAAGAAAAGAACAATAAAAAGATAAATAAATGTTAAGCTTTTGAAGAAGATTCCCCACTTTCTTGTCTTTTTTTGCTCCTCAACAGAGGACAAGACAACTTTTTCAAGTAAATCCCATTCATTACTTTTATTTTCTTGCTGATGATGAGATTGGTCTGTTGGTTTTGGTGGCCAATCGGACATTTATAAACACCCCGAATCGTTAAAATTACTGTATTATATACACTCAATTGATGAATGCTGTCTAATTTCTACATTTTCACTTATAATTCTGTATATGCACAAGAATTCTGAATACATTATCCTGATCTAATGTCAAACCATAAAGCAGACAGCTCCTCTACCTATCGTATACTTAAATTTATTAGTAAACAGCCATTGTATTTCACACGTGCATTTGCCCAGTGTCTTGCAACCATTGCAAACCATATTCATGTTTCTAAAACAGCAAAATCAGCCCATTTAAATATAAAAATTGCACTCCCTCATCTCGAGGAAGAACGAAGACGTATTATTATAAAACAAGCCATTAAAAATGAAATGATCTCTTATTTCGAGTTCTTCAATATTTGGGGTGCAACAAATCAGAAAAATATTCAGCGTATTCATCATGTCGAAGGTGAACACTTTTTTCACGAAGCGTTAGCAGAAGATAAAGGTTTAATTCTGATTGTCCCACATTTTGGTACATGGGAAATTATGAATGCATGGTTTGCACAATATACCAATATGACCATTATGTACAAACCAATTAAAAATGTTGAAGCAGACCGTTTTGTACGAGAAGCAAGAAGTCGTGAGAGTGCAACATTAGTACCTACAGATGAGTCGGGTGTTAGACAAATTTTTAAAGCATTAAAACAAGGTGGAACTACTGTTATTTTGCCCGACCATACGCCACATATCGGTGGGACTATGGTGGACTACTTTAATATTCCTTTAGCATCGAGCACACTATCTGCAAAATTAATTCAGAAAACTAAAGCACGTGCACTTTTTCTTTATGCAATTCGCAATGAGAATTTTGGGTTTAATATGGTCATTCAACCAGTGCACTCTTCTATTTATACATGTTCGGATATAGAGGGGACACAAAAAATTCATCGCATGATTGAAGCCCTTATAGAGAAACATCCTGAACATTATCATTGGAGCTATAAACGCTTTAAAGCACATCCTCAATTACATAATATTTATGATATTCCGCAAACAGATGCACTCAAGAATATTCAAAGCCTCCGTCAGTTACGATAGGACTTTGACGTCATTTGACCATCATCAGTTGTGGAAATTTGAATCGTACCTTTTTCACTGGTTACCCAAAGAGGAATACCTAATCGTGTCAGCCTATCTTGAACTTCCATATGTGGATGCCCATAACGATTGTGATAGCCTGCAGATGCAATCGCAATTTTAGGATGATAGTGCGCTAAAAAATTTTCAGAAGAACTATATCTGCTTCCATGATGTCCTAACACCAGTACATCTACCGCTAAATTAGGATAAGCATCGATTAAACGCTGTTCTGTTTCCTGACCTGCATCGGCCATAATCAAAAAATTTAATGCTGGTACATCATTCTTTTTTTCATTTTTATAAGACACATATACAACACAAGAATACTCATTCGAATTATCTTTTGCCTTTCGCAAGCCATTTGCATCAGGAGATAGAACACGTAATTCCAAATGATCATAACGCATGAACTGCCCTTCATGGCACTGTGCGAAATTTTGAATCCCTTCTAAATCATTAGGTTCAATATTATTCATGACATGTTTTATAGGAATATGCCGTTTAAGTGTTGAAAATGCACCACTATGATCTTGGTCTAAATGAGAGAGAATGACATGATCGAGTTGTGATATGCTATTTTTATTTAAAAATGGAAGTAAAACAGCCTGTGCTAAGCTAAATTGTGATTCATTAAAATTTCCACCTGTATCGATAAGAAAAGAATAGTCGCTATACTCTATAAAAATAGACTGTCCCTGCCCAACATCAAGTACATAAAAATGAAAATTATTTTCATGTTTGAGCGGTAAAATAAGCGGTAAAAGACAAATAAATGACCAAGCTTTCGGTATCGTTTTATTAGGGAGAAATAATATAAATAATGAAAGTACCAATAGCGTAATCTGTAAATAATTAAATGGAATATAGCTTAAATTGAATGGTAACTTTTCTAAATAATTCAGTAATATAAGTAAAAAACTTAAAGTATAGTCCGCAAGCTGCAAAATATAATTACCTAATAATGGTGACATCTCATTAAAAATAGCTCCCCCAATAATAAGAGGCACAGCAACTGCGCCTAATAGAGGAATCGCAATTAAGTTACTCAATGGCGCAAACCATGAAATTTGATGAAAAAATATAATTGTTAACGGCAATAAAGCAATAAACACTTGCCATTGCGAAACAATAAACGGCACTACAATACGTTTAAAAAAATTTAAATGTATTTTCTTTTGTGCAATTTGATAAATGCGTATAAGTACAAAACATGCACCATAGGAAAGCCAAAATGCAGCAGAAAGTACGCTTAAAGGATCAAACCACAGCATCACACTTGCACTAAATAAAACAATAAAAAAAGCAGATACTTTCTGTCTTATAAATAAACTTATTGTAATTATCGTTACTGTAACGAGCGTACGAACTGCAGGGATTTCAAAACCAACAAATGCACAATAAAACAAGACCCCTAGCCAAAAAGGTATCGCTAAAACATATTGCTTAGGAATTCTTAAATATAAGTTTGGAGCGATTAAACAGATTAAGGAATGTAATACCCAGGTAAGTATTCCAGAAAAGATAAGAATATGAGGGCCTGAAATCGCCAATAAATGACTAATACCTAAATATTGAAACTGTGTCTTTATACTATTCGGAGTTAAGCTTTCATCCCCTGTCAGAAGAGCGAGCAAAAGCCCTGTATATTTGAATGAAGATTTTGCAATCTGCTCACGATAATCAAGTCGCTTCTTCTCAATACTTACTCGCCAATGTGCATACCAATTGTTCTGAGATTGAGTGAACCATTCATAAGTAGGCTTCAATTCACTTTCAGTGATAGGGCTAATCTTTGTAATACGAAATGTGCCCATAATATTTTGAGAAGTAGACCATTTTTCCTTATCAAAGGCATACGGCGTTGCATAACCATGTATCCGATCTACATCCCCTTCTAACCAATAATAATTCCCTAACTTTAATGGATTATGTTTATACTTTTTTAGAGGTAATGTTGTTCGCCAATAGCTGATTTCTGAAGCTAAATTTGGTGTAAAAACTTGTATGTCTTGTTGTATAAATTGATCCTTTATCTGATCGAGCTGATCAATATATACAAGTACTTTAACATTCGCTTTCTCCAAAATACGATTTTTCAACCGCTCCTGAAATGAATGGTGCATATTCGTTTGTGCAAATAAAAAAACCATACCAGATGCACAAACAAGACGACTTATATAAAAAATAGTTTTTTGATAGGGTTTGAGTGAATCTATGCTCGACTGGATAATACAGAAAATACATAAGAATACGAAAGTTACAGCCAAAAGTATCGTATATGACATTGGCTTAATAAAGTATGTATTAACACCAATATGCCCCAAAACCCACGCAGAAAGTAAAAAATATCGCATTAAAACTAGATCAGACACATAAAATTAAAGCTCACATCGTGAGCTTTAATCATTATATATTATATTTTTAAATATTATATCCAAATACCATCTTGCATGTGCAAAATCTTATCGGCAGATTGAGCTAGACCTTCGTCATGAGTCACAATAAGCATTGCCATGTTAAACTCTGCTTTTAGACTTTCTAGAAGTTCAAAAATTCCTTTAGCAGTATGTCGATCTAAATTACCTGTTGGCTCATCTGCTAGCATTACCTGCGGTGTGGTTACCAATGCACGCGCCAAAGCCACACGTTGGCGCTCTCCGCCTGAAAGCTCACCAGGCTTATGCGTTAATCGATGCGACAACCCTACTCGCTCAAGTAAATACTCTGCTTTTTCTTTCACTTCTTTGTATTGCGTGTTACTACGTAACATCAGTGGCATGGCAACATTTTCAAGCGCACTAAACTCAGGTAATAAATGATGGAATTGATAAACAAACCCTAAATGAATATTACGTAAATTGCCTCGTTGTGTTTCATTTAAATTATCAAAACGACGATCATTTAGAAAAACTTCACCTTCTGTTGGTCGATCTAAACCACCTAAAACATGCAATAGCGTACTTTTACCAGAACCACTTGAACCCACAATAGATACAAACTCTCCAGCATGTACCTCAAGAGAAAGCCCCTTGAGCACATCAACATGTGACTTCCCATCACTAAAAGTTTTCGAAATATTTTTTGCTTCTAATACAATATTACTCATAACGTAATGCCTCCGCAGGTTGCACCTTAGATGCACGCAATGCAGGATAAATCGTCGCTAAGAAGCTTAAAATTAAAGATACACTCACAATAAGAACAACATCTTGCCAACGCAAGTAAGACGGTAAATAGTTAATAAAGTAAGCATCAAATAAATGCCAACCTAAACGAGTATTCAACCAATCAATAATATTACTAATACTTGTGGCAAGAATCACACCCAATACAGCACCAGCAATCGTACCTACAACGCCAATAATTGTCCCTTGAACCATAAAAATACGCGTAATCGTAGTAGGTGATGCACCCAAAGTTCTTAAAATTGCAATATCTGATTTTTTATCCGTAACCACCATAACCAATGACGATACAATATTAAATGCAGCAACCAATACAATTAAAAACAGCAAGAGGCTTACCATTGCTTTTTCCATTTGGATAGCACTAAATAAGTTTCCATGGGTATACGTCCAATCAGATGCATAGAACCCTTGTGGCAATTGATGAATAATGTTTTGGCTCACCTGAGGTGCTAAGAATAAATTATCTAATTTTAAACGGATTCCCTGTGCACCATCTGGTAAACGTAAGAGAGTGGATGCATCATACAAATTAATGTAACCCATGCTTGAGTCAACTTCTGCACCAATACTAAATATACCAACGATCTTAAAACGTTTAAATCGAGGAACAACCCCTGCAGGTGAAGGTGTTGCTTCAGGCAAAACCAATGTCACACTATCGTTTAACCCTAAGCCAAATGAATCTGCAAGTTGTTTTCCAATAACAATTCCAAAACTACCCTTGGTTAAATTATCTATACTTCCTGCCACCATATGATTTTGGATAATAGATACATTTTTTTCATATTTAGCATCAATACCCGTCACCATAAGACCTGAAACCTGTCCCTGCGCCGTAAGCATACCTTGTAGCTGTGTAAAAGGAGCTACGCCTGTTACATGCGCTTGTTTAGACACTTTACCCGCTAAATTTGGCCAATTGGTAATAATTTCATTAGAGGAGATTGTTGCCTGTGGCACCATTCCAAGCACACGTGTCTTTAGCTCTCGGTCAAATCCATTCATGACTGAAAGCACTGTAATTAATACAGCAACACCTAGTGTGAGCCCAATCATAGAAACAAGAGCAATAAAAGAAATAAAGTGATTACTACGCCTAGCGCGAGTATATCTCAGACCGATGTACAGCGAGATGGGTTTAAACATACGACCTAAATCCGAGTATTTATGAACAAATACAGCCACAATAATCGTAACTGTTTTTAAGATTTAATCATCAAATCTTTTATAAGAATATCGATCTCTCAAAGATACTCATAATTTCTTATTTCATCGTTCAGTCAAACGATTGTATAAGTATATCGTGGACTTAACGATTAATTTAAAAAGATCAATTAATTGGCAAAATCTTATCTTTATTTTCACAAAAATTAAACCTCATTAGGGATATGTTCTGACATTCAATTGTACAAAGCATGTTACCTGATGAGATTTTATGAAAATTTCTTAGAGTTTACGGCGTTTTTGTTTTTGAATGGTTTGATCTAAAGCACTCGAAAACTCGCGCTTATCTCTTTCACTTAGAGGTTTAGGCCCCCCAGTTTGTACA
The DNA here is from genome assembly GCF_015627175.1 of Acinetobacter pollinis. Lineage (GTDB taxonomy): Bacteria > Pseudomonadota > Gammaproteobacteria > Pseudomonadales > Moraxellaceae > Acinetobacter > Acinetobacter pollinis. The sequence continues at coordinate 11,274 of NZ_VTDQ01000027.1, read as the reverse complement.
CCTGCTCCACGTAATGTATCCATGTAGTCACGTAAATGTAATCTCGCTTTAATATTCGCTATGGTATAGATCTCACCTCTGGGGTGAATCGCCACACCTCCCTTTTCGATCACATCGGCAGCAAGTGGAATATCTTGAGTAATCACAATATCGCCTGCACACATTTGCTGAACAATTTCTTTGTCAGCCTGATCTGCACCACTCATGACTTGTAATGATTTAATGCGTACAGAAGGAGTAATTCCTAATGGCTGATTAGCAACAAAAATTACTTCAAGCAAGTAACGGTCAGATGCTTTAAAAATAATATCTCGATAGATTCTTGGTAGCGCATCTGCATCTACCCATAATTTAAAATTTAGCACATGAATAGGTCATTTAACAATTTAAGTCATTTTAACAATATCCCTCTATAAATGCCTCAGCGATTATTTAAATTAAATCGTAAAATGCGTTTAGCAGACATCTAAATAAATAAATTTTACGAACTTTTCACATCATTGACTTGAAAAATACATCAAAATGCACGATATAGGACATCAACGGGACAAAACTTAGTGTGCTTATAAATATGCAAAAAAATAGACCTGAAACAATTACTGTTGAAGACAAAATATTTGGTAGTCATGTTGAACATTGGAATCTTCTCACCAATAATCCTTCAGAGATTGTACCGCAATGGTTAGGTCAAGCACTTAATGCACCTGTTATGCCTATGGGACTCTGCGGTACAGAACAAGATATGGATGAAAGCTGTTGGCTGATTCAAGGGCCAGAAGAGTCCAAAATTCAAGTGACTCAGGTCATTGCTGTTGAAAATAATCAGCCTAAATCTGTAAAAACAGCCTTTCCTATTTTTGAAAGTCCTTTCAAAACAGTTGCTAAAGTCGAACGTATTATTCGTAGTCAAAATAATAGCCAAGCTGTTTTACGTTTAAACATAGGTCATAATGCGACAGTTTATGCATTCGATAGTTTATATGCTGTCAATCATGCACAATATGATACCACTCAGACCTATAGCGTTAGCTTGACGGCTTGGGCTTATGAACTCAATACAGTCAACCCAAATGAACACATTGTAGTTGACGACCCTGCTTCAATTAAACACCACCGTGCATTAAATGATATTTTGGCAGAACACAATGGCATTGCTCCATCAAACTTACAAGAACTGATTGATCAATGGCAACCTAAAACAGAAGATGATAAAGCCCCTGTTACTGTCGACTTTTCTAAAATGGTTGCGTATTTATACGGTGAAAACCTAGGACAGGAAGATGAAGCTTGGTTTCAAGGTAAAATCGTTGGTAAAAGTGAATTAAGCTTCATGAATGAAGATTACACACTATACGATGTCACCTTAATATTGGAAGATAATGCAGAATCAACCCTTATTCGTATTATTACGAAAGATACTTTGTATAAGAATTATGAAATAGGGGAATATATTCGCGGCAACATATGGATTCAAGCAAATATTTACTCTACAATTAAGAGCAAATAATAACCATATAATCTATATTATATGATTTGGAACTGATGAATGAAGACCGCTCCAGAACAAATAAATACGCTCGTACAACACACACAGCCTAAACTTAAGATTGACCTTGGTGGAATTTACTTTTTCTTTCTTGGTATTTTTATGGTTGCATTTTTACTGCATTCAATTTATTAAATAAGAAGCACTGTACTCCATAATATTGAGTAGTGCTTCTTATTTTTATACCTCGATTAGCCGTGCTTATTTGCAAACTGATCCATGAAATCAACCAATGCTTGCACACCCTCTAAAGGTACAGCATTATAAATACTTGCACGCATGCCTCCTACAGAACGGTGTCCTGCAAGATTGAGTAAATGAGCAGCCTCTGCCTCTTGTAAGAACAGCTTTTCTAAAGAACTATCTGCAAGCGTAAATGGTACGTTCATAATAGAACGATTAGGTTGAGCAATTGGATTCGCGTAAAAATCACTTTGATCAATATAACCATATAGTAGATTTGATTTTTCAAGATTAATCTTATGAATTGCTTCAACACCACCCTGCTCTTTTAACCATTCAAATACTAAACCAGCCAAATACCAAGAATAAGTAGCTGGTGTATTTAACATAGACGCATTGTCAGCTTGTGCAGAATACTTTAATAAAGATGGAATTTCAGGTTTCGTTTGATCTAGTAAATCATCACGTACAATGACAATAGTCAGACCTGCAGGTCCAATATTTTTTTGTGCACCTGCATAAATTAAACCGAACTTAGAAATATCTAAAGGCGCAGATAAAATGCTTGATGACAAGTCAGCAACAAGAGGTGCTGTTGTTGTTGGAATTTCACCAAACTGTATGCCACCAATTGTTTCATTATCACAGTAGTGTACATAACTTGCATTTTCTGAAAGTTGCCAATCCTGACTTGGACGGATTGCCATCTTCCCCTCTACATCATAAGTAGCGTCTATAGTATGAATATTACCGTAACGCTTAGCTTCTTTAATGGCTTTATCTGACCAGATTCCTGTATGAACATAGTCTGCCTGATTGTTTTTACCGAGTAAATTTAATGGGATTGCAGAGAATTGTAAACTCGCACCCCCTTGTAAAAACAATACCTTATAATTGTTTGGTATATTTAATAAATTACGAAGATCTGCTTCTGCTTGTTCAGCAACAGCAATATAGTCTTTACTGCGGTGACTCATTTCCATGATGGAGACACCTTTACCTTGCCAATTTAATAACTCACTTTGAGCTTTCTCTAAGACAGCAGTGGGCAATGCAGCAGGTCCAGCACAGAAATTGTACGCGCGCATAAGATTTCCTTTTATATTTTCAATACGAAAGTGTTTAATAGAACAATGAGTTTTCTATAAACCCATCTAATTTAGCTTCTTATATATAAACGATAATGACGCGAAAATACATTTCTTTTTAAACATTTTTAATCTAAGCAGTACTGATGCACCCTAATATAAAGATGCATCAGCTATCTCGTTTATTTTAGAAGCGGAAACCCACACCTAAGTAAGTCACGATTGGGTTAATTTCAATTTTTGTATCGCCTTTAACCGTATAAGCCCCAGCAAGTGGATGTTTTCCAGAAACATCTAGGCTTGCATGTGTATCGAGTTTCACATAGCTTACAGATGCCGTCACAAACCAGTCTTTGTTAATACTGTAATCTGCACCCAAGAAAGCAACAGGAGCAATTGCATCTCTTACTTTAACATTGGTAATTGAACCTTGAGTTGCTTTTAGTAACGCATCATTTTGAATACCTGAATCAAGTCTTAATCCAGAAAAATGTGCATACATTAAACCCGCACCCACATATGGACGAAACTTATTCGTTACCGCACCAAAATGATATTTACCTGTAATCACAGGACTATAGACTTTAATATCACCCACTTTGCTAAATTTATCTAGATTTAGCTTACCACCTAAGAGAGAGCCTTCACCTTTAATATCCAAACGAGGAGGTACGCCAAGAATTAGTCCTAAACTTACATTATCATTTACAAGATAATCGATTTTAAACTCAGCTGTATCTGTATGTTCCAAGTCAAAACCAGCATCTGACGTAAAGCCTGTTGCACTTACGGCACGGTTATTACTCGTAGAATAAACACCTTGCTTACTTCCCTGCGGCATAATGTGTGCCCAGCCTGCAGAAACTGCTAATGTCTTACCATCACTTGTTTCTGCATAAGTCGTTGCACTTGCTACAAGTAGCGTCGCCGGAATAATAATTTGAGCGAGTTTATTCATGATCATTCGTATCCAAAATTAAATGCATTGCATAAAAGCAATAAAAACTTACGCAAATTATTAGAATATTTACTTTAATTTTCAATCTATTTTTTCTGATTTAGAAAATAAGAATATTCGATTCCATTAAAAATATATGGTTTATTAAAGTTTTAGCTCTAATTTATTCTTTCTTTTTAAATTACCGATTGAACAAAGTTTAATCAAAAGCATCAGGAATGTAATCTTTTGTAAGCTAAGTTTGCCTTTTTTATCTATTCATCTTTTAAACTCAGTACACTATTTCTTAACTATCTTTTGCCAAGGATCTTCACATGCATGAAGTTGAATTAAAACTACAAGTACCCACACATAAGAGAACAATAGTTAAAAATGCCATTCAAAAACTTTCGCCAGACGCTATTTCTTTACATGCACAATATTTTGACACTCCCGATTTTGCATTCTCTAAACACTATGCTGCCTTACGCTTACGTAAAGAAAATCAGAACTGGGTACAAACATTAAAGGCTGGAAACAATACACTGTCACGTTATGAAAATGAGATAGATCGAGGAATATCAGAACATGCACCTAAAATTGCTTTAGACTTATATAAAAATGATAAAAAAGCCCAAAAATTACTCTCAAATATTTTTAGTAAAGACAATAAAAATAAGCTTTTAGAAATTAAATTTGAAACCATTGTCGAACGAAAATTCCAAATATTAAACCATGAAAATACCCAAGTAGAAGTATGTCTAGATATAGGAAGTGTCGGCAATGAACAATACAAAAAACAAGAAATTTATGAGTTAGAGTTCGAGCTTAAACATGGAAATGTACAAGATTTAATTGAACTTGTTCAAAGTTGGGTTAAGAAATATCACATTTGGTTAGATGTTCGTAGCAAAGCAGAACGCGGGCACTTAATTGCACGACAATTAGATGCAAGCATTGCAGAAACTTTCAAAATCGTATCTTTAGATAAAAAACTTTCCTGCCATCAAGCGAGCCAACATATTATTTCGCATTATATACAGCAATTACTTCCTAATATTGCAGTAATTGCAGATCAAGTCGCTGAATCTAAACACTTTACAACCACACAACTGTGTATAGAAAATATCTGCCATAGCTTAGATTTACTTTCAGCTTATATTCCTAAATCTATACTTGATCAAAGCAATATTCTCAAAGATTTGAATCAAATGCTTTTAGATTTTAATCATCTTTATACGTTGCAACATCAAACATATACGTCAACTGAAAACTATGATTTCAAAAACATAAGTCGTGTTTTAGAAAAGTATAAGTTAGATTTCTCTAAAGCTGTCACCTCTCCTCAATTTACGCTACTCATTTTAGAATTACTCAAATTCAGTTTACCAACTGACGAAAAAAAGAAAGATGAAACACCTCGCTTCGAAAAACTGCTGACCGAGCAATATACACAAATTAAACAACAGTTATGTGAAAAACTAGAAACACCTTTAGACCCAAGTCTCTTCGGCCTTATCTCTAAATTCCAGTATTATTTAAATCATTCACATAAATACTTATTAGCACAACAAATGGATAAATCATATTTCTCCGAAGTATATGATTTATATAAAAATCATTTATTGAGTAAAGATATTGTTTTAAGAAATATTAAAGCAATTAAAACAGAACAATTCTTTTTATTAGGTTGGATTTCAGCAAGAGAAGATAAAATTTTTAAACGCTACTCTAAGCTGATGAGTAAATTAAAAATAAAATAAGACTCGGGCTTTTAAGTAAAGTTGCTTAAAAGCCCTAAAGTTTTAACGATATTTACCAAATACTTTCCAGACACCATTGTCTGCTATAGGGTCATTGTAACTATCACTGCGCTGCTTTCTTGGTTTATCTCTCGCATCAACCAATTTAAAGTGTTTTTCAACACCTAAAATAATACCATTAACGTAAAAACGTGTTCTTGTATATTCAGGATGATTATGCTGAAAAACATATGTTCTTAAATCGACAAACTCTCGATGAGCAACCAATGCAGCTGTATCGTCGCTATCTATCCAAGCTTTCATTGCTGTAAGTTCAGCATCTGCAAACTGTCCACACTTATCAACTAAACTTAAGGCATTTCTAAACGTTTTAGACTCTTTCGCTCTTGTTTTATTAATACGAATACGATCAACATGAAAAAAGAATAAAGGTAAATTTAAGTGGCTAGGTAAATGAAGCGCATCTAATGGTTCATCTTCCATAAAAGGCGTACATAGTTGCCGGGCCCTTTGAATAAGTGGCTTCCACTGTTGATAATACTGCTCCACTTGATCTTGTGAAGCATAATAAATAGGTAAACCTTCAACAAACTCTATATCTTGAGGTGGCCATACCTGCTGTCTTAAAAGCTGAATTTCTTGTTTCAAGTTTTGTATTTCAATTGCATCTGACATCTTAAATACACCATACCTAGGCTATTTCAGCGTAATCTAAAGGTTTTGTTTAAGCAAGTATTTGCCTATAATAACTTTCAGTTTTAAATGGATATAAAAATGACAGACAAAATTAGCGCCACGGATATTACAGAAGAAGAAGTATTAAATGCAGCTTTTTTTGAACGTGCAGATGAGCTTATTAAAGTTGCAAATGAGTTCTGTAAACCATCTGGTAAATCACAGTCTCCATCAGACCTTAGAAATGAAGTAAGTGCATCTCTACTGTTTGCTAGCGCAAGGTTTAATACATGGGTTGCAGCAAACACATTTAAAAATGGAGAAGAAATGCGTGCTGCTAAAGATCAAGTGACTTCTTATTTAATGCAACAGTTTCAAATGATGTTAGACGATAATTTTGAAGAATACTGTGAACAATTTGAAAACTATTTAAGATTTAGAAAAAGTGAAGACTTCCATCATCATAAACACTAAATTATCAAGAGCTGAAGATCTCAGCTCTCGATTCTCTTTTTTATTTAATAGCCATTAAATCAAAAGATTTTTCACTTCCATCTCTAAATGTAATAAAAAGTTGGTCATTATAGTATTCAGCTAAAAATATATTTGATAAATCAAGATGATGGTTTAATAAAAACCCTTCTAAATTTTTTTTCTCAATTCCTTGCTCTTGAACCAAAATATCGAAAATTTGCCCACGTAATATAAAAATCTCAGAAGGTGGTATTGCTGTATCCTTTACTGCTGCCAATTGGCCATCAGGTTGAATTTCAGCATAATACACTTCTTGAAATGAATGATAACCCATACAATGAAGTTGCGATAACACTCTAAGCATATCAATTTTTCGGCGTTTTTGCTCAATGTCACTCAGCAGAAATTTACCATGCTTAATTACAGGGATAGACTCACCCACAGCAATAGTTCTGAATCTGAGTATACGATGAGATAAGTAATTTAGAAAATACATGAATAGAACGCTGATGGATAAAAGCAGAATAAACTCTGTAATTTTCAGATTATTATTATAAATAGACCCACCGACAACCGCACCAAAAATAAAGTTTCCAAAAAAATCTACAGCAGTAAACTGTGTAAGTTGCGTTTTACCAATAAAATTCATGTAGGAAATAATAATTGTAAATGCAATGACCAGTTTCATGAGTAGAAACATATAAAATGTTAAGCCCATTATGATGCCCTTTTTATAATATCTCGTTTTAATGAATGTGCTGTTTTAAGCTAATATATTGCTAGATTGATTTTGTTTAGTCACTTTCCATTTCTTCCAGCCGTAAAATGCCATAATTACAAACATCGCATATAGCGCCGAAGTTAAATACAAATCTTTATATAGAAACATCCCCACATAAATAATGTCTACCACAACCCACAGTGGCCATGTAGCAATATATTTACGGCTTGTCCAATACGTTGCCAACAAGCTAAAAGCAGCTAACTGAGCGTCTAACATTGGAACCGCAGCATTGGTAAAATATTTCAGACTTATACCAAAAAATAGACCTAAAATTGCCGTTAAAATTATTTGATATAAAAGATGACTTTTTATAGGTGTTTCTATACGTATTTCATGTTCTTGTTGTTTTGTTTTCAACCAAAAATGCAATCCATAAAAATTCATAGCTAAAAAAATGAATTGTAAAATGACTTCACCATAAAGTTGATAGGTATAAAATAAGTAACCATATAAAATATATGCAAGAAAATTAAAGAACCAACACCACATATGTCTAAGTATAGTTAAACCCACACCAATAATACTAATAATCACCGCAAATATTTCTAAAGTAGACATATAAGTAACTAGAGTTAAAGAATGGTCACTATGCTAAAGTTTGTGACCATCACAATCAATCTATTTATTTTGATGTACCTAATAGTTTTTTAGAAAGGTAATTACTACATTTTACTGAAAAGTCATCTACATATCGGCTATAAAGCATTGAACAGCATACGATTGCAAACAAACACACCAACACCGCACACAAAGCTGAAATATTATAGCCCCAGTGCAAATGTCTTAAATAATTAAAAACAGGAATACACGTTAGATAAATGAGCATCATATGCAATAAATAAATAGAAAAGGACAACTTCCCTAAATAGACTAAAGGTCTTTTATCTAATGCATCTCCAATCTGGGGCGTCATTAAAATACTATACACAATGAGCATACCTGAAATAAAATTCCCATACTCATAGGTTCGTTCACCTAATATTTTATATAACCATTGGTATGCATGACTCGTATTATGACTACCTGCAAAATAGAGTCCGACAACCAGTAATACTATGCCAACAGGAAAAGAAACTTTCTTTGCATAAAGATAAAAATAACAACCGATAACAAAGCTACAAATTCCTAAAAAAAAGCTTTCGCCCATACCTAGCGTAATACATGGTAGAAACATAGATGCAATAAAAAAAAGCGATTTTTTATAATGATAAGTAACCAATAAAATGAAAAGTACGAGCGAGCCTATAAGCTCTATTTGCATAGTCCAAAGTACCCAGTTCGTTGTACTATTTGCAAAGAAAAAAGCACCTATGCTCCCTTCATACACTGCTTGCTTGAAAGTAATTGTTTCTGTTGCATAGGATTGCAACCAACTATTCACCAAGTCACTATTAATATCGGTCGAAGACAAAGCAATCCATGCCAAAATACATGAGAAGAAAGCAGGTATCGCCAAACGTGGGTAACGTTTGATCGTCATTTCCAAAACCTTTCTTGGTACATTTGCATTTTTTAAAATGGCATAACTTAGAACGAAACCACTCAGTACAAAAAAAACAAATACAGCTGCTGTTCCAGAATACCAAAATGCAAAAGGAGAATGGTGAATTGCGTAATCCCAAGAACCACGTGCGTGATCCTCAGGAGAAAAACGATGTAAATATGGATAAAAACTGAGGCTGAGATGCGAAAACACAACAGCAAGGCAGGCTAATCCACGTATACTTTCAGCAGCATTTAATTTAGCCATAGGGAAAGTGTAACTAAAAAACTAAAGCATAATAAATAGACTTGTGTCAGTTGCAAGCAAAGCAACACAATCCCTACGAACCATTTAAAAAAATTAAACTACAGCTTACTCAACACGAATAATTTGCCCTTGTTCATTGTGGTATACCGTCGTAATTTTCTTTTGACGGCTGTCGACAACTTCTCTTTCTGAGAGTGCAAAGTGCCGAGCATAATCTTCCGTTGTCTTCACAGATGTTTGTTTTACTGTGCGCGCAGGAATGAGCTTACACCATAAGCACAAACCACCAGCACACAAAAGTAATGAGAACATATCTGCCTGTAAACCAAGCCAAAATGCATTCCACAACTTATTAATTCCATAAGGCGTGCTATACATTAAAAACATCACAACCAATAAAATAGGACGCCACAGTAAAAACCAGCAACCCCATAAAAGTGCTGTTGTTGTCGTAGACATGTAACGTCTATGCCAAGGTAACTGCTCACGTAAATCTATAATCAATGATCGAGTATTCATGGAAAAAACCTTTAATATTAGATATTAGGACTTAGAACGAACACCACGGTCGGGACTCACCCAACGTGCTCGTTTTCCATCGCGTCTCGCTAGCACCTTCGGAAAAGCAATAATGCTGGCTGTTACGGTAATGAGCCAAAATACAAATGGATACCAAATCATCCAATAATAGTTTTTGAATAGTCGAGGCTCGTAGCGGCTATCCATCCATTTACTGAGAATAAACTGCAATAAACATGTTGCACCAAGTAAAATTCCAACTCCATCAGGGAAAAATGGTGAACTCATTGCAGGAAGTACATGGTTAGGTACTATTAAATTAAATAACCAAATACTTGCCATAATTAACATTAGATACGACCAAATAAGTGTCAGTGACAACTCAATCATTAATGGCCATAAAAAATTTAGACTTGGCTTAAAAAGAACATCAAAGTTTTTGATTAAAACCTGTGCTCCGCCCATTGCCCAACGCAATCGCTGTTTATACAAGCCCTTAAGTGTTTCAGGCATAAGTATCCAAACCAGTGCGTTCGGTTCAAAATGTACATCCCACCCTGCTCTTTGCAGTTTCCACGTGATATCAATATCTTCTGTAAGCATATCTGGAGACCAGTAGCCAATTTCGTGAACAGCCGTCTTACGGAATGCGGTAATCACGCCAGATACTGTAAATAAACGACCAAAGACACGCTGTGCTCGTTTAATCATGCCAACAATCGAAGAGAACTCTCCAACTTGAATACGTCCTAATAACGTAGAACGTGTTCTAATACGAGGATTACCGGTTACAGCAGCTACAGTTGGGTCTACTAAAAAGTGACGAACCATCCAAGTTGCTGCATGCTTATCTAACAATGCATCCCCATCAATACCAATTAAATACTCAGCTTCAGTTACAAGACTCCCCGCTTGTAGTGCCATAGCTTTACCTTGGTTTTGTGCAAGGTGTACAACTCGTAGTTTGTCATATTTCATTGCCAATTGATCTAATACTTCAGCAGTATTATCTGAGCTTCCATCATTAATGGCGATAACTTCAAAGTCCGGATAGTCTAGCTGTAATGCATGACTAATGGTTTCCTCTGCATTATCACTTTCATTAAAACATGGAACTAAGACCGCAACTTTCGGATACTCAGCCAATGGCTTTGGTTGTGTATATGGTGGCTCTTTCTTTTCTTTCAAATAAAAAATAATCGCACCAATCATCCACAAATAAGACATGAATAGTGGATAATAAAAGACGAATGCTAAAGCTGATTTCCAAAAGTGTTCTAATGCTGTCATGCTGTAAAACTCCTAAGGCTCTATACGCTTTGGCTTTAAATCGAATGCCTTACGCATGATTGCTGGATCAGGATTACCTGTAATTGGATCATCCGGATAATATCCCACATGCATCACACCTTGTTGATACAAAGACTTAATCGTATCTGCTAACTCCTGTGTCGGAATAGGCTTACTGTTTTGTCTCCAATCAACCGCTTGTAATTCAACAACAGATTTACGAATACCATTTGGATATTGTTTCAAACGTTTCACAATGTCTGCA
>NZ_VTDQ01000026.1 GCF_015627175.1 Acinetobacter pollinis | reverse complement strand
TCTCCATAAAAGTTATGCTGGCGACAATAGCGAGAGTGAACCACCTGATCCCTTCCCGAACTCAGAAGTGAAACCTCTTAGCGCTGATGGTAGTGTGGGGTTACCCATGTGAGAGTAAGTCATCGCCAGCATCTAATTCCTAAAAAGCCTCCGTAAGGAGGCTTTTTTTATGCGTTTTAATTATGATCTAATTCAGAATAGACTTTAATCCAATTTTTTGGCATGGTGATATATGAAAATATATACATTAAAGGATATAAAAGATGTCAACAGATCAGAACTTTCAAGCACCTAAAAATTTAGGTATTGCCGTATATGAGAATAATGCAGAAGCAATTGGCAATACACCATTAATACGTATTAATAGAATTATAAAAGGTCGAGCAACAGTTCTCGCAAAAATCGAAAGTCGTAATCCCGCATTTTCCGTAAAATGTCGTGTTGGTGCAGCTTTAGTGAAGGATGCGGAACAACGTGGTGTTTTAAAAGAAGGTATGCACATTGTAGAACCTACAAGTGGTAATACTGGTATTGCTCTAGCATTTGTTGCAGCAGCAAAAGGGTATTCAATTACTTTAACAATGCCTGCCAGTATGAGTTTAGAACGACGTAAAGTATTAAAAGCTCTTGGTGCAAATCTAGTACTGACAGAACCAGCGAAAGGTATGAAAGGTGCTGTAGATGAAGCAATACGTTTAGCAAATGAAAATCCTGAAAAATATTTTTTACCCCAACAATTTGATAATCCTGCTAACCCTAAAATACATGAAGAAACAACTGGTCCTGAAATTTGGCAGGCGACAGGTGGAGAAGTTGATATTCTCATTTCAGGTGTAGGTACAGGTGGAACAATTACAGGGATTTCAAGATATTTTGAGCAGGTTAAAAATAAATCTTTATATTCAGTTGCAGTAGAACCAACTGAATCACCAATTATTACACAAACTAAAGCGGGAGAAACAATTACGCCTGCACCTCATAAAATTCAAGGAATAGGTGCCAACTTCATTCCTAAAAATTTAGATTTAGACTTAGTAGATGAAGTATTACCAGTAAGTAGTGAAGATGCAATTGACTGGGCACGTAAATGTGCAACTCAAGAAGGGATCTTAGTTGGAATTTCTTGTGGGGCAGCATTGGCTGCAGCTGAAAAAGTTGCGTTGAGACCTGAAAATAAAGATAAAACGATTGTGGTCATTTTACCTGATAGTGGCGAACGCTATTTATCCTCAGTCTTATTTGCTGAAGAAGAGTAAAAATAGGGCGAAAGCCCTATTTTAAGGTTGAATGGCTGTAACGGTCATTTCAACTAGTACGTCTGGTGAATACATTTTTGCTTCAACACAAGTGCGCGCAGGCGGGTTTTGAGGATCAATCCATGCATCCCATAAAGTATTCATTGTTTGGTAATCTTTTTCGATATCTTTCAAATAAATAGTCACAGACAATATATGACTTTTATTACTTCCAGCATCAGCAAGGAAGCGATCAATATTATCTAATGTTTGCTGTGTTTGAGAGGTAATATTCTGGCTAGTGTCATCAGCAAGTTGACCCGCTAAATGAATAAGATTTCCATGGATAGCTGCTTCGCAAAAACGATTGGTTTTATGTAGGCGTGTAATACTCATTATTTTTGATCATCATTCATTACATTGTGGTGATCATACTGTAAATCAGCTAATGTTAAAAATACAAGGCTACGAACTTTTACCATAAAGAAAGCTGTGAAATAGAATTACTCATTTCAAGATGGTAGGTGGAAACGCCAACAAGCCGAAAACGAGTATCTATGGGAATATTCATTTCATTGATAAGTAAATCTGTAGCTTGTTTAAGTTGCTCTAAAGATTCAATAGCGTGAGAGAAGCTTTTACTATGTTGTAAAAGTTGAAAGTCACTTTTCTTAAATTTTAAACTGATTCCGTAGGCAATCATTTTCTTTTGCACTAGGCTACCCCAAACTTTTTCACAAAGTTCATAAATATATTGCCTACATCTTTCTATTGAATAGTTTGTGTCGAATGTCTGTTCTTTTGATATTTGTTGACGTATACGCTCATGCTGTACGGGTCGATCATCGATACCTTGAGCATACAAGTAGAGCTGCTTGCCATATTTACCGAAATGATGAATTAAAACAGATTCATCAATTTTCTGTATGTCACCTAGTGTATAAAGGTTAAGCTTTTCTAATTTTTCCTGTGTAACTTTGCCAACACCAGGTATTTTTTTTAGAGAGAGGGCAGAGATAAAACTTTGTATATACGCAGGTTTTATAATGCATAATCCATTGGGTTTGTACCAATCAGATGCGATTTTAGCAAGAAATTTATTGGGAGCTACTCCTGCTGATGCCGTGAGTCGTGTTTCTAGCCAAATATCTTGCTGTATATGCTGAGCAATCTCCGTCGCTGTAGCAATACTTTTAAGATTATTCGTTACATCTAGATATGCTTCATCTAGAGAAATCGGTTCAATGATAGATGTATATCTTTTAAAGATATTATGAATAATGTTTGAGATTTCTCGATATTTGTTAAAGTTTGGTTCAATAATTACAAGTTGTGGACAGCGTTGCTTTGCTCGATGTAATGGCATGGCAGAGTGCAATCCATATTTTCTAGCAGGATAGGAGGCTGTTGTTAGCACTGAGCGTGGATGATCAAATGCAATTACAACAGGCTGATCAATGAGATCAGGTCGATCGCGTAGTTCAACAGACGCGTAAAATGCATCCATGTCGATGTGAATAATCTTACGCATAAATTATTATATGTTGATAGAAATCATAAACTGAGACGCTATTATATTATATAAATTAATCTGCTCCAGCATATAAATCTACTGCTATTTATAGAACGTAGCCACCAAATTTCTTTTTAATAAGATCCAGTTAAAAACCTCTCCTATGTATTATAGCCAAATGGCTAATAGTATATTTTTTACCAAATATTATAGAGTGGGTAAATAAAAATACTTTTAATGTATGCACATAGGGAAGAAAAATGAATACATATAGCGTAGAAGAAAAACGTAGTCGTATTCGAGGAATTGTTGGTGCAGCGTCAGGAAACTTAGTAGAGTGGTTCGATTTTTATATTTATGCGGTATTTGCAGTATATTTTACGCATGCTCTCACTGCACCAGATATGACTGCTACGACTAAATCGATTTACGTCTGGGGTGTTTTTGCTGCCAGTTTCTTTATGCGTCCAATAGGTAGTTGGTTATTTGGAAGAATTGCTGACCGTCATGGGCGTAAGCAATCTATGGTGATTTCAATATGCTTTATGGCGGTCAGTTCATTCCTATTTGCAATTTTGCCTACTTATGATCAGGTTGGTATTCTTGCACCATTTTTATTGTTAGTCGTGAGGTTATTACAAGGATTATCGGTAGGTGGAGAATATGGCGCTGTTGCTACATATATGAGCGAACTAGGTCTTAAGGGGCAACGTGGTTTTTTTGCATCATTTCAATATGTGACCTTGTCAGGTGGTCAATTACTTGCAAGCTTACTTAGCGTCATTATGTTAACTTTCTTAACGCATGAACAATTAGAAGCAGGGTGGTGGAGATTTCCTTTTGTTTTGGGTGGCTGTACTGCACTTATTTCTTTAATTGCACGTCGTCGTTTGGAGGAAACTTTATCTACTGATGAGAGTAAAAAAGAAGAGTCGGGTAGTTTAATTGAATTACTGAAAAAACATTGGAAAACCTTTTTATTGGTCGTTGGCTACACTTCTGCAGGTTCGTTGGCATTTTATACAATTACTGTTTATTCAAAGACCTACTTAACGAATAGTATTGGTATTCCTGATAAGACAGTCGGTTATATTATGACAATTGCATTATTGGTCTTTATGTTGGCACAACCTGTGTTTGGGGCTTGGGCAGACCGTATCGGTCGTCGTACAGCTATGCTTGCATTTAGTGCATTACTTGCCATTTCAATTTATCCAGTGATGGCAGTAGGCATGCCTTATTTTTCACACAATATATTTGCGGTAGCAGTCTTGCTTATTTTTATGATGCTTTTACTCAGTTTTTATACTTCTATTAGTGGTTTAGTGAAAGCTGAAATGTTTCCTACTCATGTAAGAGCATTAGGTGTCGGTTTTTCTTATGCTGTAGGGAATGCCTTGTTTGGCGGATCAGCGCCCTCGGTCGCTTTACAGTTTAAAGCGATTGGTCTGGAAAATACTTTCTTTATCTACGTTATTGTTATGCTTGTTATCTGTTTCTTTTGTAGTCTAGCCATTCCTAAAGAACCAGAATATTTAGACCACCTCTAACATGTAATATTGAAGAATCTAAAATAAGTACTAGCTTACTTATTTTAGAGCATGCTAAATTTGTGAGATAAGTTAAATGATTAAAGAAAAAAAGCATGATTACGCTACATCACTTAGAGCACTCACGGTCTTTTAGAATTATATGGGCATTAGAAGAGCTTGGTATAGATTATAAGATTAAGTATTACGAACGAACATCGAGTTTTCTAGCACCTGATGCATTAAAGCATGTTCATCCTTTAGGCAAAGCACCAATTTTGACAGATCAGGATACGGCATTTGCTGAATCAGGTGCAATTTTAGAATATTTACAGATGGCATATGATGGGTCTGGTACATTTAAGCCAAAACAACCTGCTCAATTACAGCATTACCTCTTTTGGTTGCATTATGCAGAAGGTTCGCTAATGCCTTTATTGGTATTTCGTCTGGTTCTTGGTCTAGCTGCACAAAGAGCACCATTTCTTATTCGACCTGTCGCACAGAAGTTTTCAAAAAATATAAAAAGAGGTTTTATTCAACCAAGATTAAGTGATCATGTTCAATATATAGAGAAATATCTGGCTGATCATGAATATCTGGCAGGAGAGTTTTCTTTTGCAGATATTCAAATGAGTTTTCCTTTAGATGTGCTTGCGAAAAAAGTTTCTTTAAATATTCCAAATATTAAACGCTATTTAGCACGAATAGAAGAAAGAGATGCATACCGTATTGCACGTGTAAAAGAAAAACTAGAGATCACTTGAAGTGATATTGGTGAGTGCATGTTTGGCTGGCGAATCTGTTCGCTACAATGCAACCGATGCATTAAATAAAACAGTTAAAAGGCTAGTGACAGAGAAAAAAGCCATAATGATCTGTCCTGAGTTATTGGCAGGATTCTCTACACCACGACCCCCTGCAGAAATTAAGGGTGGCGATGGCCATGATGTACTTAAAGGTTTTGCCAAAGTCATTGAAAAAACAGGGAAAGACGTTACTCAGCAATATATTGATGGTGCTAGAAAAGCATTAGAGTTTGCTAAAAAGCATCATGTAACGCATGTTGTTTTAAAAGAGGGTAGCCCTTCTTGCGGGAGTGATTATATTTATAACGGTGAATTTAATGGACAAACAAATGTGGGTGTTGGGGTAACAACAGCTTTATTTCGCCAACATCATATTCAGGTTGTATCTGAACATTATCTAAGTGTAGAGGGTCTATAACCATAGTGTGCATTAAAGCGATCACTCATATGACTTGCAGAACTAAATCCATATAAGTGTGCAATTTCTATGAGTGTGTGTGATGTATATCTAAGTGCATGATGTACCTTTTCTAAACGTTTTTGCATCACATACTGATGCGGAGAAATATCCATAGATTGACGGAACATGTGTGCAAAATGGTATTCACTTAAATGTACTTGTTGCGCCAATTGATTCAGTGTGAGCGCTTGATCTAAATGTGCATCAATCCACGCTAAAATATATTTAAGTACTGATGGAGATAAGCCTCCTTTAATTTGAGGAGCATGCCATTTTACATTACTATAATTTTTAACCATATGTGTGAGCAGAAGTGATGCTGCCATACTCATTTCTAAATGATTTTCTTGATGTGCCCAAGCAGGCTGAACCAAATAGTTTTGGTATAGAAAACTCACTTTTGGATCGAGAACAAATGCGTGTTCCTGAAGTTCGATGGTATTTGGAGATTTATCCCAAACCTGTTCTGCAACGCGTGATAGATGCTGTTGTGTGTAATACAGATGTACAAAAGACAGATCACCTCGAATGTCCCAAGTGGATTCTGAATGTTGAGGCATTAAACAAAATTTATTAGGACCTCCACCATTTTTCCAACCTTGTGCTGTTTTTTGGTAGGTTTCATAGCCATCTTTCACATATAGACTTAGAGTGTGATGATTACTGCAGACATTCACGCAGTCGTGTCTATTTTTCCAATAAGCAAGTTGAATCCCTGACCCAATATCTACAGAGTTGACCAGTTGAGTTTTGAAACGTTGTAGTTGTTCTAGAATGTCGTACCGCATACCAAAGGGCTATAAGAGAGTAGATTCATTTTTACTATAAACTGATTATCTAATATAAGAAATAGTATAAATACGCAGAAATATAGATAGCGATCGCAAGAATATGGATTCGATGCTTTATAAATTTATGGAAAATATGAGTTTAAGCGCTTGAGATTATAAATATGAAGCTAAATTTAATGCTATATGGCTTTGTTGTTGTACTGTGGGGCACGACATGGCAAGCGATTACGCTACAACAACGTAGTTTTATTTCTCCCGAAGTTGCTGTGTTTTGGCGGTTTTTAATTGCAAGTGCTTTATTATTTAGTGTTCTTATCTTATTTAAAAGACTAAAAAAGATTTCAAAAGAAGCCCATTTATTATGTTTACTTCAAGGATGCTGTATTTTTGGATTTAACTTTTTGTGTTTTTACTACGCCGTCCATTATATAAATAGTGGTTTAGAAGCCATTATTTTTTCATTGGCTGTTTTGTTTAATGCGATTAATAGTCGAATTTTCTTTAAACAGGCAATTTCGCCAAGATTTTATATGGCAGCATGTTGTGGTGTATCAGGGATTGTGGCTCTATTTTGGCATGACATTTATGGCGTTAGTTTTAAGCCAGACGTGCTTCTTGGCATTGTTTTATGTTTGATGGGAACTTACGGTTTTTCTCTGGGAAATATGTTGAGTGTTCAACATCAAAAACAAGGGAGAGATATTTTTACGACGACTGCATATGCCATGTTGTACGGCGCAATAATTATGCTAAGCCTATCGATCATTCAGGGAAAAAATATCGTACCTCATATACAAATGATTTCTCAAATGGCTATTCTTTATCTGGCTGTGTTTGGTTCAGTCATCGGTTTCTGTGCTTATTTTATTTTAGTCGGGCGTATAGGTGCGAGTAATGCCGCATACAGTACTTTACTATTTCCGTTGGTTGCGCTCATAATTTCTACAGTAATGGAAGGATATGTTTGGACAGCAAATGCTGTGCTTGGAATTGTATTAATTTTATTGGGAAATGCCGTCTTTTTTGTCAAATTACAGCGTTTAAAGCTATTTAAAAGTAAACAGGCAATCAACTAATGATTGCCTGTTTGGAACCTTAATTTTTTACGACAATAGAGTCGATACCACTGTTTTGTAAGGTTTGCTGTGCAAGTATGGCTTCTTGCTGTGTTTGATATGGACCTGAGATAACGCGATACCAAGTTTGTCCACCTTCTGTGCTTGTAATCACATCGGCAGGCAATTTGTTCATTAAAATTTCTGAACGTCTTGCATCGGCACTATCTGGGTCTTGGAAGCTTTTTACCTGTAAAATATACGAAACTGGCGCTGTATCGTTACCCGTTATTCCTGCATTTACGACATCTGAAGCTGGCTGAGGTGCTTCTACAATAATACTATTTGTCGTTGTCTGCCCTGTTGGAACAGCTTGTTCAGGAATTGGTGTAACCTGTTGCTTTGGCAACTGGTCATAGAAACGATAGTCATGGTTGGTTTCGGTATCTTTACTCATGGTATTTTGGCTGACTTGGGGGTGTTGCACAGGTGCCCAAGGTTTCCAAAGTGCAAAAGTAACCGCACCAAAGAGTACGATCAGAATAATCACAACTGTCCCTAACCAACTAGGAAATAATTTTGATTTAGATGGTTTGGGTTTTTTTGAAACACCACGTTGCACTTTACCAAACACGTTAAGATTCCTCTAACTTACATTGCTTCAGGTGCAGATACACCCAGAAGTGTTAAACCATTACGTAAAACTTGTTGTACATTTGCAGAAAGAAGAAGACGTGCTTGCGTGAGATTTGCATCATCATTCAGTACTTTATGTTCGTTATACCAAGCGTGGAATAGGGCAGCAAGTTCTTTAAGATAGTTACCAACTTGATGTGGTTCGTATGCATGAGCAGCACGTGAAACAACATCAGGATAAGCAGCCAGTTTTGCTAAAATTGCTGTTTCTGCTTCTAGTGTTAAGTGTTCTGCGAAAGGACGTGCATCTATCGTATTAAAAGTAATACCGACCTCTTTTGCCTTTTCTTGCATACGGCAAATACGTGCATGTGCATACTGGATGTAGTAAATTGCGTTATCCTTACTTTGTGATACTGCTAAGTCTAAGTCAAAGTCGATATGCTGTTCACTTTTGCGCATAACATAGTAAAAACGTGCTGCATCGTTACCAACTTCTTTACGCAAATCGCGTAATGTCACAAATTGTCCTGAGCGAGAAGACATTTGCAACATTTCTCCCCCACGCCATAGGCTTACAAACTGTACAAGAAGGACAGTAAGTTTTGAGGAGTCATAGCCTAAAGCATCAATTGCCGCTTTTACACGTGCAATATAACCGTGGTGATCTGAGCCCCAGATATTTACGAGTTGTGTATAGCCACGTTGAAGTTTATTTAAATGATAAGCGATGTCTGAAGCAAAATAAGTAGCCTGACCATTACGGCGTTTTACAACACGGTCTTTTTCATCGCCAAATTCAGTCGATTTAAACCAGATATTGCCATCTTTTTCGTATAAGAAACCACGCTGTTCAAGCGTTTCTAATGCTTCTTCAATCTTGTCTGCAAGCGTTGCTTCGCTAAACCATTGATTAAACGTAACACCAAACTCACCTAGGTCATCTTTAATATCTTCTAAAATGGCATCGAGTGCTGCTTGATGGAAAATACGGTAGTTTGGCCCAAGAAGGTTTTGTGCATTTGCGATTAAACCATCAATATGCTTTTCTTTATCGCCAGATAGAATAACTTTGTTACCATCTTTATCGAGCTCTTCTGCATATTGAACGTCTTCTGGAACATCTTTATATACGTCTGCAACAGGGAAATTGTATTCAGTTCCATCTTGGTCGAGAATACTTTGTGCAATTTCTTTAACGTAGTCGCCTTGATATGCATTTTTTGGAAAAACGAGTGTTTGCCCATTAAGCTCTAAATAACGTAAGTATGTCGATGTTGCAAGGATATCCATTTGACGACCAGCATCATTGACATAATACTCACGATCGACAGTAGCGCCAGTTGCTTCAAGTAGATTAGCAACTGTCATACCATAGGCTGCACCACGACCATGACCTACGTGTAAGCTTGATGTTGGATTCGCAGATACAAATTCGACTTGTACACGTTGCTCTGCATTATGTGTGGTGCGACCAAATTGTTCTTGTTGTTGTTGAATCTGATCTAATACAGCATAGCGCTCATCTGCATTTAAAAAGAAGTTAATAAAGCCTGGCCCTGCAATTTCAGCTTTACTAATTTCTGAAACTTGCGGTAACGCAGCCAATATTTTCTCTGCAAGATCTCGAGGTTTCATACCTGCAGCTTTTGAGCCAACCATAGCAATGTTTGACGCAAAATCGCCGTGGCTTCGGTCTTTGGTACGGGTGAGGTGACTTACATTCTTCCAGTCTGCAGGGAGAATTTCTTGAGCAATAAGTGTTTGCACCGCATGGTCTAAAGCTGCTTGTATGGCCGTATTCATATCAATAGAAAAACTGTTGCATAAAAACAGTAAATATACCAAATTTCGGCTTCTTTAGGGAATGTTTCGTATATTTTGACAAATTGACAACGCATATAAAAAGGTTTATTGTTATGTTATAAAGTAACACTAATCTAATTATATTCAGGTACTCATTATGAGAAATATTCACCCTAAATATCAGCAAGTCTTGTTTCATGACACCAATGCAGATGCATATTTCATTATTGGTTCGACATTACAACCTAAGCAAACAAAAGTTTATGAAGGAAAAGAATATCCATACATGACGTTAGATATTTCAAGTGCATCTCATCCGTTTTATACAGGCGAAGTTCGTCAGGCAAGCAACGAAGGCCGTGTGGCAAACTTTAACCGTAAGTTTGGACGTTTCGCAAAGAAAAAAGCATAAAGTATAGACTGTTAGACCTTTCTCCAATCCTGCCCTTAAATAGAATGAGCCTTTGTTATTTAAGGGTATTTTTTATAAAAAAACTCTTCAATGATAAATAAACATATCCATTTCTAAAAAAAACAATTAAGCTTAGAGCAAGATATGATCGCATACTGTTTATACAGTTATGGCAAAGATGAGAGAGCGTATGAATTCTGACTTACCCCAAAAACGTCCACTTTATATTCCTTATGCAGGCAATACGTTATTAGAACTTCCTTTATTGAATAAGGGTTCGGCATTTAGTGAAGATGAAAGAACACGATTCAATTTACATGGTTTAATTCCTCACGTTATTGAAACGATTGAAGAGCAAAGTCAGCGTTCATACCAACAATACAGTGCATTTAATAGTGATATTAATAAGCACATCTATTTAAGAAATATTCAAGATACCAATGAGACATTATTTTTTAGACTGATTGAAGATCATTTGTCTGAAATGATGCCAATTATTTATACACCAACAGTGGGTGAGGCATGTCAGCGTTTTTCTGATATTTATCGCCGTCATCGTGGGGTATTTATCTCTTATCCTGACCGTGATCATATTGATGATATTTTACAAAATGTGAATCGTAAGAATGTCAAAGTCATTGTGATTACAGATGGCGAGCGAATTCTTGGTTTAGGTGACCAAGGAATTGGTGGAATGGGTATTCCAATTGGTAAGTTGTCTTTATATACCGCATGTGGTGGAATTAGTCCTGCTTATACACTGCCAATTACGATTGATGTTGGGACAAATAGTCAACAATTACTCAATGATCCGATCTATATGGGATGGCGACAACCGCGTATTACAGGAGATGAGTATTACGAATTTGTCGATCATATTATTCGTGGAATTCGCCGCCGTTGGCCAAAAGCATTAATTCAATTTGAAGATTTTGCACAGAAAAATGCATTACCACTATTGAATAAATATCGCGATAAAATTTGTTGCTTTAATGATGACATTCAAGGGACGGCAGCCGTATCTGTGGGTAGTTTGATTGCAGCGAGTCGCGCTGCGGGTAAAGCACTTAAAGATCAAACAATCACTTTCTTGGGTGCAGGTTCAGCAGGTTGTGGTATTGCAGAACAAATTGTGGCACAAATGGTAGCAGAAGGGTTAACTGATGAAGAAGCGCGTGAACGTATCTTTATGGTCGACCGTTTTGGTCTAATTACAGATAATCAGCCGAATGTTTTAGATTTCCAAAAGAAACTTGCACAAAAAGCGTCTGTGATTGAATCTTGGGATACAACAGATGTTATTTCTTTACTAGATGTGGTGCAAAATGCGAAACCAACCGTATTAATTGGTGTATCTGGTCAGCCGGGCTTATTTACCGAAGAAATTATTCGCACGATGAATACACATTGTGAGCGTCCGATTGTATTACCGCTTTCAAATCCAACATCGCGTGCAGAAGCTGTACCTGCCGATATTGTTCAATGGACAGAGGGTAAAGCATTAATTGCAACGGGCAGCCCATTTGCACCAGTAAACTATCAAGGCAAACTGCATAATATTGCGCAGTGTAATAACTCGTATATTTTCCCAGGTATTGGTTTAGGTATTATTGCATCGGGTGCAACGCGTGTAACAGATAGTATGTTAATGGCTTCAAGTACAGCATTGGCAGACTGTTCACCGTTATTGCATGATACACAAGGCGATTTGTTGCCAGATGTAAATGATATTAAAGCAGTATCTAAAGTGATTGCTTTTGAGGTGGCTAAAGCTGCAATTGCAGCAGGTGTTGCACCAGAAATTTCAGATGAATTGCTACAAAAGAATATTCAGGATAATTTTTGGACGCCTGAATATCGTCAATACAAGCGTGTACCATTCTAAAATTGAATTTTTAGTAAAAAAACACGTGCTAGTCACGTGTTTTTTTATAATTTACTTTTAATCATGAGAAACTTGATTAGAATATAACAAACAGTAACCTGATGATTGGCACTTCATTGACAAAACGTTTGGGCATTTTTCTGTGCCTTTGCGCATGGAGTTTACAACTTAATTTTTTCTTACAGCCTGTTTTGCAATCTGCAGATCATCAACAAGGTTCACTCTGTGAAGAGCTTCGTATTAGCTTTCCACATCAAGATACTTTACATTCTTCCCATTTTCATCGCACTCAAGTACCACATCAAAAGCATACTTTACATGTCGTTTGCCTATTCTGCTTATTGTATAGTCACGCTTTACCGTGGTTTCCTCAAGTTGAATTTGAGGATGTAAAATGGCTAAGTATATTCTTATTTTTATATGTATTTCGGCTAAAAAATCCTGATATTCGTATTAGAAAATATTGTTTTCCTTTGAGTCAAGCGCCTCCACAAATTATTTAAATTTTAAAAGTAATGACTCAAATAATTGGAAAGGATATTGAAATGACAACAAATGTAAAAAGTTCAGGTAAGAAAGGCTGGCTCGGTGTAATTATTGCGACAGTATGTGGAGTGTTGTTTTTAGGCTTTTTATTTTTATCAATGCAACACGATACGCGCAATGTAAATGAGTACGCCAAAACATGGTCAGGCGATGGCCAGTCTGCAAGTGAGCCTATGAATATGGATCATATGTCAATGCAGCATGACCATAATATGTCTGAGATGAAGCACGACAAGAACTAGGAATAATAAGTAAAACAGGCAGATAATCTGCCTGTTTTACTATGTAATTAGTGTTTAAATTTTGACATTGCGTATGTTCCATAATCGTAATTTGCAACCACTGCACCAAATTTATTTAAGCTTTCGGGTGCATCTAATTTTGGAAGTTTTATTTCAACCAATGTCAGTTGTGAAGTATCATTTTCTAAATAACTAAGTGTGTCTTGCAAATCTTGTAATGTTTCCACGTGGAACGTTCTTGCTTCACCGTAGAAAACATGAGCAAGTTCGGTGTAACGCCAGTTTTGGATATCATTGTATTTTGCTTGTTGACCTAATATTTTACGTTCTACTGTGTAGCCACCATTATTTAAAATAAAAATAATAGGTTTGAGCTGATGGCGGATAATTGTAGAAATCTCTTGTACAGTTAATTGTAAGGAACCATCACCAATAAATAGAAGATGTCTTGCTTGTGGACTGGCAAGTAAAGTGCCTAATAAAGCAGGCAATGTATAGCCAATTGAGCTCCAAATCGGTTGAGAAATATATTTCGCTTCAAAAGGTAAAGGAATACTATTTAAGCCAGAACTTGAACAGCCTGCTTCCCCTAAAATAATATCGTTTGGTTTTAAAAAATTTGCAATTAATGGCCAAAGTGTTTTATGACTTAGAGCATCTCTAGGGTTATTCTTTTTAATCGTCAATGTCTGGCTTTGATGTATAGGTTGACTGTCATTTTCTATATGAAATGTTTCATGAATAAGCCCTAATATTTCGATCCCTTCAAAATTCTCATCATCAATTGAAACGCTATAGGGTTGAATGGTTATTCTGTTTTCAGGCAATTGATAGTGAAAAAAACCAGTATTGATGTCTGCAAATTGAGTTCCGAAGCAAATAAGACAGTCAGATGTTTCTACAGCGGCTTTGACATTAGGTAAAGATGCGATACCACTATATGTTCCAAGGTAGTAAGAGGCCGATTCAGAAATAATATTTTTAGCCGTACCTAAGATGGCTAAAGGAATTTTCTGTTTTTCGGAAATATGTTGAATTGCCGATGCAAAACCAAATTTATCGGCCAGATGGTCTATTAATAAAACTGGATTTTTGGCTTCTTGAAGTTTGGATTGAATTTTTTGAGATACCCGTTTTAAGTAGTCTTTATCTGTTTGGTAATGTTGGTATTGGAAGGGTTGAGTCGGTTGTTTAATACGAATATGAGTAATGTCGGATGGTAGTTGGATATGAACAGGTTGTTTATATCGTAGACATGCACTGAGTACACGATCTAATTCATCGACAATATTTTCTGGGGTTAATCTTGTCTGTGCTACAGTAAATGGTCGCATACAATTCATAATATGATCGTAGTTCCCATCTAAAAGTGTATGGTGAAGCGGAGCACCATGCTTCACAGCATGTAAAGGTGGAATGCCAGAAATATGCACAATGGGAACATGCTCTGCAAAAGCACCCGCAATGCCATTAATTGCACTTAAATCTCCAACCCCATAGGTGGTGACCAAAACAGAAAGCTGTTTAATTCGAGCATATCCATCTGCTGCATATGCTCCATTAAGCTCGTTACATGTGCCAATGAATTGCAGCCCTCTATCTGCTTCTATTTGTTCTAAGTAAGAAAGGTTAAAGTCGCCAGGTACACCAAAAACGTAAGTAATACCTGCTTGCTTTAAACGTTGGTTTATGAAATCCCCAATAGTTATATACATTTTTATTCCTTGTGTGATTTGTTTTTGATTAATTTTTATTAGTGTGCGGGTATTTATTCTTTAGTTTAAAAAATAGACAAATATCTTGTGTAATATAAAAGCAATCTTTTTATATTTTTTTGTACGAAAGAAATGGGTAGACATAAATAACGAGATTATATTTTTATAAATATCTTTCTCCTAAATAATTAACTTTAACTTTTTTTGAACACTAAAAATTATTGTATTTTTATGGTTTCACCTCTCTAAGGCTGGTATAAATTTTGCTTTATTTACAAATAAATAACGATTATTTTTAATCGTTATTTCTGATATTTGAATCAGTTCTTATTGATTGATTTTTGTATTGGCAGGTATATGATAGCGAAAGAAGTTAAATAATAAGTTTATTATTTAACTTCTTTTATTTATATAGAACCAAAAAGTTCTGAATAGAAATGAGCCCAGTAAATTGCAATAAATAATATATTTATCCAATATAAAATTTATGTGTGATGAGCTGCTCGAAATAGCGAAAAGGTCAAGGAACACATGTCAAACCTTTCTTATGTAAATGAAAATACAGATGCTTGGCAAACTTATTTAGCGCAGATTGATCGTGTTGCGCCATATCTAGGTGATCTCAAAAATTATATAGATACATTGAAAAGACCAAAGCGCGCATTAATTGTTGATGTACCGATTGTTATGGATGACGGATCGATTCAACACTTTGAAGGCTATCGTGTGCAGCATAATCTGTCACGTGGTCCAGGTAAAGGTGGTATACGCTACCATCCAAGTGTAGATCTAAATGAAGTCATGGCTTTATCTGCATGGATGACCATTAAAACTGCTGTATTAAACTTACCTTTTGGTGGGGCAAAAGGCGGTGTACGTGTTGATCCTAGAAAACTATCGGCACGTGAGTTAGAGCGTTTAACACGCCGTTTCACGACTGAAATTAGCCCTGTTATTGGTCCACAGCAAGATATCCCTGCACCAGATGTGGGCACAAACCCGAATATTATGGGTTGGATGATGGATACATATTCGACTCAGCATGGGCATACAGTCACAGGTGTTGTGACAGGTAAACCTGTACATCTTGGCGGTTCGCTAGGGCGTGTACGTGCAACAGGTCGTGGTGTGTTTGTAACTGGTTTACAAGCTGCGAAAAAAATTGGTTTATCTATTGAAAATAGCAAGGTAGCAGTACAAGGCTTTGGTAATGTAGGTAATGAGGCCGCTTACTTGTTTAGTCAAGCAGGTGCAAAAGTTGTTGCTGTACAAGATCATACTGGAACAATTTTTAATGCCGATGGACTAGATGTAAAAGCGCTACAAAACTATGTAGAAGAGCATCAGGGTGTTGCAGGCTTTGAAAATAGTCAGAAAATAGAGAATGAAGCCTTTTGGGATGTAGAAATGGATATTTTCATTCCTGCTGCTTTAGAGGGACAAATTACAGTAGAACGTGCTGAAAGATTATCTGCAAAAATGGTGCTTGAAGGTGCGAATGGCCCGACATATCCAACTGCTGATGATGTATTGTTAAGTCGTGGTGTTACTGTTGTACCTGATGTTATTTGTAATGCTGGCGGTGTAACGGTCAGTTATTTCGAATGGGTACAAGATATGGCTAGTTACTTCTGGAGTGAAGATGAAATTAACGAGCGTTTGGACAAGTTAATGATTCAAGCAATTGAAGATGTTTGGAATACTTCTGAAGAAAAGTCATGTAGTTTACGTACGGCAGCTTATATTTTGGCATGTGAACGTATTTTAAAAGCCCGAAAAGAACGTGGAATATTCCCAGGCTAATCTCATTTAAATAGATTTTTAAAATGCTTGGGTAAATCCCAAGCATTTTTTTTGATGAATGAAAAATAAAATAATTTTTTTCAGTCGTTTTGTTTATGATAAAACTAATATAGAAAGTCATTTATACAACAGAGGCATAAAATGCAATCGCAAGATCAAATAACTCGTCAAAATTTTGATGATTGGATGGTTCCCGTATTCTCTCCTGCTACGTTTATTCCAGTCCGAGGAGAGGGTTCTCGTGTGTGGGATCAACAAGGTAAAGAGTATATTGATTTTGCTGGTGGAATTGCTGTAAATAGCTTAGGTCATGCTCATCCTGTTGCTGTAGATGCACTGACAGAACAAGCCAAGAAGTTATGGCACGTGAGTAATATTTATACCAATGAGCCTGTATTACGTTTAGCAAAAAATTTAGTCGACAATACATTTGCAGATAAAGTTTTTTTCTGTAATTCGGGTGCAGAAGCGAATGAAGCGGCTTTAAAGCTTGCAAGAAAGGTTGGTTTAAAAATAGGTGGTGAGCATAAAAATCAGATTGTCTCTTTTAAAAATTCATTTCATGGAAGAACACTTTTTACAGTAACAGCAGGTGGACAACCAAAGTATTCTCAAGATTTTGCACCGTTACCAAAAGGTATAGAGCATATTGAATATAATGATTTGGCTGCTGCAAAATCTGCGATTACAGAAAATACGTGTGCTGTCATTGTCGAGCCGATACAAGGTGAGGGTGGTGTTGTACCTGCAAGTCTCGAGTTTTTAAAAGGTCTACGTGAGTACTGTACAGAAAAAGGCGCCGTACTTATTTTTGATGAGGTACAAACAGGTGTAGGGCGTACAGGTAGTTTATATGCTTATATGAACACAGGTGTAACTCCAGATATTCTAACTTCTGCAAAAGCATTAGGAGGCGGCTTTCCAATTGGTGCCATGCTGACGACAGATCATTTTGCGAATATGTATTCAGTGGGTGATCATGGAACCACATATGGTGGAAACCCATTGGCAAGTGCTGTTGCAAATGCTGTATTTGAGTTTGTAAATACAGATACTGTTTTGCAAGGTGTCAAAAATCGTCATAAACAGTTTGTTCGTGGTCTTGAAGAAATAAATAAATCGACTTCAATCTTTGAGGAAATTCGTGGTCAAGGCTTACTGCTTGGTGCAGTGTTAAAATCTGAATTTACTGGTCAAGCAGGCCGATTAATGAATATCGCGAGTGAGTTTGGTTTACTTGTATTGGTTGCAGGCCCAAATGTCATTCGATTTGCACCTGCATTGGTTATTTCTGAAGAAGAAGTAGAAGAAGGTTTAATCCGTTTTGCGAAGGCAGTACAGCAATTTCTAAATGCCTCTTAAGTATTACGTTACAGCAGATATCAAAATATTTTCTCTGATATCTGCTGTATTTAAAGGAAATAATAATGAAAACGATTGGTCTTTTAGGTGGCATGAGTTGGGAGTCCACTGATCTATACTATCAACAAATTAATCGCGGTATACAACGTGAACTTGGCAGTTTGAATTCTGCTCAAATTATTTTAAATAGTATTAATTTTGCACAAATTGAGATATTACAAAAACAAGGAAAATGGAAAGAGGCAAGTGATTTTTTAACAAGAGAAGCTATTAAGCTACAGAATGCAGATGTAGATGGTATCGCATTGTGCACGAATACCATGCATATTTGTGCTCCAGAAATTATAGATGAGCTGAATGTACCTTTCTTACACATTGCAGATGCAACCGCTCAAGCAGTTTTACAGAAAAATATTCGACATACTGCTTTGCTTGGTACACGATTTACGATGGAGCAAAATTTTTATAAATATCAATTACAAAGTCATGATATTAAGGTTACCATTCCTCACGTCGAAGATCGAAAATTTGTCCATAAAATTATCTATGAAGAGTTATGCTGTGGGCAGATTCATGAGTCTTCTAGACTTCAATTCATAGAAATTATTCGTAAATTAAAAAATGAAGGAATACAGGGTGTTGTTTTAGGGTGTACAGAAATAGGAATGCTTCTTCCCGATGAAAATATTTTAAATATTCCACTTTTTGACACGACTAAAGCACATGTAAATCAGATTATTCAGTTTATGCTAGATTAATTAAGATGAGCTGTCTAAGCGATAGTATTGATATTTTACCCCACTGTCGTGGTAGACCTCATATGTAGGTTGTTTGTAGTCAGACACCCATTCTGTTCCTGTATAACCTGCAATATGCCCATAGCTATGACGTTTTGTTCTTTTTATAATATAAATGTCACCTTCTAGAGGCTGGTCAAAAGCAGGTTGTATTTTTTTATAACCTAAACTTTCTAACGTTTGCCCCCAGTCGGATGCGGCAATAGGATGTTGTAATATTTTCGCTCCCGCCGTTTGTAAGGCAATTCGAATACTTTTGGCACATTGAAACTGGCTTACAGTCGCAGAAATATTTTCTAACGCTTGTGTAAATTTGCTGATATTAATATTGTAAAGGACGTTATGGTAAGTTATTTGTGTTGAATCTTTTGACTCTTCTGAAAAATAAAAGAAAGTTTTTAATCGCTTGTGAAATGAAGTAGAGGATATATTTTTTTGAGAGAGCATTGGAATACTCGGAGTACTTATAAATAAATTATGTGTGATTGGTGATTCAATATTACTTATATCAAAAGTGTATGCACTATGAATCATAAACTATCCTAAAAGTTGTTGTATATATTGTTTTATTTAAGCGTGATTTCAATCATTTTAAAGAATAAGTAGGAAACCTTAAAAATATATTTTTTAATGTATAAAAAAAGCAGATTTTTTTTATCGAACATTCATGATTTAAAAATGTTGTAAGTTACCATTTAATATTATATTTTATAAAAAAGCAGGGCGAGAAATAAGACTTTACGGCTTATTTTTTGTTCGTATTTTAATCAAAGAAAATAAATTATGTTGCAATGCTTGGATTATACAAAAAATCGATTATGATAAGGCAAATAAAATTTATTACAGTTGCTGACAAGTGATAAAAGTGAATTACTCTAAAATATTTCTGATAGGTTTCTTTTGTACAAGTATTACTGGTTGTACAGTTGTTTCTGGTTTACAAACATATAATGTTCCAGCAGAAGGAATGTACAAAACTGATTTGGGTACAACAGTAAATGTAATTCCTTTAAATCAAAATACAATTCCTCTAGGAATACAGTCAAATATTAATAATCTTGCACAGTACAGAGTACTTTTTGATGCTCAGCAACATATCTATAGAATGTCGCCTGGCGATGTACTTTCCATTCAGTTGTGGAATTATCCTGAAATAGCACCTCCTTCTATAACGATTAGTAATGATCAAAGTGTACAAGCATATGGTTACCCTATAGACCAAGAGGGATATATTCAGCTTCCTTTAATCGGACAGTATAAAGCAGAAGGTAAAACACTTTCCCAAATTAATAAAGATGTTAAACATCTATTTAGTCGTTATTTAAAAACTCCTGATGTATTGGTTCGGGTTATTGCTTACCAAGGAAAACGTTATTCAGTGCAAGGTAATGTAACGAAAGGTGGTCAATACTATTTAAATGATCAACCTGTAAGTTTGTATGCCGCACTCGGTATGGCAGGTGGCGTAACAACAACAGGGGATAGTACATCTATTTCATTGGTTAGAAATGGTCAAACCTATAACCTGAACACAGTTGCCTTAGAAAAAGCTGGATTTTCGCTAAATCAACTACTTATTCAGCCAAATGATACAGTATATGTAAATACAAAAGCAGACAATAAAATATACTTGATGGGTGAAGCTGGGAAAAACCAAGCATTGCCTATGCGTGACCAAGGCATGAGCTTAGCTGATGTAATTGGCGAAGGTTTAGGCTTAGATCCCGGCTCTGCAAATTCGAGCAAAGTTTATGTAGTAAGAACGGACCCTAAGCAACGTAGTACAGCGATTTATCACTTAAATCTTTCAAATATTGGTGATTTTGGCTTGGCAACTCAGTTTGCAATGCAACGTAACGATATTGTATATATTGATGCAACAGGTTTGACACGTTGGCAACGTGTTGTGAATCAAATTATTCCATTCTCAAGCACATTATATACGCTTCAGCAATTAGGTAAGGACTAAAAAATGCTTATAAAGAACGTATTGGTCGTTTGCATCGGAAATATTTGCCGAAGCCCAATGGCTGAATATTTTTTAAAAAAAGAGTGTCCTGATCTGAACATATCCTCTGCAGGTATTTCTGCTTTAGTCGATCATCCTGCTGATGATAAAGCCAAACAAACAGCACAGAGGTTTGATATTAATTTAGAACCCCATACTGCAAGACAACTTAATCAAGCATTGGTGTCTGATGCTGATATCATTCTTGTGATGAGTTCGCGACAACAACGACATGTTGAGCAAACTTGGCCTGTAGCAAAAGGTAAAACATTTCGTCTTGGTCATTGGCAAGATAAAAATGTCGCTGATCCATTCAGACATGAACAGTATGTTTTTGATGAAACAGCTGATTTAATTGCTACTTGTGTAGCAGATTGGAAAAAAAAATTAACAAATTGATGCAGACACTATGAGCTATTCAACAGTAAAAACAGAAGATACAATTGATTTAAAAGAATTATTTTTTTCCCTGATTGCTCAGTGGAAACTCATTAGCATCTGCATATTAGTTAGTTTATTATGCGCAGTTTTATATTTAAGAGTGACCCCAAAAGTCTATGCTGTAGATGCAATGGTACAGGTAGAGGACAAAGGTAGTGCTTCATCTGCATTATTAGGTAAAGATCTTTCCAGTATTATGGGTAGTAGTGGACTAGGAGGGACTCAAGTTGCAGATGGTGAAGTTGAAATTTTAAAGTCGCGCCTTGTACTGGGAACTACAATTAAGCAATTAAATTTAGATATTTCTGTTCAACCAGAACATGATTCTTTTATTAATAAGATATTTAATCCATTAAACTTCAACAAAAGCTATTCAGAGCAAGGTGTAGAGGTTAAAGATGATGTTCAAAATTTTACAGTTAAAAAACTACAAGTACCTCAACAATTTTTAGATGCTAAACTTTTACTGACTTTTAGTAATGGCGCATACACTTTAACCGATACGGAGACTAATCGTGTATTACTGAAAGGCCAACTAAATAAGTTAGAAACATTAAAATCTTCTTCTGGAGAGGAATGGCAAATAGAAATTGATGGTAATAGTCAGCTAAGAAATAATTATTTCTTAATAAAAAATGCATTAACTACCGCGACGAAGAACTTTTTAGATAATTACTCTGCACAAGAGAGAGGAAAACAAACCAATATTATTGGTCTGAACTACCAAGGGACAGACAAAGAGCTAATTACGCATGCATTAAATAATGTTTTAATTAATTATAAGCAACAAAACATTGAAAGCAGCTCTGCACAAAAAGCACAAACATTATCTTTTCTAAGTAAGCAATTACCTGAATTACGCACAGATTTAGATGATGCAGAGAAAACTTTTAACCGTTTTCGAGAGAAAAATAATACTGTTGATATTAACCAAGAAGCACAGCTATTTTTAAAGCAAAGTGTAGATTTAGAAACTCAAAAAATTGTGCTTAAAGAAAAGCAAGCAGAATTTGCAACTAAATATACAGCACAACACCCGATGTTACAGCAAATAAATGCACAATTAACAGCAATTGATAATAAAATTGCTGAATTGAACAGTAGTTTAAAGAAACTTCCCGAAACCCAGCGTCAATATTTACAGTTATACCGAGAAGTACAAGTTAAAAACCAACTTTATACTAATCTTTTAAATACATATCAGACCATGAGTGTTGCTAAAGCGGGTGAAATTGGAAATGTACGTATTATTGACACTGCTGTAGAACCTGTAAAGTCTATAAAACCTCGCTCTTTAATTACGCTGGTACTTTCAATTATTGTAGGCCTATTTTTTGGCGTTATTTTCTCCCTCACACGTAATCTAATGCGTTCAGGTATAAAGGATACCTCTGAAATTGAGAGTGAATTTGATATTCCTGTTTTTGCGACTGTACCGCGCTCTCCACAACAACTTCTTAAGGATAAAATACTTAAGAAAAAGAAAAGTGTGCCTGTTCTTGCACTTAAAGATAGTGATGATGTTGCAGTTGAAAGTTTAAGAAGCTTACGTACAGCGATTCATTTTGCACTTGCTAAAACAGCAAATAAAGTAATTATGATTTCAGGTGCATCACCTGCTGTAGGTAAGTCATTTATTTCTGCAAATTTAGCCGTTATTTTAGCGCAAAGTGGGAGCCGAATTCTTCTTATAGATGGAGATATGCGTCGTGGTTACTTACATAAATACTTTAGTCATGAAAATGAACAAGGCTTAGCAGAAGTTCTTACAGAAAAGGCAAAAATTCAGACTGTATTAAAAAATACCGAGCTAGAAAATTTGCAGTTTATAGGACGTGGTAAAAATCCATCACACCCTTCTGAAATTTTAAATACTGGCCTATTTGAGCGTATGCTCGATGAGCTAAAAACACAGTATGACCATATCATTATTGATACACCTCCTGTTCTTGCAGTGACAGATGCGACCATCGTTTCACAATTTAGTGATGTTAACTTGGTTGTAGTTCGATTTGCGAAAACTGATAAAAAAGAATTAGAGTTAACACTAAATCGTTTCTTAAATGCAGATAGTCAAATTCATGGCGTTGTTTTAAATGACATTCAACGTAGTGGTGGATATGGCTATAACTATAGCTATGACTATAAGGCAAAGGAATAAAATACAAAGAACTTGCTTGAGGTAAAAAGAATGAAATTACAAAAAAAATGGATGATACCTTTACTCACTATGGTGTCTTCTACGACATTTGCTCAAGCATTTTTAATGAATGATGCAAGTTTAAGATCTGATTTGAATTGGTTAAACCAACAAGGTGTCATTCAGGTCACGACATCGACTTGGCCTTTGAGTACGGCAGCAATACAAGATGCTTTACAGCATGCCAAACCTGAAAATATAGCACAACGTAAAGTACTCGATTCAATTCAAAGAAAAATTGATGAGGGTAATACCCTGAGTCAAGTTGAGTTAAAAGCATCGACCGATCGTAATAAATTACCTGCAACCTTTGGTAATGATAATGCATCACAAAATCGTGCAAGTTTTACATTGCAAAAAAGTACAGAGAATTGGGATGCTCATTTACAAGTTAATGCAGAAGACCGACAGCGCATTGATAATGGTAACAATGTGAATGTAGAAGGTTCTTATTTAGCTGGAAAGATTTGGAATCAATGGATTAGTTTTGGCTCAGTCCCTACATTTTGGGGGCCTGGTCATGACGGTAGCCTTATTCGAGGCGATGCAACTCGACCTGTTCCTGGTTTCTTAATGCAAAGAGCAGAGCAAAAAGCTTTTGAAACAAAATGGCTTTCTTGGATAGGACCTTGGCAATATCAAATTTTTGCAGGTCAATTGCAGCGTTATACTGCTGTTCCTAAAGCAAATTTAATAGGTATGCGACTGACAATACAACCTTTCCAGTCTTTAGAGCTAGGAGCATCTAGAACATTTCAAATTGGTGGCAGAGGTCAACCAAGCGATTTTGATGCCTACTGGAATGCATTTATTGGCCGAGACAATGCATATGAAAACAATAGTTGGGTGAATAATGATAATGCATCTAACCAATTAGGTGGATTTGACGCACGATTAAATTTACAGCCACTGTTTAATATACCTGTAGGGTTATATGGACAAATGATTGGGGAAGATGAATCTGGTAAATTACCTTCAAGAAATCTTTATTTAGCAGGTATTGATTTCTCATCAAATTATGGTGAACTACCATATCAATTATATGCAGAGTGGGCAGATACTCGTACCAGTGGTAAGGTAGAAGGGTACACATACAACCACCATCAATATACAGATGGATACTATCAATACGGTTACCCAATTGGTCATGGTATGGGTGGCGATGGTCAAATGTACTCTTTAGGTGGAAATATTCAATTAAACGCGACCAACCGTATTACAGGTCGTTTGTTATATGCGAAGCTAAATCAGTCTAACTTAGACATTAATAAAGCATTTCCAACAAATGATAAAATGAAAGCGATTGAACTGGGTTGGGAAACTCAAGTTAAATCAGACATTCATGTGCAAGTGGGTGCATGGTTAGGTGACTCAGATTACTCAAAAAATGACAGCGGTGCATCTCTTAGTATAAAACTCCCTTTAAACTTCTAAATAAAAAATTGGTGTTAAATGAATATCTTAGTAACAGGCGGTGCAGGGTTTATTGGTTCTGCTGTAGTACGTTATCTGATTAATGAAACAAAAAATAGTGTATTAAACGTAGATAAACTAACGTATGCAGGTAATTTAGAGTCATTACGAGACATTGAAAATAATGAGCGTTATCGATTTTCACAAACTGATATTTGTGATCGTGTTAATTTAGATCAATTATTTAAAGATTTTCAACCAGATTTAGTGATGCATTTGGCGGCAGAGTCTCATGTAGATCGTTCAATTACAGGTTCAAAAGACTTTATAGAAACAAATATTATTGGAACCTACCAACTACTAGAAGCAGCACGTCATTATTGGAGTCAATTGGGGTCTACAAAGAAAAATGCTTTCAGATTTCATCATATTTCTACAGATGAAGTGTATGGAGACTTAGAAGGTACAGAAGATTTATTTTTAGAAACAACACCGTACTCGCCAAGTTCACCTTATTCTGCAAGTAAAGCAAGCTCAGATCACTTAGTGCGCGCTTGGCATCGAACATATGGCTTACCTGTGGTGATTACCAACTGCTCAAACAATTATGGCCCGTACCATTTCCCTGAGAAACTCATACCACTTATTATTTTAAATGCTCTCGCAGGTAAACCTTTACCAATCTATGGTAACGGTGAGCAAATTCGTGATTGGCTGTATGTAGAAGATCATGCACGTGCGCTTTATAAAGTAGTTACCGAAGCAGAAGTAGGCGAAACCTATAATATTGGTGGACATAACGAACAAAAGAATATCGATGTTGTAAAATCAATTTGTCAGTTACTTGAAGAGCTTGCACCAAATAAACCAGAAGGTGTGCATAACTATTTAGACTTAATTACTTATGTGAAAGATAGACCTGGTCACGATTTACGTTATGCCATTGATGCAAGTAAGATTGAAAAAGATTTAGGCTGGACGCCTGTAGAAAGCTTTGAAACTGGCTTAAAGAAAACAGTGCAATGGTATTTAAACAATACCGATTGGGTTCAACGAGTTCAAAGTGGCGAATATCAAAATTGGGTAAAAACTCAATATGATGAATAACTGGCTAAATTGAGTCTAATTATGAAAATTTTACTTCTAGGAAAAAATGGTCAAGTGGGATGGGAGCTACAACGTGCTTTACAGCCGCTTGGTGAAGTTTACGCATTAGATAGAAATACATGTCCTACTTTGAATTTAACTGGTGATATTACCAATCATCAAGGACTTCAAAAAATATTTGATCAAATAAAACCCGATGTCGTTGTAAATGCAACGGCATACACTGCGGTGGATAAAGCTGAAACTGAACAGGAAAATGCAGATTTAATTAATCATCAATCTGTTCAGGTTTTAGCAGATCTGGCATGTCAATATAATGCATTGCTCATTCATTATTCTACAGACTATGTCTTTGCGGGAACTGGCAAGAAAGCATGGTTAGAAACTGACACAACTTCACCCAATAATGTTTATGGTGTAACCAAAAGAGCGGGAGAAGTTGCACTTGAAAGCTCTAAAGCAAAGTTCTTAAACTTTCGCACCAGTTGGGTGTATGGCACGCATGGTCATAACTTTATTAAAACTATGCTTAAACTTGCACAAAGTAAAGATGAGCTCAGTATTATTCATGACCAAATTGGTGCGCCTACAAGTGCAAGTTTAATTGCAGATGTGACCGCACATGCAATACGCTATTATTTTGCAAATACAGATAAGCAAGACTCACTGCATGGGCACTATCATTTAGCGCCTCAAGGAGAGACATCTTGGTTTGACTATGCAAACTTTATTTTTTCTATAGCAAGAGAGAAAGGGCTTGAACTTAAAGTAAAACAAGTACATAAAGTGGCAACAAGTGATTACCCAACTCCTGCACAACGCCCTTTGAACTCAAGGCTAAATACTGAAAAAATTAGAACAAATTTTAAAATTCACTTGCCAAATTGGCAACAAGGCGTAGCGCATGCGCTTGGAGAAATAATATGACGACTCAGCAAAAAAATCGTAAAGGCATTATCTTGGCAGGTGGCTCAGGTACAAGACTGTATCCAATTACTATGGGTACATCGAAACAACTCTTACCCATTTATGATAAGCCAATGATTTACTATCCTTTATCTGTATTAATGCTTGCAGGTATTAAGGAAATTCTTATTATTTCAACACCTGAAGATTTACCAAACTTTGAAAAGCTACTTGGCACTGGTAAAGAGCTAGGTATAGAACTGTCTTACAAAGTACAACCTTCTCCAGACGGTTTGGCGCAAGCTTTTATTTTAGGTGAAGAGTTTATTGGTGACGATAATGTATGCCTTATTTTAGGCGACAATATTTTCTATGGACAGCATTTTAGTGAGCAACTAAAACGAGCTGCACAACAAGAAAAAGGTGCAACAGTTTTTGGTTACTATGTGAATGATCCGGAAAGATTTGGTGTTGTTGATTTTGATGATTCAGGTAAAGCGCTTAGCATCGAAGAAAAACCTGAACAGCCAAAATCTAACTATGCAGTTACAGGATTATATTTCTATGACAATGCTGTGGTAGAGATTGCGAAAAATATAAAACCATCTCATCGTGGTGAACTTGAAATCACAGATGTAAATAATGTCTATCTTCAACAAGAAAACTTAAATGTTGAAGTATTAGGACGTGGTTTTGCATGGCTAGATACAGGAACACACGACTCTTTACTAGAAGCAAGTCAGTTTGTACAAACTATTGAGCATAGACAGGGCTTAAAAGTTGCAAGCCTTGAAGAAATTTCTTTTAATAATGGTTGGATTAGCCGAGAACAACTATTAGCACGAGGCGAATTCTTTAAGAAAACAGGTTATGGACAATATTTATTAAAACTTCATCAAGAATCTAAATAAATATAATATTTAAGCTTATAAAGAGTACGAACTATGAATATTATTGAAACAAAAATTAAAGATTTATTGATATTAGAGCCTCGTGTTTTTGGAGATGATCGCGGTTGGTTTATGGAAAGTTTTAATCAGCAAGTGTTTGAAAAAGCACTCACTGATCGTGGCTTGGATGTTCCAAAATTTGTTCAGGATAATCACTCTTATTCACAAAAAGGTGTGCTTAGAGGTTTACATTATCAACTGAACCCACATGCACAGGGCAAGCTTGTAAGAGTAGTGCAGGGCCGTGCATGGGATGTTGCTGTAGATATTCGTAAAGATTCTGCAACTTTCGGACAGTGGGTAGGTGTAGAGCTGACTGGTGAAAACCATAAACAGTTCTGGATTCCTGCCGGATTTGCACATGGTTTTATTGCTTTAGAAGATAATACACAGTTTTTATATAAAACAACTAACTATTACTCTAAAGAGTGTGAGCGTTCAATCGTTTGGAATGATAAAGAGATAAATATCGAATGGCCTATTAATGAAATTATAAAGCCTTTAGTTAGTGAAAAAGATGAAATTGCAATGAGTCTGAAAGATGCAATTTATAAAGAAAGTATTTTTTAGTTGTTAGAGTTATTGTATGTATAATAGTGGTTACAGAGATGTCTAAAGTTGGTTTTTTAAAAAATAAGGTTTTCTCGAATAGTCTTTGGCTTATTTTAGAGAAAATTTTATCTATATTTGGACTTATCTTTGTAACTTCTATGGTTGCAAAGTACATTGGCCCAGATAACTATGGGAAATTAGTATTCGCCAGTTCATTATTTGCTGTTATTCAAACTATTTCTATGTTTGGTTCAGAAAATTTATTTTTTCAAAAAATAAGTAAAAATAGAGTAATTGGCGAAAAGCTAATAGCTGCAACAAAAAAATATAGAACCATTATTTATTCGGTTCTTTCTATATTATTACTATCCTACTTATATTTTTATACAGACCAACTTACTTTTATATATTCAATTGCGACATGTATAGCATTATATTTTGCATTACATGATACACCATATGTTATTTACTTTGATGCTTTGTTGAAGTCTAAAGTCAATGTAATATGTAATATGGTTGGGATTTTAGTAACTCTGATCGTTAGATATCTAATAGTGAAATTGAACTTAAGCTTAATGTGGTTTATTGTACCAATTATGAGTTTTAGTGTAATTCCATATTTTATTAGAATATATTTTTATAAAAAAAATAAGACAAAAATTAATCTAAATAGTAATGCATCAAAAATATATAGGACTTATATGTTAGGTGCTGGTAAAAAACTACTTTTGTATAGTCTTGCTGTAGTTATATATACAAGAACAGCACAAATTTTTCTAGGTATGAAATCTCAGGAGGATTTAGGCATATATACTGTTGCAGTAACCCTTGGAATGAGCTTCTCTTTTGTACTAAATGCAGTTATTACTTCTTATATGTCACAAATTTATGCAGAGAGAAATTTTCAAAAAAGTAAGAATATGACCTCATTTTTATACGGTATAATCTTGGTTATCTCTTTATGTGCAATAGTTTTTCTATACTTTTTAGGCCCATATATAATTTATTATTTATATGGTGAAAAGTATGAAAGAGTAAATAATATTTTAATATTGGTTTCATTCTCATGCCTTTTGTCGAGTATATCTAATATATCTGATAAATATTTAGTAAAGGAAAGTGCATATAATTATTTGTCTAGAAAGACAAATATTCTTGTTATGTTTAATATTTTAACTGCGATGTTTCTTATTAATATTTATGGTCTTATAGGGGCTGTAATAAGTGTACTTCTGACAGAATTAATTTCTGCAACTATATGTAATTATTTTTTTAGATATGGTGAAATATTTAAGGTGCAATTGCAAACATTCTCACTAAAAGTATATAGAAAAAGTCATGATTAGAAATTTATAT
Source organism: Acinetobacter pollinis (assembly GCF_015627175.1). Lineage (GTDB taxonomy): Bacteria > Pseudomonadota > Gammaproteobacteria > Pseudomonadales > Moraxellaceae > Acinetobacter > Acinetobacter pollinis. Next base: position 2,168 of record NZ_VTDQ01000026.1, on the reverse strand, counting down.
TTAAAGATATTAAATGTCGTAGAAGCAATATTAGATTTTTTTAAGAAAGATGATCCCAAGCTAATCTGGATTGAAAAAAATAGTATAAATTTAAGAAATAAAAATAATATCCCTAAAATAATTTGGATGTATTGGGACTCACCTCAAAAAAGTTATTTCGTAGATTTTTGTATATATAATGCGAAAAAAAATTGCCCAGATTATGAAATTATTGTATTAAATAGTAAAAATATTTATAAATATATTGAATTGCCACAGTTTAAAAAAGGATTAAAAACGGCAATTATTGCAGACTATATAAGATTATCTTTGTTAAAGAAATATGGTGGTATTTGGATGGATGCCAGTATTCTTTTGACTGAAAACTTTGATTGGTTTTTATCCAAGATGAATGGGTATGAAAATTTTGTTTTTTATACTGATGAATGTACAACAAATTCAGATAAACCAATTATAGAGAATTGGTTTATAGCAGCTCATGAAAATAGTGATTTTATTAAAGATTGGTTTGCTGAATTTCAACGTTGTTGTATGAGCGATGATCCAAATACATATTATAAAAATTATGAAAATAATCCAGTAATACAAAATATACCTAATACAGACTATCTAATGTGCTATATTTCAGCAGCAATTATTACCACAAAGAAAAACTATAGTATTCTCTATGCCAACTCTGGTGCTACAGGTCACTATTACAACTATAAGTTAAAATGGAGAGGACTTTCTATTGTAACTAAATTATTTATATGTAATAAAAATAAAGTATATTGTCCTCCACTTATTAAATTTACTAGTGCAAATAGAAAGTATCCTGAAATATTTGTTAGAAATGGATATTTTAGGTATAAATCTTTATTCGGTGAGAAGTTATGCAAATATTTAAACGAATCTAGTAAATAGATTTAACTCAAATAATCTTAGCAAAACATTTGTGAAATATATGAAGCCTTTAGTATCTGTTATTATTCCAAGTTATAATCATGCCAAATTTATTAAATTTAGAATTGAAAGTATATTAAATCAAACATATCAGAATTTTGAAATTATTATCATGGATGATGTTTCTCCAGATAATAGTAGAGATATTATTGAAGAGTATCGGAATCATGACAAAGTAAGTCATATCATCTTTAATGAAAAGAACTCAGGCTCAACCTTTCATCAATGGAATAGTGGAATCCTCAAATATGCTAAAGGTGATTATATTTGGATTGCGGAGTCCGATGATATGTGTGATCAATCCTTTTTGGAAAAAATGATTGAAAAAATTACATTAAACGAAAAAATCGTGATTGCTTATGCTCAGTCTACACGCATGAATAGCAACAATGAAAAAACGGGCTCATGGATTACATGGACACAAGATATGAAGGGAGGAGATATATTTAATACTTCATTTCAAATGAATGGTACAGAGTTTATAAAAAGATTCATGTTATTTAAAAATGTAATTCCTAATGCGAGTGGTGTTGTTTTTAAAAAAGAAATTTTTCTTGCTTTCTCAGGAGCTCTTCCACACCTCCGAACAAATGGTGATTGGGATATCTGGATTAAAATTTTATCGAAAGGTGATGTTTATTACTGCTCTGAAGAGTTAAATTATTTTAGATATCATGATAATAGCGTGATTGCTAATTCTATAAAAGGCAATAGACTACAACGCAAATATCAAGAGTACAAAGAACAAGTACTATTGAAAAATTCGGTACAGAATACGGTAAAAGGCTTTCCATTACTTGCAAGAACAAATAAAATTTTGTTGTTAAAATCTGTATTTATATGCAAAGCTTTGGCGATTGGCAACTATCTAATTGGCACACGTAAAGGAGTATAAAAATGATGGAGTGTGTCGATATTGTAATGGCCACCTATAATGGTGAAAATTATATTCGTGAGCAGATTGAATCTATACAAAAACAAAATTATGAACACTGGCATTTATATATTAGTGATGATGCTTCAACTGATGGTACTGTAAGTATTATTAAACAAATGGCAAGTGATGACTCACGCATTAGATTAGTAAGTACAGATAAACAAGGCGGAATAATAGCTAATTTTAATAAAGCACTAAGTTTCTCAGATGCAAACTATATTTTTCTATCTGATCAGGATGATATTTGGATGGAAGATAGATTAATTAAGATGTTGACTCACTTTAAAAC
>NZ_VTDQ01000025.1 GCF_015627175.1 Acinetobacter pollinis | reverse complement strand
TTGACATCGTAGAGGTCTCCAGTTCAAATCTGGATATGCCTACCAATATAAAACAAGGGTTTACAAGCAATTTCAATGACTTGTAAGCCCTTTTTTAATTTCTTAAATGTTGCATATGTTTTATTTGTTGCATTAAATAATCCAAATAAACCCTATTTTGTGTCATGATTGTGTCAGGATTTGTGTCAAAAAATCGTGTCGAGCGCTTAAAATTAAACGTAGCGCTCAAATAACGTATTATTTTTACATAAATTTACAATTCATCAATAAATGGAGTTTTAGGCGTGAAATTACCTAAGCCTCGTCAACGTGGCAATAGTTGGTCTATTTCAATTACTGTTCACGGTAAACGAGAATACTGTACTCGTGATACTGCTCAAGAATGTTTACATTGGGCTATGAATCGTACTATCGAGGCAAACTCTACCCCAAAAGAAGAAGTCGAAGAAAAAAAGAAAGTCGTTACAACTTTTCAAGATTTATTTTCCATGTATTACAAAGCACATGGTCAAGATACGAAATCTAGAAAGTACATTAAAGAACAACTCTCCTCTTTTGAGAAAAAGTTTGGCAGCCTTGCTCAAAAGAATATCTTAGATATTACTGCACAGGATCTAACTCACTGGCGCAATAAAAGACAAAAAGAAGTATCTGATGGAACTGTACTAAAGGAAATTTCTCTCTACAGTGCTGTATTCACTTATGCTTATAAAGAATTATTTTTACTTGATACAAATCCATTCTTTGGACTAAAGAAACCTAAGAGACCAAAAGCTAGAAATCGACGAATACTTCAGAGTGAAATCGAACTTCTACTGGAAAGTTTTAATTACGAAATTGGGGGCTCACCAAAGACCAGTGGCCAATATGTTGCATGGGCGTTCCTATTTGCGTTAGAAACTGCAATGAGACGTGGTGAAATATTGGCAATACGTAAGAGTCATATATTTGACGATCATATCCATCTTGAAGACACAAAGAATGGTGAAAGTCGTGATGTACCTCTTACCAAGCAAGCACGGCAGTTATTATCTCTTATAACGCATAATGACAATAGACTAATTCCACTAACTGAAAATGCTTTTAGACTGCAATTTGAGAGAACAAAAGCCAAAGTTGGTTTAGATGACTTACACTTTCATGATACTAGACACGAAGCTATTACAAGACTGGTAAATGCAAGAAAGCTACCAGTTGAAGTTTTAGCCAAGATAACAGGTCATAAAACAATTAAAGTATTGGTAAATACTTATTACAACCCTAATGTTTCAGATATAGTTAAAATGCTAGACGATTAATATATTGGCTTGATCACTTACTATAAATACATGGTTAATGGATAAAAATAATGAAAAAAGAAATTAAAGAATCAATTGATAATATATTTTGGAAAACTATATGGATGATTATAGTTTTTGCATTTCTGAACTTCTTATTCTTATACTTATTTAAAAATTGTACAATTGTAAAGGACACCTTATCCAATACTGTTAGTTTTTCTTCAGCTGCAGCTACTATAGCTGCAGCTATTATAGCTGCACATTTATTTAATGATTGGAAAGAGCAGCATAACAAACAAATTTTTTCCAATCATGCTGCAGCTATTGCAGCATTACTTTGTAATGAAAGAAGAATACTTGATGGAGTTAACTTTCGGTTATTAGCAAGTGAGCAATATAGCGTAATAGATTTTCTAAAATCAATAAATAATGTTTCAAATATTTTAGACTCTAATATACCTCAATATATGCTGTTCATAAAATTAGATAAAAACAATGATCTTTACGAGAAAATTCTTGAATATCAACAATGTCTTACATCAATTGCATGGGCTTATCATGATAATATAAATGATGACCCGAAAAACCATCGTGCCAAAATAACACGTATTCGTAATTTAAATGAAGAGATAATAGAGGTACTGAAAAGTTACATCTTTATTAAATAATTTTTAATTTACTCGCTCTGCATCAGCTTCGTGCCCATCAGCTCTTTCTGCCATTTTTCGATATTCTGTGACGCACTGATCGAATACGTTTGAGAGCTTTTGGGCATATTCAGTTTGAGCTTCTCGGGTAGCTGTGGACAGACGTTGGTTTGCTGTGGCAAGTTGCTTTGACAAGCTGTTAGCATGAGACTCAGCAATGCGAGCATCATGTGAGATTTGTTTAATTTTTTCACTGTAATTCCTTTCAGCTAGAATGATTTGATTTTGATATTCTTTCTCTTTTTCACGCGCTGCGACCTGAGCTTTTAAGTTAAGCTCAGTTTGAGTTTGCACATAACTAATATGCTCTTGCTTCAGTTTCTCAATGCTGTGATCTTTATGATTCAAAATCATAAGCAGACACAAAATTAAAAAAGCGAGTAATGCAATTAAGCATTCTCGCCAGTACTTCAAAGCCAGTAATAGATAGGTCATTGGTTCACCTCTAAACACTTTTCAATTCGCCATTTCTGACGATTCCAAACACCACGACACTTTGAGTTAAGGCGACAATCCACTTTAACTTTACCCACTCGACTAAAACGCCATTTCTCTAACGATCTACATGCTTGAACATATTGGCCATGATGTAAGTGTCTAAGCATCGATGACTCCTTCCATGCATCAATCCCATACTGATAAACGAAATCTGCATAGATATCGTATTCAGTCTGAGATAAGCGAATGTTGCGTAGAGAGTGATTAAATACTTTTTGATGACGAGCGATATGTGCATGTAAATAGTGCAATGCTTCTTTTTTAGAAATCGCCTTGTCTGTCATCTTGATACGTGATCCATCTGGTCTAAATGTAGAGCCATGTCCTTGTGTGACTACACCTCCCGGATCTCGATACGGTTTGGCACGATAACCCTCATGCTGTGCAATTGCTTGTTCACCGTGTGGACTAACACCAGTCAAGTAATAAGCCGAAGGTACACCTGTTATTGCAGCAACAATCGAACCCAAAATAAGATATTTATTCTTGTCCATGCCATTTCCCTTCTTTCATTAACTGCATTTTGACGATGTGAATTTCTTGCTCGCGCTTATCTTGTTTGTACTTATATCGCCAATTCATCAAGAAGCTTAAAATCGTGATACTGAGTGTGATTAGGCCAATACATAAGAAAATCTGTGCAACCAAATCAATCTTTGAAAGTGCCGATATAATCCCTGCACCTGTACTTGTATATGCGCCAATCTGGGTTGTTTTATTGGTAAAGACCGTGTTTGCTGTATCTACCAGTTGTTGCCGATCTGTCATGCTTGCCTCTAGTGTGTCTATTTTTTTAGTGATTTTTAGGTATAAAAAAAGCACCTCGAAAGGTGCTTAGGTAGATGTACTGATTATTTAAGGTGTTAAGGTGGTTATGCCTTCAGGAAAAGGACAATAGATTAGTGTTTCAAAAAACTGATTTAACTGTGCATTGGTATTGGAATAAGTCACCACATGCTCGGCTTTAATATCAATCTTGAGCGTATTTGAACTGACCGTGAATGTAGGATAGTAAAAGGTGAAATCCACTGATACCCCTTTATTGTTGATGTTGTCTGCCCCGTAATACGGCAACGGACTTTTACAGCTGATAAAAAGATGATCCACATTCAAATTGGTGGGCAATGTGACCGAGTAAGATCCTGCAATACTGACATTACTCCCGACCTTAATCCCACCTGACAAAGTTTTTACATGCTGTAAGTATCCTTTCGTACCATCGAATAAGAGTTTGCTTTGTGCATTAAAAACCAAAATACCATTCTTAGCAGGAACCAATGGTGCTGTGGTATATAAGGCAATCAAGGCTTCAAAGTTTTGTACGTTGGCATACAACAAGATTTGCAGTTCGTAATACCCATCACTGCTCTTATACACACCAAGCTCTTCAGCACGATAACCTGATGTCGCCATCTTAAATCTTGGTTTCACATCCACGCTATAACCTGAATTGGCCGTGATGGGTTTGATAAAGATCAGAATGTTTGATGCAAACTCACGAACACTATCATCTGTGGTATCCATATCCACGCCAATACTGCGTAAATCTTTAAAACGCATGAAGGTATATACATTGCGATATGGTAGATACTTTTGATAATCGAGCCTTAAAAGATAATCTCCTGCAGGTGTTGCTGTAGAAGATGAATCTTTGGCAGTAACACGATACTTGGCCAAGAACTTCGGGCATTCAAATTGATCATCAATGGCAACCTCACCACTCGCGCCATTGACTTGAAAATAGGTTGTCATTTATGCCCCTCGATAGCCCACAACAAGTAGTTGCATACTGTCTCTCATGATTGGATCTGGAATATCCACCGTACTCATATTGCTTTCCCGGTAATTGGCCACCAACGTCACGCGCCATTTGCTACTGCCTAAATCTTCCATATAGAAATTGACACTTGGTAAATAACGTAAGTTGGTGGGATTACTGGTTGAACCCATACGAAAGCCCGGATCACCTTGTAAGTAGAAGGTAGGATTCTTAATACTTGGATCAATATTAAACTCGTATGAGGCCTTGTCCCCTGAACGGTTTTTATTGGGCAGTTGAACTTTAGTGGCGATATAAGAAATCGCTAAGTCAAATTCTAGTGGTGAGAACAACTCACCACCGATATTGCAAACCAGTTTATCCATTACCAAATCCCCATCTTGACGCGAACCACGCCATTGGTATCTTTCACTTCAATACTTGTGCCTTGAATCGTCATTGTGCCTTTATCGTTTGATGTAGTGAATGTACCTAGATCCGCAGAGAGCGCACTCAGCTTCTGTACATAAATTTTACTAGCATCAATCTGGTCGATATAGGCACTATCCAAATACAAGCCTTTTGGAATCACAGTGCCATTTGGCAAAGTAGTCGCTGTTGCTCGATACACAAACATATATGCCGGTGTTTGATTGTCAGCAGTTGCAGGTGGTGCAATGGCAAAACTGTTGGCGCGCCAAATCGCATCTACTGTTTTGCTGTTGTTCTCAATGGCCACACCACCAATCACATTGCCCGACTCTAATTTCAGGCTTGCCCTTGCGGTTAAGCCATCAATCGAACTTTGCTGTGACTGAATTGATGCAGTGTTATTGCCAACAGTGGTTTGTAGGGTATTCACAGACTGAGCTGTTGCCGAAGTACTACTTGCAACTGCAGTGACTTCTTGCTTAATCGCAGCAATGCTTTTCTGTAAATCTGTACCCACTTGTGCTTGTAGTGTGGTGATTTGCTGACTGAGTGCATTATCTCCATCCACAATTGCAGATTGAATCGTCCAACTTGAAGCCTGATTGCTCATGCTATCTGCAGTGAGTGTTGTTGAATCTGCAGTAATTGGTGTGACTTTCGCATATACACCATCTAATTTCTCAGACTGTGCTTTTTGCTGTGTGGTCAATGTATTGATCGACTGTGTTGCCCCTGCCACCGCCTTGTCATTTTGTGATTTGTAATCACTTAAGGCTTTCGCATTGGCTGTATCTGCATCCACACGTGCATTTTGCTCTTGCACAATTGCAGAGGCATTGCCATCGGCTTTGGCAGAAATCGTATCAATACGTTGACCAAGTGCTGTATCAGCATTGGCACGTGTGGTTGATTCAGTGGTAATGAGTGATTTAGCATTGTCTGCTGTGCTTTGTGCTGTATTGATTTGCTGTGTCAGTGTCGTATCTGCATCAGATCGTGCTTTTGCCTCCTGTTGAATTAATGATGCGTTGTTTGCAGTACTGGCTGTCACGGTATCAATACGTGTTGCAAGTGCTGAATCTGCATCGCTTCGTGCAGTTTGCTCAGATTGAATCAAAGCTTTATTGCTTGCGACCTGTGCTTGTGTCACATCAATACGCTGACTTAACGCATTATCCCCATCTACAATAGCGGATTGCACTGTCCATGAAGATGCTTCATTACTCATGCTATCGGCTGTGAGTGTTGTTGAATCTGCAGTAATTGGTGTTACTTTCGCATACACCCCATCAAGCTTTTTAGCTGTTGCCGTTTGTGCTGTTGTGACCAGATCAATAGAGGTTTGTGCAGATGCAAGGCTTTTGTCAGTACTTGTTTTATACGTTTCAACCGTATTTAAAATACTTTCATCGGCATTCTTACGTGCACTCTGTTCCTCGGTCAAACCATCATTTAAGCTACTGATCGCTGTCGTTCGTTGCTTGCCTTCTTGGTCCAATGAATCTTGTAAACTTTGAACTGCAGTCGCACGATCTTGCGCCTCTTGCTGTGCTTTTGACAGTGCACTATCAGCCGTTTGCTGGACTTCATTCACTTTGTTGATGATATTGCCCACATCACCATCAAGCCCTGCAATGGTATCGATCTTATCAATCTGAGATTTAAGATCTTTATCAAGTTGGGATCTAGTGATTTGACCTGAAAGCGCATCTAAAATATCAGTCGTTTGTGCAGTAGATGTGCCACTGGTCCAGTCCGACCAATCACCTTTATTACCAATGCGATCAATCAAACGACCTCGATACCAAAGGGTTAAATTGCCTGATAATCCTTGTTGCTGCATCATCGTGGTTGGATAGGCATATGAACCTAACACCTCACCATTTGCACCGTTAGATGTTGTGGAATATTCAATCTCTGTATAGGCTGTGTCTAATGCCCCTACATTTGGAAAGCCCCACTGTACTTTCATACCAAACATGGTACCTGTGGCTTGAATGTATGCCAACTTGGGTGGCTTACCTTGCTTGCCTGAAAGCGCGGTTAAGCTTGATGTGGTCGGTAGTGATGCATTCTCAAAAGCTGAATAGGCAGTAATCCGAGCCATATAACTGCCTGCATACACACCAGGTACTTCAACTGACGTATTGCCAGTCAGTGGCATCTTAATCCAAGAGCCATCATCTTTTTTCCACTCAACAAGGTACTTCACCGCATAGTCTGCTTTGTCCCAAGCAATCACCATGGTAGCTAAGTTAATACCTTGTTGGACTTGGTCATACGATGAAATCGTGACATTCTGCACCGCAGCTTGTGTACTTGGACTAACCACAGAAACAGGTGCTGTATTGTCAATGTAGGCACCACGATCAATCGCATCATATTTCTCATACTTATATTCAAGCGCAGAGATTGAAAATTGATGTTCTTCATCTTGTTTGACCGTCAACACACGAAACTTTTGTGTTGCAAGAATACTTGAGTCAATGGTCCATACATTTTGTACCGCAATTGAACCCTGATCAAAAGGTTGTGTAACAGTAATCGTTGCACCATTTACACTGGCAATATAGCGTGTAGTGGCTTGCCCTTGCTCACTATTGACCAAGAACTTATCGCCATTGATTGCTGTCACTTCACGATCTAAGGTGATGGTTTTTAAATCCTCTGAAATGGCTTTGATACGTCCGCCAATAAAACGCCCGGCATAATTGTTATCAGCAACAGAAATGACTTTACCCGGTACAGGAATATGTCCATCAAGACCGACTTTAAAATGAATCGTTTGGGTCTCTAACTGTTCAGATTTTAAAGCCCAATGCCCTGCACGTTGTGCCTGACCACGTGAGGTACAACCCCAAGCATCCACCTCAACCACATTAATCACACGTTGCTTACTGATCGCTTGTTCATCACGAATGATTTCATATTCAGTTTTATAGCGGTTTTGTGGGTTTGACCAAGCGACTTTGGCCACGTTGTGACGATCTCGGTAAGGTGTACCTGAGCGCTCAAAATTCCCATCGATGACATTGGCATTGGTGTAGTTAAAAAATACATCCTGTGGCATATCGCCATCACACATAATCGCGTTGCCATCCCAATAAGAAATGGCACGAAATACCCCGGCAAGTTTGCTTAAAATGGAGTATGCATCTTCTGCAGATTGAATATAGATATTGCAAGTAAAGCGTGGCTCTTGACCGCCTTGACCATCACTCACCATACCATCACAGTATTGGCCCAAACGATACAGACTGGCTTTATCGAGCATACTGTCAGAAATACGATCACCGAGGCCATAACGTTTAGCCGTGCATAAATCAAAGTAGATCCACGCTGGATTATTAGAATAGGCGCGTTTAAATGAACCATCCCAAATGCCAACATACGTTCTTGCAACTGGATCATAATTACTTGGTACCCGAATCTTGATCCCTTTCATTTCTGCAGAAACTTGTGCAACACCTGAGAAGTTTTGCGCATCGTATTGCACACCTAAGAGTGCAGTATTGGGATAACGCAACTTGGCATCAATGACCTCTGCATATGAAGCGACATACATTTTATCGGTGACATAATCTGAGTTTGCAGGCGGTGTAAGTCGTCTAACGCGAATATTCCAACCACTACTTGCTTGTGGTAAGTCAATACGGTGAGGACGCTCATAATTATCTGAGGTCTTGTCACTGATTTTTGCATTGACCATTTCAACATAAGCACCGCCATCAGTACTCACATCAATGGCGTATTGAATAGTGACACCAGTCACATCGCCATTACTGGCATTTGTAGTTCTGAGTGCACCCCAGCGTAGGCGTATCCGAACTGCATTAATATCGAGATTGGTAATTGAACGAACCCAAGGATTGGTTTTTAACTCCACCCCTGCATCAATTTCATTGGATACTTCAGGAAAACCTTCAATATAGGTTTGATCATTGGTTCCTGGTCGAAAGCTTACCGTCACTTCTTTAAAGTTATTATTGCCATTACTGTCTTGTAGTGGTGTATCTGACAAAAACACAGACTGCAACCCATTGGCCAAGCCCTCAATTTCACCTTCAGACATGCCAAGCAGTTCTTTCATGTAGGTTTTTGACTGTGCAGAATCATCTGCAACCACGGCTTGGCGTGTACTGCCTGAACCTGCTTTTGCGCCTTGTACTTTCATTGAATTTTCCCAACAAAAAAGACGCATAAAGCGCCTAATCATTTCATCTATTTATTTACAACATATCTTCAGGATATTGCCCTGCACTAATAATGAAACCACCAACTTCACGTTGGCCATACAAAATCGGTACTGGGTTGCCTTGGGCAACTGTCGTAACCGCAGAACCAAAACCATAATTGGATTTATTAGAATCATTGGCATCAGAGGTATTGGCTTTGGGCATCAGCATTGAAGTCACACCACCGATGGCCATGCCTGCCCCTGCACCGATCAATGCCATACCGACAACTGTACCTGTACCAAAAGTGAATACACCCACACCAATCATGATGGCACCGAGTACTGTTTGCAGTGCACCGCCAGCACCTTCGACAATTGGCACAATCCGAATCAACTCAGCGTTGTTCTGCATATCCAATTCTTGTTCAGAAATGGTGGTGCGATGATCGATAAAGATAGCAAAGCGTAAGCCCTTTAAATGTGCATTTAAAAAGAACTGTTCAAGACCTTTGATCTGTACTGCAAGTAGGCGCATACCTTCTTGCACTGAGTTGACTTGCAACCGCCATTCTTTACCGAATTGTTCGCGTAACAGGCCATGGAAGCGGATGGTTTTATACATGCATCACCGCCTTATGTCTAAGCACTTTCACAGTTCTTTCTAACCAATTCGGGCCATAGATTTCACGCTTTGAACTTTGATTGTATGGGTGATGTAGAAACAAGCTATTGCCATGACAAGGCTCAGTGGTTTCAGTCTTTAACTGCCACTTCTCACCAAGCCAAATGAGCGCATGATTTGGATGTTCTGTACGCCCTACAGTACACAGCAATACATCACCATATTGTGGCTGATCAACTTCAACAAAACCTGTCTTGGCATAGTTTTCCACATACAATGAGGCGTGGTCTTTGGCTTCCCACCAACGATCATCACGCTCAAAATCAAGTAGCTCAATACCAAGCTCACGACTATAAAAGTCACGAATCAATGCATAACAGTCTTGCCAACCGTGGTGATACAAACGTCCAACAAGAGGCGCTTGATAGCCACATGGCTCATATGTTTGAATGTCGGCCGCTGGATAAGCACAGATGATCCAAGTCTTACCGTGCAGTTCAATCTGATGCTTATCCAGTGCTGAAGCCACTGCTGTACCATCAGGATGTGAATGCACATACGCTTCAATCTCTCCTCGATCTTCTAATCTAGCCAGTCCTTTAGGATCCATTTCAAAGTGTTCTTGTGGGCGTTTAGAAACATTGTCTAAACGAATAAACTCACCTTGAATGACTACCCCACACATTTCATCGGGATAAGCATCACGACTTGCAGTCATAATCTGTTTTTTAAGTTCATCTGTTATTTTCATTCGCAGACCTCTTTTTGGATGTGACTCGTGCGTTTTTATAAGATAACCATACTTTGTCGATATGCTTCGATAAAAAATAACCAATAAAACCAAATACGATACCTAGAAGAAGTAATGAATAATCCATATCACTTTCCTATCAAGCTCGATGCAGGGAAACCGCCATAGTTAGGCGTATTATCACGGTTATTACACGCTTTAAAATTGCCTACACACTTGTCTTGGCTTGGATCATCAGTGGCTTCATTTTTATCTGTGAAATACTTCATACCGGTGTACTGACATTGCTCACCTCTGTAGCCATCAATCGCCCACTGGCAATAACCTGTAATATTACGCACAGGGATTTTTAAGCCTTGAAAGTCAATTGGGTTAGACAGCTCAAATGCCACTGTTTGAATGTTTTCAGAAGTCTTTTGCTCGATGTACCAAACTTGAGTTTTAGACTCATTCACATCGGCATGCGGATTGCCCTGGCTAAAGTTTTCACTGTCTAAGTATTTCGCAAAAGTACGAATCACTTTTAGCTTTGCCCCGGCAAAATCATCAAAGTTTAAACAGTAAGCAGAGACTGCGCCTTGTACCCCATTAATGCTGTTGGCCATCGTCAGTGTGGGTGTAGAAGCTTTACCTGTTGAACTCATTTCTAAGCCATCAACCTGTAGGGCCATTGGCTCATAAGTTTGACCATTAAAAATAATATTGCGGTACCACACTTGCTCAGTGCCAGTATCAAATAACTTATCAGCATGAATTGAGGTTGAATCTGCAGTGATACTTGTACTATCGACTGTTGCATAGATACGTTGCCAATCCTGATAAGAAATATGACCGTGAAAGCGCAGTACACCAGCACCTAAGTTTGTAGCATCTAATTCAAACAGTGTAATCAGACCATCAACATAGAGCTTTTGTACATCAGAAGTTAAAGACATGATGAACTCCCATTAAAAAAGCCACTGTTTAAGTGGCTTGTGGTGATACTGGCAAATCGCCCGATCCATCGGTTTTAAGATAGGCCCTTAAAGATTTTCGGTAATCTGTCCACGTGCTTTTCGTAGACTCGAGTGTTTTGATATCACCATCTTCATCTTCGATTTGTTGTGAGAGTGCATCAATCTTTAATGTGGCAATGTCATATTCAGACTGTGCTTTTTGTAAATTGCCATCTTTTTTAATTTGAAGCTTTTGTTCATCAGTTAAATAGTTCTGAGGATTCAAGTGGCGATCAACTTCCTCAGCCGTCATTAAGACCATATCTGATGTGATGTAATCGTCTTGAGAGCCGTCTGATTCAAATGCATATACCTCATCGTTCAACTTATAATATTTCATGAGCTCAACTCCATCCATGATCCAATTGACCCTGTGCTTGATGTTATTTTGTAAGTTTGTCCTGGTGGAACAATGAATGTGATCGGTAACTGTGTTACTGCAACTGTTTGTGTGCTTGCACAAATTGCACCCTCATTAACATACCAAATGACTTGAGTGCCACTTGCAACATTACTAAGGATTACAGATACCATAATAGGTTTATTAGTGCTATTCGTATAAGTCGTACCTAAAGACCGACCATTTGTAACAGATTTAAATGTCTGTTTAATACCTAACATAATATTAGAAAATTCAGTCTGGACTATGCCTAAATCAACATTATCGACTTGCGCCTTTAAGCTTGAACCAGACCAACCGATATAAATTTTATTTGAATCTTGCCCAGTACCACCACCTTGCTGAATAGCATTAAACAAGGTAGTGCCATTTCCTAGTGCACCATAAATTTCATTCATATTCTGATTCAACTTCGTAAATGCTGTACGTGCAGCATCCCCTGAACCATCATTGGCATTTGCACCAATATTTACTATTTGCTTCGCCATATCGACTCCAAATTTTAGGCATAAAAAAAGCACCTTTCGGTGCACTCATTAATTTGATTTTAAAACTGCTGTTTAAATGTGGTTGAGATTCGCCAAACACTACCGCCCAAACATGTAGGCGTATAGCTTGTATCTGTTTTCACTCGAACTGTGCCATCAAGTGGTGACTCCCACAAAAATGAATCTGCCCCTTTATGATCATCAAAGAACGCTTTAATCGCTAAGATTTCATCTTTTAACGCGGTTCGTTGATAACTCCACTGCCCTTTTCGATTATTGATCCCGACAGATGCATGTTGCTCATACCCATCACCAAATACATTAGACAGTGTGTTAAAGGCTTGGGTATTTGAGTTGCCATCTAAGTCAGATTTGAATGTGAATTGTCTGTTGCTCATTAAGATAATAAGCTCCCTTGTCGTTTTTCATCACGTATTATTTTTTGTATCGCATCATGAATAATTTGATTTAAATTTGGCGTTTCCAAACTAATTGAATGCAATGCTAAAAATTCATCATGACTTAGAATTACAATCTCTTTGTTATCTTTCTCAATAATCCAGTCGCCAAAGTGGATTTCTGCATTGAAGTCATTACGTCTATAAGAGATGGCTATCTGTTGTGGTTTACGGATTCCAACATAGCTGATCTGGCCACCAAGTAAACTCAATACTTCGTGATGATTACCGACTACTCCAACTGCGTTCTTGAATTGAATTGCTTTCATAATATTCTCTAGATAATAAAAAAGGCTACTTACTCAGTAGCCCTCCTTGTCGTTGTTCTTGCCGAATGATTGTACGCACTGCATTTCCAATCATTTGCCCTAGCTGTTTTTGATTATCAGTATTTCCACCTGATGTTGCTGTACCTGAACCTGTGACATTTACTTCAATATTGACATCGCCCTGTTGCTGACTATTACTACTCAACTGGCTTGAAATAGAGCTAGAAACACCACCCACCACGCCACCATCAGAATAGCCTTTGATACCCTTACGGATACCCTCAACTGCAGATACACCACCTAGTCGAGCCACATCAGCTTGTGAGAATACAACCTCGCCCGCATGGACTACTCCAGCAACATCATGTTTACCACCTGGACCTGTATAACCACCATCAGAAAAGCCAACGGATACAGCCTCGATACCAGCTTGTAAAACACCAGTTTTAACCGTTGCAGCAGCTACCGCAGGCAAGTTAGCAGGAAAAGGAGCTGAACCCCATGCAGCAGATATTGCTGTATAACCACTCATAATAGCGCTGGCTAAATTAGCTGCCTTTTGTGCTGCAAGCATTGTCTTATAAGCACCACTTGATTCACCGGCAAAACCCTTCACTAAAGTTGCCATGCCACCAAACATTGTTCCATAAGCTGATAACTGTTCAGATGTTTGAGCTGTACTTAGATCATTAGCTTTTTGAGTGTATTTTTCAGTTATTTCAAACTTTCTAGCTTCATATGCTTCGTGAGCTTGCATAATTAGCTCTTGTCTCTTTTGCGTATCAGCTATTTCATAATCACCCTTATCATTCATCTTATTGATATCTCGTACGCTCTTATCATGATCATCAGATGCAGTACTTAATTCATCACTGTATTGATTTTGAAGATTCCAAGATTCATATTGACTACTTGTTAGTTTATTTTTAGCTTGTGTATCTAATGCACCAGCTTGAGCTTTTCCGAGTTGCTGATTAATCTTAGTCTGCAAATCCTGAACTTTTAGTGCTTGAGTCTTTCTAAAAGTATTAATTTCATAATTCGCCTGATCATCAATGCCTTTTTTGGCAAGCTCTTTTTGCTTATCAGTTAAATCAATTGTTGAGTCAATAATAGCTTTTTTGACTTCAGCATCTTTAGTGATTTTCTGCTCACCCACCCAAGCCCAACCATTTACAGATTGCTCAAATTGCAGATCGTTTAGCTTCTTCTGATTCTGAAACTGCGACTCAGATTGCTTTAACTTTTCTGTTTGCTCATTTCCTGTGTAGGTTAGGCGGATATCACGAAGTTCTTTATCATGATCTTGCTGTAACTTTTGATCTTTGGTGTAGAACTTTTCAGCAAGTTGAAGTTTGATTTCATAAAGCTTATCCTCATCGGCACCAAGCTTGCTAATATCAAGATCGCTTGAATCACCATTTTTGTTAACTATGTTTGCTAACTGATTTCGATAGTTCTGCTCTTTTGCTTTCGCACCTTCTGCCTTACTTGCACCAATTTTATTACCGTTATAATCCCATCTAACGTAATTGGTTCCAATGATCTTAGACAATTCAGATTGGCTCAATGATTCATTAGTCAGGGCATTCTTAGTCTGCTTATATGAACCATTTGTTGTGATTTCACGGATTGCAAATTTTGCTTGTGCATCAATAGCACTCTGGTTATTTTTAATAGTGCCATCATCATTCAATAGGTCTTTTGAGCGTAATTCACGTATAAGATCAGTTGCTCTGTCTCCTTGATATGAAAACATACCAACATTTGTTTTTTTGTTGTTCGCATCAGTATGAGAACCAAACAAATATTTGTCATTAAAGTCATTTTCACGACCAACCTGTGCAGCCATTGCAAGAGCTTGGTTTTTTCCTAGCCCAGCTTTTAAAAAAGCTTGATAGATTTGATAACCTCGAGCAAGTTGCTCATTTGCACTAAGATCAAGAACGGCTTGACGCTCTTTCTCTTTTGTCTGCTCTTTGATTGCTTTGCTATTATCATCCTGAAGGTTCTTCAACTTTTCTTGCAAATCAAATTGTTTCGCAGCAATATCATACTGCTCTTTCGTTAGATTTTGATTGAATGAAAGCTTGTTATCTTCTCTAAATTTAAGAATAAAATCATTCCATCTAGAACCTCTTTCCGTAGAACCATTCAACTTTTCATTGCCAAGTTGGTACTGTGTCTTTTGATTTTGAGTATCTGTTAGCTTTTTCAAGTCACGTATTTTTTGGTTGTACATTTCCTGATTTGCGGCTGCTTGTCGTGCTGCTTCAGAACTTTGATCAATACCTGTTTTTAACGAATCTAGTTTACCTTTAACATCTAGAAGCGTTTTGCTTGTATCGGTGTACTGGTCATATAAATCACTTAACTTGTCTATTTGATCAGGCGTAACTGTTGGAATCTTATTTAATTCTCTTAAAGCTTCACCTTTACTGATAATACCCTGTCGAACCTTGTTAGATATTTCAACAACCTGATAATTTTCTTTATTGCTGTTCTGAATATCAATAACTTGAGCATTATACTGACCAGACAGCTCTTTCATCTTTTTAGCTAAATCACCATAGGTCTTACCTAAATCTTCTTGTGCGCCTCTCTTTTGTGCACCTTGCAATTTAAGTAAATCTGCTGTGGTCTGTTGAGCATATTTAGAGTTTTCTATTAATGCTTGGGTTGATTGACTGGTGCTATCTCTCATTAAAAGATAGGCTGCTGCCGCACCTGCAACAGTTACACCTAAACCTACAGGACCACCCAACACACCTATCAATGAGCGCCCAACTGTAAGTGCTGTCATTTTTGCAGCGTTATTTGCAAGTACAGCACGCGTTTCAGCATTCCAAGTAATAATACTTGTGCCTATGGCAATAGTTTGCTTGACGATTTGTGCCGTAATCATGCCCATAAGTGCAGATATACCAAGTGTAGCAAAGGTATTGAAATTATTTGCAATAAGCTGAATACCATCTGCGAGCGCTTTTGCACTACCGCTTGCCTTACCTGTTTCACCTACAAACTTGGTGACCTCATTACTTAATACAGTAAATGACTGACCGAGCGTTGGTGATGTCTTAGCAAAAAGTTGATCTACAGATGCTTTAGATTTATCAAGTGCTTTAACGATTGCTTCAGAAGTAATTGCACCTGTTGCAGCAACTGTACGTAGCTGGCCAACTGTGATTCCCATACCTTGAGCAATAGCTTTTGCAAGTCCCGGAGCCTGCTCAAGAACAGAGTTTAAATCCTCACCGCGCAATGCCCCTGATGATAGTGCTTGGTTAAACTGAACCAATGCTGCTTCAGATGCCATTGCACTAGATCCACTAATTGCAATCGCTTTAGATACTGTCTCAGTAATTTGTGCTGTATGTTGCATCGTTAAACCAAGTGCTTTTGCATTGTTTGCAAATCCTTGATATACCTGAGCTGCACTTTCCCAAGATTGATGAGTATTTTGAGCAATTTTAAATGTATCAGTCATTGCCTGATTTAGCTCAGATTGGGAGTGAGTTACTAGCTTTAGTCTGTTTTGTAACCCTGTATACACATCTGATTTTTGAATCGCTTCAGATATTGTTAAATATCCTGCAAATGCTCCAATTAATTTCTTAGCTGAATTAGCAAGTAATGCTGTCTCTTGAGTTGATTTTTTCGCAGAGTCTCCAATGCCACCTAAAGATTTAGCAAACTCATTCGATGAATCTCCCGCTTGTTTTGCATTTTTTTGGTACTCAGGAAGTATTGTATTTAAATCATTTATAGAAACACCTAGTTGCTTTGCAACTTTCGATGCTGATAAAAATTTACCACTTGCATCAACTATTGAGCCAGATGCATTTTTAAAGTACTTCCCGAGTGTATCGGCACTTTTAGATGCGTCATTACCACTCTTAGTTGCTTCCTTTAGAGCTTCAGACAGAGCATCAGCATTACGCTTGGCATTCTCAGCACTAATTTCAATAACTAAACGGCTTTTAGACTCTGCCATAGCATTCTCCAAATTTTAGGCAATAAAAAACCCACCGTTTGGTGGGTTTTATTAATCAGGTAATATAGTTTAGTCATCTTTCATGACTTTAACGCATCTTAAGTACTTCTGATTTGCAAACTCATTAACAGCATTTTTCTTCGCTTCCTCTGTTTCCCATCTCGGCTCAGCATATGCACTATAGACAATATTTCTATAGTAATCTTTTAACGAATCTCTAATATTGGGAAAGTCATTAATAAAGTGAATATCATTAGAAATACTCCCATCTGTTTGACGCGATTCCATAATTGTACGGGCAAAGTCTGCCATGCCACTACAAAATTTATCAATACGTTCCTCGTCTACTTTTGTTCCAGCGAAAGCACTACTAACCGTAAGAAAAATTAAACACCCTAAAATTATTTTTTTCATATTCACTCCTAATTATTAAAGCAAATATAAGGCATTTTAAAGCTGAAGACTACTATTTAGTAGTCCTCGCATCTTTCAAAAACTTATCATCTAAAGCAAAAATACTTTCTACAAATACCACCGTTTCAATATCACAGCCGTACACTTCAAAGTACGCCTGAATATCTTGTAGTGATAGATCAAGTGGTATCGCTTCGATATAACGACGTGAGCGAGAAATAATGTTAAACGCACCTAAAATATAAGATGCGGTAAAACTTGGTTTGATTGGCTCAGGCGCTTTAAGCCCCAAAGCCTCACGTTGTTTTCTTTGGTGCTCAGTCGTTATTCCGTACTTTCTTTGCTCGTAGAGTCTGAGGACTTTCCCACCTCTTCGGCCAGTGTAGTTGTACGATCCTTTTCAAGCTCAAATGCTTTATTGATAACAAATGTCGCTATCTCTAATGACTCTTGCGTTTGTGTACATAGAATCTCAGCATTTTTAGCACTATACTCAAATGGTTTGTTCGGCTCTGCATCAATACCAGTCCAGCCAAGTAATAGATGTGAGATTGCACGATTAAAGGCTAACTTAGAGCCTTCTGCCGTATCATCTGTAATTGCTTTGGCACCTTGCAGCTCTTGTTCAGCTTGCATGTTATTCAGTTCAAGTGCACGGTTAAATGATGGTTTATTTGAACTAGCAATGAGCAGTCGAACCCCATCTTTATACTCACACCAAACTTGTGAGAACTCAGCTTTAGGCGGTTGTTCAATCTTGATCAGCATGTATTAACCTCCTGTTTTAGCTAACGTACGTGTGATGGTTGGTGACACTTTGATGTGATTATAATTGATGCTGACGTTAATCATATCTTCTGCACCACCGTCAGGGTGATTGGCTTCTGCAACCTCAAGTTGTGGGAAGTCAAAGGCATACTTATTCCCTTTTGGATCTGCAATTTCAAAGTGCACTGGCATCGTTGCACGAGTTTTGATGTAGTCGATGTAGGTCGCTGATTGAGCCGAAAATGAGTACGACGTATTCAATGTAATATCGACCATCTTTTCTAAATACGTTTGAGCAGATAGCTTTTGACTACCGATACAGCGAATTGCTTCAAGGTTATTATTAACGGTCAATTCAGCCGATTGTAGACAAGCTGTACCCACAACACTTTGACCATTTACAGTCAATGCACCTACATTTAAAGCCGATACAATGACAGAATCAGCAACAGGTTGAGGGTTGGTGACTGGATTTGCTGACGCGCGTTCAAAGTCAGTACCCATCAAGTTGAACTTTGTTGAAATCTTACCTGTGGTCTGAATACTAATTGTTGCTTGGTTGAAGCGTACACCACGGTAAATAAAGACCTGACCAATATCATCAAAGACTTTGACGAAGGTAAATGTTTTACGTGTGTTACCACCGAAATTGAGTACGTCACTGTTCCAATCATTCATTGCCACTGCTGACAAGAACTCATCGAATAGACCCACGGATAATTCGACTTCTAACGTACCTGTAATTTCTGATTCAGTGGCCATACCGCCTTGACGGAATCGTGTATCGACAACACTGTCAGATTTTGCAGTGGTGACATTCTCGGTCAGACCATCATTAACACGACGTACGGTTTTCCAAACTGGTGTGCTTGGGGTTGTGCCTGGTGTATCTTCGGCACAGTAGTAGAGTTTAATACGAGCACCTGAGCTCATGGCATTCTCCAAGATTTAGACGTAAAAAAACCGCTAGATGCGGCAATAAAAGTTTTGTAGCGTATCAAGTTATTTTCTTACATTTACTGCTATGCTATTTGAGGCAAATACAAGGAAAATAAAATGGGATTTAGGTACAGAAAATCATTAAAAATAGCTCCAGGACTAAAGGTAAATATTGGGAAAAATGGTTTTACAAGCGTATCGATTGGAAAGAAAGGCGCTTCAGTAAATATTAATAAGAAAGGAACTCGCTCAACAATTGGCATACCTGGAAGCGGATTGTCTTACAGCTCATATAAGCCTCACTCACAAAATCACAATAAGGTCGATAATCCACCTCAACGACCTAGCCTCTTAAAAATACTATTCACACTAGTATTTATTTTCTTTATGGGCTTGATTGTAATTGGGCTATTTTCAAATAAGAGTGATACTTCTATAAATAAAAATATCAATACACAAACATCTAATGACCAAGGTATTGCTAATAGCCAAAATCCAAATGATACTTTAAGTATTAAAACCTCTATACATCAAAAAACAGATTAAATATCTATTAGTTAATACGATAAGGCACCCGAATATATCGCAGGATGAAATCTGTATTTTCATCCTGCACGACTTCGCCATTTAAACTTTCGAGCTTTTCTACTTGGTAATACTCCAAATGACTTAGCCAAGCATCAACCAGACTATTCAATGCATTTAACCCTGTATTTGGTCGTGCATAGCATGTAATTTGAATAATTGATGTTCTGCGCGTCTGTGGACCATCTGCAATACCACTAATTAGCGATTGGCTTGCAAGAATATCAACTGAACACCACAAACCACTTGTTGGTACCGTAAATGGCTGTTTGCTCTGTGGGTATAGGATACGGCTTTGATCTATACCAGTGAATTGACTCACACGCTCAAGTAAAGCGGTATGAGCCTGTGTGAGTGTCATCATTTATATTTCTCTTGTATAAGCTGAAACGTTAAGCCATATAAGCCTTTAGGCGCTTGCTTTGAATAACCGTTAATTGTTTTAGGGGTTTCAGGTTTTTCACTGAAACCACCATATTCAATCTTCATGGCTTGTGGTGCATTGGTTTGAATGTATACCGTGGTAAATGGTACAAGACCGTTAAGTTTAGAAATCCCTTTCGAGATGGTTGATTGTCCAGTCTTATCGGCATTGTTAGGGTTATAGTTGTAATCAGGTTGTCCAATACTCAGATTATGAGAGCCACGAAATACGCCCTTATCTACAGGCGATTGGTACACGATTCCTGTCAAAGCAGTCAAGGCAATAGCTCGTTGTCTTTCAGTGAGGTCAGATTCAACCATCTTTGAAAAGTCACTTGGATTTACTGTCCAGCCCATAATCACACCTTCCTCAACTGAACTTTCCAAATACTGTCCGTTGGGTCAGCACCAATATTGATAATCTTAAAATTACCCTTACTGGTTACCCAAACATCATCAATTTCAGGTGTTGCAGTCACTTCATTTTGTAGCAGTGTGGCTTTTGCATCATCTGCTTGATAATCGCTCGGCTTTACTAGGTCTTTTTGATACGAGCCAAACAATACCCCACGACCTTGATACGTTACGGTTTGCTCACCTTCGTACTGCTCAGTGACAGGATTGTATTTGCCTGAGTAAGTGACTTTGGAACAGGCGAAAGTATCCACTGCATCTGACAGCTTGGTATTAAATGCCTTACCTAGCCGACTTTGAACCTTATCTCGAATGCCCATATCAATCACCGAAATATATTAAATGCGAGTGGATTTGATCTATAGCTAGAAAGTAGCGCAAGGGCTAACTGTAAATCGTCAGGCAATAAGCTTTCGTTTTCTGTATTGATGCTAGCGTATGTTTCCGCTGTTTCAACACCATCTGCTTTCACCATACTTGATAGCACAACACCTGAATTTTCTTTTTGTGCAAATAGTTGGCCACTACTTGCTACCGATGCAATGTAAGCCCCTGCATTAATCATATCTTGAGGAATATTTGTTGGATCAAAGTTCATAAGACGCAAACTTGTCATGTATGCATTAGCTTTCAGGACTGCCTTGTTTTTTGTTGCTTGGTCGCTTGCCCAACTGCTCCCGAGAACTTCGTCCACTTGGTCGCTTGTGATGAAGGTCGTCATTATTCTCTAACCCTGCCTGTGCTTTATTGGATAAAACAGGCTCAATGCGAACCTGTTCTTTAATTACATTATTTCTCATGCTGAAGGCTTCGTTTGTGCTGCTTGAAGTGCAGCAACTTGCGCTTTGAGTGTATCGATCTGTGCCTGTAAATCAGCCGTAGAATGAGGTAGACCCTTAGCCATGATATTTACTCCCATAAAAAAGCCCCACATCATGTGAGGCATAAAGATTTAAGCAACTTTGGTTTCTAAAAACGCCAATGGAACAAGCTTGCGCTCGTATTTACGTTGCCAGTTCGCAGCAAGTGCTAAGTCAGATAACGATGCAGATTTTTTGCCATTATCAGATGCACCATTACCACTGATCGTATTTGAAGTGAATGAGTAACCAAGCGGATGAATTAACACTGTTTTACGCGTCCAAAGTTTCTCAATACCACCACCATTACCTGCTGATGCGTCACGTTGATATTCCAATGGATTCTCTGGAGAGCCATCACCATAACCAATTGAGCCACTACCAAAGAGTACGCTTGTAAATACACGATCTGCACCCTGACCTGTCACAGTCATTCCATCATCAACAATGATTCGTGAACCTTGGTAAGTTGCAAAAAGTGTGTTGTTGTCATTGTCACGAATAAAGTCGATTAGACCTTCTTTACGCATTTGACCATATACGTAAGAATGCACACCGATACCAGCAAGCGTGCCTGTACCCAATGCATCACCTAGTGTTTGTGTCGCATCAATAAATGCACCAGCATCAAAACCTTTTGGCGCAGTGATAATCATATCGCTAGCACCATTTAACACATTTTCAGCTTTAATACCGAGTGTGGTTGCAATGAGACGCTTTGAAATCTGACGCTGCCAATAATCGTCTAAACGTGAAGCGATAGACTGTAGAGGGTTTTTCGAAGTAAGCTCGACTGTTAAATCTGCTTGTCCAAAACCATCGTTAAGATAAGCAACACGGCAAAACATTTCATCTGTTTGCACGGCTTTTGTTTGTGCAATGTCAGTTGCTACATCATTTGAGTAGTTTGGTTCTTGGCTTGCATCAATTGGCTTCCAATATGGGATTTCTGCAATTGATGATGGGCCTGATGCAATTTCTTGTGCATAAGGTGTTGCTGTTAAGATACCTGATTGGAAAAATGCTGTTTTCTCAACTGGATCTTCTGTTAAATACGATGCAAGAACAGGAAGTTTACCTGTGATGATCGAGTTGATTGTATTAATTGCCATGGATTAAGCACCTTTTACTAATTGATTGAATTTTTCAGGGTTTTGTTTGTAAAGCTGAAGTCGCTCTTCGTCGTTCATTTCTTTGAATGGTTTATTTGTTGCGCCATTTGAACCTGTCGCACCACCGCCTGTAGCAAGACTTCCACGCACCAATGAGGCATAGCGAGGATTGCTTTTAAACTCATCGGCAAGCTGATCTTCTGAACTAATGGTTAATGTCCCTGCATCATCAGTAACACGCACCACACCCTCGGAAACTTTGAGGCGTTTTGAGATAAATTCAGAAATGATTTCAGCGTTAGGTCCATCAGCAATTTTTCCTGCAATACGATTGGCTGTCGCT
The DNA here is from genome assembly GCF_015627175.1 of Acinetobacter pollinis. Classification (GTDB taxonomy): domain Bacteria; phylum Pseudomonadota; class Gammaproteobacteria; order Pseudomonadales; family Moraxellaceae; genus Acinetobacter; species Acinetobacter pollinis. The sequence continues at coordinate 9,595 of NZ_VTDQ01000025.1, read as the reverse complement.
TGAATCTCTCGCTGTTCATTTTTTTGAATCAATGCTTGGTATTTAGATTCTTGCTCTTGAAGCTTTTGCTCATAAGATTTGGAAAGCTGCTCAAAATCACCCTGTTTTTTTGCGCGTTCTTCCGCTTCTTTTCGTGCCTGTTCTTCTGCAATACGACGCTTTTCTGCTTCAGCTTTCTTTTCATCAAGTAACTTTTGATGACTTGCTTTAAGCCCTGCAACATCTTCTTGCTGTGGTAGACCATCTACCTTCAGAACATATTCTTCACCGCTTTGTTCGTAGAGTTTTTTAAACTCCTCAGAAAGTCCAGCAAATTCTTCAGCATTGATTTTGTATTTCATGATTTACTCCAAGTAAATTTGTGCCCGACCATCAGGCATAAAAAAACCACCTCGAAAGGTGGCGTATTTCTTTGTTTAAATTAGTTGGCAAGCCCTGCACGTTTAAATGCTTGAGGCTCTTTTTGTTTAAGCTCATCGAGTGTCAGCGTATTACCGTCACTATCAATAAACTTATCCAGTGTCAGATTCCCATCTTTGAATAACTTTGCACGTGTAGGCCCTAATACATCTTTCTGAAATGATGACGGCTGTTTTGCTAGCCAATCTTGATATGAAGTCTTTGCGCTGACTTGCTGTGTTCCATCTGCTCCAACCGCAGGGCGTTTAAAATCAACATCAACTGCATACTGTTTTTTAATCACAGGAACCAATGTCGATCTACAACGATAATGTGCTGGTGGTTTGATAGTTGAATCTAAGGGCAATATTTCCTGATCTCTTGCTTGGCATATCGCTGAGGTTCGACTGTCGAGTGTAGATACCCAGCGCCAACCATCTAAAATATCGCTATTGGCTTTGAACGTGTCTAATCGTGCTTCAGTCGCTACATGATTGGTGAGTGTTAATGCGACTGACTGTAGCTGTTGCTTATATTTCGTAACACCATCATCAATACGTTTGGCAATATCATTGATATTCTCATCATTTGCACTGCCTAAATGTATTTCAGAAATAATATCGGCTGACTGCTTAATCCCTAAAGATTGCAATGCACCTGTGATATTAATGCTTTGTGTTCCTTGGCCAACCTCAAGCTTGAGTGGTCTTGTCGCAATATCATCTACATTCGCTGATTGAACACCAACATCAGGTTTTGTTTCCTGGTTAAGTAGCTTTTCATTAAAAGATGCCTCGTAATTCGCAAAACTTGAAAACAAGTCAATCCCACGATCATGCATCTCTTTGTAGATTGCACTCAAATCATCTTGTAGCTGTTTTATTCTTAACTCTTGTGAGTAACCATCACCTAGGTCAAAAAGAGCTAATTTAGCCACTTTAATGGCTTTTTCGAGATATGGAACAAGGTCTTTAAACAAACCATTCCCATATCTCAGAATATAGATCTGATGGCGAGTAACCGCATCATTCACCTGTGCCATTTGATGCACCTTGATTCGTGTTTAAGCTTCCTAGCGCATCACCTTGAATCGGTGGCTCATCTTGAAGCTCAGTATCAATTTCATCATCACTCCGATCAGCATCAAGTAAATCTGCTTGTCGCAAACTTGTTCTAATGTCTGACTTTGCAATAATGCCTTTTTGCCACAACTGAATTTGCGCCAAGATATCTTGTGCAGCCATTGTTTCAGGAAAGAACTCTTGATTCAGCCAGTACGTCACATCATCTGCATTACTATTGCCTTTCATATAAAGTAGCGCATCAATAATTGCATTTTTGATTGCATCAGATACATTCCCTGCAACAGTACCTAATATCGAGTTATCACTTGAATAACGGATACGAACAGCTTCGGCTGTTTCTGCTTGCCCTGCACCCTGAACAATACGAGCACCAATCATTAACATTTGGCTTTCTTTTTGTTCCATAAGCTTTAAAGCAAGCTGTGATTCTTCTGCTTGAACAAGATTAGCCTGCCCCTGTTTACCTAGTGAATAGCCTGATGTAGATCCGACCTGGATACCATTTGGATTCCATTTCTCAAATTCATCTTGTGCTATATCAGTGGTAAAAAATAATGTTGGCTGTGATGAAATAAAACCTGATTCTTCAACTGTGGCACTGTTCCCATAGTGCAGAATATTTACTTCTGCCAAATCCTCTAAAGGTGCTTTATCAATTGTAGAGTCGTTGTCTTCAGAACCAATAAAATGAAATGGAATGTGATCAAATGACTTACCGCTATAATCGGTAGGTATAGAATCCAAAATGGTTTCACCATTACGAAACAGTCTGTGTCGATACACACCATTTTCTAGCGTTAAAGCTCGATACTGAAGCTGAGTTGTAAATGTAAACCCATCGTCTGCAACATCCGTATAGTTCTCCTGAAGCACAACAAGAACAAGACAGCTCACACCATTAATCACATCTTCACGCCAGTTAATAATGTTATCCGCGATATACAGATGCATATACGCTTTTTGCCCATCTGTTGCAGCCTTTACAGTATTGAGAATGTTCGATGTATCAATCGTTGCGTAGTCTGTAAATATCCCTGCTCGACCTGACTCTAAAACCTCACCCACGCTACGCTTTGCAAGTTGTTCTAGCTGTTGCCCATTACCACTTGCATTGTCTTGCAGATAGGATATTTCATCAGGCAAACTAACTTCTGCTGTCTTACGAAAAACTGCACCAATCAGACCGACCTTTGTACGTGCTGTGACGTTTAAGAACATTGCTCGTTTAAGCAGTGCATAGTATCTAGCTTTGTTACGATCGCTTTTATCATCAGGATTAGGCATAGGTAGATAAATTGTGCCTTGTGCTTTGATCGCTTTAGACCCTTTCACACAGTCTCTAACCAAAGTCCATGCTGCCTGAGCCTCAATATACTCAGGTCTTTGAAATTCATAATTAGCCATAATAAAAACCTAAAATGAGAATCTGACAGGCACTTGAACAATTTTTTCCTTCTTATTCATCGCCACGCCAAACATACGAAACGCATCTGCACCGTGCGAGGTATGATCATGCAATGGATTGTCTTTCCAACATCCTGCTTTATCATTCCATTCTTTGCGATAGTTCTCTAAGTGTGAAATACCTTGCTCACATTTATGCTCATCAAACTCGCAGCACTTTAAGATTTCCCTTGTTTGCTCAATGCCATCCATCACACCAATACTTTCAACGACTTCAAACTTTACTGAATACAGCTCACCATCAATCATGTAGCCCTCTTTTGCCACATCAAGGCGAGACTTTGCATCGTTCAATAAGGATCTGTTTTTAATATCGTGCGGTGCGTAATGTTTAGAATATTTATAAGGTTTGTCTTTAAGCACTTTGAAATAATGCCGTAAGCCTTCACCTGAGTTTTCGTAGTAATCAATCACCTGGTAACACGTATCTGAAAGTTTACGAATAAACCAAATAGCCATCGAGTCAGATACACCCAAATCCCAAAAGGTCATTACTGGTAAATGTGAGTTGTCAGGCAATGCGCCAATACGGCCATCTTGATAGATCGCTTTAAACTGATTCTTGTAGTACGCACCTTCAACACTCTGAGCAAAGGCTTCTGCAGGAATACTTGGGTATTCACGCTTCATATCCTCACCAAGTGTTTTTTCTTTCGAGTGATACCACGCCTTTTGACGTTCAGTGACTACAACGCCATGCTTTACTTCTAACTCACTAAAGTAAGCCTCTAGCCGTTCAGGTAATGGCTCAATAACATCAATCGCATATTGTGGATTCTTCCACCATGAGAAAAAGAAAAACCTCCAATCTAGGGGACTTAAAGCCTTTTTGAGCAAAGCCATCTTTTCAGATTCTTGGCAGTAGTTATAAAAATAACCTTGCTTACCTTCTGCTGTGCTTTCTAAAGTGATCTTTCCACCCAATGGCACCGCTTCAAATGCACCTGTAACAATCTCTTTTGCCTTTTGTGGATACTTAGCACAGATTTTCCCAAACTCAGATACATGCAAGCTATACAGCGTTCCACCACGAAATGAGGTTGATACAGTGACACTGCCACCTTTTTGAAATACAAGTTCGCTGGTATTGGCTTTAACAATTGGATTTGCTTGTTTTACATCGTCAGGAAGTCGTTCATAAGCGTATTGTGTCTTATTACGAAATAGACGCTCAGCATCAGGAAGTGAGTGTGCAATCAAAGCACAGTGTTTTCTATGAAATAGTGCAAGGTCAAGTTGCATAATGCACATTTCAGTCGTAAACCCTAACTGACGTGCTTTTAAGATAATGTTCCGATCATGCATGTTGTCGAAGTATTCGATCTGTTCAGGTGTCATCTTAAAAGTGATGCACTTGCCAGTCTTATCTTCAATCTTATAAAGATGGTTTAAGCGCCAATAACGATTTTTAAGAAGTTTCTTCTGCTTATCTGTGAGCATAGATCCTCCTACAAATCATCATCTCCTATATCATCCATTAGGTCGGCAACAGACGATACTGTAATACCACCACTGTGCTCGACTTTGTCTTTAAACATGCCTAGATGCTTGCCAAGTAAATCAGCACCTTTGAGTACATTTGTTGCATCAAATGTATAAGCAGCTTTCAACTCACCATCTTCAGCTTCTATCAGTACATGCTCACCTTTACGGTCAAGTACAGGCCGTATTTGCTGACAACGCTCAATAGTTTCTACAATTGTTCTTAATACATAATCCTGTGTTACTTCTGTTCGACCTGATCTTTGATTTTGGGCTTCTGCGATAGCTTTTGCGACCATAGGTTTTGATAGGTTTTCGCTCCCTATCTCCTGTGCTGTCTTTTCGCTATACCCTGCTCGAATCGCTGCTTGTGTTGCATTCAGGTCTATCAGATATTCATCGACAAACCTTTGCTGTTTAGGCGTGAGGTTCGCCATGATATTCTCCAGATTTTAGGTGTAAAAAACCACCCAGAGGTGGCTTATTAAAAAATAAACATCTAATCCAAATTAAAACCGACTGGATCTGATAAGTCCCAATATTCATTATTGGCAAGCTTCTCTTTTAAATGCTCTTTATTTATTTCATCAATATGCACATAAAAAAATCTTGTTTCGCCTTCTTTGCTTAGCATCATTAAATTATATCGCTCTAGGTTGTCTTCAACTTTACGCATACCCATATGTATTGCTCTTGGGAAGCTTGAATTATTTGTAACCTTTTTATCAAAAGCAACCCAATCTAAAGGATTTGAGCGAAGCTCATCTTGTACATTAACCACCTTTCCTTCGTATGGGCCACCAAGCCAACCTATTCTCATATTTTTATAATCTCTTGCTTGAATGAGCTTTGATAATGAACCTAACTAGACTAACTTTCAACCGCCCACTTCAAATCATCAGGACACGTTAAATATAACCCCAAATTAATTAATGCAAAGTCATGTATCTTGTCGCAAAACTCTGATAGCTGTTTAGTTGTTGCCTTGTGTGTTTTTAAATGATCTTCAACAAACATTTTTACAAGATTGTTGTACTGCACCCAGTAGTGCTTCTGCTCATTCTCATCTAATTGTTCAATCACTTTTTTAAATTGAATGACTGAATCATATTGTCCTTTTGATTCTTCATTATCTCGAACTATGATTGACGCAAAGAATTTCTTTTTCATTAGAAACTTCATTTGCTCTGGTGTATCACCTGTATGTTTAGCGATTTCACCAAACCACATGTGAATTAATCTGTTTTGAGCTTTAGTACGTGTTTCTTCTTTTTGATCAACTCTCACAATTAGAGGCTTGCTATCACTCACTGCTTCACTATGGTGCTGACCTAAAAATGAGTGAACTTTCATTACATCAGTAAAGGACTTAATGACGAATGTTTGTTTTAGATCCATCGTCATTTCCCCACGTTTAGTTACCCGGTTACTTGTCTTCTAATTGTTGCTTCACAATCTTATAAGGTACGCCACGAAATAGGATAGTTTTTCCATTTTCAGCAGACTCTCTAAAATCTGCATAGCAATACGTAAAACCCACAAAGAACGCTATAGCAAGTAAAAATAAAACACCTAATACTTCTAACATCAGAACACCTCACTCTCATCTAGACTAAGCATTCGATTCGTCTTAGCCAACATCTGTTCAAACCACAACTTCGACTCATCACGCTTCATACTTGAGTACGTGTCGAATTCATAATGGCACTTATGGCAAAGCGGTATCGTGTATTCATCACTGGCCTTAATACCTCGACCTTTCCCATGCTCAGTAAAATTGCTATGTGCTGCTTGAGAGTAAGGACTACCACACTTCACACAAGGCAATGATCTGACCGCGTTTAAACGTTGATTACTTCGCATAGTTGCTCATCCTTGAGCTATTGGATTAAAGAAACTTAATCGCAAGTGTTAAGAGTTCAGACTTAGCATCAGGGCCTAGCAGATCAACACCATGCTGAGTGAAGTTGTAAGCTGCTTCTAAATCTTCAACACCTTTTTTAATTACGCCTTCCGCTTCTGTTGCGATAGTTGTAATTGTGCTTTCTGCAGATTGTTCTGCTACTGGTTGTGCTGTTTGTGGTTGTTGCTCTAAATCAGTCATGATGACTTCCTTTTTTTGGGGTTTAAAAAACTGTATGAAGAATGCGAATATGCTGAATATCTTAGTGAGCATTGATCTGTTCTCTAATGTTCGCTATGCACTTCTTGAAATAGGTAATCTTCTTGTCTGTATGAATTAAATCGTCATAGCTCATTAATTCACGAGATAAGCTTTGGTATTTGTTGAGCTCTACTTGGTATTTTTTTAAGTGCTTACGTGCTTCTATGATGTTCATAAGCACTCCTTTACTATTGAGTGAGACAGATTGTTAGTGACAATAAAAAACCACATTGCCAAAACTGAAAATGTGGTTCTTAAATTCAAATTATCTTTAAAAAGCGCTTTCTATTTCTTCACAAAATTTTTTAATTGCTTGTCTAGGCTTAGTATAAATGACTTTGCTTTTGTCTTCTTCATAGCCAAAATCCAAATGTTTTATTCTCTTATGCAATCTAGTTTTCTCTAATGTTAAAGTTAGTTGTTTATTTAGAGGGTTTTCATCATGAATATCAAGCAAGGGACTAATCTGTTGTACATAATATTTATAGTCCTTAAAAATGTTTGTCATAGATACTGATTTTTCGTAAACATTTTGCGTACCATCTTTTTCTATTAAAAAATAACTTAATAATATTTCATAATAGATATCATCATATAAGGAATTATAATTTAAGATTTCTTTGCCAAGTTTATCCATTACTTGACTTGTAAACTTTATACGTTCTTGATGATCACCTTTCTCGCCAATACTTTCATAAAGTCTATGTATTTTTTGGATTGAACGCTCATATTTAATATAAGTATGAAATACCTTTTCAGCCCTTTCTTTGCACTTTTTTATTTTTTCATTTTTTTCAGCAGTCTGATTCTTTTGGCCTTCTTGCCATTTCCAAACATATATACCAAAGATTAATGTCATGGGAGTTGTTAATGGTGCAATAAAACCGCTGAAATTATTTATCAACAAGACCATAATGATTACTATATAGGCTATATAACCCATAATCACTATACCTAACGAACATTTTAATTGAATCCAATCAGTTATCTTTTCCATCTATTTTTATTGATAAAAATGCATTATCTCAATTATACATTAATTAAAAAACCGCACTACCAAAATTGATAGTACGGTTAGGTTAGCCTTAGCATTCGACATATTAGCTCGGCCAACTGCTAATACACCGCTACTCACAATCACACAAACCTAACATGCACGGTCTGCTTTACTTGCTTTCAATCCTTTAAGGTCGGGCATACCAATAGCCCTAGTTCAGAGTTTTACTCGATGGCATGTTCTGCAGGTGGTCAATCTACAGGCAATAAAAAAGCCCACATAAAGTGAGCCTATTTGTTCTCCGCCCACTGCTAACTCACAGTGCAACCTTTTCAGGCGCTTGGATATCCAAGCCAAAACGAAGTAGATGATCGCAACCTAATCAAACCACTAAGTATAATTAATAATACGACCATCTTGGTGGAAATTATAATACGATATTTAAATTATTGGAATAACTTCAACGTACTCATTCATAAAACACGCGCATAAAAAAAGGCTAGCCACATGATCGATCTAGCCTATAAACTCGCTCGCCTAAAATGAGTAAAAGACGAGTATTTTGGGAATGACTACCTAAAGCCTTAGTGAATTACTATAACTTCGTTCACTATAGCACAAATATAGCAGTTGCCTTGCGCAAGGTCAACTACTGAATGGGATAAATGGATGACGAACATGTAAAGCGGCCAAACCACACTTAACATCTTGTCTAGCATCATTTACAGTTTTATCGACTGCAATTTCTGACCAAGAATTCCCATAAAAATAACGATCAATCACAGCATCTAGCCACTCATCTAATATTTCAGACTTACCTTGCATGTCTAAAATTAAGTGTTGTACTGCTCTTGCTTCATCGTCAGTAATATTGCATTCAAACTTGTTTCTTCTCGGTTTAGGAATATCCAGATCACTAACCATATAGTCAGCAATAACCTGTCTTTGTTTCCTAACACCTAATTTAAACTTCTTACGTTTCACAACAGCTTGATCCATAGCTACAGCAATCGGATTAATGCTATTACCGCAAGTACCTGAAGTTGAATACTGCCATGCTCCAAACTGATATAACCACTCTTCAAGGCTATACTTAGACCAGTCTACCGCTTGCATAATATGTTGTTGCTTGATTGCTGCACCCATGTTTTCTAACACCTTAAATACCCTGAATCATTTCTTTTATATCTTGTAGTAACTGCCCCGATCTAACTTGGTCTGTTGTGCCCTTAATCACAAAATAGCCAAGCTTCGCAGCAGCGTTATATTTCTCACAGTCCTTAGCAAATCCCGATCCTCTGCTATGCCTTCCATTACTCCAAGTACCGCCCTCAACTTCAACTAGCACTGGATAACCTGTAATACGAAAATCAGCTCGCCATCTACGTTGTGGATGGAACTTAAACTCTAGGTCATATTCAATCTTTTCTAAGTCGAGTTGTGCTGCTAAAACACGTTCACCGAATGAACCTGACTTAGCTGTATTGGTTGTTCTAGGACGTTTTAGGTCATGTTTATTCATGGCAACCGCTTCCCTTCTTTGATTTCTTCTGGGGTGGCAAGTCTAATTGAACTTTCATGCACTCTTCTCCGACTCAGTCCATCCAAAATAACAACTTCATCGTTGAGCATTCCGTATGCCGTGCGACCAAAGATGCAGTAAGTTTTTCCATAGAACTCGGGTAGCCCTGACTCTTTAAAACAAACCCAATCACCTACCTCATATTCACTCATAGAAAAATCTTCCTTGTTGGAGTCCAGCCACACCAACCACAAGCCCAACCACCTTTTTGTTGACCGCATAGTGGACACATTATTGAAAGCTCTCCACATCAGCGATGGCTTGCTTTAGTTGATCTCTAAATTTTTCTTGAGTAACCCCATAAAGAGCCATGTCTTTTAAACATTCAATTCCACCCATTTTTTCAACCAACTCATGCGACTCAATCAGACGTTTTAGGTCATCAATATATTCTTGATGATTATTATTTACCTGAATTTCTT
>NZ_VTDQ01000024.1 GCF_015627175.1 Acinetobacter pollinis | reverse complement strand
GTAAATAAAGATGGCTACCGCCCCAAACATGATTTAAGGTCATATCATCGAAAATAAAGAAGTCTCCCCAACAGTATCCAGGTTGGTTGCGATTTTCGGCAGTACGTGGGTGAGTATTTCTGAGGTTATAGTCTAAGTGATCTAAGACACGACTTAGTAGGTTTGTACTTGCCCCACTTTTAAGAACCAGCATTGTTCCGGGTCTAATATATATATAGGCTTCGATATTATAGATATTTTTGCTATATTCAGTACTGCGATAAACAATAATATGGCTATTACTACGTCCTCTATCATCTTTAGTTGGGCCCGCCATTTCTTTGCTGAGTAACGTACCCTCTGTTTCATGCGGTTGGCTTTTAAATTCTTGAATACGGTTGGCAATAAAATTTTGATATTCAGCATAGCTTTGAATATCGGTATTTATACTGTAAGTACTGCCATTGTAGTTAAAATCATCGATAATGACCGTTGTTTCTTGCGGGACATCAATTTCAATTCGTCCTAAACAGAGCGTTTTAGGTTTATCAAAATTCATAGGTTGAATACCTTTTTGCTGTTTTTGCTCATTTGAACATGCAGTGAGAGAGAGTATTGCCATGAAGCAGAGCGTTAAATCTTTAAGTTTCATCTATTACTCAATCTCATTCGTCAATTTTTCAGCCATTTCAGCAGTTTTTTGAAGTCCAGGCATACGGTATTCTGTATGTCCATAGTCGTGAAGATTCTTCCAACGACCACCCCATGTGAGTCCAACAGACTCTGCAACTTCACCATAAGCCTGATAAGCTTGCCACGTCCAAGGGTCTCTTTCAGAAATTAAGACTTTTCCATCTTTCTTAAAAGCAATATCTGCTGCTAAACCAAATTGATGATAACTCTGATAAGCTTTAGCACGGGTGGTATTCATATTATTTGAAAGCATACTTTGCCTTTCTGGACTACGGTAGCCTTCAAGCAATACCAGCTCGTAGTTATATCTCTCTTTCATAATTTTAAATACCATCAGCAGTCGCTGTTTAAATCGTGGGTTCATATGCTCCCACTTACGATCAATCAGTGTTTTACCTGTCGTAAAGCTGTCAAAAGTGACATGTGCATTTGTATTTTGATAACCTTTTTCAATTTGCATGGCTTGTACAATTGCTGCATCAACCAGTTGATCATCTACTTCTGGTGGTGGAGTAAGCATTTCACCATTGAGTAAAGCATATACTTGAGGGTCTACATTCTTTAAATAGCTTGCTTCGGTATGTATCGTATCTACAGGTCGGGTGATAACAAAAATAAGAATACTGAGAATAAGAAAAAATCCAGCAATTAAAATCCACCATTGTTGCAAATACCAATGGGTTTGAAGCTTATTGGCTGTGGTTGCTTGGTTCAATTGCCCGATAAACTGAAGACATTGTTGATAAATCTTTTTACTCTGAGGTAAAAAATTTAAACCTGTAGAGAAGATTTTTTGTCGAAGATCTGGAAATAACAGTAAGCTAAGAATACAGACCAAAGCAATAAAACTAATAATAATAAATGTAATCATGTGCTTTTTAGACTGAAACAATGATTGATCAAATGGAAAGCTATGAAAAAGAAAGGTATTTTAATGAATACCTTTCTTAAAGTCGGAAATACGTTCATATAGATAAGCTTCATGGCATCTTTCACTATGCCTAAGGAAGACGTATTGTAATATGTGCTTGTTCAACTGGTGTGCTAATGACATTTTGATAAGGCGTTAAAGCACTTGTACTTTGCTTATTTAATGTAAATTTTAGACCTGCAAATGAAAGGATTGAAAATACAAGTAATAAGACCAGTATCCAAATAAATGGAAGCTCATTGTGTAAAATATTTCTTACTTGGTCAGGTAGGGCTGCAAATGGTGAAAACTCATGCTTTTTCCCTCGGAGAAAATCAATTTCGTCCCCAGTTCTAGAAATAAGATGGTTAATACTGTCTTGAGATGCTATGCGGTATTTACCTTGAAAACCAAGCAATAGGCAGTAATGAAATACTTCTAGTGCTTCTAATCTTTCTTTACCATGCATACGTAACTGTTCGAGTATTTCAAAGAAATGTCCTCCAGCAAGTTGATTACCAAAAAATTTAAGTTGTAATGGATCATTTAGCCAGAAGTTTTGTAAGTCAAAAAATGAACTATCCTGTTGAATCGCAATCGTTTCATCAATCAATGCACAAAATGCATATTTAGCATCTTGTATATCTTGGCTTGCATAATCTAGTTTTTTTGCGTGTTGTTCAAATTTTTCAAGTAACTGTATAACCTTGAATCTAAATTGTTCAGGTTGATGTGGTATATAGCCATTTCGAATTAAGAAAACCAGATAAAAACCATCGTAAAGTAAGTCTATTAAATTACGAGAGATGGTAGACGGAATATTCTGAGTATATTCCGTACCCGTACCAATCTGACCATCATCAAACAAGGATGGTGTACTATTTTGCATATTCATCTCTTCCTTTTAGTGATTGGTCACGGCAATCAGTTCTATACTAATGTCGTCAAAACCTTTAGGAACATAAATACAGATAGACTGCGCTGCTAACATGTCTTTATACAATTCATCGTGTGGTTCTATTTCAAAGTAGCTGACGCCTGAACGAACAGGAATCGCTGTAGGAACTTGCACCAAATGATGTAGAGGAATGGCTGGAAGTGCGGCAATAACACGTTTTTCAACATCTGTGGTGTTGCCGACTTTAAAGCGTAAAGGTATGGTGCGAATAAGTTCGTGGGTTTGAATAGCCGTACTTGAAACAGCAATATATAATCTTGAATCTTTGGTAATTTTATCGCTTTCTAAACTACCCACCCAGTAAGATGGTCTATTTTCTTTCAAGGCAATATTTATATAACGACTTGATATAATCGTATCTAATAACTCTCTTAAAATAACATCTAATTGATAAAAACTATTGTGCAATTGATGATGATTATAGTGCGGGAGTTGATCAACCTCATATGCTGTTGTAAAGGTAAGCAAAGAGCCAGTTAGACGTAACAATTCACTAAATAATCGTTCTGGATGGATTTGTGGATTTAATGAAATATGGTTTAACGTTGCGTAGGCTGTATTTAATGCGTTGACCAGCCAAAAAGAAACAATATCTCCAGAACGAAACTCAACAATCTTTTGTTCATTTTCTCTGTTGTTGGTCTGAATGGTTTTAATTTTAGCTTTAATAACATTTAACGTCTTCTTTAAATTGGTTTGAAGGCTGTTATTTGATTTTATATGCAAAATAGGTGGAATAAATGTAGGGTCTAACTCTAAATGGCCACCACTCTGAGGTTTAATTTTACCAATAGGCATATAAATAAAGCCATCAAGTGCTTCACTTGGATGAACATCTATATCAAGTAACTTAAACTCTGCTCGACGACGTAATAAAGTAATCTGCGAAGGTGAAGCATTTGTAAAAATATCGTGCGTATCCGTTAAGTGTGAATAATAACGATGTGGTTGAGTCGTTTCTTCGTAGGCAACATTTTGTTTATTGGCTTGTAAAATAGGCAATGCCAAGTAGATATACATATCCCCTTGTAAATGAAGGTCATCTAATAGTAATGGCTCTGGAAGAAGATCTTGCATAGGTGCAGAATATACCTCCCCGTCTTGCCAAATCATTTCTATACGTTCTAAAGCCAAAATACTTAAATTTAGCTGATTTTGGTCAAATACGAGTGTTTGTATTCCATATGAAAATGGAATAGTTGAACGAATAGTGTAGTTAAGGTGTTGTTCATGATATGTATCTTGAACTTGAAAGTGTTGAGGACGTAAAAATAAACCTTCGCCCCATAAGACTTTTTGCGCTTTAAACATAGCTATAACCAATACAATAATTAATAAGAATCGCGAGGAACATCTAACATATCTTGAAGTGATCCAAGATGATGATCATCTTTAATGACATGGGTGAGCCATTCGTGTAGTGGCATTTTGCTCCATTTAATGGTTTTCTGAAGCATATAGCTCACAGGACTATGAGGCTCATTTGTCTTAAAGTACTCCGCTATTTGTAAAAGCGCGGCAATAGCTTCTTCCCGATTTTCTAAGTGACTTTGTGGTGAAGGTTGAAATGCCCCAAAAGTTGGTTGCTGTTGCGAAATAGCTTGAGGTCTCGCTTCTTCGTTGCCGAAAGTAGGCATATCAGTATTTTCTGTAATGCATTGTGCTTGCATTTGCTCAGTTTTATATACTTTTGAAAGAATTGTTTTGACACTTTCCAATTGGGAGTCGATTTGTGCAAAGCTTGGAGCATCTAAACCCATGAATTGATCAAGAACTGTTTTTAAAGTTTCCCAGTGCTCGAGTGCTTTTAGAAAATCTTGATAATTACTCAGTTGCTCATCGTGTGACATGATAGCCAACGATTTTTCAAATAGCTCTAAGTCTTTGCTATGTTCATCATGTTCAAAGTTGTCGGGATTTTTAAGGAAAGCATTTTGCTGATGCAACATTTTCTCATAATCAATAATTGAGTAAAAAGGTGCTGTATTAACCAAGGGTTGCTTTTTAAATGCTAGTGGAATTTGACTGACAAGCCCTTGTAATAGACCGAGACGTTGATCTAAATCTTCATCTTCAATCAGGGGGTGAATGTTAGACCAATATCGTTCGAGCATTCGATGTGACAACTCAAGGCTTTGCGTAATGCCACTAAATCCGTAAATATTTGCCCAAGCTGAAGAAAGCCAAGTAAGTAGACGAATATCTTTCGTGGTATTGGTCAACAACTCTACAGTTTTTGTGGAAACGAAAGACCAGTCGGCTTGTTTAGGTTCCGCAACCCACTCACCTAAATCAAGTAATGGATCATCTTCTACTTGTGCTTTTTTGAGCTCGTGAAAGTCATTTGAAAAAGAATGATCGTCCCCACATGGGTTTTCAGGAGAAATAGGTTGAAGTAGGGGAGCTAAATCGACATTTTGCATATTATTCATCTCCTACAACTTTACGTTTTACTTTCTTGGCTTGAGACTTTTGTTTAACGTCTAATTTATAGATGATGGTGTCCTCATCTACATCAATTAAAATGGTTTTTGGAAGTTTTTGTTCACTTAAAGCAACTAAAAGTTTAGTTGCAATGGCAGGTAAAACAGATGAGTTTAAAATGTTGTCAATGTTTCTTGCACCACTGTCGACTTCAGTACAGCGACTAAGCAGAAGTTCTGTCAGTTCATCGCTATATTCGACCTGTGTTTGATACTGGCTTTCAATTCGCTGAATAATCTTGTTCAGCTTATGTTCGATAATACGAACCAATAAATCATCGTGTAGTGGGAAGTATGGAACAATTTGCATACGCCCTAAAAATGCAGGTTTAAATTGCTGATATAAATTAGGTTTAAGTTGAGCAATAAGTGTATCTGCATCTGGCCACTCTTCAACAGGCTGATTAATACATGCCTGCATGGTTGTACTTGACCCCACATTTGAGGTTAAAAGAATAATTGTATTTTTGAAATCGATAATACGTCCTTCGCCGTCTTCTAGCGTACCTTTATCAAAGACTTGATAAAATAGCTCTTGAACATCGTTATGAGCCTTTTCAATTTCATCAAGCAAAATAACACTATAAGGATTACGGCGTACTGCTTCTGTAAGAACACCACCTTGACCATATCCAACGTATCCTGGAGGTGAACCTTTTAAAGATGATACAGTATGCGCTTCTTGATACTCAGACATATTAATTGTAATAAGATGAGACTCTCCACCGTAGAGTTCATTGGCTAAAGCAAGTGCTGTTTCTGTTTTTCCTACTCCACTTGGGCCAACCAGTAAAAAGACACCCTGAGGTTTATTAGGATCTTCTAGTTTTGCTCTAGAAGTTTTGATCCCTTGAGCAAGCTTTTCTAAGGCATAGTTTTGCCCCATTACACGTTCTTCTAATTTGTCTTCTAGGGTAAGAATTTGCTTAATTTCATCATTTACCATTTTTCCGACAGGTATTCCTGTCCAGTCTGAAATGATTTGGTTAATAATAGTGCTATTTACACGTTCAAAGACTAAAGGTTCATGCTGTTGTAAGTTTAATGTTTGACGGAGTTGAGCAATTTCTTGACTATGGCTACCATTGACATCGGTTTGTAATTCATTAATTTTATTTAATGTGTCTAGCTCATGTTGCCATTGGCTTCGAGTCGCTTCAATTTCAGTATTTAGTTGTTGAATCTCAGATTCAAT
This sequence comes from Acinetobacter pollinis, assembly GCF_015627175.1. Taxonomy (GTDB): domain Bacteria; phylum Pseudomonadota; class Gammaproteobacteria; order Pseudomonadales; family Moraxellaceae; genus Acinetobacter; species Acinetobacter pollinis. The sequence goes on along the minus strand of NZ_VTDQ01000024.1, from coordinate 26,329 downwards.
GTTTTTAATACGATCATTATGAATCGGATTTTGTTTTTGCTCATCTTGCAAAATTTGAAGCTCTAAGCCCAAATTATGTAATTTTGCATGAAGTTGATCAAGCTTTGCGGGTTGAGCATTTTGTGATAATGCAACACGGGCAGCAGCAGTATCTAATACACTAATCGCTTTGTCGGGAAGTTGACGACCTGTAATATAGCGTTTAGATGATTTAACAGCAGTAATAATCGCATCATCATCAATTTTAATATTAAAGTGTTGTTCCATGACTGGGATCATGGCGCGTAGCATATCAATTGCAACGTCTTCAGAAGGCTCTTCAACTTTGACAACTTGGAAACGTCTACTTAAAGCAGCATCTTTTTCAAAGTATTGCTTGTATTCAGCCCAAGTTGTGGCTGCAATCGTTCTTAGCTCACCACGTGCAAGTGCTGGTTTAAGTAAATTAGCAGCATCATTTTGTCCTGCTTGTCCACCTGCACCAATAAGGGTATGTGCTTCATCAATAAATAGAATAATAGGATATTCAGCACTTTGTACTTCTTGAATAATTTGTTTCAGCCTATTTTCAAACTCACCTTTTACACTTGCACCTGCTTGTAATAGCCCTAAATCTAATGTGTGTAACTGAACATTTTTTAATGCATCAGGCACGTCATTGTGAGCAATTTTTAATGCAAGACCTTCGACAACTGCAGTTTTACCCACACCCGGTTCACCAGTAAGGATAGGATTATTCTGACGACGACGCATTAGAATATCTAGCATTAAACGTACTTCATACTCACGACCAATAACAGGGTCAATGCCACCATCTTGTGCTTTTTTAGTAAGATTAATGGTGTATTTAGCCAAAGCAGAAGCATCTACGTGATGCTGATTTTTAGGTTCTGTTGATAACTCTTGTTCAGGCGAATGAATGTCTTCAGTACTTCCTTTACATACTTCGATAAAAGTATGCTTAATCGTATCGATAGGAATGTTTTGAAAAAGCTTAGATGCTCTTATAGCAATTTGATAAAGATCATCGGCTGTAAGCAGAGCGATGAGTAAATGACTACTACGTATAATAGGATTTTGATCTGCCGAGGCAATTAACCAAGCTTGTTCTAATAAACGAATAATAGAGGTTGCAAAAATAGGGGTTCTGGTATTGCCTTTGGGTAAACCAGAAATACTTTGATGAATGTCATTGAGTAGTGCATTTGAAGAAACTTTAGATTTTGTAAGTAATAAATGTAGGTCAATAGATGTGTCTCGAAGCAACTCACAAAAGAGATGTTCAATTTCAATTTCAAAATTTTGTTGTGATATACAATAGTTGGCTGACTTTTCTAAAGCTGCACGTGTTGGTGCAGATAGCTTTGTAATTAAAACTTTTAAACTGTTCACATCAATTCCCACTGAAATCTAAAGCACTTGCGCTGGTTAATTTAATCTGCTGCATGAAATTTCATTTATTCACTACATAAAAAATGAATCACGTAATAAATAAAATATATATATTGTGTTTTATTTTACATTAAAATTGTTTAAAAGTGTGATAAAATAAATTAAAATGTGAACAAATTGGCATTTTTGTTGGTTTTATATATTTTGTGTCATTTCCTGTAAGGCGTTCTTTTAGGGAAGTTGGCAATCGTTCTGATGTTGTCACTATAGGTATGGGGAATTACCTTGAAAAAAGCATTTATTTTATCTTTATTTGCCGTCGGATGCATGGGAATGACCTGTGTTCATGCAGAAGACAATACTGAAATCACCTTAAAAAGAAAATGTCTGAAAAATAATCCTTTAGTTGTTGGGGAAACAGATCAAATCTTATTAGGTAAGTATGTTCAGGTCTGTGACAAAAATAATGAAGACCAGAAAAATGCCTATTTAGTACTGGCGGCAGAGCGTTTCTATCAAATTGGTAAAGCGTTCAAAGCATTGGAATTGGTGAACTATTTAGAGTCTCTACATGTCCATAGCAATACGTTAACAGATGTTAAATTTTTGGCTGCTACAAAAATTGCAAATGACTCTATTCAGCAGATGAGAAGCCAAGAGATGCGATACCTTGCATCAGAATCAACTTATCCAGCTGGAAAAGAGTTAGTTGCTAGCATTAATGCAGCCAAGCCTGCTTCTGTATTAAAGGAAGAAGTAAAGTCTGATGCAAAACCTGTGGTAAGACAGAAAAGACAAGAAACGCATATTGCTAAACCAGTGAAAGTTAAGCTAGTTACTACTAAACCAGTCGATTCACAACCTGCTTTACCAAGCAGTAATCCATTCGCAACACTAAATTAAAGCTGGGGAGTTAAACGTGGCTAAAAGAGAAAGTGCTCAAAAGAAATTACAACGAGTTCGACCACCTCGAGTACAACTGACATATGACGTGGAAGTTGGAGATGGCAAAGAAGTCAAAGAATTACCTTTTGTCGTAGGGGTAATGGGAGACTTTTCTGCAGCATCACAAGTTGAAAAGACGAAGCTCAAAGATAAAAAGTTTATTAATGTAGATCTAGAAAATATTGATGAGGTAATGACCTCTTTAGCACCACGCGCTGCATTTCGTGTAGAAAATACCATTTCTGAAGAAGGTGGTTCGATGGGCGTCGATTTAACATTTAAATCGATGGATGACTTTAGACCAGAGAATATTGCACAGCAAGTTGATCCATTAAAAAAACTTGTAGATGCACGTGAAAAATTAACGGATTTGCGTAATAAAATTTCGAACAGTGAAAAGCTTGAAGACTTGTTGGATGATGTTCTTAAAAACACTGCACAGCTACAGCAGTTAAGCAAAGAAGCTGGAGTAGACGATGAGTAATACATCATTAAGCGAAAATACTGCGAATTATCAAGAGAGTACTAATTTATTAGACTCAATCGTAGAGCAAAGCCGTATTGCACGTAGTGATGAAGAGCATACACGTGCAAAAAGTTTGATTGGTGAACTTGCTAAAGAAGTCATGGCAGGTACGGTAACAATTTCCGATAACATGACGCTTGCATTAGATAAGCGTATTGCTGAAATTGATGCAATGATCTCAAAACAATTAAGTAAGATCATGCATAACCCTGAATTTCAAAAGGTTGAGTCTACGTGGCGTGGTTTATATTATTTCTGTCAAGAGTCACCTTCGAATCCTTTAATTAAAATTCGTATTTTAAATACAACGAAAAAAGAGTTAATTAAAGATTTTCAAAGTGCAACTGACTTTGACCAAAGTACTTTATTTAAAAAAGTATATGAAGAGGAGTACGGGTCATTTGGTGGTGCGCCTTATGCGACACTTATAGGAGACTTTGAGTTCGATCGCACACCTGCAGATATTTATCTACTTGAGCAAATGTCACATGTAGCTGCTGCTGCACATGCACCATTTATTTCTGCTGCGAGTCCTAACATTTTAGGCTTAGAGTCTTTTACAGATATCGATCGTCCACGTGATGTATCTAAAATCTTTGAAACTGCTGAATATGTACAGTGGCGTTCTTTCAGAGAAAGTGATGATTCTCGTTATGTGGCCTTAGCAATGCCAAGAGTACTCGGTCGTTTACCTTACGATCCGAAAGATGGTATTCAAACAGACGGATTCAATTTCGTCGAGCAAGTTTCAGGTCAAAACCATGATGAATACTTGTGGATGAATGCGGCATATGCCTTTGGAACACGACTCACTGATGCCTTCGATAAACATGGATGGTGTGCTGCTATTCGTGGTGTTGAGGGTGGTGGACTGGTTGAAGGTTTACCAGTACATACATTTAAAACAAGCGATGGGGAAGTTGCTTTTAAATGTCCAACCGAAGTTGCGATTACTGATCGTCGTGAGAAAGAACTGAGTGATTTAGGCTTTATTCCTTTAGTACATTGTAAAAATACAGATTATGCCGCGTTCTTTGGCGCTCAATCGACTCAAAAAGCAAAAAAATATGACAATGATGCTGCGAATGCAAATTCAGCATTGTCAAGCCAAATTCAATACATTATGGCAGTTTCTCGTATTGCTCATTATTTAAAAGCTATGATGCGAGATAAAGTGGGAAGCTTTGCATCTGCTGGAAATGTTGAAGCATTCTTAAATGAATGGCTTGCACAATACGTACTTTTAGATGATGGCGCATCCCAAGAAGCAAAAGCACAATTTCCGTTACGTGAAGCATCTGTAAAAGTAGTAGAAAATCCGGCAGAGCCTGGTCACTACAAGTCTGTTGTATTTTTAAGACCGCATTTCCAGTTGGATGAACTCTCTGTTTCATTAAGACTTGTTACCGAGTTACCTCAGTCTTCTAACTAATAGAAGGTAACATTTTTTTTGTTATAAAAGGCAATTGATATGAAAGATATATATATTGAATTTCGTGGAAAATATAAAGTTGACGGTGAGTCAAGAGATTCTGAGCACAAAGGTTGGTTGGAAGTAAATTCTTGGGCTCATAACATTCGTCAGCCTAAATCAGCAACATCATCGAGTGTAGGTGGTCATACTGCTGAACGTGTAGAACATTCAGATATGGTGTTTGTAAAAGATTTAGATGCAACAAGTCCTAAGCTATGGGAAGCATGCTCTGCAGGTTATACATTCGACGAAGTTCAAATCGATTTTTATCGTGCAAATGGCGATAAGCGTATTAAATATCTTCAAATTAAACTCAAGCACGTTCTTGTTTCAAGTGTGAACCCTGTTGTAGACAAAGAAGGGGTTCCAACAGAGTCATTTGGACTGAAATATGCTGCGGTTGAATGGACATATAACCAGCAAGATATTAATGGTACAGCGAAAGGAGCGGTAACGAAGAAGTGGTCGCTTTCAAATAATACAGCATCTTACGCTGCATAATGATGAGACAGCAAATCGGGAACAATTCGTTGTTTTCGGTTTGCTCTTTTTTAGAATTTAAAATGAACTCAGATCAATTATTTCCATTTGGATTTAGACCAACTTTGTTTGACCGATTAATTCCTCAAACGGATGAACTTCATGGTCTATCTTTACAAGAGCTTAGAGAGTCGATTGCTACAGATTTGGAAGACTTATTAAATAATCGCATGATTAGATTAAGTCAGGATCTTGAAGATTTTCCATTAGCAAAATCATCAATAGCTCAATTTGGCATTATTGACTTTGTGGGGCTGTCTACTGCCAATCCAAAAGATAGAGACAAAATTTGTTTGTCTATTGAAGAATCTATTGCTGCACACGAGCCGAGATTACGTAATATTCAGGTTGAAATGCTAATGGACAGAAATAATGTAGGTTCATTATGTTTAAGTATTCAGGCATATCTGAATGTACATCCATTGTGCGAACCCATTGTTTTTGATGCATTACTAAATGCTGTTACTCAACAATATGTAATTTCTGCGAAAGGATAATACAGGAAAAAACATGATTGAAGATTTATTGCCTTATTATGAAAAGCAGTTACAAGAGTTTGGCCAACAATCAAGAGTATTTGCTGAAAAATATCCTAAAATTGCTCAAAGGCTATCTTTAAATCAAGAGCAAATAGATGATCCGCATATTGAAAGGCTCATTCAGTCTTTCTCATTAATTGCAGCAAGAATGGATAAGAAACTTGCTGACAGTTATGACATGTTTACGAAGTCTTTGTTTGAAATTATGTTTCCTCAATATTTGAGACATTTTCCTTCATGCAGTATTGTAAGTTTTGAAGATAAAAATAAAATAAAACAGCTGACAGAAGCCAGCGAAATACCAGCAAAGACTTTATTGAAGTCAAGAAGCTTAAATGGAATACAGTGTGAGTTTATTACCAGTACACAGGTAGATTTACTGCCTGTTCAATTAAATACAATTCAGTTTAGTACGAACCCTGGACAGCATAGAACGGCCGAACATAATGCAACGCTTACTTTAGGGTTTGAATTATTTAATCAGCCCCATATTTGGCTAGAAGAAAAGAAATTACCTATTTACTTAGATACGATTTCTAATTTTGCCTTGCATGTGCTTGACGGTATATTCCGTACAGGTACGCATTTTAGCTTAAAAATAGATCACAAAATTATTTCAATTCAAAACCCATTTGAAGTCATGGGTTTTTCAGAGTCAGAAAGCTTATTGCCTGTCGACCAATATACGCATCATGCATATAGATTGTTAATGGAGTATTTTTGCTTTCCTGAAAAGTTTAATTACATCAATATGAACCTAGATTTTTTAAAAAATCTACCACTAGGTAAGAGTTCTTTTCAAATACAAATTCATTTAAATCTTAATTTGAATGACGAGGCGATTGTTCATAGTTACTCAGATTTAAGTACGGAAAACTTTAAGTTATTTACCACACCAATTGTCAATTTATTCGAGAAAAAGGCTGAACCTCAGAAGATTAATCATAAAAAATTAGAATATCCATTAGTTACGGATGTTCATCACCCAGAATGTTATAAATTATATTCTGTTTTAAATATGACGATGATTCGCGAGAAAACGAATAAAAATGAAGTTGCTTTACCAGTATTACCATTTTTTGCACTAAGTCATTATGCCGACGACGGTAATCAGTTTTTTTATACGCTCAACCAAAAACAAAGTTATGGTAAAAAAATTGAAAATACGTACTCAATTATCTCAAAACAACTTAATCCAGATGAGGTAAGGTCTGATTTTATGAGTGCAACTTTACTGTGCTCGAATGGTGACTTACCACATGAGGTTTTAGTTGCAAGTAACAATATTTTTAATTTGAATGATACTGCAATTGCACGCCGTGCTTTTGCCTTAAAAAGACCTTCAAAAACACATCATTTTCAACAAACTAAACAAGAGCAGTGGCGTGTCATTTCCCATTTATCTTTAAATATGTTGGCGATTATGGGAGATAACGCTACTAATCAAATTAAAGAGTTACTACAACTTTATAATTTGCCTAAGACACAGGATAACTTTTTACTCATAGATTCGATTAAAAGTACCGAATTTAAAACTACCAGTCGAATGATGGGTGCAAATCCCTTTCCAATATTTGTTCGTGGAATTAAAGCATGTATTACCGTCGATGCATCTGTATTTAGAGGACATAGTCTCTATATTTTTAGTCAGCTTTTAAGTGAGATTTTTAATTTAAAAGTACAGATGAACAGCTTCGTTGAAGTTGTGGTGATTGATCAGAATTCTAGTCAGGAGTTATACCAATGCATACAGAGCGCTGGTGGCAAGAATCTTCTGTAATTGATGAATTATTTCATCACTCAACCAGTTTTGAGTTAATACAGTCTGTACGATTAATGAGAAATACTCCCTATGTGAAACAACATAGGTTTTGGGCAGATGCATTTCAATTTGAAAGCTCATTGAATTTGAAATTTCCGACTTCAGAAATTGAAAGTTTAAAAATTTCCGATTCTAAAATTGAGCTTATCAATCTTATGGTGGGCTTAACAGGTATACAGGGCGCTTTTCCTTATGTTTATACAAATAAGATTAGACAGGCTCCTCGAGCGTATCGAAATGAAGCACAAAAGTTTATCGGATTATTTAACCATAAGTTGGTATCACAATATATTGATGCAAGTTTGGCATATAACTTACCTATAAAATATGAGATTAATGAAGAAAATCATTATCTTGATATTGTACATGCATTAAATGGTTATACCGTAAAAGATGAAGATAAGAAAACTCAATTTGAGCATTATTTTGCTGAATTTTCAGGGTTAATGCAGGGACAGAATAATAACTCACATGCACTGAATAAGGTTCTAAAAGCTATTTTTCATCCATCTATAGATGTGAAAGAGTTTGTAGAAGAGCAGTTTCAGTTAGAAAAAGATCAAAGAACCATACTTAGTTCTAAAAATAGCCATATGCAATTAGGCGTGAATACATTTTGTGGTGAATACATTACCCAAATTGGCGATAAGGTTGAAATTACGATTGGACCTTTGAGCTATGAAGATTATTTAGATTATCTCCCGTCTAAAGCACAGAGTCTAAAACTTAAAAGTATTTTACAGCAGTGGTGTAGTCCAACGTTGAAGGTAGATCTTCGACTGATTTTAGACCAACAGTCGATTAAACCACTGCAATTGAATATGACGGATTCGATTGGCTTAGGTTGGGGAGCTTCCTTAATGGCAGATCATTTTTCTGACAATGAGGAAAAATGTTATACCTTGTTGGGTGATGTTGAATGTTAAAAATTATTTTAAGTACGGTATTAAGTATTTTTACGGCCACAGCACTACTTATGGTGTTTTACTGGAGGGATTTGCATTTTGATCCGACAGCAAAAGATATTCTTATTTATTTTCTATGGATACCTTTAGGTATTTCATGTTTGGTCTTAATGCCTTATTTGGCTTGGAAATGGTATCAACATAAGAAGCAAAAAGAAGAAATCGCTCAGAATGAGGCGCAAAATGCAGTTGAAGCCAATGAACCATTGCCTAAAACAGAAGTAGAGCAAATCGAGTTAAATATATATTCAGCTTCACTTCTCAGCCAATTGGGAAGTAATGAAGAATTAGTCGCAAAAATAGCTAAAGGTGTAGCACCAGATTTAGATAAAGATCTTATTGGACACGATGGAGAACGTTTACTCAGTTACCGTATAGATGAAACATATTTTGAAGATGTCGCTGAACAACATTTAGATGTTTTACCTTTACAAGTTAGAATGATGAATCTAATCACTGCGCATTTCAAAGAAAATCGTAATATATTTTCTTCAATTGCAAAACAATTGAAGGAGTCTGCACTTTTTTATGATACTCAATTGGCATATCAATACAAAATGCATCCTGCTTGGATCGGTGAAGACTATGATGCTTCCGAAGATATTGAAGAGCCTATCGCAGAAAAAGTCCAAAAATTAGATCAATTAAACTTATTGATACTTCTTCCATCAACACTTCAACATTCGTGGAATGAGCTCGCAACAACGGAAATGTGTGAAAGCTATTTAGACGAGTTGGGTATCTTATCTGAACAAATCAATATTGAGTATCACTATTGCAGTGAACGCTCTGCTTATCACAACCTAGTGGAATTATGCCAATCAAACACACAAGATTTAAGTGAGATTTCTTTTATTTTGGCTGTAGAGTCTGAGATTGATCAAGACACATTGGATGGAGTAATGTCTGTTGGTGCAGATTACATACCATCTGAGTTTATTGGAAGTTGTTGTATATCTTCTGCGTCAATAGTATTTGAAAATATCCCAGTTTTAAAGCAAGTCTTTATTCAGCTTGAGCAAAAAGACTTGGCTCAAACATTAAGTACATTTCATCTTACTGATTTATCTCAGTATGAAGAGGATGAACCTTTTGTAATTATCCCTGATGATATGAGAACACCTAAGGCCAATAAAAAAGTCATTAAGAACTTTGAAAGTACGCCTATTGAGATTCATCATTTGATCTATACCAGATTCAGCTTAGGCAGTACTGAGCAACTATCAAAAGTTTTTGGATTTCTCGCGGGGTTACACATACCTCATACCCTTACTGGTTTTTTTTACAGTCTAGATCTGCCAGAGGTTCAGGTTGTGATTAAACCAAAACCTGAAGACGATCACGAACATATTTAACCCAATTTTCACGAGAGTAAAATGTACACAATTTTAGGATACCTTTGGCAGTACATCACTAATCCAAAGGCAATTATTGCACTTTCATTATTTATTTCACTTATATCTTCTTATAGTGTTTTACCACGCCGTATTTTTTGGCTGTTATTGGGGCTTTATCTTTTAGGTTTAATTGGTTACGGCATTTATTGGTTGATTGATCGTCGAAGAAATATTGCTAAAGGGGAAGACCTTTCAAACATTATTCAAAATGAAACAGAAAAAGAATATAGCAAGTCCAAAGACAAAGAAGAGTTGGCACAAATTCAGCAACAGATGAAGGAATCTATTCAGTTGATTCGTAAATCTAAGCTAGGTGATAAAAGTGGAAATGCTGCCTTATATGAGCTTCCATGGTATATGGTAATTGGTAATCCAGCAGCTGGAAAAAGTTCTGCAATATATAACTCTGGGTTAAATTTTCCATTCGAAGAAAAGCATCAGCAAGCCATTTCTTCTGGACAAAGCGGTACAAAAAATTGCGATTGGTTTTTTTCTACTGATGGAATTTTATTAGATACAGCAGGACGTTATTCAATTTATGCCGAAGATAAAGAAGAGTGGTTAGATTTCCTTGGCTTATTAAAGAAAAACCGTTCTAAAGCACCGATTAATGGATTATTAGTGGTGGTCAGTGTTGCTGAACTGGTTAGTCAAAGTCCTGAAAAATCATTGCAACTTGCGAAAAATCTACGTGCCCGTATTCAAGATATTACCGAACGTTTAGAGGTAATCGTACCAATTTATGTGGTATTTACAAAAATGGATCTTATTGCTGGGTTCACAGACTTCTTTGAATGTTATGAAGGCAAAGAGTTTGATCAGGTTTGGGGTGCAACATTGGCTTATGATGCAGAATCATCTCAAAACGCAATGCAATTATTCGATGAACATTATACGATTTTGCATGATGGATTAAAGAACTTAAGTACAACGCATCTAAGTCGCAGACATGCAGATAATATTTCACCAAGTGTAATGACCTTTCCACTTGAATTTAAAATGATTAAACCTGCTTTAAAATCATTTATTGGTGCATTGTTTGAAGATAATCCATACCAATTCAAACCTGTGTTCCGTGGCTTTTACTTTACAAGTGCATTACAAGATGGCCATGTTGAAAGTCCAATGACAGACAAAATTTCAGAAGATTTTCAATTACAGCGTGTTGCTTTAGGCGAAAGTATAAATCGCAATAAAGCGGGCTTACAAACGCATGGTTACTTTTTGAAAAATCTTTTCTCTGAGGTTGTGCTTAAAGATAAGAATCTTGTAAAACAGCATATTAACTCAAATAGAAAACGCCAAAGACATATTTTATTTATTGTTGGATTACTGGCAGTTTCTACTGTACTTGGGCTTTGGGTTTGGTCTTATAAGAACAATCAACAACTGATTGCAGATGTTCAAGCAGATTTTAATAAAGTTGAAAAAATAGAAAAAGTGTCGAGTAGAGATTTACCTACTCAACTTGATGCATTATTGATTCTACAAAATAGACTACAGCAATTAGATGATTTAAATCAGCAATCTTCTTATAAGTTTTCTTTTGGTCTATACCAAGGCGAAAAGCTATATGAAAAAGTGAAAATTGAATACTTAAAGGGTATTCAAAAAATTATCTTGCAGCCAACCAATGAAAGAGTTGAAGACTATTTAAAACGTGTAAAAGGGAAAGAAGATACATTACTTGCTAAACATCCCGAAGCATTACAAGTCACTCAGGTAAATAATCAGGCGAAACAATCATTAGATCCATCTGAAACTGACCCTCAAGATATTTATAATGCACTTAAGCTTTATATTATGATGGGGAATCCTCAATATATCGATCCAACACATTTGAGTGACCAAATTACTCGATTTTGGAGATCGTGGTTAGAGGAAAATAAAGGTAATGCGCCTAAAGCGGAAACGACTCAAAAGGCAGAACAAGTACTCAGTTACTTAATCACATTATCTACAGATAAGCATTTCCCTGTTTTACAGTCTAATCCACATTTGATAGATCAGACACGCCAATTACTTATTTCAGTTGTACAAGCAACACCAGCAATTAATCGTGTTTATAGCCAAATTAAAACACGTGCTGCTGTTCGTTTTCCTCCGTTAACTATTGCGCAAATTGTTGGTAACGACAATAAAAAAACAATTTTTGGTGGTTATGAGTTATCAGGTGCTTTTACGCAAAAGGCATGGGAAGAGTATGTTTCTAAAGCAATTGATGAAGCTGCAAATAAACCAACCGATACTAAAGATTGGGTTTTAAATAGTGTACGTGCAGATGATCTCACTCTAAGTGGTAGTCCAGACCAAATTCAAAAGCAATTGGTACAATTGTATAAACAGGATTATGTGAATGAGTGGAGAAAATTCTTAGGTGAGGTTCACTATGCGAAAACAGATGACTTTACGACTGCTGTTCAATTTATAGATGTTTTGGGAGAGCAAAAGCGTAGTCCAATCCGTATTTTAATGGAAAAGATTGCTCAGGAAACGAGTTGGGATAATCCTGTGGTTCAGGCTGAACTCGCGATACCTCAAACAGGATTTGTTGCATGGTTTAAACGCACAGTGCTTAATCAAACAAGTTCTAACGTAGTTGCACATGAGGTTGCTCAACAACCACAAGGTTATATTTCTCAAGAGTTTACGTTCTTTTATGAATTTGTGAGAAAACGTGATGATCAGCAAAACAAGTCATTGTTAGATGATTATTTAAACAATTTGGCACAGGTACGGAGTAAGTTTAATAACCTTAAGAATACTGGAGACATTGGGCCAAATGCTTTAATGACAGTGAGTCAAACGTTAAATGATCAAAATTCTATTTTTAATTCAGTTCAAAAAAATATGGATGAAAAATTAACGGTTGGCCTTAACTCACAAAATCAACAAATTGTGCATAAAATTATCGTGAGTCCATTTATACAGTGTTTTGAGAGCTTACTTACACCTGCTCAAAATGAGGTTAATAAACTATGGGATTTACAGATCGTTCAGCCATTTAATCAGAACTTGGCGAAGAAGTATCCATTTAATGGCACCGCAAATATTCAGGCAACCAGTGCGGAAATTGGTCAAATATTTGGAGAGAATGGCAGTATTGCACGTTTTGTAAAAGAAACATTGGACCCATTAATTGTACGCCGTGGTTATGTTATTTCATCTAAAACTTGGAAAGATTTAGGGATTAATTTAAATCCACAATTCATTGCGAACTTCCAAAGTTACGTTGCGCCTGCAAATGGTGTTGCTACGGGTGGAATTAATCAGGCACCTGTTGCAGCTAATCAATCTAACTTCCAATTTTATCCTTTACAGAATCCAAAACTTTTATCGTATACGTTAGACATAGATGGTCAACGTATGTTCTATGAAAATGGGATTCAACAATGGGTAAGTTTTGTTTGGCCAAATCCAGGTTCAACACCGGGCGTGCGTATCACAGTGGTTGATCTTGAAGGAAAAGTACATACTATTTTTGATGCACCGGGTGAATATGGGATTAATCGATTAATTGATTCTGCTCAGCGTAATCAACATGACGGTGTTATGGAAATGACTTGGGCAAATCCTAAAAACTCAGAGCTTTATGTGAAGTTAAACTTCCGTTTAATTAGTGGAAATACAACCAGTAATGTGGGTTCTGGGCGTGGTTATGCAGGGTTAAAACTTGTTGATCAAGTTACAGCGAATAAAGTGGCAAGAGTTGTTTCTGCACAGTCAGTGGTAGGAGCAAAGTAATATGCAAACTTTAAGCTCGACACCATTTTATTATGGAAAAAACCCATCTCGTGGAGATTTTATAAAGAGCAAAGGCCAAAATGCATTGACTCAAACTATTGATCAATGGATTACTCAAGCATTGGATGTCTGCATAAAATCAGATGATTTTTCAGTACGTTATAATAACCTTGCACCTTTAGATTTCTTTATTGCAAATCCTCAAGGTAAGAACTTTTTAGTTGCAAATTTAGTGGCGAGTGAAGACAGTTCGGGTAGAAAGTTTCCTATGGTTCTTGGGCAGTTTCTAGAGGTGCAATCACCTCTAGAGAACATGTTATATGCACCATATGCTTATAAACAGGTACTTTTGAATTTGCTTCGAGAAAATATCTCATTGCGCAAAGTAACAAACTCAACAGAGTTATTGGAGCGTTTGGCTGATCTGAATACACAGATAGAGGTTTTTACTGCGCATGGCCATACCGACTTTTTAGATGAACATACTGTCTATTCATTTGCAAAACTGATGAATATGACTATGGCTGAGCTTGCACAAATGATGATTGCACTTGGACTCCTATTACAACCTGTTATTCAGCATGGAACAGGTAAGCTGAATAAAGTGTTGGTGATTCCAATTTTTAATGACACATATAAATATGAAATTTCTGCTTTTTGGGTTGGTCTCATTAATCAGTTTATTGGCAAACAAAATACCGATGTTCTTATTGGAGTTCTACATCAAGAAAGCCCAGTATTATTATTTGGCTTTCAGGGAACAGACATTCGCGCATTAAGCGACATATTAATTCAGGATTTTTCAACATCACGATGGGTCGCTTTAAAAGATACAGCGTGGATTGAGCAGTATCTCGACCAAAATATTGGGCTGGTTCGATTAAAACAAGCTTTGTGTGATCGTCAGATGAGCTTAAGACAAGGCATAAAAATGTTTATGCAGATATTTATATAAGATATGGCTGAAAGAAAATGAACAGATTAATGTTAAAGTCAGTAATTACAAATTGTATTATGATTGCAAGTTTAGGATTAACCCAATTGGGTCATACACAGCCAATTATTATTGATGGTGTTGTACCTAATGAAGCCAGTAAAAAAACAGTGCTAGATAAATTACGTAGTGTATACGGAAATGATCAGGTGGTTGATCAAATTGAGGTGAGATCAGTATCTGCACCGCATGACTGGACAAGTGCTGTTGAAAAATTAATTAATACTGATCTTAAAAAAGTGAAACAAGGACAACTCACGGTTCAAGGTACACATGTTGAGTTAACAGGTAAAATATCTGATCAAAATGATAAAGCCATTCGTACGGCTTTTCAGTCCGTTGTAGACCCAATATTTGATTTTAATTCAAATTTATCTATAGATATGAAAGAACAAAAAATTGTTGATGATGCATTAAAGAATCGAATTATTGAATTTGAATCTGGCAGTGCCATTTTAACTGTAACAGGACAGCGCATTTTAGATGAAATGGCATTGGCTCTACAAAAACTAAATGGTAAGAGTATTAAAATTATTGGGCATACCGATAGCTCAGGCGATTTAAAGAAAAATACACTATTAAGCCATGATCGTGCTGAAGCAGTGAAAAAATATCTGATTTCAAAGGGAATTAATCCATCGAGTTTAAGTGCATATGGATTAGGTTCTGAAAAACCCGTGGCAGACAATACAACCGCAGAAGGCCGTAAGAAAAATAGACGTATAGAGTTTGAGGTCATCTAAAAGTACCATCACTTCAAAATAAGTGTAACCTATTGAATAGGTTACACTTGGTGAATGCTCTTTTAAATTTAAAGGGCGTAAGCGTTGCATTTTATTTAATTTTTATTTCAGGCTAACTTTGCTTTAAGAATAAAATGGATTGATGATTTACTTAAAATGACAGAGAGTTTTATTTAGACATATCATAAAAAAAATTCACCAGTTTTATATTTAGGCTTGATTGATGAATGTAGTGTTAGATACTTTCCACCTATTTAGAACCAGTTTTAATTATTCTAATTTTTCATAAACTTATAGTATGTCGTTTTTAAACAGTATATTTGAGAATTATTTGTTTTTAATATAACTAGAATTAAGACATAATAGCTCAAATATTCGCTTTACAAAGGATGAGAGTGAAGTGGCTTCCGACGAAAATAATTATACGATTAATACGCAAGATGTATGGTTTGGTTTTAAAACATTACTACCTATTTCGTTATTTGTTGCGGTGTTTGGAGGTGCTTTTGGGCTATCTGCAACACAAGCAAATGTGGATCATATAACAGCTATTTTAATGAGTGCAACGGTCTTTGCTGGGTCTTCACAGTTTGCTACATTAGAACTTTGGAAAGATGGTCATATTCCTATTTTTTCTCTATTCATTACGGTATTTTTTATTAATGCTCGCCATATTTTAATGGGTGCATCTTTATACCCTTGGTTAAAACATATTCCTCCGATTAAACGATATACAATTTTATTAGTAATTTCCGATGCAAACTGGGCATCATCCTTCCAAGCATTTAACCAACAAAAACCAGGTGTAGGATTATTGTTTGGAGGTGGGCTTGCGTTGTGGTTATTTTGGGTGTTGGGAACAACGCTAGGTATATATTTTGGCTATCTTATCCATGATCCTTATGCGTTTGGTCTAGATATGGTTATGGCTTGTTTTTTATTCACTATGGTGATTGGTGGTCAAAAAAACTATAGAACTGTAGCAATATGGATGACGGCAGCCATAACATCTTTAATCGCATATCTTTATTTGCCAAAAAATAGCCATGTAGTTATTGGAGCATTGTGTGGTGGTATCGTCGGATTTTTATGGAAGGTCAAAAAATAATGAATTTTGATATTAGTACCTCTCATCCATTTATTATTATTTTGATAATGGCGATAATTACTTTAATGACTCGTTGGGGTGGTGTTTATATTATGAACTACATTCCTATTAGTGATGGTACTCAAAGATTTATTACAGCCATGTCTAGTTCGGTATTGGTCGCGATACTGGCGCCTATTGCATTCGATGGAGATACTGCTGCACGTTTGGCTTTATTGATGACAGCGATAGTCATGTTAATTTTTAAAAAACCATTACTTGCAATTTCAATGGGATTACTTTCAGCTGCCTTATGTAGATATTACTTGTTATAAAATTGATTGGCATAATATATGCAGGTCTTTAGTAAGGATACTAGAGACTTTTAATGATGATAATAAAACAAGAAAAATGGCTACAGTTGATACTTGCAATCATCTGTATGGCTTCCATTTCAAGTGCACAGTATGTGTGGACATTACTGACACAGCCATTTATGCATAAACTTGGTATCCAATTACCATCACTTCAAGTGACATTTGCACTTTTTATTATATTTCAAACATTTTTTGCGCCATTTCAGGGGAAGTTAATTGATAAATTTGGCCCTAAGCGATTAATTGCCTTAGGTGTCGTGTTGTCAGGTTTAAGCTGGGTGTTTTCATCTCAGGCATCAAGTTTAATTGAGTTGTATTTGATATACGGATGTATTGGAGGACTGAGCACAGGAATTGTATATATTGGTACCATTGGGATTATGGTGAAGTGGTTTCCTGAGCGTCGTGGTTTTGCAACAGGTATGGTGGCAGCAGGTTATGGTATTGGTGCAGTAGTAACCACATTTCCCATTCACGAGGCACTTTTAAACTGGGGATTAGATAAAACGTTAATCGTGTTTGGTATTATTTTTTCTTGTATTGGATTACTCGCGAGTCTTCGTTTAAAAACACCCCAGATCACTGTTGTTCAGCATATACAACAGAGCCAATATCAGTTTAATTCTAAAGAAATGCTCAAACAACCATTGTTTTGGTTAATGTTTGTCATGATGACTATGATGTCGACATCGGGTTTGATGGTTACATCACAAATGGCAAGCTTTTCTGAAAACTTTGGTGTAAGTCATACAATGGTATTTGGCATGGCTGCTTTACCCCTTGCTTTAAGTCTCGATCGAGTTATGAATGGAATAACTCGTCCACTATTTGGTTTTGTTTCCGATATATGTGGCAGAGAAATAACGATGTTTGTTGCGTTCGCTTTAGAAGGCATTGCAATGTTTGTGTGGTTATTATGCCGTCATGATCCTGTATTGTTTATTCTTTTATCGGGTATTGTTTTCTTTGGATGGGGAGAAATTTTTTCTCTATTTCCTGCTACTTTAACGGATACCTTTGGTACGCAGCATGCAACAGCAAATTATGGCTGGTTGTACTTATCTCAAGGAATCGGTTCTATTTTCGGAGGACCATTTGCAGCATTATTATTCCAATATACCCAAGATTGGAGCAATGTCTTTTATTGCGCTATTTTCTTCGATTTAATAACTGCATTCATTGCAATCATAATATTAAAGCCTTGGCGTTATTATTTTATGAACAAATATAAAAAAGGCTACATTGATCTTTAAGATATATTATGTTTTATTATACATGGTTATGACTGAGTGTATTGTGTGAAAAAGAAATCAGTATTTTTATTGATCTTATCAAGCTTACTGCTATTCCAAAGTATGTGGAATGTGGCAGCGGCTTTTTGCACACATGAAAAAGGTCTTGAAGTCTCTTATAGCACTCAGATGCATTTTGGTCATCATAATTCAGGTCATTCACTAAGCGTAAATAAAGTGAGTCAGATTTTAAGTAGTCATGATGACCATAGTGATCATTTGCCTTCATTTTCTCCTCTGATTTTGGCAGAGGCTGTTGAGCATGTGCCGAATATCGTGAGCCGTCCTTCAGAAAGAGAAAATAAAACAGATTGGCGAAATTTATATACCTCTCCCGATTTAGGGTTTAGTCCGCCACCTCCAATGTTAACCCCGCTATAGGTGGGGTAGCCAAAAATAGCCCACCGTTTTAAATCTTATTTAATACGGGGCTTCTTATGTCTTTCTTATATAAAATTGCATTTCATGCAAAAAACATGAATGCAGTACGTCGTACTTGCATAGGTACATTCATTTTAATGACTTCTTATATGATACATGCTGAAGAGCCTGTACTCATATTTGGTCAGACGCTACAAAAAATACGAGATTATCAACAACCTGATATTTGGAATAATCAGGAAAATATTGCCAAATTAGCGATAAAGAATAGTCGTGTTTGGGATAATCCTACGCTTTCAATTCAACAAACGGGTTTCAATCGTGGTCAGGAAAATTCTTCTGAGATTTTACTAACACAGCCTATAGACTTGTTTGGAGAGAAAAGAAAGGCAGGGCATCTTTCTGAGCTACAGTTACAACAGGTTGTTCTGAACAAAGAAGCTTATCAAGTACAGCAGTTTTTGGCAGTAAAGTATTTCTGGATGCAAATTCTTTTTCTAGAGCAAGAAGTATCTATTTTGAAAAAACAATTTGAAGTTAGTCAGGCTAATCTTCAAGCTGCGAGATCTAGGTTGGAAGCAGGAAGCATTTCTAAAGTAGATTTAGAAAGAATAGCGGTAGCAAACTTAGATTTAGAGTCATCTTATACTCAGAAAAATGTTGAACTAAGTATACTTAAAAATAAATTCTCAAAACTTTGGGGAGGAAAAGAAAGTACTTTCCATTTGAAAGATGTGTCAGATGAATCTTGGCAACAATATGCTCAAAATACATCGTTAATGAATGTGTATGAAAGTACAATGCAATTACAAAAACAACAGTTTGAAGCACAGTTAGACTATTTAAAAGCACAAGCAAAACCTAAGCCTACAGTCACTTTAGGTATAGTAAAAACGCAAGCTGAGTCTAATCAAGCTTCAGATCAGCAACTTCGAATTGGACTAGAAGTTCCATTAAATATTTTTAATCGTGGACTATATAGTCGACAGGTAGAGGAGATAAAATTAAAGCTCATTGCACAAGAGCGTATGCGTTATCAAAGAGAACAACCCAATGATATTCGAACCTTAGATGCCGAAATTAAATTGTTAGGTCATCAATTAAATATCTTAACTCAGCAACAAATTCCCTTATCTGAAAGTATTCAAAGCAAAATATTTATTGGCTTTAAAGCTGGTAAATATGCAGTTACGGACATACAGCTTGCTACTTCAGAGTTACAACAAAGACAGCTTCAAGCAGTAGAAATGAGAAGAAATATTTTCCAAAAGAATATGCAATTAGATTGTTTGAGATTGGGAATAGATTCTGAGGCAATTCTAAATGTAAATGCAATACAGCAGTTAAATAAATCTTTGGCATTGGGAATGAGTAATTAAGATGAATAAATTAAATCATAAAGTATGGATATGGGTTGGTCTTATTGTTGCATTTACAATATCTGTAATGGGTTTTCTTGTATTTAAAGGCTCTACATCTTCTTTAGAAGCATCTCATGATCATGACGGCGAGAAACAAGAACATGGTGAGGAAAAAGAAAAAAGTGCTACCCATGAAGAAAAAGAATGGAGTATGACGCTTACACCTGTAGAAGCTGTGAAATATGGTATTAAACTTGCTCAAGTTGAGCAAGGCGAAGTTAATACATCTTCTCTTTATCCAGCAAGAATTATACAAGATCCAAATCAGCAGGCACATGTTACATCTGGTTTTTCTGGTCGCGTAGAAAAGGTAGCTGTAGTTTTGGGGGAATCTGTAAAAAAAGGGCAGACTTTGGCACTTGTGTCTTCACCAGAATTGATTGATCAACAGTCTAATCTAAATATCGCAGAAGAAAATTTAAAGCTTGCTCAGCAAGATTATCAACGTGAGAAATCACTTTTTCAACAGGGTGTTTCTGCTCAGCAAGATTATTTAAAAGCATTGAATACATACAAGCGTAGTCAAATTGAAGTACAAGCATTACGCCGTAAACTGTCTGTATTGGGGATCAATGCATCTTCGAATGCATATGCAATTAAGGCACCTTTAGATGGCATCATTTCTAAGAAAGATTTATTTGTGGGTGAATATGTTCAGGTGACCGATCAGATAATGGTTATTGAGAATAATCATCATCTATGGTTGGAGTTTGTGCTTCCAAGTCAATTTGCTCAATCTTTATCTCAGCTTTCAAATATCACATTTGAATCTACTCAAAAACAATATCAAGCGAAGATTAAAGCCATTTTACCTGAAGCTGATCAGCAAACAGGACAGCTTAAAGTTCAAGCTGATATTATCAGTCAAAACGATGTCTTAAAACCGAATATGATGGTGAATGTTCGTTTAGCAACGAACTCAGCATCTAAAGTAAATCGTATTTTGAAAACAGCTATTCAAAATGTAGACGGTAAAAATATTGTATTTACTGTGAGTGAAGAAAAGGGCAATTTAATTATTCAGCCTACTGAAGTGACATTAGGTTTAGCATCTGACCAGAATTGGGTAGAAATTATTGATGGTCTAACGATAAACCAGCGTTATGTATCTGAAGGTAGCTTTACTTTGAAATCTGATATGGAAAAAGGGGAGGCAGATCATGGACACTAAGCCTCTTGAAAATTTTCCAAAACCTAAAGGCCTATTCGATTCTATTATTCAATTTTCTATTCAAAATGCACTTTGGGTTATGCTCTTTACTTGTATTTGGATTGCAGTCGGTATTTTTAGTTATCAGAAACTTTCGATAGATGCCGTTCCTGATATTACAAATGTTCAAGTCCAAATTAACAGTGTAGCCAAAGGGTTTACAGCATTAGAAGCTGAGCAAAGAATTACTTATCCAATTGAAAATGAAATGGCAGGTATTCCAAACTTACAGCAGACTCGTTCCATTTCGCGTTATGGATTGTCTCAGGTTACTGTTATTTTTAAAGATGGAACAGATATTTATTGGGCAAGACAGCAAATTACAGAGCGTCTGCAAAAGGTTAGAGGTGAAATGCCCACATCTGTTGAACCTGAAATATCCCCAATCTCTACAGGGTTAGGAGAAATTTACCAATGGGTGGTGCGTGCTGAACCAGATGCTAAAAAAGCAGACGGCTCTACATATACCCCTATGGATTTACGAGAGATTCAAGATTGGATTGTAAAACCACAAATTCAGCGATTATCTGGTATTGCAGAGGTCAATAGCATAGGTGGATATGACAAGAACTATATTGTTTCTCCAAATTTGAGTCGCTTGCAACAATTGGGTATTTCTTTAAACCAGATTACCGATGTGTTATCACAAAATAATGAAAATCGAGGAGCAGGTTTTGTTGAAAATAATGGGCAACAGTTAACAGTACGTGTACCTGGGGTTCTAAAGACTGTTTCTGATATTGAAAATATTGTAGTCCAAAATAAGGGAACAACTCCTATTCGTATTTCAGATGTTGCCAGTGTTTCTATAGGTCATGATTTACGTACAGGTGGTGCTACCTACAATGGCAATGAAGCCGTTTTAGGAATTGCAATGATGATGATGGGCGAGAATAGCCGCACTGTTGCAAAAAATGTTCATACAAAAGTTCAAGAAATTCAAAAAAGTTTACCTAGTGGTGTAATGATAGAAACGGTATATGACCGAACCAACTTGGTTGATAAAGCCATTCAAACAGTTGCTAAAAATCTGATTGAAGGTGCCATATTGGTAATTGTTATTCTATTTATTTTCCTAGGAAATTTTAGAGCAGCACTGATTACAGCCTGTATTATCCCTTTATCTATGCTCTTCACCCTAACGGGAATGGCTGAGCAAAGGATTAGTGCAAACTTAATGAGTTTGGGTGCTTTAGATTTTGGAATTATTGTTGATGGTGCTGTCGTAATTATTGAAAACTGTATACGTCGACTTGCCAATGCACAGCATGAAAAAGGGCGCCTTTTAACGAAGAGAGAGCGATTTGAAGAAGTTTTTTTAGCTGCAAAACAAGCAAGACGACCTTTACTCTTTGGCCAACTGATTATTATGGTGGTCTACATTCCTATTTTTGCATTAACTGGGGTCGAGGCAAAACTATTTCATCCAATGGCAATGACGGTTGTGTTGGCACTGATTGGTGCAATGGTTTTATCTTTGACTTTTGTTCCAGCGGCAATTGCATTATTTGTAACAGGTAAAGTATCTGAAAAAGAAAGTCGTTGGATGCTCACCCTAAAAGCCTATTATTTAAAAATATTAGATTTAGCTTATTCATACAAAGTTGTACTTGTTGCGATAGTTATCTCTATTTTATCTATTACGGGCACAATAGCATTTAAAATGGGAACAGAATTTACACCACGATTAAGTGAGGGTGATTTTGCCATTCAATTTATGCGAGCACCAAGTACAGGAATAGAACAATCCTTACAAATGCAGGAAAAAGTTGAGCAACAACTATTACAAAATTTTCCTGAAATTAAAGCAATTTTTGCACGTACAGGAACAGCTGAAGTCGCGACTGATGTAATGCCACCCAATATTTCAGACAGTATTGTTTTGTTGAAGCCTCAATCTGAGTGGTCTAATTCTAAAGAAACGCTTACTGAATTAAGACAAAGAATGATGAATTATGTTGAACACATTCCTGGTAATGCGAATGAGTTTTCGCAACCGATTGAACTTCGTTTTAACGAACTTATTTCAGGTGTTCGAAGTGATATAGGAATTAAAATTTTTGGTGATGATCTCAATGTTTTAGCAACGGAGGCAAAGAAAGTAGAGAAGCGTTTAAAAGATATTTCTGGAGCAAGCGAAGTAAAAGTAGAGCAAACTCAAGGTCTACCTATGCTAAATGTAGATATACAGCATGACAAGATTGCACAGTATGGGCTATCTGTAAAAGCTGTACAGGATTGGGTGGCTATGGCAATTGGTGGACAATCTGTAGGTAAAATTTTACAAGGTGATCGTCGCTTTGACTTTGTGGTGAGACTCACGCCAACATTGAATAATGTAGAACAGCTTAAACAACTAGCAATTCCTTTGGATAATGGTGCAACAATTACTTTAAAAGACATCGCCAAAGTTGAAGAGTTGTTAGGTATGAGCCAGATTAGTCGAGAAGAAGGAAAACGCCGTATTGTTGTTACTGCAAATGTCCGTAATCGAGATTTAGGTTCTTTTGTACAAGAGGTACAACAAGTGATGGGACAGCAAAAACTTCCTTCGGGTTATTGGCTCAGCTATGGTGGTCAGTTTGAAAACTTACAATCGGCAACCCAACGAATGCAGATTGTAGTCCCTATTGCATTAATTCTGATTTTTATTTTGTTGGTTGCGGTATTTGGCCGATTACAAGAAAGCTTATTGGTATTTATGGGGGTTCCTTTTGCACTTTCTGGGGGGATCATTGCGCTTTGGCTAAGAGATATTCCATTATCAATGTCTGCAGGGATTGGTTTTATTGCTTTATCGGGTGTCGCTGTATTAAATGGTTTGGTTATGCTTACCTTTATGAAAGAACTGGCCCAAAACCATCCATTGGTACAAGCCATTTGGCAAGGTGCTATTTTAAGGCTGCGTCCAGTATTAATGACTGCATGTGTTGCATCTTTAGGATTTGTACCAATGGCATTAGCAACTGGAACAGGTGCAGAAGTTCAAAAACCACTTGCTACCGTTGTTATTGGTGGAATTTTATCTTCAACACTGCTGACACTTATTGTTGTTCCTATTGTGTACCGCTGGTGGAATGAACGTCGAAAATTATAGTTAAATACTGTCCTGTACATTAATTAATGTGCAGGACAGCGTATCTAAACACTTACAGTGCATTTCGTATTTGTTCAATAGATAAGATCTGTTGACCAGTCTCGTCAAAGTTCTTGGAACTTAACCATGTCTGAAGCTGAGTTTTAATATTTGGCCATTCTGTATCTATGAGAGAAAACCAATCGGTATCTCTACTTCTTCCTTTATATACCACCGCTTTTCGAAAAGTTCCTTCATAGGTAAAACCCAGCCTTAAAGCAGCTTTTCTTGATGGGGTATTTAATGAGTCACATTTCCACTCGTAACGTCTATAACCTAGCTCATCAAAAACATATTGCATCAGTAAAAATTGTGCTTCCGTTGCAATTCTAGTTTTTTTAAGTAAAGGAGAATAAAGTACAAAACCCATTTCAACAGTACCATTTATTGGATCTATACGCATGAGTGCAATGGAGCCAATAGCTTGTTTGGTTATGCTATCAATAATTGCATAATGAATAGGATCATGACTCTTTTCAAATGATTTTGCCTGTTGAAAATAGTCATAAAAATCTTTAAAAGGTCCTATGGGTAACCATGTCCAATCTCTGTCATCCTCCGCATGGCTATAAGCCTTATATAAATCGTGAGCATGGCGATCTGCGCTATATGGTTCTAAAAGGCAGTATTTTCCTTTTAAATTGTTTTTCTGTGGTAATTGTCTTGGTGTCCAGTGAGGAAGTAACTCTCCAATTTCTTGTTTATATTGATTTAAGTTTGACATTATTATCTCAATAGTTTGGTTTTCTTTAATATATCAATATATTGAAATTTGAAAAAGAATAAAAAAATACAGAGTGTACTTAGGGTAAATATTGATAGGCTCAGTATAGAAATACTCTGTCCGATGCAATGGCTAATCCAATAAGAAATAAGCCCTGAACTACTAATTTGAAAAAATCCAACTAGTCCAGAGGCTGCTACGGTATGTTCATTTGAACTGTGGATGGCACTCGCTACAGCGAGTGATAATGAAGAACCATTCGCAATACTTACGATAAACATGGAGAAAATAATTTTTGTTAAGGATGGCTGAGGTAAAAATAGATTACTCAAAAAAAGTATGCCACCTATACAAAAGAAGATTAAGCCTAGCCCAATAATTTGATCAATGCTTAAGAACCTTAATAATTTCTTGGTTGTGATATTGGCAAGAATAATTCCTGCACTTAAGGGCAAATATAATAGTCCTGTTATCTCGGAAGATAGTCCATAGAATATTTTAAATACAAATGTTGATTGAGTTAGATAAATAAACCATGCTTGATAAATTAAACAAACAACTCCTGTATATCTCCAAAAATTTATATTTTTAAGGATAGATATAAATTGAAAAAATACTATTGATTTTAAATCACTTTTAGATTCTTTAATGGGAGTCTTAAATGTCATGTACAATGCAATTATTGCAAAGATGACTAAAAAATAGAAATTACTTTTCCAGCCAATATATGATGTGAGATAACCACCAATAAGTGGTGCTATAGCAGGAGATAATGAAACAAAAGGATAGACAATTGCATAAATCTGAACAGATTGATCTTTCGAGAATTGAGATGAAATAAGATATCTACCAATAACGAGTCCAGATGCAGCCCCTATGCCTTGAAAGAATCTAAAAAATAGAAAACTATAGATTTGATTAGATAAAGCACAACCTATAGAAGCAATAATATAAATAATAATACCTAGAGTTAAAATACGTTTATAGCCATAAGAATTAAGGATTACGCCGTAAATAATTTGTGATATTGCAAGTGCTATTAAATAGACAGAAATAGAAAATGTAATTTCTCCACCTGAAATATGAAATGTCTGTGCAATGAACGGAAGTGATGGAATATAAATATCTGAAGAAATAAGTCCAAACATACTTAAAATAATAATAAGAATAACTAATTGGGTTTGAGTATTCATTTTCAATATCTATCTTCTTTTAAGTAAAGGAAATAGAAATCTTATCGTTTTTATTTGTGATAAATAATCCATAAAAATACAGCAGGGTGATGTATGTGTGCATCATATATTTTTTAAAACCAATTATAATATATATAATTGAGAGAGTGTTTAATATGAATTGGAATCATCTAAAGGTCATTTTAAAGTTATATGAATTGGGAACAATAAGAGCTGCTGCCAAGGTCTTATAGTCAAACAATCTAATTACTCATACAAAAATGAAAAAACATCTGAAAGAGTCGATCAATACAATCCTCTTGCCATTCTTTTCTCTTTTTCTTAATCCATGCCCAAGTCTTTTCAATAGAATTCAAATCAGGGCTATAAGGCGGTAACCATAAAATCTGATGCCCATGATGTTCTAGTAACTCCTGTGTGTCTGCTC
>NZ_VTDQ01000023.1 GCF_015627175.1 Acinetobacter pollinis | reverse complement strand
GTATTCCCCCTACAACTCTTCTCCGTTTACCGTTAGATAGAAGTCATCAATACCTGTTTTAAATCGCTAAAACACTGAAGACTTTAAAAGGCTCATTTATGCTGTCAGCTCTAAAACGATTAAGCTTAGTGACTCGAATTATTATTGCAATTATTCTTGGTGTCATTGTTGCGTTTCTTTTCCCGAACATTGCACCCTATTTTAGTCTTCTTGGAGATGTCTTCATTAAAGCGCTAAAATCCGTTGCTCCAATTCTTGTTTTTATTCTTGTTATTTCTTCTATTGCAAACTTCCAAGCAACTCAAAGTGCAAAGAACTTTAAACCCATTATGGTTATGTACACCATTGGTATGCTTCTTTCTGCATTTAGTGCTGTCGTTGCAGACAAGCTTTTTCCAACATCATTACTATTACACCTTCCTGCAGACCAAAGTGTACAACCTCCAGGTAGTATCACTATTATTCTTAAAAACTTAGTACTTAGCTTTGTATCTAATCCTGTTGTTGCACTCAGTGAAGCAAACTTTATTGGTATTCTTGCATGGGCTATCATTTTAGGGATTGCATTTCGTCACAGTTCACACACTACAAAAACATTTATTCATGATACTTCCGCTGCAATTAATAAAGTTATTAAACTTGTAATCTCTTTTGCACCTATTGGTATTTTTGGTTTAGTGACTGTAACATTTGCCTCTGCAGGTGTAGATACTTTCAAAAGTTACTCACACTTACTTGCAGTTCTTCTAGGGACAATGTTCTTTGTTGCATTTGTCATTAACCCGATTATCGTCGCAATTGTAATTAAAGGGAACCCTTACCCACTGGTTCTTAAGTGTTTAAAAGAGAGTGGAATTACAGCTTTCTTTACACGCAGTTCTGCTGCAAATATTCCGGTTAATTTAGATCTTGCCCGTCGTTGTGGTGTAGATGAATCAACAACAAATGTTATTGTACCACTTGGTTCTACTATTAATATGTGCGGTGCAGCAGTCACCATTACCACATTAACACTTGCTACAGTGAATACCTTAGGTATTCACGTTGATTTCTCGACAATGCTTATCTTATGTATTGTTGCAAGTATTTCGGCATGTGGTGCATCTGGAGTAGCAGGTGGCTCTCTTCTACTTGTTCCTGTTGCATGTGGTTTATTTGGTATTTCATCAGAAGTGGCTATGCAAGTCGTTGCCATTGGTATGGTTATTAGTGTTATACAAGACTCTACTGAAACAGCACTAAACTCTTCAACAGATGTTTTGTTTGTTATCGCAGCCGACCAAGGCTATAAAGATAAATAATCAGCAATTACGGCGTAATTTTATTACGCCGTTTTTAATCCACTATATATTCAATGTTATGATGCATGCTTGAAGATTTTATAATGGCATTCATTGGATATATTTACTATGGTAAAAAATGCACTACAGGCACAACTTTTAAAAGCTGGGCTCGTTGACAATAAAAAAGCGAAGAAACTGAGCAAACAAGCACAGCACGAACAGCGAATAGGTACAAGTAACCACGAATCGCTTAAAAGCAAAATTGTCCAAGATCAACAATCTAAACAAGAAAAAGACTTAGCATTAAATGCAGAAAAACAAAAAAAGATAGAAGAAAAGACATTAAAAGCCAATGTTCAACAAATGATACAGCAACACAAAGTGAAAGAAATTGATGGAGAAATTAGCTATCAATTTGTAGATGATAATAAAATTAAAAAGCTATATATCAATCAACAAATTTATAATGCATTGGTCGCAGGAAGCTTAGTCATTGCAAAAGAAGCTTCAGGTTATGCACTTTTACCTCATGCACTTGCGGAACGTATTGACCAAAAACTCGAAGGCTTTATGATTTGGAATAAGTCAGAGGAAAATACTCAAACTACAGATGATGAAGATCCATACGCAGCGTATGTTATCCCTGATGACTTGATGTGGTAATACATTGATATCGTTTTCTGACATCACTTACAGATTATATACTGTAAGTGATGTCATTTTTTTATGTAGCCTTTAAAATAAAACAAGAATATGAAAATCTTTAAGGCAGACGTTAAAATTGAAAGATATATCAAAATCTTTGGTAGAACTCTTTGACTGGACAGACAAATTTCCTTGGCTAGAAATGCTCCTTGGAATGAGTGCACTTTTTTTAGCAGCATACATTGCAAACTTTATTGCAAAAAAAGTGGTGGTACAAGGAATCCAAAAAATTCTAATGCGTCTACCCTCCGCAAGGAACTCTGCACTTGCACATCACAATGTTATTCGACGTCTTGCAAATATAGTGCCTGCACTTATTATTATGAATGGCATTGACTCGGTTCCACATCTTTCTGAAAAGATCATTCATTTATTCCAAATGATTGCACAAACATCAATTTTTTTGAGTATTGCACTTACTTTTAGTGAAGTTCTAAATGTATTCAATACTATGTATCAAAAAAGCCCAAACGCAAAAAACAAACCGATTAAAGGGTATCTACAGCTCGTTAAGCTAATGATTTTCGTGGTTTGTGCACTCATGATCTTAGGTACTTTTCTAAAGAAAGATGTATTTAATTTATTGGCAGGTTTTGGTGCAATGGCCACCATCTTAATGTTGGTATTTCAAAATACAATCTTATCATTGGTAGCTAGTGTTCAAATTGCATCTTATGACATGATCCGTATTGGTGACTGGATTGAGATGCCATCCCTAAATGCAGACGGCGATGTTATAGATATGTCTTTGCATACGGTGACAGTACAAAATTTTGATAAAACAATTACAACAATCCCGACTAATAAATTGGTCACAGATACATTTAGAAATTGGCGTGGTGTTGCCAGTGCAGGCGTACGCCGTATTAAGCGTTCAATTTACATTGATCAAAATAGTATTGGGTTTATGTCTGATGATGAACTAAACAAGCTCAAAGATTTTTTACTTTTGAATAATTATTTAAATAAAAAAGAAACCGAAATTACAGAGTTCAACCATACCTTAATGAGTCAAGCAAAGTACAACCAACGGCGCCTAACAAATTTAGGAACATTTCGTGCGTATGTTGATTTTTATCTCAAGCAAAAAGATGGCATTGCAAAAGAGGAATTAATTCTTGTTAGACAAATGCAACCTACCAGTGTAGGTTTACCTCTTGAAATATATGCATTTACCAATACAACCATTTGGATCGAATATGAAGCAATTCAATCCGATATTTTCGATCATCTTATTTCTATATTGCCTGAATTTAATTTAAAAATTTATCAGGCACCTACAGCACTTTAAAATATATAACGCATAGAGTCATATTGCGATTGATGAATATAACTCTATGCGTTCTGTTTGTGCATTCTAATAAATCTGAACTAAGATTTAAAATAAGAAAATTTGAAATACATATCTCTTATTCTACATTCAGATTATTCAAAGAATTTAATGTCTGTCGGCTGGCCAATTTGCAATGCAATACGTGTCGGTGTAAGTGCACCCGTTTCTTTATTACGCTTAAACTCACTTACTGTATGCGAGTGAACATTTGAAATAAGTAAATATTCACCAGTTTTATCCATAGAGAATGCTCTTGGCTCTACACCACCACTAGTATAACGACCAACCAAAGAAAGTTTGCCACTTACGCCATCGACCTTATAAGATATGATCTCATTCACTTCTTTTCTGTTACCAACATATAAAAATTTGTTGTCAGGAGAGAAAATTAAACCAGAGGCACTTTTATGACTTTCATGGTCTTTTACAGCCAAAGATTGCTTTTGCACCTGAATGAACTTCTTACCAATTCTTTCAAACACAATGACTTCAGCAGACATTTCAGTAGTTACATATGCAAATTTTCCATTTGCAGAAAATACCATATGACGGGGGCCACTGCCTTTAGCAAAATGTAAATCTAAAGCAGTATTTGCACGTAATGGTTGTTTTTCATTGGGTTGATAATCATAAGCTTTAACAACGTCAGCACCTAAGTCTGCTACATAAAGCGTTTTTCCATCAGGTGTAAATGTCACAGAATGCGCATGACCAGAGTCTTGACGCCCTTCAATAACCCCACTTCCATCTAAGAATTTAATATTTTGAGCAACTTCACCTAATCCACCATTGGCTAGAATAGGTAAAACAGATACACCCGATTTATTTGGTCCAACTGAATAGTTGGCAACAGCTAGGAATTTACCATCTACAGACAATGCTGAATGAGTTGGATGATCACCTAAACTTTTTACATGATTAATTTCTTTAAGTTGACCGTCTTTACCCACAGCTACAGCCGTCACTGTACCTTCTTCCATTTCATTGGTAATGTAAGCGAATTTATAATCTTTTGAAAATGTGATCCATGATGGATCTTTCATTTTTAATTCGCTTAATGGAAGCATTGTTCCATCACTATTTAACTTAACTGTATATACACCTTGACTGGCAAAGTCTTTTGATAATTTTGCCGTTTCAGGCATACCCGACCAAGTACCTACTAAAAATTTTTGTTCTGGAATCATTGTTCTATTCTCTGCAAAAGACATATTGCTGTAAAGCAATGGTAAACATAAACTTAATGCTGCTGCAAATTTATTCATTTTTTGAATCATACGTAACTACCTGACAAAATCGATAAGGTTAAAAATTCGAATAAAAATATTTTGATAATAACCACTTAACTAAAATACTCTTCATCTTTAGCATAGTTTTTAATTATCAATTGGACAACTGTTTTTCTCTTATATATTGCATATGTATATAATAAACATAAACAATATCAACAAATATATAAAGAAGGGAGATACCCCTTCTTCATTTTATTCGAGACTAGCTTACAAGCGCTGTTTGTATATCTTTTTCAAGTGCTTCAGGCTTCGTAGTCGGTGCATAACGCTGAAGTACCTTTCCATCTCTACCCACTAAGAACTTGGTAAAGTTCCATTTAATATTATGCGTCCCCAGTACACCTCTAACTTCACGTGTGAGAAAACGAAAAATTGGATGTGCCTCTGGCCCTTTTACATCCACTTTGGCAAACATTGGAAAACTTACGCCGTAATTTTTTTGACAGAACAGGCCAATTTCATTATTTGATGCAGGGTCTTGTCCACCAAATTGATTACATGGGAAACCTAAAACCTCAAAGTCTTTATCTTTAAATTCTTGATATAACTTTTCCAGACCTGCAAACTGCGGTGTAAACCCACATTTACTAGCAGTATTCACAATCAGTAAAACTTTCCCCTCATAGTCAGAAAATTTCTTTTCTAATCCATTTAGCAATTCTGCTTCCAACTGGTAAATTGTTGTCATGGATATGTTTCCCCATCATTTTTTTCTTTTGTTTGTAAATGTAATGAGGCTGAGTTTATACAGTAACGCAGCCCAGTAGGTTGTGGGCCATCTTCAAATACATGACCCAAATGTGCACCACAATGATGACAAACCACTTCAGTACGACTCATTCCATGGCTTAAGTCTTCATGTTCTTCAATCACAGCATGGTTTAGTGGTTGAAAAAAACTTGGCCAACCACAACCACTGTCGTATTTTGTTTCCGATAAAAATAAGACCTCCCCACAACAACGGCAAACATACTCTCCTGCTTGCTTGGTATTCCAATATTTTCCTGTGAAAGGGGCTTCCGTTCCTTTTTCGCGGGTAATTCGATACTCTTCTGGCGATAATTCTCTTTTCCATTCACGGTCTGTTTTATTGACTTTTCCCATGATGAACTCCTTTCAATCTATAAAATTCAATAGCCTGATTTCTTTTCTTTATATTTACGCTACCAACGACTAAAATGCTAGCACTATTTCACATAGATTGTGAGAATTAGGTAATCAATTTTTTCCTTAACATACATACAATTGGACAAGACTATGCCGGTTATAGGTAACACCACACCACGCGAAATTAAAAAGTCATCTAAGTTAGAGCATGTTTGCTATGACATTCGTGGACCAGTGTTACGCGCCGCCAACGAAATGGAGGAGCAAGGACACCGCATTATTAAATTAAATATTGGTAATCCTGCACCTTTTGGTTTCGAAGCCCCACAAGAAATTATTAATGATGTTGCACTTAACTTACCCAATGCAATTGGATATACAGATTCAAAAGGTATTTTTCCCGCACGTAAAGCAATTTGCCAGTACTATCAGCAAAAAGGTATACGTGACATGCATGTTAATGACGTATACATTGGTAACGGCGTTTCTGAACTCATTGTTATGGCGATGCAGGGATTATTAGATAATGGTGATGAAGTCTTAGTACCTATGCCTGACTATCCATTATGGACAGCAGCCGTTAATCTTTCAGGTGGTACCGCAATTCATTATAAATGTGATGAAGAAGATCATTGGTACCCAGATTTGGCTGATATGGAAAGCAAAATCACGCAAAGTACACGCGGAATTGTAATTATCAATCCAAATAACCCTACGGGCTCAGTTTATCCACGCCATGTATTAGAAAAAATTATTGTCTTGGCAAAAAAATATGATCTGATTTTATTTGCAGACGAGATTTACGATAAAATTGTTTACGATGGTATTGAACATGTATCTGTGGCTGCACTTGCAGGTGACCAGCTTTGTATTACTTTTAATGGACTATCTAAAGCGTATCGTATTGCAGGTTACCGCTCAGGTTGGATGACCATTACTGGCGATAAATCTCGTGCAGAAGATTATATTGAAGGCTTAAATATGTTGGCCTCTATGCGACTGTGTGCAAATCATCAAGCACAATTTGCGATACAAACCGCACTTGGTGGCTACCAAACAATTAATGACCTCATTCGTCCAGGCGGAAGACTATATGAACAACGTAATATTGCATGGGAAATGCTGAATGAAATTCCCGGTGTAAGCTGTGTTAAACCAGAAGGTGCAATGTATTGCTTCCCTCGTTTAGATCCAGATATTTACCCAATTCATGATGATGAGAAACTTATGCTGGATCTATTACGTGCTGAAAAAGTGCTATTAGTACAAGGTACAGGTTTTAACTGGCCCACACCAGATCACTTTCGCGTAGTATTTCTACCAGCTGAAAATGAATTACGTGAAGCTATTCAACGCATTGGACGCTTTTTAGCTTCTATTCGCTAATTTATTCAAATATAAGACCATATCAGTTAAGCTGGTATGGTTTTTGCTTATTTTATGTTTTTAAATTCTTCAAATCTAGGATTTACTTTCATGAAAAAAACTTTTTCTGCATTAGCATTGGCTCTAACTGTCTGCTTACCTTCTACACTCTATGCAAAAAACAATGTCGTCGTTATTGCAACTGGCGGTACAATCGCAGGTGCTGGTGCAAGCGCAACCAATAGTGCAACCTATACCGCAGCAAAAGTTCCTGTAGATGCACTACTTAATGCTGTTCCCCAAATTCAAGAACTTGCAAATGTAAGTGGTGTACAAGCACTCCAGATTGCTTCTGAAAGTATTACAGATAAAGAGCTCATTCAACTTGCTCGGAAAGTGAATGAATTAGTAAAAGATCCTAAAGTAAATGGCTTAGTGATTACACATGGTACAGATACCATGGAAGAAACAGCATTTTTCTTAAATTTAGTTATACATACCGACAAACCTATTGTACTTGTAGGCTCCATGAGACCTGGTACAGCACTTTCAGCAGACGGCCCTTTAAACCTATATAATGCCGTTGCGCTTGCTTCCTCAGACTCAGCAAAAGGTAAAGGCACATTGGTCATGATGAATGATAATGTATATGCTGCCCGGGATGTTGCTAAAACCATTAATATTCATACCAATGCATTTAATAGCCAATGGGGGGCACTAGGTACAGTTGTTGAAGGAAAAACCTACTGGTTCAGAACTTCAACTAAATTACACAACGATTCTTCTGCTTTTAATATTGAAGATATTAAAGGAGATGCTCTTCCATTGGTTCAAATTGTATATGGCTCGGACAATATGTTACCTGAGTCTTATCTTGCGCTTCAAAAAGCTGGCGTTCAGGCGATTGTAAATGCAGGAACTGGTAACGGCTCAGTACCAAACTATATCGTTCCTACACTGGTAAAACTACAGCAAGAAGGAATTCAGATTGTAAGATCTTCACGTGTTGCAAATGGCTTCGTACTTAGAAATGCCGAACAACCCGATGATAAATATGGTTGGGTTGTTGCACACGACCTTAACCCTCAAAAAGCAAGATTATTAACTGCACTTGCCTTAACCAAAACAAAAGATGCAAAAACATTACAAGAAATGTTCTACAACTATTAAGCTATTCTTTGTTGAATTTGGAAAGCCAATAGGTTCAATCTATTGGCTTTCATTTATAAGTAGATAAGAATATACACACAGAACAAATTATGAGCCATAAAAATAAAAATAGCATGCTAAAATGCCCACTGCTCGAGTAAAAGGAATCTTTAATGCAGTTTGTTCATCTTGGTATACACACAGAGTTTTCAATCACTGAATCGATTGTTCGCATACCAGAACTCATTAAAACTGCGGTAAAAGAGCAAATGCCCGCACTCGCTTTAACGGATCTTTCAAATATCCATGCTGCAGTCAAATTTTTTAAATCTTGCCAAGGTAAAGGCATTAAACCCATACTAGGCACAACTGTTCGACTTGAAGACTCAGAACATAGAGCGATTTTACTGGCAACCACCAATCAAGGTTGGTTAAATCTCACAGAAATTCTATCGAGAGGATATATTGAGGGACAACAACTTGATATTCCTTGTATTAAAAAAGAATGGATACTCGAGCAACATCAAGATCTTATTTTACTCTTAGGCTTACACAGTGATGTAGGACACTTACTTTGCTCATCTAATCCTCAAAAAGCTGAACCTTTATTTCAAGAGTGGTATGAAAAATTTGGGAATCGTGTCTACTTCGCCCTAACAAGAACACAAAGACCAAATGAAGAACTATTTATTTCAGAAGCATGCCAACTTGCAGAAAAATACCAAGTTGGTGTTGTGGCACACAACGATGTACATTTTATTCATGAAATAGACTTTGAAGCACACGAAGCTCGCGTATGTATTGCAGATGGGTACGTACTTGCAGACCAAAGAAGACCTCGCATATATAGCCCAGAACAATATTTCAAAACTGCTGAACAGATGACAACCCTCTTTTCAGATATTCCAAGTGCTATTCAAAATACAGTAGAAATTGCCAAACGTTGCAATGTGAGCCTACAACTGGGTAAGTATTTTTTACCTGAATATCCAATTCCTGCTGGCTTTACCATTGACACCTATTTTGAGCACTTATCTAAAGAAGGTTTAGAGGAACGGTTAAATCAACTCTATCCTATCGAAGAACGAGGCGACGATTGGAATGAAATACGAAAACCTTACGATGAACGAATTGCCTATGAAGTAGGTATTATTCTAAATATGGGATTCCCAGGTTACTTCCTAATTGTCATGGATTTCATACAGTGGGCTAAAAACAATGGTGTACCTGTTGGTCCTGGTCGTGGTTCAGGTGCAGGCTCATTGGTCGCATTTAGTTTAAAAATTACAGATTTAGACCCTTTGCGATACGATTTACTTTTTGAACGTTTCTTAAATCCTGAACGTGTTTCTATGCCCGACTTTGATGTCGATTTTTGCATTAGTGGTCGTGACCGAGTTATTGATTATGTGGCTCGTCATTATGGCCGTGATGCTGTTTCGCAAATTGCAACATTCGGTACAATGGCTGCAAAGGGTGCAATCCGAGATGTTGCACGTGTCTTAGGAAAATCTTACGGGCTTGCTGACCGGATTTCTAAAATGGTTCCTACAAAACCTTTAGGTGTCGATTTGGCAACCGCGATTGATATGGAGCCACAACTTAAAGATATCGTGACCAATCCATCAAACCCAGACAATGATGATGCAAGTGAAATTTGGGAAATGGCCCTAAAACTTGAGGGGATTACAAGGAATACAGGAAAACATGCAGGTGGCGTTGTCATTGCACCGGGCAAAATTACCGACTTCTCTGCTGTACTTTCTGATGCAGATGGCTCAAACCGTGTCGCACAATATGATAAAGACGATGTTGAATCCGCAGGTCTTGTTAAATTTGACTTTTTAGGATTACGTAATCTTACCGTTATTGAAGATGCGGTTCAGAATATTAATAAACGAATTCAAGCACAAGAGCCTTTAGATATCTCAAATGTGCCTTTAGATGACAATAAAGCATATAAAATATTTGCCGAAGCAAACACTACAGCTGTTTTCCAGTTTGAATCTGTGGGCATGAAGCGCATGCTTAAAGAGGCACGCCCAAGTAAGTTTGAAGAAATTATTGCATTCGTTTCTTTATACCGACCGGGTCCAATGGATCTTATTCCCGACTTCATACATCGTATGCATGGTGGAGAATTTGAATACCTTCACCCCTTATTAGAAGGTGTACTTGAACCTACTTATGGGATCATGGTGTACCAAGAACAAGTTATGCAAGCGGCTCAAATTTGTGCTGGCTATACATTGGGTGGTGCCGATTTATTACGCCGTGCAATGGGTAAGAAAAAACCAGAAGAAATGGTAAAACAGCGCCAAATCTTTCTAAAAGGCGCAGCAGAAAAAGATATTGATGAAGCAACAGCAAATCATATTTTTGACTTTATGGAAAAATTTGCGGGCTATGGTTTTAACAAGTCACATGCTGCAGCATATGCGCTTGTCGCCTATCATACCGCATGGTTAAAGGCACACTATCCTGCCGAATTCATGGCAGCTGTTATGTCATCCGAAATGCAAGATACAGATAGTGTCGTTTTTCTAATTGATGACTGCCGTAATAATCAACTAACTGTACTTCCTCCATCTATTAATCAATCTATTTACCGCTTTCATGCTATTGATGAAAAAACAGTTGTTTACGGACTTGGTGCAATTAAAGGTGTGGGCGAACAGGCCATGCAGTCCGTTATAGACTCACGTGAAAAAGAAGGACCTTATCAAGATCTTTTCGACTTCTGCCACCGTATTGATTTAAAGAAAATTAATAAAAGAACATTAGAGGCACTTGTTCGTGCAGGTGCATTAGACTGCCTAGGCATAGAACGATCTCATTTAATGGCTCAACTGCCTGAAGCGGTACAAGCAGCAGAACAAGCCAGACAAAACCGTGAAACAGGGATTATGGATTTATTTGGTGAAGTTGAAGAAGTTCAAAGAAAACCAATAAAACCAGTTAAACCATGGTCAGATGAGGTTCGACTCAAAGGCGAAAAAGATACGCTAGGCCTTTATCTAACTGGTCATCCAATTGATGTATATCGTCAAGAATTAAGATGCTTTGTATCGTCAAAACTTAATGAAATTACACCTACACGGCGTGGACAAACAACTGTCTTTGCAGGCCTCGTCCTCGATGTTGCAAATTTCCCTAACCGTGTTCTCATTACATTAGACGATAGTACTTCTAGATTAGAAATTAGCTGTAATCATGAAAGATTTCAGCGTTTTAAAGATATTATTCAGATTGATCAAGTCATTGTTGTTGAAGGCGAAGTCTATGAAAGAGAAGGTTTTGACCGACCGATGGCTCGCCTTTCAAAAGCATTTAGTCTCAACGAGATTCGTCAAAAGCGTGCACAGCATATTCAAATCACTCTTAATGCAGACCAAATCACACCTCAGTTGGCGCAAGAGTTAAAAACAATTATCCAACCGTTTTGCAATGTCGATATGTGTCAGCATATTCCTATATTATTTAATCTCTCTTTTGACTATGCAACAGCAGACATTCGACTATCTCCAGAGTGGTCAATTGCACCTTTAGACGAGATGCTTGCAAAACTTCGAGACTATTTTGGGAAAACAGCGATACATATTGAATATCAAGTGAAATCAAAAGCAGCCAAAGTAATCGTTGAGGAAAAACCATCTACTGCCACAATGAGCATGGATGAAGCCATTGACTTATATCATGCTGAAGTTAGCCAATATTCTTAATTTATCAGGACAAAACATGCAAGATTTTGATCAAGCCAAAACTATTTCACATTTAAGTCATGTCCGTATTGTCATGGTAAATACAACACTTCCTGCAAATATAGGAAGTGCATTGCGTGCGATGAAAACAATGGGAATTTCCCAATTGGTTCTTGTTGCTCCAAAAACCTATCCTCATCCAGATATTCATGCGCTTGCAGCTGGTGCAACAGATCTTATAGAAAAAATTCAAATTGTAGAGAGATTAGAAGATGCAATTGCAGATTGTCATCTTGTGTTTGGCACCAGTGCACGTAGCCGAACTATCCCTTGGCCACTCCTAGACGTTAGACCCGCAACAGAACTCGCCTTAAACCATATTAAACAACAAAAACAGGAAGTTGCTATTATTTTTGGTCGAGAAGATCGTGGTTTAACCAATGAAGAATTGGCGCTTGCTAACTACCACATGACTATTCCGGTAAATCCTGAATACGGTGTTTTAAACGTTGCTCAAGCCATACAAATCGTTTGCTATGAACTTAGAATGGCTGCTCTTCATACAAGCTCCCTAGACAAATCAGAAGTATCCGATAAAATGCCAGTGGCGCTTCAACAAGAAATGGATTGGGATGAACCTCTTGTTACACAAAAACAAATGCAAGAATTTTATCCTCATATGGAAAAAATGTTAGAGGATATCGAGTTTCTTGATCCAAAGAATCCACGTCTTTTACCATTACGCCTACGTAGGCTATTTGGACGTATACAATTAGATCGAATGGAATATAATTTATTACGTGGTGTTTTCAGTCGTGTGCAAGCAATGAGTCAAGGGAAATGGAAAAAAAACAATTAAAATTAAAGGGCATTCATATGTTTAAACAATTAAAAGAAGACGTTCAAGCGGTATTTTCTCGAGATCCTGCAGCAAGAAATACACTTGAGGTTTTAATGACCTACCCCGGTATTCATGCACTTATTATGCATAGAATGGCTCATGAACTCTGGAATAAAGACTTTAAAGTAAGTGCAAGAACAATTTCAGCAGTCAGTCGCTTTGCAACAGGTATTGAAATACACCCAGGTGCTAAAATTGGTCGTCGCTTTTTTATCGATCATGGTATGGGCGTAGTAATTGGTGAAACAGCAGAAATTGGCAATGATGTCACGTTATATCATGGTGTTACTCTTGGTGGCATAACATGGAATAAAGGGAAACGTCACCCTACCCTTGAAGATGGCGTCATTGTGGGCGCAGGAGCCAAAATCTTAGGCCCTTTTACTGTAGGTAAAAATGCAAAGATTGGCTCAAACACTGTGGTAACAAAGGCTGTTCCCTCAGGTGTAACTGCTGTAGGTAGCCCTGCACGTTATATCTATAAAGACACACAAACGCAACCACAAGATGAAGAGCAACATCGCCGTGACTATGCAAAGCGCATTGGATTTGTTCAATATGCAACTGTGGCAGATCACTCAGATCCTGTACTTGAAGGAATGCGTATTTTACTAGATCGGCTTGAGCAAAATGAAAAACGTATGACAACCTTGTGTCAACGTTTATCTTTGCTTGATCCAACATATAAAAAGCAGCCACAAGATCACCCACCTTTAAGTCAAGAAGAATTAAAAATTCTAGAAGATGTACGGCGTGAATGTGAATCACAGAATCAGCAATCAAAAGCTTAACTCTGTTACATGCTTTACATTGCATGAATATTTTCTTTTACATTAGACTCATGTTAAATAATTTTCAACAACAATACTGACATTGGATATACTTATGAGACTCAAGGTACTAACAACAACGCTACTTACTGCTTCTGTATTGGCTGCATGTAGCTCAATGCCATTAAAGAACAATAATACTCAAAAGGATACTGTTAAAAATGAGCCTCTACAACCTGTTATTTTTAAAGAACCTGCTCTACCGAAACCATTTTATGCATTAAACGCAGCAGATTATGATGCACCTTCTAAATTCGAAGTAGATTTAAAAAATGCTGCGGCACAACCTGTAACTAAAATGGTTGTAACAAGTCAAACAGATCCAACTAAAACTGTTACACTCGATGTAAATCATCTTATTATCCCTACCATAGACAGTAAGAAACAAGAGATTATCTACGCTCCTTTAGCAGGACAAAATCAGCTAGATGTTACGGCGATTGATGATTTCATTCAAATGGTAGAAGGCCAAGCACGTCACTATCCACCACAATTTGCAAGTAAAAATGTACGCCGTGGTTTTGAAAATAAGTTACGTCAAACTAGTCAACAGCTTGATACATACGCAGACAAAGACAATGCATCTTATGACGTTTTACTCCGCGCATTTAAAACAAGCGTACTTGCGCGTAATCTAGATCTAGGTCCACAATTTACAACAAAATCGTTAAACTATGGCCAACGCCTATTAAAAATGACACCAAATGACCCTCTAGTGAACTTCTGGTTTGGTTTTAACCTATCTGAAGGTGGCGGTCAAAAAGAAGCTATTCCTTACTTAGATAAAGCAATTAAAGGCGGTGTTCAAGAGGCTTATTTATCTGCTGCAAATAACTATTTGTATTTAGAGCACAATAAGAACGCAATCACTACCTTACGTAATTATAAAGTTAAATACCCAGAAGAAGGTCAAGTTGCAGATCGTCTCATTAAAGAGATTCAAACTAAAGGTCGCACAAACGTTTGGGAAACTTTGACAGAAAATAAAAAAGGACGTTAATCATTTACACTCAATATTTGAGCAAACTCTCTTCATAAAAGGTCGTGAATACGACCTTTTATATTTTACTTTTATACACTTTAACGTATATTTTATCTATTACTTATCTTTTGCTTAATTTTATGTCTAATTACACAGCCAAATATAAACTAGTAGTGTCATCTCTACTACTTACTATAATCGCCTTAGGAGGCTGTCAGGCGGTTAGCGTAAAACAACAAGCATTTAATATAACTATTACTAATGAACGTGATAGCATCCTTACACATGACAAACTGAGTGAGGCAAGTCTAAACGTACTGTCAATGACAGGAAGAGAATCTAAAATCTGTATGAATGACCCCACCTCATGTCTTACAGATATACAACAGATTCCTCAAATTCCAAATGAACAGTTTTTTTCAACGGCAAGTGAAATTTACCTAGCAAAAGCAATGTCTCTTGAAAAAACGACTGCATGTAAATTTAAGATTAAAGAAGATCAACTCCTTACAGACAAACAAAAAGACAAATTAGAGCTTCAAAATAAATGTATTAATGAAGAACTACAAATGCTAGATCGTAGTATTCGTTATAGTTATGCCTATTTATTTAAGACTGAAAGACATCCAGATCAGAGAATTTTCGATAACAGACAAGTACAAGTTCGAGATTTTTATAACCAGGCTACTGCCAAATTATTGATGCTCTCTTCAACACAGCGTCCAGCCAATACATCAGATGAAGATTTCGATATCGGTCATAATAAATATATTACTGATTTTAAAGACTATCCACAGTTACAAAATAAGAAAATTGAAGACTTTATTTCTAGCTATAACTTAAACTTTTCGGGCTTACGTTCTATTAATCGACGTGATGGTTTTGGTGCTGAGTTTGTTACAGTTCTACCTAGACCAACTCTTCCTGAAGAAAATAAATATATTCTAGATCCCTTACGCCATAAATTTAAAGATACAGTTAACCCTAATATTCATACTCCCCAGTATTTAGCAACAACCATTTCTATTGAACCTAAACCGAATACAAGTTTAAAAGATTTATTAAATAACGCTCCATTGCTTATTAAATTAAATGATCCGTATCAAAAAGAAAATATTATTGTAGAAGGGAAATCATATCCACTTGCAGCAAATTTTTCTGCGCCATATGGACTATGGTTGGCACATAACAATCTGGGTCGAGCTGCATATTTGTCATTGATCGATCGTGATCAACAATTAATCATGCCCCATCTATACATGTTAGAACCATATAACCCCAACAAACAAATTATTGTTCTGGTTCATGGACTAGCAAGTAGTCCCGAAGCATGGGTAAGGTTAACAAATGATATTATGGGTGATAAAGTTCTAAGAGAGCACTATCAAGTATGGCAAGTCTTTTACTCAACCAATATGCCAATTATAGAAAGTCGATATCAAATTTATTCTATTCTTACGCAGGCTTTTGGAGAGTTAGATCAGAACTCGCCTTCAGCAAAAGATGCCGTGCTCATTGGTCATAGTATGGGAGGCGTAATATCACGCCTACTTGTGAGCAAGGCTGATATTAGTAAAGATGCGTTTAAACTTATTAAATCGAGAGAGCTTAAAAAGCACAATAAAGATCCTATCGTATTAGAACGATTACAAATACAACCTATTCAAAACTTTGATCGCGCGATTTTTTTAGCCTCACCACATAGAGGAACAGAATACGCAGACTTATGGTTTACACGTGCTGCCCGAAAAATCATTCGCTTACCTGGTGCATTTTTGGGTGCTGTGGCCGATTCATTTCAGGGAGAAATTAATCCTAAAGATTTTATTAAGCAGGTCGATAATGGTCTGATCCAAAATGGACCAAGTGATTTAAGTTATAAATCTAAATTTATGCAACTGACAAAGAATATCATGCCCCAATCAGGGCTAGAATATCACTCAGTAATTGGAAACATTACATCGAGTACAAACCCTAATATTATTACAGATGGTATTGTACCCTACAAAAGCGCCCATCTCGACGGCGCAGAATCTGAGAAAATTGTACATGGTGGTCATTCTATTCAAGAAACACCTGAAGCTGTACTTGAACTCAGACGTATTCTTCGTTTACATCTTATCGAGCATGGTCTTTATCAACCCTCAGATAAAAATAAAGGTGCTTTATAGCACCTCTTTTTATTCAGTTACGATGCCTTCGATTGATGGTGATCAGGTCGATCTAATGTAATAAAACTAAGATAAAAAGGTAAACTATCTGTATGAAGTTGTATATAAGAGGACTGATTAAGTTTTTCTATCCATACCTTAGCAGTCAATACATTGGTTTTTTTATCACGACCAAAAGCATAAATATAAAAACTCTCATCCACTAACGCTTTGTTTTGATACCAAAAATGATGATCTAAACTTTCTAATTTTTCTAAATAGGATGATGTCCATTTATGGCCAAACCAAAGTTGTAATAAGTCACCTAGATATAAAGCTTGGCAACTTACAATTGAGAATTTAATAGATGCGTCTTCTACAGGTTGATAATATTGCTGAGGATTTTTTAGAATTTGAATGTAATTCTTTTTGTAAAATTCGATATTTTGAAAAATAGATTGAATATTTAAAGTATGCATATCAGGCATTCTCCATTTTAGCCATTTTAGTGCTGGCAAGTTAGGTTAAATCCACACTGCTTCAAAAGAATTTGAAACACTTGTATCGTTCATTTCGATTAATTTAACAATATTTCAGATAAGTATGCAAATATTTTTCATAAATGTTTTTACAATGTTCAAATAAAGAGCATCTAAGCTTAAAATCGGAAAAAAACTTCTATTTACATTGACCTAAGATAAATTATCTATATAATCAACCACAGATTCTCCAATAGCTCAGTCGGTAGAGCGACGGACTGTTAATCCGCAGGTCCCTGGTTCGAGCCCAGGTTGGAGAGCCAGATTCAGAAAAGCCCATAATACTTATTATGGGCTTTTCTTATTTTAAAAGAATAAAAATTAAAAATAGCTGAGTATTACTCAGCTATTTTTTGGTACTCCACTATGGAATCTAAATACATTATCAGGCGATAAAATGAGATCTTTTTCTATTTCTCTAAAATAGTCAATACGCTGTTGAATATCTTCTTTTGGATTTTTCATCTTACTCGTTTGAGCAACATCCATTGCTAGTGCTAAATAATCTTCGTAATGTCTCGACTCAGATTTGAGTAAATAACGATAATAACGCCCTAATTCATCATCTACCAAAGGTGCCAAAGCATAAAATCGTTCACATGAGCGTGCCTCTACAAATGCACCAACAACAAGAATATCGATCAATGCTTC
Organism: Acinetobacter pollinis; assembly: GCF_015627175.1. Taxonomy (GTDB): domain Bacteria; phylum Pseudomonadota; class Gammaproteobacteria; order Pseudomonadales; family Moraxellaceae; genus Acinetobacter; species Acinetobacter pollinis. The sequence goes on along the minus strand of NZ_VTDQ01000023.1, from coordinate 17,821 downwards.
TGGTTCATATGTTCGAATATGCTTTCTTAAACCTGCTGCATAACGCCCTGCACTTAAGGCTTGCCAAGCCTGCCCTCGTGCTTTCATTAAATCCAATACCTGCTCATAATGTAGCATTTCTTCACGTACAAGCTGGGCAAGTTTCACTTGTAGATCATTAAAAAAGCTGTAGCGGAACATTAGATTCATTGCTGTTCCCGCTGCTTTTTTTTCACAATTGGCATGATCTTGCATAAGCAATTCAAGATTAGTTATTGCTATATCAAGCCATGCTTTAGGTGTTTCACAACCTAAGAAGCCAATGACTGGCTTCATGAGTTCTTCAAATTTCACTATTGACATTGTTATCTCTCAGCTAAAATAGCTGCTTTCATTTGTGAAACAGCCGTTGTCAATCCGACAAAAACGCTTTCAGCAATAATCGAATGACCAATATTTAACTCATGAATTTCTGGAATTTTCGCGATTAAACCCACATTTTGTAATGTTAAACCATGACCTGCATTAACAACTAAACCTTTACTAGCAGCATATTTTGCTGCATGAGCAATGCGTTTTAATTCTGTATTCTGTACTTCTAAACTTTCAGCATCTGCATATGCACCTGTATGTAACTCAATTGTTGGTGCACCGCATGCAACAGCAGCATCAATTTGTTGCTCATCTGCATCAATAAACAAAGATACATCACACCCGATATCTTTTAATGATGATGTTGCTGCTTTAATTTTTTCTAATTGTGATACTACGTCTAAACCACCTTCAGTCGTTAGCTCTTGGCGTCGTTCTGGTACAAAACAAATATGATGTGGCTTCACTTCTTTTGCAAATGCCACCATTTCATCTGTCACAGCCATTTCAAGGTTCATTCTTGTTTTGAGTAAAGGTCTCATACGTCTTACATCATCATCTTGTATATGACGACGGTCTTCCCTCAAGTGTAACGTAATTCCTTCTGCACCGGCTTCTTCACAAAGTAATGCCGCTTTTACTGGATCGGGATATGTTGTACCTCGGGCTTGCCTTAAAGTTGCAACATGATCAATATTAACGCCAAGTAAGATAGACATAAATATTCCTGTTTAATTTTGAAGTTGATGATGCTGTATCCATAATTGACGACTTTTTAGAGGACGATCGCCAAGTAAAGAGGTAATTAATTGTCGATAAAGGCTACTCAGAAACTTAAGCTGAGACACATTAAAATTTTCGTTAAATTGATAGGATTGCATTGAGAGTATCTGACTTCCTTCAAAGCCGTGATCGTCCTCATTTTTTAAAATAAACCCATCGCTTAGGCTAAATACATATTTTTTATCTAATTCAATTGGGTGATTAAATGAATTTTTTGTATAGTCTAAATCGTATCCCAACTCCCCTAAGAAAACATATTCAAATTTCCTAAGTAACTGACGAATAAAATCTTTTCCATTACTTTGCTGGCTTAAAAACTGTAGTTGTTCTATCGAATAATGATATTGTAAATATGTCTTAGGCATAGCTTCTTCAACCAAACAAAGTTTAAGTAGCAGTTCGTTTAAATAGAACCCACAAAAATATGCGTCACCATGGAAGAAAATAGGTTGGCTATCAATTTCCAATTGACTGAAGTTTTTAAGTTCAGACTTTCCAGATGCTAGGAGTTGTACAGGTTGAAATAAAGGAGGAATTGCCTGCCGTAGAATACCATCTATACGTCCATATTCATGACTAAAAAAATGAACAATATGACTTCGTTCTCTATACTTACGATAATGAATTAAATACCCATGTAAAACTTCATTACGCATTTGATATTAATCTTTTTTATCTTCGTGATCATCACCATCAGGTATTGCAGCTTTCACAACTGCTGTTGTTCCTTTCACTACACCTTTGGTCGTTTTATATGCCACTTTCACAGGTAAAGTCACAACACTCGTAATACAGCCTTGTAATAGCAACATTGTTGCAATTACACATACCCATTTTGTCATGACTTCACCTTTTTTATTTATATATCGCTATAGCCTAGACTTTTTAGAGCGCGCTCGTCATCAGACCAACCGCCTTTAATTTTAACCCAGAGCGTCAGCATAATTTTCTGCTCAAACATTTTTTCCATATCTAAGCGTGCTTCCATCCCAATCTTTTTAAGCTTAGCACCTTTATCACCAATAACGATTGCTTTTTGTCCTGATCTATCCACAAAAATAGTTGCATCGATATATGTACATGCCGGCTTTAGCTTTCCAGTTTTTTTATTTAATACTGGTTCTTCAGTTTTAAACGTTTCAATTTGAACCGTCAAGTCGTATGGTAACTCTTCACCTAACTGACGCATAATCTTTTCACGAATAATTTCGCTTGCAAGAAAACGTTCAGAACGATCTGTAACCTGATCGAAAGAATAAAGTGGCTGAGAGAATGGAAGATATTTTTCAATAATATCGCGAAGATGTTCTAAATTTGCACCACGCAAAGCAGATACAGGAACAATTTCAACAAAATTCATTAATTTTGTGCGTTCTTGAATAAGTGGTAGAAGCATTTTACGATCTTCTAATGTATCAATTTTATTGATAACAAGAATGACAGGCATTTCTGCATTTTGAAGCTTTTCTAATACAAGCTCATCGTTTTGTGTCCACTTATGACCATCTACAACGAATAGAACAAGATTTACATCACGAAGTGCAGAGTTTGCAGCACGGTTCATCATTTTATTGATTGCGCGTACTTCTTTCTTATGCATTCCTGGTGTATCTACATAAACTGCTTGTGACTTCTCACGAGAATCGATACCAACAATTTTATGTCTTGTCGTTTGAGGTTTACGTGAAGTAATAGAAAGTTTTTGACCCAGTAAGTGGTTCATTAATGTTGACTTACCAACATTTGGACGACCAACAATCGCTACGAATCCACTTTTAAAATCCGCAGGAATTTCTATATTTTGTGAACTAAAAAACTGATCAATCAAATCGTGTTTTTCAGCAGATGCATTGTTATCATCATGGTTTTGATCGGATGACATTGTCATGCAGTTTTGTGCTCCAATAATTTCAAAATTTCAGCCGCTGCTGCTTGCTCAGCAAATCGACGGCTACTCCCTTGCCCTTCTGTTACAGAAAAATCCTCTACACGGCAAACCACTTTAAAGTGTTGATTTGGTGCATCGCCTTGGATATCTGTCACTTCATATATTGGCAAAGGTTTTTTACGTGCTTGTAGATACTCTTGTAGTCGAGATTTTGGATCTTTGAGCTGATCCGTCGGTTCAATGTGACTTAGATAAGGCTGATACCATGTGAGAACAATTTTCTTTAAAAAGTCCAAACTCTCACAGTCTACATAAATTGCACCAATAATCGCTTCCACCGTATCTGCCAGAATAGACTCCCGATGATGACCACCTGATTTCAACTCTCCCGTACTCATAATCATATACGGACTAAGTTTCAAATCGTTTGCAATTTTGCCCAAAGCTTCTTGTCTGACAAGACTAGCACGCATGCGTGTTAAACGTCCCTCATTTTCATGAGGATAAGCATGGTATAAATAATTTGCGATTATCATACCTAACAATGAGTCACCTAAGAACTCTAGACGCTCATAGTTATATTTATGACTGACTGATCTATGGGTTAACGCAAGTTTTAATAACTCTGTATTTTTAAACTCATAACCAATTTGTAAAGCTAAACGCTGATTGTTTAGCCTGGACTGTCCTTTGGTCAAAACTATTCTCTAAAGTTAAATAATGAATACTTAAAAGCGAATGCTTTATTTCCTTAATTTTGTAATGGCTCTTGGTATTTTAAATTTCTATAGATAAATTCAGGGAAGCCTTGATAGCTTCCCTCTAAAATACAAACAACCATCACATTACAACAGAACCTGAATCGATATAAATATATCAGCTCATGATTTTATCAGTAACTACTTAATTGTACCATTTCTGCTAAAGCTTGGTAGGTGTAAACCCGGCTCTTTATGCATCCAGATATATACAGCTCGACCAATCAAGTTTTCTTCAGGTACAAAACCCCAAAAACGACTGTCCGAACTCTCATCTCGGTTGTCACCCATAGCAAAGTAATGTCCTTGCGGCACTGTTACTTCCCAATCATTTCCATCACTTTTAACAAAAGTTTGATTGTCTTTTACGACAAATGGAATAAGTGATTGATTTCCCGTACTCATCGCATAATTAAATTGTTCAATTAGTGGATTGCGATCAGATAAATGTCTCACCCAATGCTGATGCGTACCTAAAGTTTCTAAAGTATAATTTGCTTTAAAAGAAGATAAACTGTCTTTTTCACGATTTAGCGATGCAGTGGTCGTCGCAATCTGCTGACCATTAATATATAACGTATTGTTTGTATATTTAATATGGTCACCAGGTAAACCAACAACACGCTTAATGTAGCTAATACTCGGTTTTAGAGGGTAACGAAATACAAATACCTGTCCACGTTCTGGCTCACCGACTTGAATAACTTTAGTGTTCGCAATTGGTAATCTAACACCATAATCAAACTTGTTTACAAGAATATAATCGCCAGTTTCTAGTGTTGGTACCATAGAGTCTGAAGGAATATTAAATGGCTCAAAGAAAAATGAGCGCAAGACTAATACTACCGCCAAGACTGGCCAAAAGTCATAAGCCCATGTAATGATAAAATTTTCATTACCACGCCCTCTAGCTTCTCTTTGTTTAAAAACAAATTTATCAAGTAACCATACAATAAATAGAATTAAAGTAACGGGAACGAGGATTAAATTAAAATCAAAATCCATGAACTTTTAAACCTTATTTTTTATCGACTTGTAATGCTGCTAAGAAAGCTTCCTGTGGAATTTCTACACTCCCCACTTGCTTCATACGTTTTTTACCTTCTTTTTGCTTAGACAGCAATTTTTTCTTACGTGAAACATCACCGCCATAACATTTTGCTAACACGTTCTTACGCATTGCCTTTACTGTTGAACGAGCAATAATCTGTGCCCCAATAGCCGCTTGAATGGCAACATCAAACATTTGACGAGGAATAAGCTCTTTCATTTTTTCAACAAGCGAATTGCCACGATGACGAGCTTCATTACGGTGACAAATCATTGCTAATGCATCTACTTTATCGCCATTAATGAGTACATCAACTTTAACCAAGCTTGAGCTTTGAAAACGAACAAAGTTGTAATCTAACGATGCGAATCCTCGTGAACATGATTTTAGGCGATCAAAGAAATCCATAACGACTTCAGCCATAGGTACATCAAAAGTAACTGACACTTGATTACCTAAGTATTTCATGTCTTTTTGTATACCACGACGTTCTATACATAATGTAATCACATTACCTAGATACTCTTTAGGTACTAGAATATGACATTCTGCAATAGGTTCACGTAGATCTTCAACTGTTCCCCCATCAGGCATTTTTGAAGGGCTGTCAATATGAATGGTTTCACCAGACTTGGTTACTGCTTCATAAATTACAGTAGGTGCAGATGTAATTAAGTCTAGATCATACTCACGTTCTAGACGCTCTTGTACGATTTCCATATGTAGCATACCTAAGAAGCCACAACGGAAACCAAAACCAAGCGCATCTGAGCTTTCAGGTTCAAAGAAAAGCGCAGAATCGTTAATTTGTAATTTTTGTAATGCTTCACGAAATGGTTCGAAATCGCTTGCATCAATTGGAAAAAGACCCGCATAAACCTGCGGTTTTACTTTTTTGAAACCTGGTAATGATTTTACATCTGGGGTAGATGTAAGCGTAATCGTATCGCCGACAGGTGCACCAAAAATATTTTTAATACCTGCAATTACAAAGCCAACTTCGCCCGCTTCTAACATACCTGTTTCTGTATGCTTTGGACTAAATACACCTACAGAGGTCACTATATGTGACTGACCTGTAGATTTAATCAGCATTTTATCGCCTTTCTTAATACGGCCTTGTTTTACTCGAACTAACGATACTACACCTAAATAGTTATCAAACCATGAGTCTACAATTAGCGCTTGTAAATCTGCCTCTCTATCACCTTCAGGTGCAGGAATTACCTCAACTAAAGTTTCTAGAACACCTTCAACACCCATTCCTGTTTTTGCTGAACATGTCGGCGCATCGGTAGCTTCAATACCAATAATTTCTTCAATTTCATGAATAACACGCTCAGGCTCTGCTTGAGGTAAGTCAATCTTATTTAGAATTGGAAGAACTTCTAGCCCCTGATCTATCGCTGTGTAGCAGTTTGCAACGGATTGTGCTTCTACACCTTGTGCTGCATCTACAACAAGTAATGCGCCTTCACAAGCAGCCAAAGAACGAGATACTTCATATGAAAAGTCTACGTGCCCTGGAGTATCAATAAAATTAAGTTGGTATTCTTCACCGGTTTTTGGATGCGTATAATACAGCGTTACAGAAGCTGCTTTGATTGTAATTCCACGCTCACGCTCTAAATCCATCGAATCCAAAAATTGTGATTGCATTTCACGGTCTTGGAGTGCACCACACATCTGAATAAAACGGTCTGCCAAAGTAGATTTACCATGGTCAATATGTGCAATAATAGAGAAGTTTCGTATGTTACTGATTTTTACGGATTTTTTAGTTACAACCATGGATCACTCAAAATATATGTACACAATCATGTACTTATTAACTTAAGTACCCATGACGTGCAAAGAAATAAAATCTTAATAACGCCACAGTATAACATTTATGCCTAAAAAACATAGATTTTATAGAAAATTGTTTAATGGTTTCAGAATATTTTGCATACAAAGTATGACTTAAATGACGTCCTCTTCAGAACAAAATTACTATTGTCAGCAAATTGTGCAAATAAAACATTATATTTAGCGCTTAGTCATTGCAAGTTTTATTGCAAATAATATAAAGATTGATCCTGTCAACCGATCTAAGTTTTTAACAATACGGGGTTGCTTTAAATATTTTGAAATCGGCTTCATCAATTTAATAAGTGTAAAAGACCAAATTAAGCTAATTATTACATGCGTTAATACCAACAACATTACCCAAAACTCAACGTTTCCACCTTTAGGTATAAATTGAGGTAAAAATGAAATATAAAATATACCAACTTTAGGATTTAAAATATTGGTAAGAAAGCCTTTTAAAAACCAGTTTCTTTGTTGTTTTTTATCTAAAATATTATCTTCGATCGCACATCTAGGATTCAACAGTATTTTTATGCCAAGCCAACTTAAGTATATTGCTCCTATCCATTTTAAAATATTAAATGCAACTGCAGAAGTCGCAAGTAATGCCCCTAATCCACAAGCCACAATAGCTCCCCAAACGATGCAACCAAAGCTTACACCCATAGCAGTTTGCATTGCTTTCGATTGAGTTTCTAAACTGGCTGTTCTAATAATTAAGGTTGTATCTAAACCAGGTGTAATCGTTAAAACGAAAATTGCCACAAGAAAAGGGATAAATAATTCAATCACGCCATGCCATCCTTTGCCCTGATATTAATTAGAAATTCTTGGTAATTTATCATCTTTCCCAACAATAAAACTATGATGAGCAAGCGACAACATCGCATGATCCTCATGCGTATTTCCATATCCATACACGATATCATAATCATTAATGGCATATTTTTTCATAATTTGTTTTTTCTTTTCATCGCTACTGCAGTCTTCCCCCATATAGAGTCCAGTAAGCAAACCATTTACTATTTCTACTTTAGAGCAAATAAGATCAATATCTAGTAAATCACATAAAGGTTTCAAATATAGATCCACAGAAGCAGATACAAGAACAATTCGATGACCCAAAGCCTGATGTTGTTTTAACTGTGCCCATAAAATAGGATTAAAATCTGCCAATAAAGTTTTTGCATAGTTCTCACCATCAGCATGAATCTGTTTTGCATCTAGGCCTTCAAACATTGTATAAAAAAGTTTTTTTCTCATATCTGGAGCAGGATACAAATTTAAATAGTACTTTTTTACCCATGGAATAAGTGCAATTCCTTTTGCAATAACATAATGAGACTTTAAAACATAAAAAATAAATTTAGTAAAACTATCTCTTAAGTAAAGAGTTCCATCAAAATCAAATAATGCGAGTGATTGTTTTTTCATATTTAATGTAAATTTCTAGCGCGTCGCATACAAGATTCATATCTTGTATTTACACGTGTGGCATACCAGTTTGTATTATATTCTCTACTTAATTTAGGTCCAGAAATAATCACTTCTGGCATAATCGCATAGGGTGGCTTCTTACCTATTTTTTCTTGATATAGTCTTTGTACAGCAAGATAAGATTGTGTATTCTCAAATGATTGCTCTTTCTCCTCTTTTAAGTCTGCACGTAGTTTTTTAGGAGTAATAATAATACCATTCTCACTAAATAGTTTAGTTAATGCAATTTCAGACTGACTTTTGGCATTTTGCGGCTTACCATCTTTATTATAAAGCAATAAATCGCCATCTAAAGCTAAGTCCATTTTTGTAAGTTTTTTAAGACTCTGCTGAAATGCAGCATTACGACTAGAATACATACCTGAATTATAATCTGCAAATCGGTAAATCGGTTTGTTGTAATCCGTCGAATACAACATTAAACGATGTATACCATAATACAATCCACCATATTGCGTATATAGATCATCTCTCAACTGATAAATATTCAAATTATTTCGATTATATTCTTGAGCATAACTCACCTGCACTTGCATAGAGCCCAAAGTCGTAATTGGATTCATACGCTCACCAATATCTTGGCCAACAAATTTTGCGACACCTGTAATTGCGCTCACATGGTAATGTTTTGTCATATAGTCAAAAATTTGACGATACAATATGTCTAAGTCTTTTTCTGTTTTCACCTTTTTCATTTGGCTTAAATAACTGTTATTCGGTGTAGGTTGATTTTTTAAAACATCTTGGAAGTATACAGCAACTGCTCGACCTAGCTTATCCCCCAATTTATCGGTAAACTTTTCTTCTAGTCTATTATGTACTTCCTTAATCGCCTTTTGACCTAAACCTGGCACCTGAGGATTAGCTATAAAATTAGATTCTTGATCTACAATGGCAACAATGCTACAGACATTCTCTTTAGACTTTTCTATTTTTAAAGTATCCATAATTTCATTCATATCATGTGCCCATGAATCTCTTTGGCGGACATGTGAAGGAATGAGAGATTTTATTTGCTTTGTATTCATGATGGAATCATCATCTGATGATAAAACAGAATGCCCACCACAAGCCATTAACCCTGTAGATAATAAAACTATTAAAGAAATACGAGAAAATAGAAAAGAATTTTTCATATAGAACAATAAAACCCAAGACATAGCCAGAATAAGCCATAATTGCGCATTGTAATTTTTTTTATTATGAAAGTATATTGCTTTTATTGATTAAAATAAACGCAGCACAATTTTGTAAAACTCGTATTTATTTGTATAATTTTTAGAGATTCAAAATCTTTTATTTTTTATGAAATTACATTTATCCGAAACAGAACCCAAAATATCACTACGTAGTAAAGATCAAAATGGCAACCCTATCGAAAAAGATATGACCTACGATAGTTTACTTTTAACAGGCGCTTTAATCTCTATATTCCACGAAGGCTCAGTCACTGTAAATGACCAAGAAGGTAATCCAATTTTTGATATTAGTGTGAATTATCACAACAAAAATTAAATAAAAAGACCATACACGATTATGTATATGGTCTTTTTTTACTTATTCAATAAATTGCCATGTGGTTACGGTGAATCATTTCAAATGAACGAACTTCACCCAACACTTGTTGTACTTTTTCTGAAGAAAGCCCCTTCACAATATCGGCATAGCGTGAACTAAAATTCACTATACCTACAGCAACTCGTTTACCTTTTAAATCTACACATTCTACAACATCCCCACGTTCGAATTCGCCTTCAATAAAACGAACACCAACAGGTAGTAAGCTACGGTGTTTTAATGTAATAGCTTCAACCGCACCATTATCTAAAACTAAGCATCCGGCTGTTTGAGAGTGTGCTGCAAGCCACTGTTGACGTGCAGTAATTGGATCGCTATCTGCGACAAACAATGTTCCAAGCTCATCTCCTGCCATAAGCTTAGATAGCACTTCGTCACGCTCTCCACTTGCAACAATGGTCGGGCAACCAGAACGCGCGGCTAACCGTGCAGCTTTTACTTTAGTCACCATACCACCGGTTCCTAAAGCACCACCTCCACCAGCCATGCTAAACAATTCTTCATCTAATGCAGGTACTGTAGACAGTAGTTGTGCGTCAGGATTTGAGCGAGGATCCGCATTAAACATACCCTGTTGATCAGTCAAAATAATAAGTAAGTCTGCATTAACCTGACCTGCAACCATGGCTGCAAGCGTATCATTATCACCAAACTTAATATCGCCTGTAGATACCGTATCATTTTCATTAATGACTGGAATCACACGCCAATCTATTAAATGTTGTAATGCATCGCAAGAGTTTAAATAGCGTTGACGATCCGTCAAATCGTCATGTGTTAATAAAACTTGTGCAGTTTGAATATCATGTTCTTCTAAAATAGAAGACCATGTCTGCACAAGTCCCATTTGACCAATAGCTGCACATGCTTGGAGACTAGGTAGGTCTGAGGGTCGCTCGGTAAGTTTCATACGAACCATGCCTTCTGCAACAGCACCAGAAGAAACAAGAATAATTTCATGTCCAGCGTTATGCAATTTGGCAATCTGATGCACCCAATGGGTAATTGCATCAATATCTAAACCTTGGCCATTTGCCGTAAGCAAGGATGAGCCAATTTTAACAACGATTCGCTTACAATTTTCGAGCTGGCGTTGCCCATCTACTACCTTAATCATATCTCCTCAATCGTACTTAACGTACGTAATATACTTCCATTTCGTTATCATCATCGTCATTATCGTCGTCTTCATCGTCTAAACCTAAACGTTGCGCACGACGCTGTGCACGATATGCTTCTTTAGCCGCAAGTGTTTGCTCACGAGTTTCTTCTTCTAATTGATCACGGAAAGCCTTCATTTGTGCAGCATACTCAGGATCTTCAAGCTCTCTTTCACGCTGTTGCTCAATTTGATCCATTAAGTAATACACAACTTCTTTAGTACCACTTTCTAGTAGCCCTGAAGTCTTAAATGTCGGACCATCCCACTGTAATTCATTTAGAATATAGTCACACCATTCGTCACGTGTTGCTTCATCCAATTGATCAAGTTTATTTAAAACAAGAACAACTGGAAGCTTCGAAAGTGTTGGTGAGAATTTTTTCAGTTCATTCAGAATTGCTTTTGCATTATGTGTAGGGTCAGAACCATCAATAGGTTGCACATCGACAATATGTAAAAGGATTCTTGTTCTTGCAAGGTGTTTTAAGAAACGAATACCTAAACCTGCACCATCTGAAGCGCCTTCAATAAGCCCTGGAATATCAGCCATAACAAAAGAGCGATGACGGTCTGCATCGACAACACCTAAGTTAGGTACCATTGTAGTAAATGGATAGTCAGCAACTTTTGGTTTTGCAGCAGAAACTGCACGAATAAATGTAGATTTACCCGCATTTGGCATTCCAAGTAAACCTACGTCTGCAAGAACTTTCAGTTCTAAACGAATTTCTCTGAATTCGCCTTTAATACCTGTCGTAAATTTACGTGGTGCGCGGTTCGTAGAAGATTTGAAATGTGTATTTCCTAAACCACCATCGCCACCTTGTGCAACTAAGACACGCTGGCCTTGCGCTACTAGATCACCAATAATATCACCTGAATCTGTATCTACAATGGTCGTACCTACAGGAACATATAGTATAACGTCAGGTGCACCACGCCCTGCACAGTTTGCACCTGAACCATTTTTCCCACGTTCTGCACGGAATCTACGAGTATAACGGAAGTCAACTAATGTGCTGGTATTTTCATCGGCTTGTATGTATACACTTCCACCTCGACCACCATCGCCACCATCAGGGCCACCAAACGGTACAAACTTCTCACGGCGAAAACTGGCCACGCCATTGCCTCCGTCGCCAGCCTCTACGGTAATGACTGCTTCATCAACAAAGCGCATCTGCCAATCCTCTGATTCTATAAAACAAACTATTGTGGCATATTGTACCTGATTTCATGAATATTGATATGGTGAATTATTTTTATATCCGCATACTATTTACACGAACATGCATAAATTTAATAATTTTAGATGAAAATATGTTTTAACTGGCTTTATCTTGTTGCTTACGTGCACGCTTTAATCTCTTGGGAAGCTTTTCTACTTTTAGTAATAAATCTTCATGACGGCGTTGTTGTTTGTAAATATGGTAAACACCCTCAAAAACCAAAATCGCAACTGCACACCAAATTGGAATATAAGTAAATAATTCAGCACCACTAATTTTTTCTCCGATCATGAGTGAAGCGAGTGCTAGTAATACAGGCTCTAAATAGCTAAGTAGTCCAAATAAAACCATAGGTAAATATCGACTTGCTAAAATATATGAACCCAATCCAATAGCACTTAATATACCCAGTCCAGTAATAATAAAAATTAGATGTGATGAAAGTATGGTACCGAGTGAACCACCCTGCCAAGTGGATACAAAATAAATTGCTATAGGAAGTGCTAAAATATTATCTAACCAGAACCCACCTAAATGATCTGTTTTTATAATTTTACGTAAAAAGAAGTAGGCAGAATAACCAAAAGCAACCAGTGCAGTTTCCCAAGCAATGCTTCCAACTTTCCAAATTTCATGGCCTACACCTAAAATTGCACAAGCAACAGCAATTTTCTGAAAGTTAGATAATTTTTCTTTATAAAATAAAGCACCAATAAGTACGAGAACTAAAGGCAGTAAAAAATATCCTAAAGAAACTTGCATGCCTCTACCATGCATAGGCCCCCATAAGAACAACCACAATTGAAACCCACCCAATATCGCGGTTCCAATCACACCTAAAATAAGCTGAGGTTGTTTTAGAATTCTTTGAAAAATCTCTGAAATATAATGTAGGTCACGACTAAGCCACATAAATAAGGTGAGAAATGGTAAAAAAGAAATGACACGCCAACCGAACACCTGCGAACCATCAAAAGCATGTAATAGCTGACTATAGAAATATAAAATTCCAAACACACTAGAGGCTAAAACAGATAGCAAAATCCCTTTAAGCATATAAAACCTCTACTCCAAGCTGTAGAACGAAAAGTGCGTTAGGTTGGTATAACCTAACGCACTTAAACTAGATGATTTAGTTTTTAAAACCAAGTAAAAACCCAAATATATTTAGTCTAATATTCCCTTAAGAATTCAACTATCTTTCAGTTTGTTCTGTAATGTGTAAATCACTCACATCATATCCAATTTCTTTAGCATAATTTAAATACTCGTGCCAAACGTCTGGGTGAATATGAGGTGTTCTAGCAAGTATCCATAAATACTTCCTAGCTGGATCACCCACCATGACTGTTTGATAGTTTTCATCAATTTTCAGCACCCAGTAATCACCTCGTCCTATAGGTAACCATCGTATTGAATCTGGAAGAAAACTTACTTTCAGTTGACTATCGTACGGCGGATTCATAATAAATGCCTCACCTTTAGCCACACTGCGAACATCGCCTTGTTTTAAGCATGAATTTTCAACATCTACGTTTCCATTCACATTTAATGTATAGGTTGCTTGTACATCTTTAAGGCATTGGCGTTGAAAATACATTGGTTTTCTAGCAATTTCATACCATGTTCCCAGATATTTAGTAAGGTCCAACTTATGTACAGCTGTGATCGGTGGTTTTACCGTTTGTGTATTGGCTTGCACAGCGTTAAACAAGCACATTACGCCAACAACCCCACCAATCAAACATAAAATTTTGTGACTTTTTTTCATCATTATATTCCTCACTTTATATTCAAAACATAGCGACAAACCAGACAGTAAACTACTTCTTTTATGTAAATCTCAAAATAGATCACTGTAAAAGATGAGATTTTAAAGTCACTATTTGATCACGTATTTCTGCAGCTTGCTCAAACTGTAGCTCTTTGGATGCTTTTAACATCTCTTTCTCAAGTTTTGCCAAATGCTTGGCCAGTAATTTAGGATCAGAAACAATATGCTGTTCATCTGCACTTAGCTTAGAATTTACTGGAATATCTACAGGTATTTCATCATCAAATACTTCACCAGTATCAATCTCTTTAACGACCTGTCTAACCGCACTTCGTGGCGTAATGCCATGTTCTTCATTAAAGGCCAACTGCTTTTCACGACGACGTTCGGTTTCATCCATTGCTTTTCGCATTGAGTCAGTAATGCGGTCTGCATATAAAATAGCTTTACCTTTAATATTACGCGCAGCACGACCTATAGTTTGAATGAGTGAACGCTCTGATCGCAAAAACCCTTCTTTATCTGCATCTAAAATTGCAACAAGCGAAACCTCTGGCATATCTAACCCCTCACGGAGTAAGTTAATACCGACTAAAACGTCATGAATACCAGAACGTAGTTCATGAATAATTTTAACACGCTCTACGGTATCAATATCTGAATGTAAATAAGCAACTTTAATCCCATATTCTTTTAAATAAGAAGTTAGATCCTCAGCCATCCGTTTAGTCAAAGTTGTAATCAAAACACGCTCATCTTGCTCACGGCGTAAATTAATTTCAGACAACACATCATCAACTTGTGTTAATACAGGGCGTACTTCTATTTCAGGGTCAATTAATCCTGTTGGTCGAACGACTTGTTCTACCACCTGTTCTGCATGCTCTAACTCATATATTGCAGGCGTTGCACTCACATACAAAGTCGTTGGAGTAATACGTTCCCACTCTTCAAACTTCATAGGACGGTTATCCAATGCACTTGGTAAACGGAAACCATAATTCACTAAATTTTCTTTTCTAGAACGGTCACCTTTATACATTGCGCCAATTTGAGGAATTGTTACATGAGACTCATCAATAATTAACAATGCATCTTCAGGAATATAGTCAAAAAGTGTTGGTGGTGCAGCACCTTCCTCTCGACCAGACAAATGTCGTGAATAATTTTCAATCCCATTGGTATAACCAAGCTGTTGCATCATTTCTAAATCATAACGTGTTCTTTGCTCAATACGCTGTGCCTCAAGCAATTTGTCATGGGCTTTTAAAAACGCTATACGGTCTTTTAGCTCGTCTTTAATTGTACCAATGGCGCGTTGTAAATTATCTTTAGGCGTTACATAGTGACTTTTTGGATAAATCGTCACACGAGGTACTTTCCGAATCATTTTCCCATTAATTGGATCAAACCATCTTATTGAATCAACTTCATCATCAAAAAGTTCAATACGAATCGCATATTGCTCTGATTCTGCTGGAAAAATATCAATAATCTCTCCACGTATACGATAGGTCCCGCGTAAAAACTCCAAATCGTTACGTGTATACTGCATTTCTACCAATCGACGAATAATATCATCACGACTTGTACGGTCATTTTCGACAATATGCAATAACATCTGCATATATGCTTCAGGATCACCTAAACCATAGATCGCCGAGACAGATGCTATAATAATTGCGTCTTTTCTTTCTAATAATGCGCGTGTGGCAGACAATCTCATCTGATCAATATGATCATTAATCGCAGCATCTTTTTCAATGAAAGTGTCTGAAGAAGGTACATAAGCTTCTGGTTGATAATAGTCATAGTAGCTTACAAAATATTCAACAGCATTGTGAGGAAAGAAAGATTTAAACTCTCCATACAACTGTGCAGCGAGTGTTTTATTGTGTGCCATGATAATGGTCGGTCGTTGTAACTCTGCAATTACATTTGCCATAGTATATGTCTTTCCAGACCCTGTCACACCAAGTAACAGTTGATTCTTCATCCCCTTTTTTACACCTGATACGAGTTTTTCAATTGCCTGAGGCTGGTCTCCTGCTGGCTCATAGGTTGTTACAAGTTCAAAAGGTTGATGATCACTCACTCTTATCTCTCTTTATTTGTTTATAAGCTTTTATATATATTGTACTGATTTTTTAATCTTCAAGGATATATCTTGACGGATAGGTGGATCAATCACATTATAAAATGAAAAGAAAGTATCTGAATGAGTCTAAGCATGCGATATCAGTATCACGATGAACACATCATTAAATCTTTACCTGAAAACCATATTTTTGTTTTTGGAAGCGATTTAGCAGGAAGACATGAAGAAGGTGGTGCAAGAATTGCTCAACAGCATTTTGGTGCTGTAAAAGGTGTAAGTCGTGGGTGGATGGGACAAAGTTTTGCTATCCCTACTCTTGATCGAAGCTTGGCTCCACTTAGTTGTGAAGAAATTGTATCTTATATTGACGATTTTAAAATTTATACGCAAAACCATCTTTCAACAATGTACTTTATTACAGCTTTAGGCTGTGGTCTAGCAGGTAATCCCGTCTCTAAAATTGCGCCTCTATTTAAAGGTATTTCTAATAACGTTATTCTACCCGAATCATTTCAAGTTTTTTTAGAGGAAAATATCCAAACTATTTACCCACCTTTAACACAATCTTTTATCCATCAGTTTTTTATACAATATAAAGAAGAAACTGAGAAAAATTTACTAGAGATAGGTGGAATCTATAAACCACTTATAAATAAAATTTTAGATGAAGATATCTTTCCAACCGATCGTTATGGAAGAAATAGAACATACGAAATTGATGATATTACTTATCAGGTCAAATCCAAGATTCCAGAGCTATACTCACCTGAAAATAAAGAGCAGTGGATTTCCAGTCTGATACTTATCTTTATGGAAATTTACGAATTTAATGAAAAGGACTTCATAGATTTATGGAAAGGGAAAAAAATATTAAAACATCCAATAGATCATTCATAAAACAAACTTAATAAAAAAGTGAGACAATGCTCACTTTTTTATTTTTAATGGTACCGTGCATTTTAACCTTGACGAGCTTTAAATCGAGGATTTGACTTACAAATAACGTAAAGCTTTCCACGACGACGAACAATTTGACAATCTGCTGAACGGCGTTTTGCACTTTTTAGTGATGATAATACTTGCATAAAATAAACTCCATAAAGTATATGTTATAACATAACACAAGGTACTCTAAAAAAATAGAGGTTAATGAGAATTAATTTCAATAACCTCTATTGATATATTTAGCGCTTACCCATGGAGCGACGAGTTCCTCTAGGAGGCATCCAAGTCCGATCTGCATATTGTTCAGGTTTCGGTCTTACTTGATTATGTGCTTCTGTATCTTTGTCCATTTCATCTTTCTTCATAGGAAAAGGAAGTTTTACAGCAGGTTTTTTTGCTTTGGTCTGGCTCATATCACTTACAACATTCAATACATCTTTGGACTATTTTAATCTTTTTTTATGAAAATGACGAACTTTTAAATATATCATTTTATAGCAAAAGAAATATTAAATATTTTTCCTTACCCTTTTTCACCATCTAAACCAAATTAATATGATTTTTATTAGATATATTTAAACTGAAAAAAATCACACAAATATGAACTATAAATAGAAAAAAATTCTAATGCTGCCCAAAATAAATAAAATATTGCGTAATATAGTCAAACAATCTAATTACTCATACAAAAATGAAAAAACATCTGAAAGAGTCGATCAATACAATCCTCTTGCCATTCTTTTCTCTTTTTCTTAATCCATGCCCAAGTCTTTTCAATAGAATTCAAATCAGGGCTATAAGGCGGTAACCATAAAATCTGATGCCCATGATGTTCTAGTAACTCCTGTGTGTCTGC
>NZ_VTDQ01000022.1 GCF_015627175.1 Acinetobacter pollinis | reverse complement strand
AGGATGGAATTAGACTTTATCAGGTCTATAACAGTGGCTATCCAACGGTTTACGGTAATTTAATTCATATCGGTGCTGGTGGCCATAATCAACTGGTATATAGCTGGTCAGGTGATAACCGTATTTACCATCGATCTAGACGAGACATTTCAAATGACTGGACAGATTTTAGTACCGTTGCTTTTCTCAATGACAATGTCGCCAGTGCCACTCAACTCAAGAACCCACGCAAAATTAACAATGTGGCTTTTGATGGTACAACCGATATCACGATTAAAGATGACACCAAAGTCCCGTTAGATCCAATGCCAGCCAATCAAGGCGCATACATGGCATGGAATAAATCTCTTGGTCAAGGACGTACCGATATTGTGAACCATAAAGGGTTTGGTAAGGGTGGCTTTGAGTTCTGGAACGGTAAAGATAATGATTTTAAAAGCATTGCGATTATTGACGAAAACGGTAATTATTTAGGCAACTCATCGACTGCAACCAAGCTACAAAACCCACGCAAAATTAATGGTGAAGTTTTTGATGGTTCAGCCGATATCAATATTCAAAAGATTGTTTCATCAGGTGATTTACCTCTGATTAAATCAGGTGGTGGCGATGGTGGGATTAGACTTTATCAAGTCTATAACAATGGCTATCCCACTCCTTATGGAAATGTAATACATATCGGTGGCAGTGGTCGAAATCAAATCCTATGTAGCTGGGGAGGCGATAATCGCTTATATCATCGCTCTAAAACAGATGTAAGAAACGACTGGACAGATTTTAGTACCATTGCATTCACTACAGACAATGTCGCTAGTGCCACCAAGCTACAAACAGCTCGTAAGCTCAATAGTGTTGCCTTTGACGGGACAAGTGATATCACTTTACCGATTGGCTTTTTAGGTGATGTAAACGACATGACTGGTGTGGATTGGAAAGCACCATCAGGAATCTATCGTGCAATCATACCTGGTGTCGATAGTCGTGTAGTCGCTCACTTTTCTGTACCTGGTGGCTCAACCCCTGCAATGCAACTTGCAGGAATTTACGGCAATGGCGGTTTATTTTTCCGTTCTGCTGTAGATGATAAAGGCTTTACAAAACCTTTTGAGCGTGTCGTCACTGAAAATGGCGGTATTGCAAAAACGACCCAACGTTTACAAAACCCACGCAAAATTAACGGTGAGTCTTTTGATGGTACAGCCGATATCACGATTAAAGATGACACCAAAGTCGCATTAGATCCAATGCCAGCCAATCAAGGCGCGTACATGGCATGGAATAAAGTCGGTGGTGCTGGGCGTACCGACTTTGTAAATCATCAAGGACTCGGCAAAGGTGGTTTTGATTTTTGGAATGGTAAAGATGGTAACTTCTCTAAAATTGCTTCAATTGATGAAAATGGCAATTACTCTAAAAATGCAGCTTCAGCAACTAAACTAGAAAACCAACGTAATATTAGTGTTTCTGGTGTAGTTTCTGGCTCTGCCTACTTTGATGGTACATCCGATATCACAATCAATACCACTGCCGTTGAAAGTAATCTTCGCATAGTCACAGGCAATAACTACACTATTACTTATGATGATTACCGCAGAATTGCCGTTATTGAGATGGTACTTTGGACAAATGAAAGCGTCAGTAATCAGGGAACTATTGATCGTTATGCCAATGATCGGATCTTAATGTACTCACTCCCAATTACACTCAAAAAACGTTTAAACGCGAATGTCATTTTGCACGAGACAGGTACAACAACGCCATATTATAACGAGAGTCGAGAGTGGCTAATTAACCCTATGTTTGATGGCTATAGAAACAATGATACTCAAACAAAACTTTGTGTCAGATTGACACGCTGGACAGGCAGTAGCGATGAAGCTGTCTCTGCCCATGCAACAATTGTAGGAATTTTCTAATGACGTTAAATATTTACTTTGCCAATGTTGAAAAACAAGCTTTAGACATCCGTCAAAGCGATGAAGATTTAAACGATGGCTATATACAAATTGATGAAGAAACACACGCTAAGATTTATCAGGCGCTCAATGCACAATCAATGTTCTTTGCCGACTTTAGTGTCTCACCACCTCGCCCAACGCCTTATTGCGAATGGATCGATGGACAATGGGTTGATAATCGTACAGATGCCGAAAAACGTGCTTCATTTTTAGAATCACTCACTGCCTTAACTCAGCGTCAATTTAAATTAATCTTATTAAAAAACAATCTGCTTAAACCGATTGAAACAGCAATTGAAAATATTACAGATGAGCAAAAAAAATCAGAGATTCAAATTGAATATAACTATGCGACTTCCTTTGAAAGAGACAGCGACAGTATTATTTATATGGCCACATTGTTAAAACTAACAGACGATCAAGTCGACCAAATGTGGCAAGAAGCAATGAAGATTTAGTTTTAGTTTTTAAAGTGGTTTTAAAAACTAAAACCAAGTGCAGAATATTTAAAATCCTGTAAACCTGTGGAAAATTCCACAGGTTATTTTGTTTATGGCATATCATCATGGTGTACAAACCCTCGAACTTAACGATGGCACACGCCCCATTCAAACAGTAAGCTCGTCAATTATTGGTATGGTTGCCACTGCATCCGATGCCGATGCACAAGCATTTCCCCTCAACACACCCGTATTAATTACCAATCCACAATCTGCAATCAACTCGGCAGGGGTAAAAGGTACGCTTTCACGATCATTGCAAGCGATTAGTGATCAGGCCAATGCTGCCGTTGTGGTGGTGCGTGTTGAACAAATCGATGACCAAGCTGCACAAACGTCCGCCATTATTGGCGGTTCTGAAAACGGTAAGTACACAGGCATGAAAGCCTTGCTTACTGCCGAAGCAAAACTAGGCGTTAAACCGCGTATTTTAGGCATTCCCCAATTAGATACCCTAGCCGTTTCAACAGCACTGGCAAGCATTGCACAGCAATTACGTGCGTTCGCGTATGTTTCAGCATATGGCTGTCAGACCAAAGAAGAAGCAGTGGCTTATCGCCAAAACTTTGGACAGCGTGAAATTATGGTGATCTGGCCTGAATTCTTAGGTTGGGATACCAGTACCAATACCACCACCACATTAAGTTCAGTCGCTCGTGCGCTTGGTTTACGTGCCAAAATTGACAACGATACAGGGTGGCATAAGTCAATTTCAAACGTGGTCGTCTCAGGTGTGACTGGCATTAGCAAAGATGTTTACTTTGATTTACAAGAACCAAGCACAGATGCGAACTATCTAAACGAACATGAGGTCGCAACACTCATCCAACGAGACGGGTATCGTTTTTGGGGTTCTCGCACGTGCTCAGCCGATCCACTCTTTGCCTTTGAAAACTATACACGTACCGCCCAAATTATCTCCGACACAATGGCTGAAGGCCATATGTGGGCAGTCGATAAACCACTAACCCCAAGCCTTGCACGTGACATCATTGAAGGGATTAACGCCAAACTTCGCGAAATGGTCGCAAGCGGTTATCTATTGGGTGGTACATGTTGGCTTGATCCTGTAATCAACACTGCAACCCTACTAAAGTCAGGCAAGTTTTACATCGACTATGACTATACCCCTGTACCTCCATTAGAAAACTTACAACTTCGTCAGCGCATTACAGATCGATACCTTGCTGACTTCTCATCAAAAATTACAGGATAAACGTAAATGGCCTTACCTAAAAAACTCAAGTTGATGAATGTCTTCAATGAGGGTAACTCATATTGTGGTCAAGTCTCAGAAGTGACTCTGCCTAAGCTCTCGCAAAAAATGGAGAACTGGCGTGGCGGTGGCATGATGGGCAACGTCAAAATTGATATGGGTCATAACGATGACATGAACGAATTGTCATGGAAATTGGGAGGCTTAGATCTCAATGTCTTAAAACAATTCGGTGCAGTAAAAGTCGACAGCTATGGCCTACGCTTCGCTGGTTCATATCAGCGTGACGATACAGGCGAAACTAGCAGTGTCGAAATTGTAGTGCGTGGTCGTCATGAAGAGATCGACATGGGCAATGCAAAAGCTGGCGATGCCACAGAACACAGCATCAAAACAATCTGGACGTACTACAAACTTTCTATCGATGGCAAAGAAGTTATCGAAATTGATATCCCGAACTGCATCTTCAAAGTCGATGGTGTCGACAAATATGCAGAACACCGCAAAAACATTGGTCTTTAAATTTAACGCTCATACTTGGACAAAATAAATGACAACTGAACAACAGCAAGAAAACCTTGAAGCAATCAACTTAGATTTACAAACCATTGAACTCGATTCAGATATTCAAATTGCTGGGCAACGCTTGGAAAAATTAGATATTCGTAAACCCAATATCCAAGCTCTCTCAGGCGTAAAAATATCTGATCTTTTACAAGCAGATGTCAATGCAATTTTAAAAGTACTGCCACGTGTCAGCAACCCAACACTGACCACGCAACAAGTAAACCAACTAGAGCCTTCTGACATTGCTCAGGTGGGCGGTGTGTTGATGATTTTTTTGCAACCGAAATCACAACGTGCGGAACTTTTACGCCAACAGTAGACGATGCCATCGCAAATATTGCGGTGGTCTTTCATTGGCCACCGCAAGTTTATAAAGACATGTCACTTATCGAATTAATGCAGTGGCATCAAAAAGCCCTCGAACGTAATGGAACAAATGACGAAGAATGAAAGCCTTAAAACTTGAAGTCCTATTCGGGGCAAGAGATCGCCTTTCCCCTGCATTAAAAGCGATGATTGGTGGCAGTACTGCCACCAATCAAGCCTTAAAGAAAACGCAAGACCAACTTAAAAGCCTACAAGCCCAACAAAAACAGCTTGAAGGATATGAGAAACAAAAAACAGCTATCGCACAAAATAGCACCGCTTTGCTTGAACTAGAACAACGCATGGCACAACTTAAAAATGAGATGGCGAATAATAAGTTTAAGCAGTACAGCGAACAGCTTAAAACAGCACAGAAAGCCTTAGAGACAACAGATCAGAAACTAAAACAGCTTCAAAACAATCAGCATAAAGTCGATGGTTTTTTTACCCAAAAACGTGCCATTTTAGAGACCACTAAAAGCTATGAGACTTTGCAAAACCATATTCAAAAGCTTCAGCAAGAAATGCGTCAAAATGGCAGTGTTAAGCTCACACAAGAATTTAAAAAAGCAACAACACAAGCAGATCAGCTTAAAACGACCCTTCTTGAGCAAAAACAAGCATTACAGCTCACACGGACGGAATTAAGCAGTGCTGGTATTCAGACCAAAAACCTTGCACAAACACAGATTAATTTACGCCAGCAGATTGACCAGGCAAACAGTGCCAGTACACGCTATAAAAAAAGTGTGGCAGAACTTGAACAACAACAGCAAAAAGAAAAAAGAGCACTTGATGATTTAAGTAAACAGCTTAAAAGTACAGAAGCAAGTGCTTCAAAACTCACAAATACCTTAGATACACAAAAGTCAAAACTCAAACAACTCGAAGAAGGATTAAAAGAAACAGGGTTATCCTCAAGTGGCCTTGCAAGCCAGCAAAGCCGATTAAAAAATCAGATTACTGAAACAAACCAGTCTTTAGATAGTCAAAAAACCAAATTGGCCAATTTAAATCGAGTACGTGAAAGCAGTAATCATATTAAACAAAATGCTCAGATGGCAGCTGCATATGGCACAGGAATGGTCGCAACAGGAACAGCAAGCGCCTATGCATTAACAAAGCCCATCAATGAAAGTAAGAGTTATGAACTAGAAGAAAACAAAATTGGGGCTTTAAACTTTGGAGATAAAATTACTAAATCTTATATCGATCATATTAAAAGATCAGAAGCCTATGGGGTAAGCCAAGTAGAAAAACTGGCTTTGGGAAGAGATGCGATTTCAGTTCTAAGTGATCCCCATCATGCAGAAATGGTTTTACCCACATTTTATAAAGCACACTTTGCAAACAACACCCTTTACGGGCAAGAAAGTGCAGAAGCAAATGACCGTGAATTTAGAAACATTCTCAGAGTAGTTGAAGAACGCAATGGTTTAACCAGTGAGAAAGCCTTCAACCATCAAGCTAACATGATGCAACAAGTCAAAGTATCATCTGGGAATATGGTTACAGCGTCAGATTATAATGATGTTACTAAACATGGTGGAGTTGCAATTAAAGGAATGTCTGACGATGCACTTTATTTTAAAAGTGAGCCTCTAATTCAACTCATGGGTGGTTCTACTTTTGGTACAGGCATTAGATCAGCAAACCAAAACTTAATTGCAGGAAAAACAACAACTGCTGCTGTACGTCGACTGTATGCAGATGGCCTCATCGGAGATAAAAGCAAAGTTATATACAATAAAATGGGAGATGTTACACATATTCAACCTGGTGCACTAAAAGGTGCTGCTTTATATCAAACAGATCCTTATGAGTGGGTAAAAACAGTTCTTATTCCAGCTCTACACAAAAAAGGAATTACGAAACAACAGGATATCATTAATGAAATAAATTCCATTGTGACAAATAGTGTCGGAGCAAATGTCATTGCAGAGATGTATCTCAAACAGGGGCAAATTGAAAAAAACTACAAACAACACACTAAAGCTGAAAATATTGACCAAGCATATGAAAGAGCAAAAGAGACCACGAAAGGTAAGGAAATAGACGGACATGCTAAGCTACAAAATGTATATCTTGAATTAGGTAAAACTATACTTCCTATTTACACTAAAGCACTAGAATTCGCCACAGATAAATTACAGATATTTACCGACTGGATGGGTAAAAATCCAATGCTTGCAAAAGCGCTAGGGGTTGGCCTATTGGTTATCGCAACAAGCCTACTCGCAATTGGTGGGTTGCTGGTTATATTCTCCCCTCTGATTGCTGGCATGATGACGTTAAAACTACTTATGCTATCCACTAATATAGGGGGGAAAGATTTAGGCCTTATGGCAAAACGCTTGCTTAGCCCATTCACTTTAATTAAAAATTTAGTCATTGGGTTTGGACAAGCTTTACTTTGGTTGGGTAGAACAATGTTGGCTAATCCTATATTGCTTGCCATTACTCTCATTGCCGTTGCAGCCTACGCCATTTATAAAAATTGGGAACCCATCAAAGCATTTTTTCTTGAATTATGGAGTGGAATAAGTAAGTGGGCGAATAGTGCATGGCAATCCATCACACAAAGTGCAAGTAATGCCTGGTCTATGATTATCGCAAACTGGTCATCAATTAAAGGGTTCTTTGCAGATGTTTGGAATAGTGTTGCTCAATCAACCAGTGACGCATGGAATAGCATCTATAGCTTTTTTAGCCCTATAGGTACGTGGTTCTCAAACCAGTGGAATATTGTCAAAACAGGTGCAAGCGATTTATGGCAAAGCGTAAAGAGTGGCGCTAGCGATACATGGACTGGTATTTATAATTTCTTTAATCCGATGGGCGACTGGTTCTCTGAAAAATGGGCAATTGTTAGAGATGGTGCAAGCGATGCATGGGAAACGACAAAGACAGGCGCTGGCAGTGTATGGGATAAAATCACAGAAACCTTTTCCCCCCTAGAAGAATGGTTTTCAAAACGTTGGGAAGAAATCAAAAATGTATTTAATGGTGGAATCACTGCCATAGGTGCAGTGATCTTAAACTGGTCACCCATTGGTCTATTTTATAAAGCCTTTCAAAAAGTCATGGACTGGTTTGGCATTGAACTTCCGAATACGTTTACAGGCTTTGGAACAATGATTATAGACGGACTAGCGTCTGGTATAGAAAAAGGCTTTAATCGACTAAAACCTTTGTGGGAAAAAATTAATAGTTGGATGCCTGACTGGTCACGTAAAACAATAGATATCAGTTCTGCCTCCCCCCTCATGACAGGTTCAAAACGATTTATTTCCAATGGTTTCAATATTGGCAATCTAGGAACTTCTTTAGCAAAAGAAAAGCCGAATACACCGCTTAATCTATTTAATCAAGCCTCACAAATTGATCTTTCAAATAAGGTTCATAGTAGCGTACAGGCCATTAAAGAAGTGGCTATAGAGCCAATTATCGCCAAGATACGTCCAATCAACCTCAGTAAACCGAATACTTCACCACGTGTTCCTCAACAAATCACAGAGGGAGATATCAATATTCAGATTCATGCTCAGCCAAACCATTCCGTACACGATATTGCTAATCTAGTCAGAAATGAAGTGGCCAAACTAAAACGCGCACAAAATGCTCAGCAACGTACAGCTTATTACGATACGGAATAAAAAAAATGATGATGATCTTTGGAGTATTTATATTTTCACTCAAAACGGCCAGTTATGAACAGTTACAACGAAAAACCGCGTGGAGATATGCCAGCAATGCACGTGTTGGAGATATGCCAGTCTCTCAGTTCTTAGGTCGTGGCGATGATACCATCACATTAAACGGCTCAATTGTTCCAGAATTCGGCTCTCAGTTAAGTATTTCAGCACTCCGCATTATGGGTGATACAGGAACATCATTCCCCTTAATTAACGGAAATGGGAAAGTATATGGCCTTTACCGTATCGATGACTTACAAGAAACACAGACCTATTTTTTTAAAGATGGAACACCTAATAAAATTGATTTTTCAATCACAATTACTCAGACCATGAAATCGGGTACTTTAGTCGGCAACAAATTGGGTCAATTGGTGGGCTTACTATGAGCGCTCCCCTTCATTCTATTGTTGATGATGCACTTCATCGCTCCCCTACCCCGATTTTTAAACTGGAAGTCGATGGGGTAGATATTACATCTAAAATTAATAATCGATTAATCAATTTGAAAATTGAGAACAAACGAGGGTTAGAAACGGACACATTGGATCTAGAGCTTTCGGATCATGATGGAATGTTAGACATCCCTCCAAAAGATGCACTTATTGCGGTATGGCTTGGATGGTCAAATTCAGGCTTAGTCTACAAAGGCAATTACATCGTTAAAGAAATTGAACATTCTGGACCGCCAGACGTTCTTCATATTCGCGCGACCAGTGCAGATATGAAAACCGCTTTTAAACAGAAAAAAGAGCGCAGTTTTAACAATATTACTTTAGAAACACTACTCACCCTCATTTCATTAGAACAAAGTCTAGATCTTGCCATCGACCCAAAACTTGGCAGTGAAACCATTGTCCATTTAGATCAAAATGAGTCAGATGCAAATTTAATTATTCGGCTTGCAGACGAATACGATGCCCTCGCTACCGTAAAGAACAATACACTCCTTTTTATGCCCACTGGACAAAGTAAATCAGCTTCAGGAAAACAGCTCCCTACCATGTGGATACAGCGAAAAAATGGCGATCAACATCGCTATAGCTTTAGTTCAGGTGGGGAAGAAGTTTCAGGGGTCAAAGCCTTTTACTACGATACAGAACTCGCTAAAAAACTCGAAGTTATTGTCGGAGATGAAAGCAATACAAACATTAAAGAACTAAGGCACATTCATCGAGATAAAAAATCAGCAACTTTCGCAGCTAGATCAAAACTTAATTCCTTAAAACGCAACTCGGCAACAATGAGCTACCATCTCGCTAAAGGTGATCCGAACATCATTCCAGAAATGACATTTCTATTTTATGGATTTAAAGCAGATATAGACGATATCTATTGGCTTGGGACAAGCGTTACAGATACTCTGGACAACTCAAGTGGCTATACAACAGACTTAACACTTGAAGTATTTTTTCCAGATGCAGACGATGTCACAGAATTATTCGAAGACCAGTTCGAGAAAGAAAAGAACCAAAAATGGACAGGTGTAGCCGTTTATTATCAAGATGGAAATAATGCCATAAGACTCACCAAAGGCGACCAGGCACATGTCAAAGAGTTCACATATTTATATTATTCAAAACTTGCAGCCCAGCAACGCTTAGATCGTGAATATTCACTGTTAGACTTAGAAACAGGAAAGTTTAAATCACATAATCAAATCGATATGAAGCCCTACACAGGCTTAAAAACGTTCTATTCAACCGATCAAGGTAAAACTCGGCATGTTGTGACGTATGGCGACCAGTCAAACCCTAAGGTCATAGATCATGTATATCACAATAAGAAAGCAGCAGAAAAGCGCTTAAGACGTGACTATCCACGCCTTAATGCTAAACAAGATATGGTTAAAAAATTGAATATTCACCACAATTAGTGCTCTACAAACAATATAGCTTTGAGGTAACTTGGAAGCATTAATATATTTATAATCAATATATTTATTAACAATACATATAATGTTTTTTTCATCTAAAAGTATACTCTAAGTCCCTTTAAATATATTTATTTTGGACGGTTCAATGCATAAATCTCTGTTATTAACAGCTCTATTCGCAATTTCTCAGCATACGCTAGCTATAGAAGCGAATGACCCAAACATTTTGTTTTACACCAAAGAAAAGAAAGATGAACAAATTTCGCTACTTAAAGAACTTGTAGATATAAATAGTGGCACTGAAAATAAAGCAGGAGTTATCGCTGTTGGAGAAAAAGTAAAACCACTTTTTGAGTCACTTGGATTTAATGTTGAATGGAAAGAATTACCAGAAAATATGAAACATGCTGGTAGCTTAGTTGCAACTAAAACTGGCGATCCTTCATCTAAAGAAAAATTTCTAATTATTGCCCATATGGACACAGTATTTCCATCAAATAGCAAATTCCAAAAATTCGAATATATTGATGAAAATAAAAAATTCGCAAAAGGCCCCGGTGTTATAGATGATAAAGGGGGTATCGTCACTATAATCTATGCTTTAAAAGCGTTAGATCATATTAATGAACTAAAAAATAAAAATATTACAGTCGTGCTTGTAGGGGATGAAGAATTTGCAGCGAAACCAACTGATATTTCTAGAAAGGCTTTAATAGATCTTGCTAAAAACCATAATATAGCTCTAGGTTTTGAATTTGCACTCAATGATAATCAACTCGTTACAAATCGCAGAGGACTGTCAGAGTGGTACATCAACAGTTCAGGTAAACAATCTCACTCATCACGTATATTTGAAAAAGATATAGGCTATGGTGCTATCTTCGAGATCGCAAATGTTCTTAATCAGGTTCAGAAAAAATTATCTCATACAGATGGTTTAACTATAAACCCAGGAATTCTTTTAGGAGGATCAAATCCGACTGAAGATATCGAGCAAGGTAATGGTAAAGTCGAAGGAAAGAAAACAATTGTCGCAAATAGTGCTCTAGCACATGGTGACATTAGATATATAGATGAAAAACAGAGAGACTATGCTAAAAATACAATGACTAAAATTGTATCGAACAATTTACCTCTTACTCAGACTACAATATCATTTAAAGATATCATTCCTACTATGGCAGAAACCTCTGCAAACAAAAGCCTATTGCAAGAATTTAATCAAATAAATAAAAATTTGGTAAATAAAAACTTAGAGGCTGTTCCTTCTAATGATAGAGGGGGTGCTGATATCTCCTATATCAGTAAATATATGCAAGCATCTATTGATGGATTAGGTCCATGGGGTACTGGAGCACATACAGAGAAAGAAAGTATAGATTTAGATTCTCTTGAAACCGTAACTAATCGCACAGCTATATTTCTAAAAAGTTATAAAGTTAAGAATTAATTGAATCAATCTACTCCCCATCGTTTAAGATAGGGAGTGGATTAATTAAGCTTACTAGCAAGTCTAAGAAACCTATACTCAGGATAAAATAGACCAATTAAAAATAATACTGTAAAACATACCCATATAAATATTGTCATTAACCTAATCTGTTCAACATTCCAATAAGTAGATTCTGTATCTGTAAAAAATATACTTTTCCAACCTTGAATATGCTTAGCACCACCCCATGAGATAATCCATTTATATATAATACTAAATACTATATATATTAATATCCATAGAAATGTAGACATATATTTATATTCCTAATGAACCTAAATCTAATTCAGTTCTATAATTTAGAGCTGTAGCATTAATACAAGCTTCATAAGTTGGTTGTGCTTTTGGCAACCAGTCAAACTTTAAAATCATAGATCACGTATATCACAATAAGAAAGCAGCAGAAAAGCGCTTAAGGCGTGGATAGTCACGCCTTAATGCTAAACAAGATATGGTTAAAAAAATTAACCATCAATTATCAGTATAGACTAAATAACTTAAATCCTTTAGATAAAAATTTAGGTATTTTTCGTTCTTTAGATCTGGTGGAAGTTCACTATAAATATATACTTTTAGGGGTTTTTTTCGCTCAATAAATGCATCGAATTTTGTCGATGAGAACCGTGAATTTTTCGAAAGATCTTTTAGCTTATATTCGCTAATATAAAAAGAGACAAATAAAAGTTCTTCTTTATATCTCATCTTTTGAATAAACTTAATACTATAACCACCTCTCGCTGGGTTTATCCAGGCCTTGCCATAGTAAATCTTTGGCTCATCAGGTAAATCTTCAATATTTTGTTCAGTCTCAAAATTTATAAATAAGTCATTTAATGAACTTCTGTTATTTGAATCATCTACGAATGTAAGATTAATTCTTTCTTCAAATTTGTCGACTAAACCTGATAGCCTAAGACGCATCGGGCGTCTGTTTGAATTTGAAGTGGAATCATTTTCATTAGTTTCTCCAGTTTCTTTTGAGTCCAAACCACCTGTTGAAGAAGTATGACTGGTAGTTTTTTTAGTATCACTATAGGGTGTCAAATCTAACATTACATCACCTTCTTTTAGATGAGATAAATCGCGTTTTTTCTTTCTTTTTTCAAATTCTATTTCTAGTATCTTAATACGCTTTCCTTCTGAGCAATTTTCCGCATGTTCAGAAACGTACTTAAAATATGGAGGAACTATTCTTTTATCTTTAGGTTTATCTAAATTAGCACAGGTAATATTAGCAGAACAATTTTCGCCAATACATTGAAACTCATATTTTGATTTAATTTGTTTTTTGTCAAAAAATTTTTCTGCTTCTGGAACTGTTACAGAACAACCCAAATCTTTAGAAAATGCTTCAAAAATGGTTGTCATAATAAATTGCTTACTCCATTAAATAGGTCTATTTGTTGAAACAAATACGTCCCAACTTTTACGATTATATGAGTTTTTTTCACAATGCACTTTAATGTAAAAATAACTTTTATCTTCTTTTGAATAGTATTCAGGTGCCGAAGACCATATAGCTTTTAACGGATTAGTACACTTAGAAACTAATGTTCTGGGATCAGCCTCTAAAGACTTCCACTGTGTATTATTTTTAGAATTAAATTCTTCAAGAATTCTTTTAGATTTAGTATTAATATCATTCAAGTCATGCACTTGATTATGAGCACTAGATTCTTCCACCAATTCATGTTGTGAACATGCGGTATTTATAAAGAATATACTCATGATTATCGACAAACATATAGATTTTGAAAATGACATTTTTCACCTAAGAAATTATTAATTTACCAACATATTTACCATCTGGTGTACGGTTAGTAATCAAATATTGATACAAATCGTTCCATTTCTGAACCTCATAACATGTAATACAACCTTCAGATAGATGCCCTACATGTACAAAATTACTGTTGTGTGTTGGTGCATACTCAATAGGAAACCAAGCAGTATCATACTGTAATCCAGAGAAGCCATTAGGAGATGTACGATAAAATGCTGTCATGGCTGCATCTTTTGCATAATCTGGAGCCATAATATTATATATACCCTTAGGCAGTGGCTGTGATTGTTTTACTTGGCCAAAGGAAGGGCTATTTCTGTTCGTTTCCCGATAATGAACACCTGAATCGAGTGTTATTCTAGCTTTAACTCCATTAAAACTAAGTTCTGCAAAGAGTTGGTCTAAATTCTCATTACGAATCAAAGACCTTTCATTCTTTCTACCAACTACTTTTACATTTAATGTGGCTCCTATACCACGTTTATATGAAATCAAACATTTTGATGAGTTAGAGTTACTTAGACTTGCTGTTTTATTTGCATATATTCCTTCATTAATAAGAAAAAAAGTTCTTCCTTCATAGCTTCTTTGGATTAAGACCTTTGTATATTCACAAAGATATATAAACTCACCATTCGGCTCTAATCTAACCTTTAACCAACCATTTGTATCTATAGATCGAGTATACCGAACACTAAAAGAAGCTTGTTGAGCACTATTTTCCCGTCTATTTGTTATTCCTACATTTGTTGTCATTCGTGAATGTCACCTATATAAATCTCTAATTTCTCACTTTTTTGAGTTTGAATTCTTTCTGTTTTACCATTTCCATCCGATACACCTTTCTTAAAACTTCCATCATTCATTTTTATGGTATAGGGTGTATTAGCTAAGATATCTCCTTCGCTAGTTTTTAATACAAACTGTTCATCAAAGTATGGAACACTAGATAAGAAATTGGAGTTCTTTGAATCAACAATTGATGAATATTGAGCACTGGTTCTATCAACAACTAAAAGGTTTTGTGTAGGTACAAATTCAGCACCACAAGAAGCCTTATCTCCAGAAAGAATTAGAAGCTTTCCATAAACATTCAAACTACTAGGATCAGGTATAGCTGTTGATACTGTTTTACACTGAGGACAATAGTGAGTCATTCCACCAAGATGCGCAGCTTTACCATCTACTAGCCATCTAGGCTCACCATCTTTTACTACACCACCATGAGTAGTGGTACTTCCCACAACAATTGCAGACTTCATAAAATTACCTAAAATATCAATTAAGATAATTATAAATTATAAATGTAATTTAATGTGACATAGTTGACATTATTAGCGATTTTTATCATTTAGAGTTAAATTTATAAGATAAAAGATAAAATCACAAATCGGTATGCTTTTTTATTTAAATGATAGTCTAATGATATATTAACTAAAAAATTAAGAATTTCTAACTTGGGTATAATCTAAAGATAAAGTGACAATTTCCTTGTTATAAATGTAATTAAGATTCAAAGGGGAAAACAGTTTAAAAAAAAGAATAAAATAAAAAAATATTACTTTTAATTACTTTTAATTACTTTTAATGCTTTTAGGTAGCCTGTAACTCTTGTTACTAGGTGATTTCAGCTCTTATAAGGTGACAATTTCCTTGTTATAAGGTGACAATTTCCTTGTTATAAGGTGACAATTTCCTTGTTATAAGGTGACAATTTCCTTGTATTATGTGACATTATAGTTTAATGTCTCTTTTAAACATAAATGAGACATTGAAAATTGAAAAATGATTTAATTGTCAAAGCAAATACTCTAATCAATGCAAGTTATAATCTAGAAGTCAGTGAGCAAAGATTAATTCTAATGTCTATTGTTCAAGCACGAAATACCGAAACAGGTATTGATGCTGTAACACCTTTAAAAATTTATGCCCAAGATTATGCAAAGCAATTTAATACAACAAAAGAAACAGCATATGAAGTACTTAAAAATGCAGTGAATAATTTATTTGAAAGACAGTTCACATATAGAGAGTTAGATACAGACAACAAGGAAATTGTCACCAAATCAAGATGGGTAAGCCGTATTTCATATAAAGATAGTTCTGGTTTTTTACAAATAACTTTTTCCCCAGATGTTGTACCACTAATAACAAGATTAGAGAAACAATTTACAAGTTACTATCTAAATGAGATATCAAACCTAAGTAGTAAATATTCTATTCGCCTCTATGAACTTCTTATTTCTTGGAGAGTTGTTGGGAAGGCCTCTTTTAGTTTATCTGAGTTTAGGGAAAAAATCGGTTTAAGTGAAAATGAATACTTAAAAATGAATGATTTTAAAAAGCGTGTTTTAGAGCCTGCCATTAAGCAGATTAATGATTCTACAAACCTGATTGTAAAATATGAACAGCTTAAAGATGGAAGGCGTATCTCTGGGATAAATTTCTTTTTTAAAGAGAAGAATGTCCAGAAAATAAAAACTGTTTCTACAAACAGAGACCCAGATACATTGGACTTGTTTACTAAACTGACGGATAAACAGATTAGTTTTTTTGCAAAAAAACTTGCATATGATCCAGAGTTCTCAAGTAAAAATGCAAAAATTGGGGAAGAATACTCTGAACTTGAAAATAGATTAATTGATGAAATGAATAACCCTGAATTTGTAGAAAAAAATATTTCATTTCTAAAAAATATTGGATTCAAAAATACTTAATAAACAATAATATAAACATACTTAAATATTATTTTTATATTATTATAGTAATATATATGACCATATATCTATATGTATTCATCTGTAAATATATGGTCATAATGTTGTGTAATTATCAATGATTGGTTATGATGTGGGTATGATTGATTTCTAGAATCCTAATAACGATGATTATATTAATAGCAAATGCAAAGGGTGGAGTTGGAAAAACGTCTCTAGCCACGTCATTTTTAGCCGAATTAGCAAAACAACATGCTGTTATAGGTGTGGATTTAGATAGTGCAAATAAATCAGCTTCAGAGGTATGGAGTGAAAATAGGACAGAAATTCAAGGAAGGTTCTATTATATATCTGGCGATATACAAGCTGAGCTTGAAAAGTCAGGGCAAGAATATGATCACATGGTTATAGATGCAGGAGGTTACGATAACTCAGAACTCCGAGCTGCTATGGCTGTGGCTGATGTTATTCTCGTTCCACTAAGAGTTGGTGCGAATAGTAATGTGTCAGGTTTTTGGAAAACAGTAGACTTAATTAGCTTAATTAATCAAACAAGAAAGAAAAAAGCAAAAGTCCTTGGAGTTATTACATGTACACCTCATGTTGGTTCTAAGCCTGAAATTGAACGTGCAATACAGAGTATAGTTGACGAGCCAAATATTGAACCTGTAAGCGTTACAATCGGAGATAGGGCATGGTATGGACGAGCATTTGATGCTGGATTAGGTTTAACCGAGTTTGAGCCTGAAAATCATCGTGAGAAAAAATATATAGATATAGCTAAAAATGAATTTATGCAACTATTTAATGAGGTGATCAAATGAGAGGTACTTTACCAAGCAGAAATAAGCCCATTCAAAGTGGTCTTGAAAGTACATCTCCAGAGGAAGCACAAAAAAAGATAATTAACGATGCTCCATTACACACTTCTTTAGAAGAACAGACTAATCCTAAAGAGGATATACCACAGAAACCTTGGAGAGATGGAATTAACTTAACAGGTGATGAATTAAAAACAATCACTGAGAAGGTTTCAATGAATATGCCTTTAGAGCTACTGTTGAGACTAGACTATATTTTACAGCATGATAAGAAGAACAGAATCCTAGGTAAAAAATTAAATAAAACAACTATGTATATTGAAGCTATTGATAAATATACAGAAACAAAACTCAAGAAAATGGGATTTGATGTAAAAGATTAATTTTTTTATAGATTAAAAACACCTGATCAACCATCTAGTGGATCAGGTGTTTTAATTTCAACAATCAATTATTAATAATTGTGCATACTCGCAGAAAAAATAATAATGCTATAATTATCAGCTATTAAAGTAAATAAAGCCCTAGTATGAGAAATCAACAAAAAATATTTTATAAATTATTATTTACAGTCATGTTAAGTACATCGTTACTTATAGGATGCTCTTCTTCTGAAGAAGATAAGCAACAGGCTCAAGTAGACAAAGAAGCTCAAGCTAATTTAGATCAGCAACAAAAACTTAGCGATGAAGTGCAAGAAGATATGCGTTTGCATGCGACTACTCCAGATATAGACCCGAATATGAAAATACATCAGGTTAATATTAATGAAGACAAAGCGATTCTTAAAATGGTAGGTCTGCCTGTAGTAGATAAAGAGAAAGGACTTGATGCTAAAAATAGCCCAATGATACAGTATTGGTTTCACAAAAGCTTATCGAATAATTTGGAAATTGATTTAAGTCCGAATTTTATTCAGGTTTGGTGGAAGTTTGATGAAAAAGACCCTAAGAAAGTAAATGAGATGTTCTTGCTAGGACAAAAAGTTACTCGCTCTTTGCTTGGAGATGCTGATGGTCCTCAGTTTTATTTAGATTTGATTCAGACAAAAGAAGAGATTCAACAAGTTCAATTAAATAATGGTATGGTTATTCAAAAGGCTCGTTGTTTTAATAATTTATGTCGCTATGAAATAATCCGATGAATAAGTTATCCATTGTTTTGTGGAATACGAAGCTCTCTCCACCTATGTCTAGTAAGTGGAATAAATCCGAAGATAGTCAAAAAATTCAGGTAGCAAAAGTCATACAGCTTTTTATAAGCCTAGAATATGACTTTATTTGTCTTTCAGAGGTGTCTCCTGAAGATATAGAGTTTATGTATAAAGCTTTGCAAATAGAAAGCTTTGGTTACTCGTTTAAATATAAAGAGCAACATGAAAAATCGATATATTATGACACTGCTATTTTCTTTAAAAATAAATTTTTATGTATAGACATGAGATGGGGGATTGATGGCGAGAGAAGACACGTCATTAAAGCCTATCAGTATTATGATTTTATTGAGTATGAAAGTGGTGAAAAATTTAGCTTTTACTTAACCCACTTACCATCTAAATTGGCTGAAAATTCAGAAAAAAGACGTTCTATTACCTCATATATCCGCCAAAATTTAAGCATTCGAAAGGATGAAGATAATGATAGAAAGTTTATAGTTCTAGGTGATTTTAATACTGAACCATTTTCACCTGAGATGATAAATGGTTTAAGAAGCTCTAGACATCAACAAATAGTGAGGGACGATCCTCATCTATTATATAATCCTTGTTGGAAATTTTTGCCTTGCAATGATAATAACCCCATAGGAACATTTTATTATGCGCGTGGTGAATACAATTACTGGCAGGTTATAGATCAAATTTTGTTTTCAGGAAATTTTTTAAGTGATGGTTGGCAAATAAAAGATGCTAATATTGATATATTAGATGTTGAAAAGCTAATAAATGACCATTTTAGTTTAGAGTTTGAAAACCCATCTGATCATAGACCTATTCATGCAATTTTGGAGAAATAATGATGATAGCAGATATATTGCGAGAAGCTCTAAAAAATGGGGAAGCTAATTTAAACTTAAGAGAAAGAAATATTAAAGAAATAAATAAACTAATTGAACAGGTCAATCTTGTTATACAAGATGTATCTGCGAACAAAGTTGAATTAGTTGCTTTTACAAGAGATGCTACATTTATTGATTTGGTAAAATATGCAGCTAATAGTGCAGTTCAAACAACCGTGGAAGATCAGTCTGGGCGAATAGATAGAAAGATATTAAGAATACGTTCTATAAATCACCCAAAAGTTTATACTGATCTTACCTCTTTGGATCTAAGTGAAAATGGATTTCCTTGTACTATGGTTATAGGGGGGAATGATCGCATTGCTAGAGATATTGAAACCTTAGAGGGATATTTTTCAGAACTTTTATCTACTTACAGAGCCATAGAAGCAATTAAGAAAGCAGAGCTTGCAAACGAAGATTAAGAAAAACAAACATGCTGGCGTACTAATACCCACACAGGCACAAAATTTAGAATTTGTTAGCAATTAGTTAGAAAAAGCAGAGTATTAACTCTGCTTTTTTACCTTCCAGTATTGGACTTTTTCTTTTACGCTTGACTCTAGTTTTCCTAGTTCTTCAGCATAGCTCAAGATACATTTTAATTTTGGGTTATTAGGAGCACTAAAAACAGTGAAGTAAAAACAATAATTTGCTATAATAAGTCTATGAAAACACTTAAATTACGCATAAAAGACAAACATTGCAAGGTGCTAGACCAACTCGCATCTGAGGTGAACTTTGTTTGGAATTATGTCAATGATTTGTGTTTTAAGCATCTCAAAAAAACAGGGCAATTCTTCTCAGCCTATGATGTTGCGAAATACACCAAAGGCACATCAAAAGAGTGTGGCTTGCATAGCCAAACTGTTCAAGCCGTGACAGAAGAACTCATTATAAGACGTAAACAGTTTAAGAAAGCCAAGCTGAATTGGCGAGTAAGCAATAAGAAATCTGCAAGACGTTCACTCGGTTGGATTCCATTCAAAAAAGTTGCTGTGAAGTACGCTGATGGCTATGTTCAATACGGTAAACATCAATTCAAACTATGGGATAGCTACGGACTTTCAAAATACAAAGTTAAGACAGGCTCATTCGTTGAAGATAGTCGTGGGCGTTGGTATGTGTGTTTGGTCGTAGATACACCAAAGATTGAGAAAACAGTATCAACCACAGCAATAGGCATTGATCTAGGGTTAAAAGACCTTGCTACATGCTCAGATGGTGTAAAACTCAAAGCCCCTAAAATATATCGTCAGTATGAACAAAAATTAGGTATTGCTCAAAGAGCTAAGAATAAAAAACGTGTTAAAGCGATCCATGCCAAGATTAAGAATATTAGACAGAATATGTTGCATCAATTCACATACAAACTTGTGAATAACCATGCAATGATCATTGTTGGCAATGTAAATGCCAAAGCATTGGCACAGACAAAATTAGCTAAGTCTGTACTTGATGCAAGTTGGACGACCTTTCGAGCCATGCTCAAGTACAAATGCGAGAACGCAGGCGTATGGTTTGAGGAAGTCAATGAAATGTATACGACCCAAACGTGTTCGTGCTGTAGCTCACGGCTCAGTAGTCCGAAAGGTAGAACAGGTCTTGGAATAAGAGAATGGCAGTGCATGGAGTGCGGTACACTCCATGATCGAGATATAAACTCAGCACTGAATATTCTTGCGCTCGGACATGAGCGTCTCGCAGGAGGAATCTCTGTCTTGCGAAGCTAATCGCTTCTCAGGTCGGGGAGGATGTCAATCCTTTAGTTATTTTTTTGATTTTGTGGCATAACACCTGTGCAATCGCGCTAAAAAATTTCTGTTTTGATGATGGAGAAACAATACTTGTTTGACCATGAGTATGAAGATGGCTCATAATTACTCTCGCTGAAAGGCATTAGCCCGTATTAGATTTGAAGGTTTGATACGGGCTTTTTACTTTGGTTAAAAATAGTTTAATTAAATTAACTAATTTTAATTCTAAAGGAGTTAATAATAATTTTCTATATAAAAATTTATTGTTGTTAATTGTTAAATTAATTTAATTTTTAGGTTAATTCTCTATACATAAAAAAATGCTTAACATCAAAGTTAAGCATTTAGCACAATTATTTATAAATTAAGTTTTAAAATGGAAGTTCATAATCTACATGAAATACTTGACCAGTAATGTGAAAGGTATCCGACTCTATTTCTTCTTTGGATAAAATAATGTCTGGATACAAGTCCTTATTAGAATTTGCGCTCACCACTCTGAGTCCATGATTAGGCAGCCTAAATAAATATTTAACTAAAACCAATTCCCCTAAACAGATAACATAAATTAACCCATCTCGTTGAACTGTATTCCTAGTTCTATCTAAGAATACCTGAGCACCATGTGGAATAATCGGTAACATGGAGTCACCGTCAGTAAAAATTACTTGCACATTTTTTTTACTAATATTTCTAGATGACAACTTCTTTCCATCAAATGGAATCATTTCAACCTCTTGATTATCATCATTTAAATAACCATTTCCACATGAGGCTTTTACATTCTTAAATAAAGGAACTAATACATACTTATCCTCTGTTTTGATAGCTGAGTCACCAAATATTGGGGCGCTATCTCTAATTATACTATCAATAAAGTCTTGATCTGTATCAAGTTCGCGAAGTGTTACACCTAGAAATTTACATATTTTTGCAGCAAGGTTGTCACCCATTGCTTTGTGAGGATTTTTACCTAAGTACGCACTAATAAGAGGAGGACTAACATCTATGCCCTCTGCTAACATTTTTTTAGTCATATGCTTATCAGCAAGTAAAGCTAAAGTATTTTTTCGCCTGGTCTTAGCTAAATCACTCATTATATTCATTGTTTAAAACCTGAATTCATTTGTATTTTTATAAATTTATACCTTAGAGGTGAATAAAAATAGTACCTTAACCTTAAAAATAAATTGAATAAAGAATCTCTTTGAAGTACATTTGGGTTAAATTTTAAGATTAAAGAAAGTACACAATGTTTTCTGAGTTTTGGTCTTCACTATCTAAAGACGCGAGAATTCAATTTTCTCAAAAGGTCGGAACAAGTTACGGTTATATCAATAAGCAGTTGGTTTATAAGAAAAGACAGCCAAGCATCAAAATGTTAAATGCAATGGTTCATGCTTCAAATGGTGTTTTAACACACAAATCTTTAGTTGATTTCTTTTCTTCATCTTTTGAAGAAAAAGAATATTCAAATTCAAGTAATTAAAATCTCCCTTTTTCTTTTTTATTTATTTCATATGTAGACAGAACGTTCTGGATACATATATCAGGATTCAATATGAGTTTAGATGCAACACTTTGGGCATGGAAAGCACCAGTTCAAACATCAACCCAAAGACTTGTTTTAATTTCTCTTGCAGATCGTGCAGGGGAAGACCACACATGTTTCCCAAGTTATGAACGTTTGACTAAAGATACTCTGCTAAACAGAAAGACAATTGTAAAAGTTATTTCTGAGTTAATTGGTCTTCAATTAATACAAGATACTGGTGAGCGTAAAGGAGTAACAAGACAGGTCAAAGTTTATCGTTTAACTGGAGTAATAGGACGTGAGGAAACAGTCCCAAAAACGGAACAGTCCCAAAAACGGAACAGTTCCAATATTGGTACTTTGAACAGTCCCAAAAACGGTACTCTGAACAGTCCCAATATTGGGACGCAGAATCTATCAAGTAATCTACCAATAGAACCTATAAATATAAAAAACTGGTTTTCGTTTAAAAAATTAAAAACAGAGCTTTCGTTTGTCACAGATTCAGACACTGCGGAAAAGATCGGGAAGGCATCTTGGTTTGAAAGAGAGAAAAATGCGTTCGAGCAATTCAATGCAGACAAAAATTTAAATGACAGTATGAAAATGTACTACTTCGTCGACTGGTTACTTAAAAACATGAGTAAGTACGAAAAGCCAATCTCATCTACGAATACAAAATCAAAAGCAAGTCATCAAAAAACAATGACTGAGAAACAAATTCATGTGTTCGCTCAAAAACTATCTCACTTACCAGAAATCGCAAGCAAATATGCGGAAGGTAACGAAAGCTATGAACAATTAGCAGCAAAAATCGCAAAAAAGCTAAGTAATCCGACTGAATGCAAAAAACTAGAGCCTTATTTGCGTGAAATTGGCTTTACAGGCGCGATAAACGCATAAAGATAACCAACCCTACAGACTATTAATAAAGATCGCTTGTGCGAGCAAATAGAAAGAAATACGAGAAATAGAGAAAAATGGCAGACAACATCGACATTGCACAACGAAATCAACTGAACCAAGTTAAAGTTGCCTTCAAAAATTACGATATCCCATCACTTAAAGAATGCGAAATATGTGGTGAAGACATCCCTATACAACGTCAGAAGCTGGGTGCTGTAAAACTTTGCATAGACTGTGCAACACATGCAGAAAAACAAAA
Organism: Acinetobacter pollinis; assembly: GCF_015627175.1. Classification (GTDB taxonomy): domain Bacteria; phylum Pseudomonadota; class Gammaproteobacteria; order Pseudomonadales; family Moraxellaceae; genus Acinetobacter; species Acinetobacter pollinis. The sequence goes on along the minus strand of NZ_VTDQ01000022.1, from coordinate 17,202 downwards.
TAACAGATAGGTGAAAACAAATGTCATCAAGACAGCTATTCCTTTGTCCACATTGTAAAACAAAAATGCGTTTAACATCGAGCCACTTAGAGGCTGAACTTTTCCGTGTATCGTATTTTCAATGTACGAACGTATTTTGTGGTTTCACAGCACGAGGCGAGTATGCAATTACGCATCAGGTATCCCCAAGCAGCACCCCAGATCCAAGCGTTAATCTGGAAACTTTTAGGAAAACTGGGTGAATGTTTGTCGTGTAGTAAAATGTAGTATTACGAAATAGGGAATATTACCCTCTGAAAGCCTTATACATTGGGATATACAGCAATATACTGTAGTAGTCTGCCAGTGTCGGGAAATTGACACATTTGCACGGGGCAGGTGGGCGGGGCAACTGCGCTCGGCAGCTATTGGACAGTCCAGACAGGTTTTTTGTAGACGAAAAAAATCCCCATCGAATTGATGAGGATTTTTTCTGATTTCTGAGTTAGATCGATATGATTTTATGAACGATCTTTTTGTTTAAAACAAAAAACGCTTGTTCAATTGTTTCAAATTTAGTCGGATGATTTACATCCCAAATTCTATCCACTTGTTTAGGCGTTAATCCCATGCGCTTAGCCATTTCCGATTTAGTAACTTTTTGGCTTAAAGCTTCATTGTATAAAGCAACTTTTAAACTTGATCTAAAGTCTAAACTGAAAACGACTTCACCATCCTGTTTTTTGGATGGTAAAGGAATCTTTTCACGATCTGACATATAGATCATGAAAGTTGTTTGTAACGCTTCAATCGCTTCTTTCTCAATATCTTCTTTGCAATAAGCGATAGCTGTTAAAGCTGGTAGATCCCGACACGTAATTTCAAAATAATCAGAATCATCTTTGATGATAAAGGGATATTCCATAAGTTCATCCTAAATACTAATAATAGAGTATTTGAGTTGTAAGAATCTGAGGCTAAAGCCCCAGATCCTTTTTGATTTTTAAACGAGTACCTTCTTTTATTTCTTTACTTTGATGATCAGGAAATACACTTCTTTTATTGTCTAAGCCAATAATCCAGTGTGATCCTTTTCCTCTTCGTATGAAAACTACGCCTTTCGCGAGAAGCCATCGTTTAAATTCGTTACAACTCATGTTGTACTCCTGTTTAAACAATAAAACTATTATATGACATTAATGTCAATTTGTAAAGGTTTTTTTTGACAAAAATGTCAAATAAATTGCTTGATTAAAAGATGATTCGGAGCGATAATGGCTTTATAGAAAATAACGTAAGTTATTATTTTAAAACCAAAAATACCAAAATTACATAGGAAACGTAAAATGTTAAAGAACCCTGAATCAACCCAATTAGAATATCAAGATCTTTTAAGTATGATTGCTATTACAGAAAAGAATATTTTAGAAGAAGTTGAGCCTAAAAAAATTAATGAATTATTAGATTTAAAAAAAGCATTAGAAGCAGAGCGGCAGGGCTTAGTCTGGATGAGATAAAAGAAATTTTTATATTTTTTAAAATGGACATCGGGTAAGATTTTTTATAGGTAATGCTATTCTCAGTTGAGGGATTTTATGAAAAATAACTTTGATCAATATAAAAGTTTTTTACTACAGAGAGATGAGCTTTTAAAAACAAATAGATTAGCTCCGTGGACTGATTATTCTGGATATCCAATTTTTGAAAGTGACTTAATTCAACATCCATCTGGTGAAACGGGTTTAGTTGTATTTCTAGAATCGGAAAATGAAGAATCTAACCAGTGGCGTGTTAGGTATTCTGACAATTCTCTATCTAGACTCTGCTTGCAGATAGGTGATAAAGGACAGGCGATTGTTATTGGACATCCCTTAGAACATGTTGAAATAGTTCAAACTGTATTACCGTAATGATGTGTGGAATACACAATAATGCAAAAAGCCCTCATCAATTTGATGAGGTTTTTTTTGATTTTAGATAAGATGATTTTCTGAAAAAATCTTTATATAAAATACAAAAAGAAGCGAATAGTCGCTTCTTTAATTGAGAATTTAATATTTTCTTTATCAGACATTTCAGAGTCCTTAAATATATAAATGTCAAAATTTAAAGAATTTTTTTGAAATTAAAAAGAAAAATTATTTTAATGTATCTAGTTTATATTTATTAAACTGAATAATATCATCTCCAGCCCAATCATTAATCTGCATAATTCTAGATTGTAATGGTTGGATCTCGTTTTGATAAAAGACTTCCGATGCATCTTTAATTGATCCAAACCCTCCCGTATTTTGTGGCACGATCCCTAACAATTGAGGGGGAATCCGAAGTGCTGCTAAAATATCATCTCGTGAAATATTCTTGATGCTTGCGAAATCATCTTTCGCAGCGATTTCAGAAATTGGAATAATTTGCACACCATCTTTTTTACCATTGGGCGAATGTAAAAAGACATTGCGGAAGTTACCTGGTCCTTTGCTATTACGCAAAGCAGAGCGCAAAGAAGATACATCGTTTGCATCTAGGCTTGGATCATTCACATACATTAAATATCCTGCATGTGAACCGTTATTATAATATTTTCTACGGAATAAAGTTGCTGACTCATTTAGCCATGCACTTTGTAATGTTGCTACATATTCAGGAACTCCATAAATTTCTTGGTCTATATCTGTTTCACGAATATGACAGATTGTATTTTGTGCAAATTGCCATTCTTCAAATCCCTCATCCCCATTATAAAGCATGATAAATGTATCATCTTTTCCGACACGCATAGACTTGGCTAAGGCTGGTTTATATTCAATGGTATTGCCTAAACGTGACTGAATATTTTCGACATACGCATTTCCACACCAAATAAAATCTAAAGCAATTTGTTCAAAGGATTTGCGAGAAAGTTGGGGATGTGGTTTAAATAAATTAGCCAAGAAATTACGTTTAAAAATAATGCCAGAACTTAGATAAGGCGTGGCTTTACAAGATTTTGAAAGTCCATTAATACTCACTTGAGGTTCATAATATCGACCATTCCAATAACACTCTAAATAATTAGATAAATCATGCCCATCTAGCACAGGGGTAGGTTCGCCAAAAGTGAATGCTTCATGCTGTGAATGGGACGTTAAATTTAAATTATCTTTAAGGAAATTTTGAGCTTTCCCTAGCAACATCGTTTTTAAGTTCATGAATAAATTTCCAAAGTAGATTTATTATTTGTGTTTTGACCCTCAAGCGGTTCATTCGCGAGTGCATGCATGAGTGCCCATGCTAAATCCGCATGTCCTGTTTCTTCTGAACGAGTTGCGACATAGGTGATTTTCTTTTGACTGGCAGTAAGTGTTTTCTTAATACTCATCATTGAATGTGCTAAATCCGTTGCCCCAGCATCAAACTCAAGGCGATCTTTACGAATAACATCCATTGTTTTCATGACAAGAAAGGCTTTCACTTCTGGCGAATAGCTGTACTCAGTAAGTAATGGGAAAAATTGACGAACCAATTGTGCAACGCCTGTACCCATCCCAGTGTTATCAATACCGATATAAGTGACATTATAGGTTCTTGTCAGTTGTTGAATGAATTCGGCTTGTTCGGAAAAATTATCACCTTTTAATTGATGACGTTCTAATACTCTAAATTTTCCGTTGGGTTGGTCAGGTGGGGCAACGACTACAATACCAGCACTGTCACCACTTAAGGCAGGATCGTAACCGATCCAAACAGGTTTATTGCCAAATGGTCGTTGATGGAAAGGTTTAAAATCGTTACTCCATTTTTCCCATGAATCAACCATACAGCGCTGTAACATTTCTAAAGGAAAAACTGATGCACCATCATCAATAAACCCACACATTAAGAGGTTTTCAAATTCTTCCGCTGAATACTCAAATTTGAGTTCTTCAATGTCGAATAGATCACAGCCCCCATTTTCTGCATCTAAAATGGTAACGATTTGTCGCCACATCTTATCCGAACAGTGTTTACCGTTTTTCAGCGCATCATGACTAATATCTAATTTAATTTGTTGGTCTTTAGGTCTACGTTTGTTATAGCGTTCACCCGTCCAAAATTCATAGGCTTGATGCGCCATTGTCGATGGCGTTGAAAAATAGGTTTTTCTCCATTTCTTATGCAAAGCCATCGCAGAGGCAACTTTATTTAAATCGTTGAACCCATGTGTCCAAAAGAACTCATCAAAGTAAAAATTGCCATGATGCCCCTGTGCTGTTTTTGCATTCGTTCCTAAAAATGTCAGACTCGCACCGTTTGATAAAATAATTGGGTCGCCTGTCAATTCAACATCACATGCTTCGCCTGCAAATGCTTGAATATAACCTTTAAAAATATGTGCTTGTGCTTTAGAGGCAGATAAAAATATTTGATTACGCCCTGTTTGAACGGCATCGATTAAAGCTTCTCGTGCAAAGTACCACGTTGCACCAATCTGACGACTTTTCAGAATGACACGTGTTCTTTGGTCGCCAGCTCTATACCACGTTCTTTGATAATCAAACATCTCAGCTTCGAATAAACTAATTAATTGCTCTGTTTGTTCTTCATCAAAGTGATTAGATTTCTGCTTTTTCTTAATATGGCGTTGTTGTAAGTTTGGATTTAGATCACTTTCAGAACCTCCCTCACGGTATTTTTCAATACGTGCAAAGCGTTCATACTGGCGCATGAGTAAATCAAGTTCTTTAATATCACCACTGGTTTTCTTATTTTTTAAAATTAGCGTTGTAATTTTAATAACTAACGCTTCTTCAATCCGATTTTCGGGTTTTTCTTCTTCCCATTTTTCTCTCGCTTTCCATGCGCTTACAGTACGTTCTTTTTCCCCCGTTGCTTCGGCAATGTCGACAACTTTCCAGCCAAGCCAATATAAAAATTTGGCTTTAAGCCGATTGTCTAAGACAAGCGATAAGTTAGCAATGGGAGAAAGATCGTTCATAGTGACACTGTTTTTAACAAGACAGTGCAAGGTTGGCAGTTTGAAAACTTTTTATCAGCCACAAAAAGTTTTTAAAGTGACTTTAAAGAATTTTTCTCATTGCACAGAGTGCCCCTTATTCTTCATTCTGCACCTAATTAAACTTTAGGTTTTCACAATGAGTGATAAAGCAAAAACAAACTGGTTCTGTATTGGAGTAGCTGGTGCAACAACAGACGGCCGTGCGATTGATGCAAGTTGGATTAAGCAAATGGCTGCTAGTTATGACCCCAAAGTATATACAGCCGTTGTTAATGTTGAACATATCAAGGGCGCTCACCCAGAAAGTTCTTTCGGATCATATGGTACGGTTTTAGCCCTAAAAGTCGAAAATGTAACCATTAACGGTGAAGAAAAACCCGCGCTATATGCTCAAATCAAACCCAATGCCAATTTAGTGAAGCTGACGAAAGCTGGGCAAAAATTATTTACTTCAATGGAAGTCAGCCCTAAGTTTTCAGATACAGATCAAGCTTATTTAGTTGGGTTGGCTGTCACAGACAATCCTGCCTCTTTAGGCACTGAAATGTTGCAATTTGCTGCAGGGGCGCAAGTCAATCCATTTGCCCACAAAAAGACAGATCCAAACAATTTATTTACGGCAACCACAGAAGCAAATATTGAAGTCGAAGAAGAAAAAACTTCTGTTATCGACACCATTAAGTCGATGTTTAGCAAGCAAAATAAAAAACAAGCCCATGACTTTAGTCAACATGAAGAAGCGATTATCGAAGTTGCACAGCAAACTCAAAAAGTTGGAAACGATTTAGAAGAACTATCGACCAAGTTCAATCGTTTAGAAACAGAATACAACTCGCTTAAAGATCAATTATCAAAAGAGCCAGCCAACCCATCACGTCCTCAAACGACCAGTGGCTTCAATGCTACGGACAAAGATGATGTTGTGGACTGCTAATCTTATTTAATAAATACAAGAGAACAAAATGCGTATAGATACTCGTACAAAATTTAATAAATGTATGGTGCAATTGGCTGAATTAAACCAAACATCTTCAGTTGAAAGTAAATTTACTGTTACACCATCCGTGCAACAAAAACTTGAAAGCAAAATTCAACTATCATCTGCATTTTTAAGTAGAATTAATGTATTTCTAGTCAATGAACAATCTGCTTCTGCAATAGGACTTGGGATCAGTCGCCCAATCGCTTCTCGTACCAATACAGACTCAACAGATCGCCAAGCGAGTGACCCATCAAGTTTAGATGAGCGTACATACTTTTGCCGAAAAACAGATTTTGATACAGCGATCAAATACCAAAAGTTAGATCAATGGGCAAAATTTAATGATTTCTATAAACGCTTTAGCGCACAGATTCAAATTCGCCAAGCATTAGATCGTATTATGATCGGCTTTAATGGTACATCTTATGCTGCTAATACGGATATTGTTGCTAATCCAAAATTACAAGATGTAAATAAAGGCTGGTTACAAAAGCAACGTGAAGAAAATCCACAACGTGTATTAAGTACAGGTAAAGCGACTCAAGGAAAAATTATCATTGGCTCAACAGGGGATTACAAAAATCTCGATGCATTGGTAATGAATATTGTTGATGAAATGATTGACGAAGTTCATCAAGATAATCCCGATTTAGTGGTGCTATGTAACCGAAAACTTCAAGCAGATAAATACTTTCCACTGGTCAATAAAGATCAGAATAACTCTGAAAAATTAGCTGCAGATATTATCATCAGCCAAAAAAGAATGGGTAACCTTCCTGTTTACTCAGTGCCTTTCTTTCCTGAAGGTACAATCCTTGTGACAACTTTTGACAATCTTTCAATCTATGTTCAAGAGGGTTCGCGCAGACGTGCAGTCATTGATAACCCAAAACGCGACCAAATTGAAAACTACGAATCCTCAAATGAAGACTATTTCATCGAAGATTTAGGCCTCGCAGTTATGGCCGAAAATATTGAGGTGAAAGATGCGTAATTTTGCTCGAGAGCATTTTTTAAAGCATCAAGCAAAACAGGCTGCAGCAGATGCAGCCATGTTTGGCGAAATGCGTCAAACCAGTGTATACGAGCAACTTTTTTCACAGCTTAAACGTGATCAGAGTTTACTCAAGCAGATTCAAGCCACCAGTTCAAAGATTGAAAAAAAGAAAGCGCTTTTTGATCAATACAAATCATATGTCGATGGCATCTTAGAAAGTTGCCCAAATGTACCCGATGAAATCATCAGTAATATGCTGGTGTGGACGGTAGATACTGGCGACTATGACTATGCCATTAACATCATGAAATATATGTTAAAAGCACAATTAAATACGCCTGATCAGTTTGAACGAACAGTGGCCACTTTTGTTTATGAGCAAGTCGCAGAAACACAGCTTAAATTACTGAGTGCCGAAGATGAAGACGAGCCTTTCAATCTGAATGTATTAATCAAACTTGAAGAACTTTTACATACTTCTGCCGATTTTCCAGAGCATGCATTTGATATGCCTGAGCAAGTTAAAGCTCGTCTTTATGTCGCGCTGGGCAAAGCAGAAATGAAGAGCATGTCTGGTATTCCTGAACAAGATCTTGCCCTTGCCAAAAAAGCACAAAGTCACCTCGAAACGGCCATTAAATTAGATGACCGATGCCGAGGAAAAAATGATCATAAAGCTGTGACGAAAATGATCGCAGATTTAGAACAAACAACGAATGTACCTACATTCTAACAAGTGCCCTGCACCGCACGGGCGAATAAATATTAAGAAAAACCCAATCAAGTTTTTTCTTTAATCCTTATTCCCACCCGTGCATTTAGGAGTTTGATATGGGCTTTGTTGCCAATGGTAATCCAACCCCACAACACGAAAAAATTAGCACGAATGCTTTTTTCCCAGATGTATCAATCAATGATATTCGGGATATCGTAAAAATTGATGGATCAGTAACAGATGCGAGATTAAAACAAGCCATCTTTGAAGAAATCATTGATGTGAATCGCTTACTTGTTTCACTGATTCAACCCGATACAAACTTAATCCAATTGTCTAAAAACAAAGTAAATGAAAAAACGGATACAGAAATTCTTTACTTTTCAGCCGTAAGCAATGGTGTCGCTGCGAAAGTTTGTGAAAAGTATCGAGGTTATGACAGTACCAATACAGGCAACAAACGCGCTGACGATCTGACACTTACGATTGATGAATATAGACGAAATAAACACTGGGCAATTCAACAGCTTTTAAAGCAGAACCAGACCACAATTGAGTTGATATGAGTCAAAACATCGTTGCGATTCAAAACGACACCATCGATGCAATCTGCTGGCGATATTACGGACGAAGTGCTGGAGTGGTTGAAAAGGTCTTAGAGGCCAATCCACAACTTGCCCAGCTCGATGTTTTTTTACCAATGGGAACGCAAGTCACTTTGCCCGATATAAATACACCAGAGCAAATACAACAAACAATAAATTTATGGGATTAATTATGCCAGAACCCACCGCTCCAATTGCGATTGCAACCAGTGCGAGTCTTGTTTCTCTTTTGCCATTTGTAAATGGCGACTCGCTTTTTGGTGCTGTCATCGGTGCAGCATTCATCGCATTTTATACACAGGATCTCACGTATAAAAAACGTATTACAGCATTCATTTTTTCAACAGCAATCGGTTATCTGCTTGCTCCTGAAGTTGTTAATCGTACCATCATTGACAGTCACTCTACTGCCTCTTTTATTGTTGCGGTTGTTGCGATTGTCTTATTACAAAAAATAATTACATGGCTTGAGAGTGCATCCATTACAGACATTCTCAATGCGTTAAGAGGCAAGGGGAAATAACATGGAATTACTCTTTTCTAGTATCGCAGTAATGAGTTACTTACTGTCTGCAATTCGAATTTTAAGCTATGAAAACCATAGCAACACGCATAAAAGAAAACATGAAATATTAGCCGTAATGCTCATCGCATCATTTATGGGACAAGCCGTAAATATCATTTTTCTAAAAGACCCAGTTACCGTATGGGATGCGTTTTTTGGTCTTATCTTATTTGTTGTTATCTGGAAATCAGAAGGGAACGTGGCACAGTTATTTAGGAAGAAAAGTGCATGATTTTAAAATATGGTTCATTGGGACTAGAAGTGTTGTCACTTCAAAAATCGCTTAATCGTTTAGGTTTTTCTTGCCCGATGGTAGGCGAGTTTAAAGCAGAAACAGAAAAAGCAGTGATTGCATTTCAACTTAAAGTTGGTCTAGTGGCCGATGGTAAAGTTGGTGATAAAACCAGACTGGCTTTATCGGGTGCAGATACAAGCAAATACTTAAAAGATCAAGACTATAAAGATGCAGCAAAACGTTTAAATGTACCAGAACTGATTATTCGAACCTTTGGTGCGGTTGAAGGCTTAGGCTGTGGTTTCTTAGATGATGGTCGACCAAAAATACTATACGAACGTCACCGCATGTATTTCTACCTAAAACAAAAATATGGTGAAGACTATGCAAAACAACAAGCCGTTAAAACCCCCAATATTGTTAATACTCTTACTGGTGGCTATGTGGGAAATAGTGGCGAATATGCACGTTTAGAACAAGCAAAACAAATCGATCTAGAATGTGCGCTTCAATCTTGCTCTTGGGGACAATTCCAAATTATGGGCGAGAATTTCAAAGCATTGGGTTACTCATCTATTCAAGATTTTGTGCAACAGCAATACGACAGTGAATCTAAACAATTAGATGCCTTTTTACGCTTTGTCGAGACCAAAACAGGCATTATTAATGCAAAACCAGTCAAGCTATTAGATGCGCTTCAAGCTGAAAATTGGGATGTAGTTTTCACCTTATATAACGGAGCGAACTATAAAAAACTTGGCTATCAAGCGAAATTCCAAAAACAATGGGATCACTTACAACCCATTTATGGTGAAGAGGCTGTGGCATGATCGCAGTCCTCTATATTCTCAAAACCTATTTAAAGCCGATCTTAATTGCTTTGAGTCTAGTGATTATTTACTTTTCATTGTATGCCTTTAAATTACAAGTTCTAAAGGTAAAACAGCTAGAACAAACAATTCAGCAAAAAGATATCGTGATTAGCGAAAAGCAACAGAAAATTGCAGAAGCAGAAGACCAGGTGCAACGGCAAACAGCGATCGTTTTAAAACTTCAAAGCACTCAAGCCCAGATCCAAAAAAATACACAGCAAAAATTACAGTCAGTCAAAGAGATCGTAAGCCATGATTATCCAGCTCAAACATGGGCTAGTCAGCCTATCCCTGACAGCTTTATTCGCTTGCTCAACAGTTCCACCCAAACCAGTCAATAATCTAGCGATTACGCCTTGTACATTACAAACGATTAAACTTGAAACGAATCAAGATCTCATTTTGGCGTACTTACAACAGCAAGCCGACTTTGCACTTTGTGCTGCTAAAGTCGATGCATTCATTGGAAACAAATAATGCAAAAACCCCAAAAACTTAGAAACTTTTTAGTCGAAGCAATTCCAGAATTAGCGCAAAACCCTGAACAGCTTCTTATCTTTGTTGAAGGTGGAAATCTTTGCTCTACATTCGCACAAGGGCTTTCTTTTGAATATAAATATAATCTTTCCTTAGTCTTTACAGACTATGCTGGTGAACTAGCTGCGATTAGTATTCCACTGCTCGAATGGCTTCGTATAAACCAATCTGAAATTTTAGTGAACCTTCAGCAGATGGAAAACGCGATTAAATTTAATGTTGAGGTGGTCGATAACAATAAAGTGGATCTCGTCATTGAACTCCCTTTGACAGAGCGTGTCATTGTTAAAAGACAAGATGGTCGTTTAGATATTAACTATCCAGATGAGCCACAATATACAAAAGCCAGTACCTCACAACCAGTGACGCTCTTTGACAAAAATGGTACAGCATTGGCAAGTTGGAATTCTGTTCAATCAGATGATTACTATGCACTTGATGTGGTAATGCCAGAACATGGCTGAATTAGATTTTTTATCCGAGCATTTAAATGGTCTACTACAACAGCTTAGTGGCCAACAAAAACAAAAAATGGCAATGGAAATTGCCAGAAAATTACGCAAGAGCCAAAAGCAACGGATTACAAGTCAAAAGAACCCCGATGGTTCAAGCTATAGAGAAAGAAAACGGCCTGTTAAGGCACTGAAACCCGTCAGTTTTATTTACCAAAAAGCCAATGGCCAAAAACGCTTAGTTGAATTAAAGAGCTATCGCACAACCCCAACGCGCTTAATTGGTTATGATACCGTTGCTAATGGTACACGTACATTTGTCAAAACTCGTATCGTGCGTTACTTGCCCAACCATCAAAGTACAGCGTCAGATCGCCCAACCACGCGCAATAAAATGTTTAAACAAATCCGAAACGCTCAATATCTTAGAATTAAAAAAACCATGCAAGGCGCAGAAATTGGCTTTAATCCTCAGCTCTCAAATATATTGAACATTCACCAGTTCGGTCTCATTGGCGAAGTAGAAAAGGGAGGAAAACAAGTCAAATATGCAAAACGTGAAATACTTGGATTTAGTCCAGAAGAAAAACAAATGATCGAAAAAGAGATCCTAGATTATTTAGAGTTCAATCACTTCGAATAGCAGAAACATCATGAATTTCTGGCATTGGCATATGTTCATTCTCATATTCCAATACAAGTGTACCTAACTGGTGCATTACACTCGCAAGTGGATGACTTTCGTCATCCCCTACAATATCTATTAGTTTGTCTAGAGCTTCAGTAAGTGCCTCATAATCCTCTACTGTTTCGGGTTGGTTCATTACATTCATGCTATTAATCCAATTTCTAATGTCTTTTTTCTCTTGCTTAAATATAGGTTTTAACCTATATTTAGCTTATATAGCAAGGATTGAATTATGTGGACGGTTCTATTTGAACAACCTTTTGAAACGTGGTTCTTAGAACTATCAACTGAGGAAAAAATCGACATACTTGCAAGTATCAAAGTGCTTGAGGAGTATGGACCGCAGTTGTCACGCCCTCATGTGGATACGCTAAAGGGGAGTAAGCTAAAGAACTTGAAAGAGTTGCGTGTACAACATGCAGGCGACCCTTACCGTATTCTATTTGTGTTTGACCCGTTACGACAAGCGATCTTGTTGTGCGGTGGCAACAAAACCAGTGATAAGCGTTTCTATGATCGTATGATCCCAATCGCAGAAAAAAGCTATCAACAATATCTTGAGGAGTTGAAAAATGGCTAAACCAATCAGTGAATTAATGAATACTCTTTCTACAAGCGACCAAGCTACCGTTGAAGCGAAAGCTGTCGAGATGATCACAGCATTACGTTTATCTAAATTGCGCAAACAACTCGGTTTTACACAAGCGCAAGTGGCAGGTGCAATGCATATCAAGCAACCAACTGTTGCTGAATTAGAAAAACGTGCAGATATTCAACTCTCAACTCTGCGTCAGTATCTACAAGCACTTGGAACTGATCTTGAAATTTATGCCACGTTACCAGATGGCTCTCGCGTTGATATCCTTCACGACCTAAGAAACGATTAGCTTTCTAAGACTGAGATTCTTACTACGAGGTACTTATGTCAGATAACGACCGTTCAAGAGAGACTTGCTACCTGAATGGTGGAAATCACCATTCAGGTATTGCGAAATAATCAGTCCGTTCCCATATTTGTATGCCAGTAAGAAAACTTTTTTGAAAGATCGTTTTAGCTCAACTATTGCGGAAATCACCACAGTTGCCAATTGTTGAGGGTATTTTTAGATTTGAAATCACAGTATAGAAAGCTTACAGCAGGGTATAGATATGAACTTTGTTGAACACGACTCCTTAACTATTCGTGAAGAAGAAATAGCGAATATCATTGCTCATGAAAGTAGAATTCAAAAAAACCTTTTGCCTAATATTATTGATGCTGCGGTAAAGCGTCTTAGTAACTAATGGGCAGAATAAGGTATGGTCATTTTGACCATACCTTCTTTTGAACCCCCAATCTTTTAGTTTTTAAAATCACTTTAAAAACTAAAACTAGATGCAAAAAATGAAAGACTGCAACACGATTGCAGTATGAATATAGACACCCTCAGACGCTTAGAAAATATTGTTCGTTTAGGACAAATCGATAGCATCGAACTCTCAACCCCATTCCATACAGTTACTGTCAATTTAGGTGGCATCGTAACGGGTAAACTACGTCTCATTAGTTTAAGAGCAGGCAAAGACCAGTCGCATGACCTACCCAATATTGGTGAGGAGTGTATCGTCCTTAGTCCAAGCGGAGAATTGACGCAAGGCGTTGTTATTGTAGGTTTAAATAATTCAGAGTTTCCAACGATTTCTCAGAACCCCGATATTGTTATTCGTTTATTTGAAGATGGTGCAGTCATTTCATACGACAAAAAAAATCATCACTTAGAAGCAATTTTGCCAGAAGGCGGTACAACCAAAATTAAATCAGACGTATATATCGATGGGAAACTTCATACAACACAAGATATTACAACCGATGCAGATGTAAAAGCACAGGACATTAGCCTAAGAAACCATAAAACAAAAGGTGTTAAAGGCGGTAGCGATACTGCTGGAGTCCCAAGCGCATGATGCTATCTCGTACCACAGGCAAAAGCCTCACCAGTGAAATTGAAAGTATTCGCCAGTCCATTACTGACATTTTGACCACGCCTATTGGTACACGAATTATGAGGCGTGAATACGGCTCAAAAATTCCCGATCTTATCGATCAACCTATGAATGATGTCCTGATATTACAGCTTTATAGCGCAATCTATACCCCAATTTTAAAGTGGGAAACACGCATCAGTATAGAAAAAATAAATATTTCTCAGATTACTCAGGGACAAATCATCATGGATTTAGATGCCGTTTATATGCTCACAAATCAGCATATTAATCTCAATATCCCTCTTCAAATGGGTGCTGCTTAATGAATGTCGATTTCTCTCAACTTACACCGCCCCAGATGATCGAAGTCTTAGACTTTGAAACCATTTTAACCGAGCGAAAAGAAGCGCTCATTGCACGTTATAACAATACTGAACAAGATGATATTCGTGAGATCCTCAATAGAGAAAGTGAACCCCTAACTAAATACCTTCAGGAAAATGCGTATCGCGAATTAGTGCTTAGAAATCGAATTAACAACGCATCACTAGCAACCTTACTCGCCTATGCAACAGGCACAGACTTAGATGCAGTCGCTGCAAATTATGATGTCAAACGTTTGCTTGTGACCGATGCCACACGTAACAGCGTGGCCGTTTATGAATCAGATGAAGATTTACGCACACGTACACAAATGAAGTTTGACTCCATTAGTACCGCAGGACCAGAAAATTCATACAAATATCATGCATTTTCAGCCGATGGCCGTGTTGCAGATGTCTCAGTAACCTCTCCAAGCCCTGCCACAGTTAAAGTCACAATCTTACAAAAGGATGCCGAGAAGAACATCGCATCAAATGAACTGGTTCAAATTGTTGCAAAGGCGCTTGATCCAGAAGATGTACGCCCAATCGGAGATCGAGTCACGGTTCAAACAGCTACCATTGTTGAATATGGTATCGATGCAGATATTTACATTGGCAAAGACCCAGAAGGGGCAACGCTTTTACAGCAAGCACAAAACAATGCTCAAGCCTACGCAAGCAAACAAAAGCGGTTAGGGCGTTCAATCTATCTTAGTGAAATCTATGCTCAACTGCACGTTTCAGGGGTGAGCCACGTGGTACTCAATAACCCCAAAAATGATGTCGTTCTTACCCCAGAACAAGCCAGCTTTTGTCAATCTATTACACTTCGATTGGCTGGTGTTGAATGAGTAATTTACTTCCACCAAATAGCACATTATTTGAACGAAACCTTAGCGATATTTCATCGAAAAATATGGCTTTGCCCATCAATATTCGATCAATTAGTCGTATCGATAATGTTCCCGATCAGTTCCTATCATTTTTGGCTTGGCAATATTCAGTCGATTCATGGGATAACAATTGGCAACCCTCTTTAAAACGTGAGCGTGTTAAGAAATCGTTTGGTCAGCATCGAGTCAAAGGCACTCGTGCAGCTGTACGCAATGTACTGGCACAGTTTGGCTATACATGCACGTTTACAGAGTGGTTCGACATGAACCCTATCGGGGAACCGGGTACGTTTAAGCTTGAGCTAGATCTTAACGGCACAGAACTCAACGAAGATACCTACATCGAGGTCAATCGACTGGTAAAAGATGCAAAACCAGCCAGTCGTCACATGACCAATCTCATTATTAATGTCTTACCCCTTTGTGTCCCACGTTATGCCGTTGGCGTACATAGTGCGGAAACCGTCACCATTTATGCTGGATAATTAAATTATGGCCAACTATAGAGGAATCCTTACCAATAATGGCAAGGCCTTATTTGCAAATGCTTCCGTTAACAGTAAAGTTAAATTTTCACACATTGCTTTAGGGGACGGAAATGGCTCAGTTCCCGACCCAGATGAAAACCGCTCTGCACTGGTTGCCGAAAAAGCACGTGTAGCACTCAATGTCGTCAGTATTAATAAAAATAACGGCAATCAAGTCATATGTGAGGCGATCATCCCCTCAAACATTGGGGGCTTCACCATTCGTGAGCTGGGCTTATACGCTGACAATGTTTTAGTGGTCAACAGTAATTATCCAGCTACTTACAAGCCTAATGCCGATGAAGGGACAGCACGTGAGCTAAATATTAAATTGGTGGTTAACGTTCAAAATGCAGACGTTACAGCCGTTTATTTAGATGACTCTTTAATTTATGCGACAAGAGAATGGGTCAAAAATAATTACATCCCACGTTCAGATATTATTAATGATTTAACTTCAGGCGGAACAGATAAACCTCTATCAGCAGAACAAGGTAAAACTCTACAAAAGACTAAAGTTCAGTTAGAACCCATGCCAGCCAATCAAGGCGCATACATGGCATGGAACAAAGTAGTTGGCTTAGGACGCTCGGATCTCGTCAATCATCAAGGAGAAGGCAAAGGCGGTTTTGAGTTTTGGAACGGTAAAGATAATAATTTTAGAAGTCTTGCAATCATTGATGAAAACGGCAACTACTCTAAAAATGCAGCTTCAGCAACTAAACTCGAAAACCAACGCAATATTAATATCTCAGGTGCTGGTACTGGCTCTGCCTACTTTGACGGTACATCCGATATTCAAATTACGCTTACACTAGCCAATAGTGGTGTATTGGCGAATAGTTATGGTGCTGGGTTAAAAATCCCTGTGATAAATGTCAATAACAAAGGACTCATCACCAGCATTTCAGAAAAAGACTTACCCGTCATTAACGATGTGGTGACAGGTGGTACAACCACACCTTTATCAGCAGAGCAAGGCAAATATTTACAAGAAAATAAAGTACAAATTAACCCGATGCCAGCCAATCAAGGCGTGTATATGGCATGGAACAAAGTCGGTGGTGCTGGGCGTACCGACCTTATAAACCATCAAGGTTTAGGCAAGGGCGGTTTTGAGTTCTGGAATGGTAAAGATAATAACTTTAGAAGTCTTGCGATCATTGACGAAAACGGCAATTACTTAGGTAATGCATCGACTGCAACCAAGCTACAAACGGCACGTAAGATCAATAGTGTTGCCTTTGATGGGACAAGTGATGTTACTTTACCGATTGGCTTTTTAGGTGATGTAACCGACATGACTGGTGTCGATTGGAAAGCACCATCAGGAATCTATCGTGCAAACTTACCTGGTGTCGACAGTCGTATAGTCGCTCACTTTTCTGTACCTGGTGGCTCAACCCCTGCAATGCAACTTGCAGGAATTTATGGTAATGGCGGTTTATTTTTTCGTGCTGCTGTAGATGATAAAGGTTTCACACAACCTTTTGAACGTGTCGTCACTGAAAATGGCGGTATTGCAAAAACGACACAACGCTTACAAAACCCACGCAAAATTAATGGTGTAAGCTTTGATGGTTCATCAGATATCAGTATTCAAAGGATTGATTCATCAAATAATCTGCCACTCATTACCTCTGGGGGCGGTGAGGATGGAATTAGACTTTATCAGGTCTATAACAGTGGCTATCCAACGGTTTACGGTAATTTAATTCATATCGGTGCTGGTGGCCATAATCAACTGGTATATAGCTGGTCAGGTGATAACCGTATTTACCATCGATCTAGACGAGACATTTCAAATGACTGGACAGATTTTAGTACCGTTGCTTTTCTCAATGACAATG
>NZ_VTDQ01000021.1 GCF_015627175.1 Acinetobacter pollinis | reverse complement strand
TAATGCCAAATGGTTTAGTTACCTCTTTTATCGATTCGGTTCCATTGGCAGATGGCTCTTATCGTATTGGTGGTACAGAAGCGCCAACAGTACGTATCGAACTGCAAGGAGATCGCTCTTTTGTACGTGAAACGCTTGATTATGGTTATATTCCTGCCATGCGTAACATTACTTTAAAGCGTCAAACAACGTCTACAGCCTCGATAGCTGTAGCAACTGAGGTCTGAGAGAATGCATGACATTCTACTCTGTAAGGTTTGCTTCAAGTTCTTCTTTTAGCAAGATGAAAGAGGAGGTCTCTATGTCCCATCAAGTACAGTTGTTAGAAGTGCTTCGGTTATGGTGGCAAGAGGGTATTACATTGAATGGAATTTTAATGTCTATCACGATTGCAGTATTACGGATGATGTACTCAGGTGCATCATGGACTGCCACAGTTTTTGAAGGGTTATTATGTGGAGCACTTTCGATGACCGCAGTGTCAACGATGGATTATTTTAATATCCCTAAAGATTTAACTGTTGCTATTGGAGGATTTATTGGGTTTATTGGGGTGAAAAAAGTATCTCTCCTCATTAACCGTATCTTAGATAAAAAGTTTAAATAATTATTAGCGTTTAGAAGCTCCTCTTTAAGAAAGGGGAGCTTCTTTTATACAAATAGATATATTTAAATGTTAGAACTTAATCCACATATAAGTTAATCCATTTCGATCTGGAACAACACCTTTTGCTTGGTTTATTAAACCTGTTGTACAATTTCTACTTGAAAATGAATTCACTGTATAGTTTGTGCCATTGGCAAGCTGTAAATTTAGCATAATCCATTGGTTATTTTTAAGATGTCTATTCGATAAACCATAACAAACCCCATCTCGTGCTACCTGAAAAAAATCTGTGCCTACAACAGAAATTGAACCAGCCGCATTCCAATTAGTTTGAATCTGCATCATATGTGTGCCGTCGTCTGCAAATACTGTAGAAGATATAAATGTACTAACCAATAAAGCAAAAATTGTATTTTTCATTCATAAAGCTCTTTTAAGAGAGAAAGTTAAATCATATTAAATGCATCCAAAATTTAGCGGACGCATAATATTTTTGCATAAAAATTAACAAAAATATCTTTATTTGTGACTTATTTAACAAAATACTTTATATGTTCTATTTGTTAAGTAATGTTTAACATAAAAAATCATGTCTCATATAGAAAAGTATTTTGAATCAAAGTAATTTAGTTAGATCTTATTTGCTTTAAAAGTATGGATACTTTGTATTATGAAGACGTTATTTGCCTATACTGTGCTAATGCTTACATCAGTGAATCTCTTTGCACAGGACTGTAAAAGTGCAGTGACACAAACGGATATGAATAGTTGTGCAAATATTGCCTTTAAGACCTCAGATAAAAAACTTAATGAGGCATATCAAAAACTTATGGATAATAAGGATATAAACTTCAAAAATCTTTTGAAAGAATCACAACGCTCATGGATAAAATTTCGTGACAATGATTGTAAAGTACAAAGCTATCCCACTAGAGGAGGTTCAGCACAAGCAATGGTTCGTTTAGATTGTTTAAAAGAAAGAACCGACCAGCGATACAATGAGTTAAATTCAATGCTGACTTGTGAGGAAGGCGATTTGGCTTGCCAACCAAAATTATAAAACTTTAAGTAATATAGATAAATATTTATTCTCTTTGTTAAAAAATCATTATATTACAATAGCTTGTAATTAGGTTTTCTACTGAGTGAATTTATTTATCTATTTAAAATTTAATAATATTATATTGTATGAATGGAGTGCATAGGCTAGAAAATAAAGCGTCTGTAGCGTAATATTGAAGAATAATACAGATTAAGAATTTAATATTATAAGACATGAAAAATTTATTCTATTTTCTCTTAACTACAATATTTTTTTTGTTTATTTCAATAAGATATACTCAATATTTAATTATGAGTCCAATTTGGATTATTAATGTATTTATTTCCTATTATCTAATAAAATTTAGAAAAATTATCAAATCTACTTTTTTTGGCATATGTATGTCTTTTGTGGTTATTTTTGTATCGGCCTATTTTTTTGATCAAGGAAAGGATCTAAAAACTAAGTTTTTGTTAAGTACAATTAGTACAGTAAATATACTTATTTTTGTTTATTCATTTTATTATATTCGACTATTTTTTCTAAAATCAAAACGTTTTTATAAAACAATATTAATTTCCCTTCCAAATATTATTGGAGCGTTTGTAGGGGGAATTTTATTTATGCTCTCTTTTAAAATAGGAGAAAGATACTATGAATTTTTAGACTATTTCTTAGAACAATTTGCCACAGGAATTAGTATTTTTTGTATTTTATAGGGGATAAAAGAATGGTATAAAATTGACTATAAAGATTATATTTTAGTTGCTATATTTCTATTTGTTCAATATGTAATTTCAACAGATTCAATATTTTATGCGTGTTTCATTTTCCCATTTTTAATGTGCTATATTTCTGTTAAATATAAGTTTAAAGAGATCTGTTTTCTATTTGGTTTGTTGGCATTTATATGTAGTGTATATATTACAATTCCACTTTCTGGAGAATATTGGAACCAACAAGAAATATATATGCTTTCTAAAATTAGCTCATATCGTCTAGCGCTTGGTTGCTACTTAATTGTCTTCTTATTTATTAGTGAAATTTATTCTAGAAATAGACAGTTAAATTATGAATATAAAAGAATGATGTTTTGTGATGAATTAACTGGATTAAAAAATAGAAGATATGTAAGAGAAAAAGTATTAGAAAAATATATTTTTCAGGACGGGTACATTCTACTATTAGATATTGATGACTTTAAAAAAGTAAACGATAAATATGGTCATCATATAGGTGATTTAGTAATTAAGCATATTAGTAACCTACTAATTCATTTTAATCTTGAAAATAAGGTTATTTCTAGATGGGGAGGTGAAGAATTTCTTATTATATCGAGTAATAAGACTAAGCAAGAATGTATTGCAACTTGTAACCAGATTCTGGAATTATGTAATAAAATACCATTTGGTAAAGAAAATATTAAAATTCACGCAACTGTAAGTATTGGAGCAGTCAGCTTTAATTCTTTTGACTCTAATAGTTATGAAAAGCTTATTCAGGAAGTAGACCGTTGTTTATATGATGCAAAAGGATTAGGAAAACGACAATATAAATACGGTGGCATTTTTTAATTAAATGAAGAAACATAAGAAGAAGGGAAGGATAATTAATATTACCCTTCCCATAAATTATAGTTGTTGAAGAACAGGAGAAACTGCTTTAAAAGATCCGAATACCACTATAACATCTGATGGATCTGCTGAAATATCTGCAGCTTGCCAAGCATCTTTGATATGTCCATATTCATGTGCATTCGCTAAATATTTGGAAATATCTTTAACATTCGAACTTCTTGGACCATCTTCTAATCCAGCACAGTACCATTGGTCTGACAATGTTTGAGTTAATTGTATAACACCTTCAATATCTTTGTTTTTGAGTAAACCTACAACGAAAATATATTTTCCTATCTTGGGAAAAGCTTCTAACTTTTTACGTAGGTAATCTGCAGAAGCAGGATTATGTGCAACATCTAAAATAACAGTTGCTTTGTTTGGTCGATCTATGACTTGAAATCGTCCTGGTAAATTGTCTTCAATCAAAACCTGTTTAAATACATCTAGTTTAAAGTTAAGTTGACTTTCTTTTAACGCAACTAAAGCCAGTGCAGTATTTTCTAAGGGCATAAGTGGGATTGGCAAATCTGTTGCGTATGTATTTCCCTGAATACTTAAACTCCAACTGGTTTCATTTTTGTTTTGTATAATCCAATCCTTATTACGAATTAATCCTTTTGCCTGAATCTCCTGAATATAATTGATCACAGACTCAGGTGGATTCTGATCTCCAACTAAAGCAATTTTATTTTCTCTAAAAATACCTGCTTTAGTTGTACCAATTTCATCTCTATTCTGACCAAGCCAATCAACATGATCTAATGCAACATTTGTAAGTATAGAGATATCAACATCAATGATGTTTGTTGCATCTGTCGCACCCCCCATACCTACTTCAATAATGGCAACATCACTTTGATTTTGCTGAATGAGAAAAAATGCAGCCAATGTATTAAATTCAAACGGGGTGAGTGAAATATCTCCACGAATTTGGTTAATATATTTAAATGCTTGAACAAAGCTTGCATCATCTAATTGTTGGTTCTGTATACGAACACTTTCATTATATTCTTCAATGACAGGGGAGCTATACACACCTACTTTATAACCAGATTTAAGCAATGTCATTTCTAGAGTATGGCAGGTTGTCCCTTTGCCATTTGTTCCTCCAACAAGAAAAACAAATGGTGCGGGTTTAAGGACATTCATTTTTGCTGCGACAGCTTTAATACGTTCCAATCCCATATCAATATTCTGTCCATGTAGGCTGTCAATATAATTGAGCCACTCTTTCATTGTATTCATAATTTAACCGTCAGATGAAATATTGCTTACATCACTATATTGTATATAAAAGTTATAAAATATACATAATAGTTAAAGATATGTCATATTTCTGAGTAAGATTAACGATTTATTTTTACAATTTGTCGCCCACCAATTCTCAGTAATATTCTTCTAATTAATGAAACTGTTGGTGTAGCAGGACAAAAAACTTGTGATTTTATTGGAACCAATAATCGATGCTTTTTAATCATTGGTCTCATTTTCTTTTCCCAAGCTTCAAGAGCCACATGAATGTTTTCATGTGCACTAATTGCTTCAGCCAACTCGTATCCGCCATCGATCGCTGCACTTGCTCCCATACCTGAATATAACGTTAAGCACCAAGCTGAATCACCGACCAAAACAACCCTACCTTTTGACCATTTTTCCATATTCACCGTATTGACGGAGTCAAATAAATAATCTTTACTGTCTTTTAAACTTTCTAAAGCTTCTTGAATAAGCGCTTGATTTGGCATGTCCTTATATTCATGCTCTAAATTCTCAATCGCTGTACGTTTGAACTGATCTGTAGGATCCTTACAACGATATGCAAAGAGTGCAGTATTTGGATGATCTGCTAATGGAAAAATCCAAAGTGATTTTTGGGGTTGTACAAGCATAATGCCATCATTTTCTTCGGAATGATGTATGCCCGTTTTAAGCTGATAGGCACAAATCATAGAACCCATATACTGAAGATATTTCTCATGTGGCCCAAAAACAATTTTTCTAACGGTTGATCGTAAGCCATCACATCCCACGACTAAATCAAATTGCTCATGGTACTGTGTTTTATCACTATTTTTTTGCAATGTGACCTCTACTTGGTCACCTGACTCTTGGATTGAAATAGGTATAAGATCATATTTTACCGATATATTTTCCTTTTCAATATGTGTCCATAAACCTTCTTCAATATCTCCACGTAGTAGAACCGCAGGTTTAGTTAACTGGTCAGCAAAACCTGCAACACGAATTCGACTCCCATCATCTAGTAAGTCCCAATTGTTTGATTTTGAAGGTGTTCTTGTATGTATATCTGGAAGTACTCCAAGCTTTGAGGCTGCCTGTTTACCAGTACCTTGTAAACCAATGAAATACCCCCCTGTTCTTCTTTCTGTTGCTCGTTCGATAATAAGAGGTTCCCATCCTTTTTTCTTCAAGGCAATCGCTGTTGCCATACCACCAATACCCATTCCAACAATTAATACTTTTTTTTCATTTTGCCAATCCAAAATTTTCTATTATCAATTATTATTACATAGTAAGTTAAACTTGCAAGTTTGGCTTACTATTTTAATATATTGCAGCATAAAGGTATCTTATGGATCATATCTCTTCTTTAGAGCAAAATGTAATTGATCAATTACGCCAAGTGGTTTCAGTTTTAAAAAAGCGTTTATCTACTCAACCTACATTCGCTAGTTTAAGCTCATCACAATTAAATGCACTTATTTATCTCTATAAAAATCATACTGGTACAGTGAGTGAATTAGCAAAAGAAGAAGAGATTTCTGTTCAGTCTATGGGGGTAAATATTCAGTATCTAAAACAAAAAAATCTAATCACAGCCGTGAAAGACCCTAACGATGGTCGGAAAGTATTACTTTCCTTAACACAAGAATGTGCATCAAACATCGAAAAATTTAAAAAGACAAGTGACTTATGGGTTGCAAAAAAAATTAGAAATAAGCTAACAACATCTGAACAAGAAGAGTTATTACGTGGCGTTCAGCTACTTAAGTCTATATTTTCAGAGGATTAAAAGTATTGTTTTATGAGTTCTTTTATATTTCATAAGAAATTTTCTACCTAAAGATCAAAAATTAAGTGAATTTTTTCTAAAAACAACTTGAAGAATTTATATATATATTTAACATACCTACCAAATGGTATGTTTGAGATTTGGTGATGAACAATATTTTATTTGCATATATATTACTGAGCTGTGCAATTATTTCGGAGGTTATTGGGAGTAGCTTTCTTGTAAAGTCCGAAGGGTTCACAAAAATAATTCCCAGTATTATGGTCTTTATTCTTTTTAGTATAGCCTTTTATCTGTTATCACAAGTGATAAAAGTCATTCCACTAGGTATTGCATATGCGATATGGGGAGGTGTTGGCATCGTATTAACTGCCCTCATCGGTTATTTCATATTTAAGCAGACGTTAGATCTAGCAGCAATAATTGGAATAGGATTTATTGTATGTGGTGTAATTATTATTAATGTATTTTCTCATTCTGCTGGACATTAAATAATTAATATATTTAGGTAAAATAGTATTTAGATCCCTTCTTTAAAAAAATCTAGGGATTCTATCTAACTAAATATAGAACACTATGAATAGAATTGTCTCTTGAGAGTACATAAAGTATCTAGTTAGTCCAGATTACTACGCCAATACTCGCTTAGCCAAATTTCATCTATCTATGCTAATACTTCAGAGACTATCGTAGCACCTCATATTAAGATAATGAAAGAATGACTCAAATATAGACAAGAATATATTTATTTTAAATAAGTGGAAATCCCTTGAAGGGTTTAATTTCTTTTAAAACAAACATACTTTGCATTTCTTTAATACCAGGTAATCGACGAATCACAAACATTGAAAAATCTGCATATGTATCTAAGTTAGAGGAAACTATTTGTAATAAAAAGTCTGCATCACCACCCATACTATAACAGGCCACAACGTTATCTAATGCAATTACCTCTTCTTCAAATTTTCTAGCCTCTTTTTCGCTATGACTGTCAATAGATACTCTTATAAACACCATTACACTGAGATTTAATTTTCTACGATCTAAAAATACGCCATATCCCTGAATGATTTTAGTCTCTTCTAACCGCTTTACTCTACGCCAACATGGTGAAGTAGAGAGGTTCAATCTTTCAGACAATTGCGATGTCATTACCCGAGAGTCTGACTGTAATATTTCTAGAATTTTTAGATCAGTTTTGTCTAAATTTTTATTAGGCATCATTTACCTCAAATGAATATAAGATAGGAAATAAATACCTATTTTTTAGAAATTTATAGCATAAATAAGCTAAAAATACCCTTATATTTATTCAAAAATAATTTAAGTATTCAATTAAAGATGTCTAAACATGTCATATTCGTCTCAAACTCTTTTATATGCTGGAAGTTTATTCTTGGCAGCTTTATTACCCGGCCCAGGTATGCTCGCAATCATGCTACAAACTTTGAAACATGGAAAAAATAGTGGTTTTGGTATGTTATGTGGTCTTATTACAGGAGATATTATTTTTTTATGCATTGCTATTTTTGTTGTTAACCCGATTATTCATCAAATATTAGGTATGTCATATTATCTATTTATTACCTGTAGCTGCTACTTATTTTATTTTTCTTACCGACTATGGTTTTTTAAAGGAGATTTACTATATTTAAACCCTGAAATTTCGAAAAAGAATATATTTTCTACCTATGGTAATGGATTATTCATCACTTTAAATAACCCTAAAACCATTTCGTTTTATATTGCCTTTATACCTACTATTTTAAGCTCACCTACAATAGGCATAGAAAGTGGATATATTATCTTCACAACCATATTCATTCTTACAATAGTTGGACTCATCTACATCTTTTCTTCTTTATTTATAAAGAGATATCT
This sequence comes from Acinetobacter pollinis, assembly GCF_015627175.1. Taxonomy (GTDB): domain Bacteria; phylum Pseudomonadota; class Gammaproteobacteria; order Pseudomonadales; family Moraxellaceae; genus Acinetobacter; species Acinetobacter pollinis. The sequence goes on along the minus strand of NZ_VTDQ01000021.1, from coordinate 32,930 downwards.
AATCCCTCTAAAAAATCAAAAGGTTTTTCTGAAATCCTTAGCTATAGTTATATGTCTATTGGCTTTAACCATGTTATATAACACAATCTAAAATAAAATACGCTTATTTATGCTATCTAAAAATAGTTTTATTATAAAAGCTATTGGCACATAATTTGCTAAAGATATTTACTAAAGCCAGCTATTAAAATCAGGTCTATGTGTATTGTGTATAGCAATAACACCATTAAGTTATGCTTTAGCTCCAACCAATAATGCACTAACACGATATGATTATGAAACAGATATTTTTCACCCTATTCATGCACACAATGGAATGGTTGCATCGGAACAAGCTTTAGCAACGCAAGTTGGTGTAGATATTTTAAAAAAGGGAGGAAATGCCGTAGATGCTGCCGTAGCGATGGGGTTTGCTCTAGCGGTCGTACTTCCTAACGCAGGAAATATTGGTGGTGGTGGGTTCATGGTCTTGCATGATGCTAAGACTGGTAAAGATTTCACCCTAGACTTTCGTGAAATGGCACCAGAAAAAGCAACTCGTAATATGTATTTAGACCATAAGGGCAATGTAATTCCCGATGCTTCACTACATACACATAATGCGATAGGTGTGCCCGGTACTGTAGCAGGCATGGAATATGCCTTAAAGAAGTGGGGAACTTTACCACTTTCAGAAGTGATTCAGCTTTCAATTGCATTAGCAAAAAACGGTATACCCGTTAGCCCTATATTTGCCAAAATACTCAAGGCTGAAGGAGACTATTTAGGAAAGTGGGACAGTACAAAAGCCATTTTCTTTAAAAACAATATGCCACTTCAAGAAGGCGACCTTCTCGTTCAAAAGGATCTGGCAAACTCACTGCAACTGATTGCAAAACATGGTAGTCAGGTCTTTTATTCTGGTGAAATTGGGAAAAAAATTATTGCAGAGATACAACGTCATGGCGGCATTATGACAGAAAAAGATCTACATAATTATAAGGTCGTTGAACGTGCTCCTATTGTGGGTGACTATCGCGGATATAAAATTATAACTATGCCACCGCCAAGTTCTGGAGGTATACATATTGTACAAATGCTGAATATACTCGAGCATTATCCAATGAGTAGCTATGGCGTTAATAGCGCTCAATCGATTCATTACATGGCCGAGGCAATGAAATTAGCCTATGCAGATCGTTCAAAATATTTAGGCGATCCAGATTTTACACATGTTCCAGTCTCTGGGCTCATCTCAAAAAAATATGCAGATCATTTAGCAGAAAGTATTTCACCTGATACCGCCCGACCATCAAATACCATTCAGCCAAATAATCCTGTCCCATATGAGAGTGATCAAACTACACATTTTTCAACGGTAGATCGATATGGAAATGCTGTAGCAGTCACCTATACTCTTAACTTTAATTTTGGTTCAGGTATTGTTGCTACAGGTACAGGGATTTTACTGAATGATGAAATGGATGATTTTTCAGCCAAACCAAGCGTACCGAATGGTTTTGGTCTTATTGGAGGAGAAGCAAATGCAATCGAAGGGAAAAAGCGACCATTGTCATCAATGTCACCAACCATTGTACTCAAAGATAATCAGCCATGGTTAGTCACAGGTAGTCCAGGTGGTTCTCGCATTATTACGACGGTACTACAAACGATTATAGATAGCATAGATTTTAAAATGAACCCTGCAGAAGCTGCCTCTACATCTCGTATTCACCATCAATGGCTACCCGATGAGTTATATATTGAAAAAGGTATCAGCGCAGATACTGTTCGTATATTAGAAAAACAAGGCTATAAAATTAAGCAGAATGCAACAATGGGACGCACACAGACAATTCAGATTTTGCCAGATGGTCTATATGGCTATTCTGACCCACGTAATCTTGATGGTGCAACTCAAGGCTACTAAGTAAAAATCCTACGATGCACAATGTTTAAAGAGAATATCTCTTTAAACATCTTATTCATTATTATGATTGTAGAAATATTTTAAAGTTGATGAGGAGTATTTATCAAAAGAATATCGACAAGATCTTCCGGAAAAATTTGCTCTTTTTTTTGCCTTAAATTTTTTAGATTCCACCACTTGTACGCACAGATTGTTTTTATTTCATTCAAAGTCCAATGACTGGTGTCTATTTCACTTTGTTGTACAAATACAATAAAAAATTGTTCTTCGGCAAAAACAATCTCTGCACTAGGCAGTTGCATTTGAAAATCCCTTTTAGCAATACAAGAACCGACGCTTTTTCTTAAAATTCCTGTCTCTTCATAAAGCTCTCTAGAAGCAGCTTCTTGGAAAGATTCATTTTCTTTTAAACCACCTCCAATTGTTGCCCAATATTTTTTACCTGCCAAAGCACCTTGAATATGAGAAAATTGAAACAGTAAAACTTCTAATTGCTCATTAATAACTAATATTCTTGAAGACTTCCTTGTACGCATTAGATTGATCTCTTTATATTTAAAAATTTTATATTTCCAATTTTTAAACTCTTAATATTCATTTAAATTTAATCAAAAATAAATTTGCTATATAAATTCCAACCAAATAACCAAAAAAAATTAGTGAAGAGGACTTTTAAATACACAATATTATGTGAATAATTTTTTTTTACATATACCGAAAATAATCAATAAATCTAGCCTATTGGTTAAAGTATTTAACTTTCTCTCGCCATTTTCCATGAATAAGTTGTCGACTGGTTACTGTAACTTTATTTTCTGTTGCTTCTTGAATCGTTTCTTCAACCAATAATAAGTCTTTTTTGGGTACAACTATATATTCTGAAGTTGTGTGATAACAGCATCCACTTTTATTAAAAGTTATAATACGTTTACGTGCTTCATCTATGGTGAACATGCCTAAGTTTTCTTGCGTTAGCGACGAGAGCTCTTTACTGAACACAAACTTATGCTTTGTCTTATTAAAAACATAAATATCGTAAACTGGCCCTCCATAAGCGCCATCATTACCATTACGAATAGCAACATCTTCAGTACCATCAAAGTTAAAATCACCAAAAATTAATGGACTTTGCTCACCGTAAATCTGTACAACATTTGCACTAGGCTTCGAATTATTATCTAAATACATAGTCAACTCATCAGAATAGAATTTCTGAAATACAGTCTTTTGACCTTTTTTAAATAACTTAATTTCTGCTTTCGCATCACATAGTTCTTGTTCACATGTGGTATTGATGAATGCATTATATTGTTTTGAACCATCTTGAATTTCAAAACTCTGTGCATATATTGTTGGTAACGATATGATAGAAAAAACACCAAATAGCTTAATGAATAATTTAATCAATTGGTTTCTCCTTTATATTTACCAATATATAATCTAGATTTTACAAAGTAATCTAATCTATTCAGATATCGAATGATTTTCACTTTTTGAAAAGGCTTTCTTTAGAGCACGTACAATATCTTCAGTTGTTTTTTCTTTCACGTAGTATTTACTTTTTTGTGCATCTTTTTCTTTATATAGTATGTTTTCATCACACATTTTCGTTAAATGCTGAGAAGCTGCAGATATGCTCAAATCACACTCCGCCGCAATTTCTCCATTGGTCAGTCCCGGACGATTCATCACAGCACAGATCATAAGTAAGCGCTGAGGATTACTGATAATCTTTAGGAAAGTAGTCGCTTTAACTGCATCTTCAAAAGTATCCGTTAGATCTTTCATAAAGTTCCTTTTCATATATGGGTTCAAAAACACTAAGATTAGAGAGGCATAATTACTGTGTCAAGGCATGTCATCCATTTAAAATATTCATCAAGTTCACTTGCTTCGTTTTATTTCATAAGAGTGACATAAAAAATTAGCGCCGATTTGGCGCTAAAATTAGATATTATCTTTTAAAAATCGAAACTTGCACTGAGCATAAATGTTCTTGGCGCACCTGCATTCAGATAGCCATAGTTTTCATATCCTCCAACAGAAGCCCAGTAGTCTTTATTGAATACATTATTTACAGTAAAGTTAAATTTGGTCGGAATATTAGAAATATGAGTCTTATAAATAGCACCTAAGTCAAATCTTGTCCAACTTGGCACTTTGAGTTTATTGGCATTATCTGCATACGATGCGCCTGTATATACAATGCGACCATTTACAGCAATGTCATTTGGAATAGGTAACTGCCATGTTGTTTCTAAATTCGCTTGGAATTTTGGAACACCAATCACACGTTTCCCATCGTAAGTTCCACTTGTGGTTTCTTTTTGTTTAGCATCCAACCATGTTGCTCCGCCTAAAAGCTTTACTCCATCGGATACTTTTCCATAAGTTGTCAACTCAATACCATTATGACGATCTTTGCCATCTGCAACATAATATAAGCTGTTATTAACAATACCGCGTTGCTTTTCTGTCGAGAAAAAATCAGCCGTCAGACCAAACAGTTGGTTATCAAATTTAATCCCTACTTCCTTTTGTTTAGAAACGTAAGGACTTAGTTGTTTTCCTAAAGATTGAATAGCAGTTGAAGGTGCTGTACCTCCTGCTATTAATGCTTCAATATAATTACCATACACTGCTATTTCAGGCGTAAGCTTATAACTTAACCCAACTGCAGGTGTGAATTTCCCTTTACTATAGCGCGTATTTATACTCGTATTATATGTATAGCTATCTGCAACCATTTTCTGATAACGCCCACCCAACATTACAATGAGTTTTTCATCAAATGCTTTAAGATTATCTCCCAGTGCGAAGCTTTGTGAACGATTCCGTGCCGTAAGTTTTGGATTATCTAAGGTATTTCCTTTAAATGCATTTGCTAATACTGTAGGTTGATCAGATTGAGTGGGCTGATACAAGTTGTTCCTAATATTATTGAAGTAGTCCATCACATAAGCATTTTTAGTATCTTGTTGAAATGCTAATCCAGATAAGACAAGATCATGCTCAACAGAACCGGTAAATGCTTTCATCTTAAGCCCGAGTTCACCTGTATTAATATCATCTTTTCTTGCATTGTCGAACCGATAGAATGTTCCTGCGCCAGTAGAAGCATTAGACAGTGTAAGATTTGCTATACTATTATGTTCTTCTCCATGTCTAAACCCATAAGCAGCATAAGCTGTTATACGGTCTGACAAGTCATATTCAGCACGATAACTCCCAAAAATGTCTTCTTCATTTGAATACGACCATTTTTGAGCAAAATTACTTGAGGCTTTAGGAGCATAAGGTACGGATGTTACTGTACTTCCTAATGTAACATTCGGTCTTGTTGCTTTTAGACGATTATTGCTATAACCCATATCGCCCGATAAACGTAAGCGATCATTATGATAATCTAATCCAACTGCAAATAATCCAAGTGATGCTTTTTCATTATCAATACTGGTATTACCATCTCGAAAAGCCGTATTTACACGTATACCAAATTGTTTTTCTGTACCAAATCTACGAGAAATGTCAGCAGAAACTTCACCACTATTGAAATCACTACCAACTGTTAAACGTGTCATAGGTTCATTTTTTGCTCGCTTAGGCAATAAATTAATTGCTCCACCTACACCGCCATTTCCCGGAGTTGAACCATTTAAAAAAGCAGATGCGCCTTTCAAAACTTCTACACGCTCAAACAACTGAGAAGGAATATATTGACGAGGTAAAATACCATATAACCCGTTATAAGCAGTGTCGTCAGACCCTAAGATAAAGCCACGTATAAAATAAGATTCCTGAAAGTTACCAAAACCTCTTGCAAGTCTTACGCTTGGATCACCCTGTAATACATCGCCTACACTTCTTGCATTATGTTCTTGGATATATTCGTTGGTATAACTTGTAAGATTAAATGGGGTGTCTATATTTTTTTGATTACCAAATAATCCAACTTTGCCACCTACAGCGACTTGACCACCAGCATAACTTGGCATTAACCCATTGGCTGATGCATCGGCACTTGCAACAACTTTAATTACATTTAACTGTTGAACTGCTGAATTTGTATCAGATGACATAAGATCATCACTATGTGCAGCAGTTTGTAAAATGATTGCTCCGATCATAAGAGTAAGTCGTTTAACTTGAAGCATACCAATAGGCCTAGGAAATGTTACAAACATGTAATTATGAATGATAATTATTACTATTAATACTTATTTTTCAGAAATTTTTAATCCCCCCTATCAAAAAATAAAATATAATTAAAATTCAATATCTTATAATTAAAGAATAGTAGATTTTGAGGTGTTCTATATTTTTGTAAGCTTCAATTGTTGTTAATTTTTTATACTAAGAATCTATACTAAAGTAAAACTACTTTATTGCCTTATAGAACTCGCCCTATTTATACTTTTTTTATATATTAAAATATTATGTTTTATCTATTTTTAGTATTATTACAGTGATCTACGTCTATTTATATTTACTATTTTAATGATCGATAAATTTAATTTTACCGTGTAAATGTATACATAATTTAAAATAATGTCTATTGCATCAATATCATGATCGAAAAGACAAGATATTTAGATTGTTACCATCTGAAATATTATCGTTACTAGAATTAAACAATTAAAAATAATTGATATAATAATACTATGTGAAAAAGCTTTAAAAGGCGATTATAAAAAGATTGACCTATAAATCTTGTTTACATCCTTTTTATTAAAAGTTTAGCAAGGTCATATTATGAATAAGGTCTCTTTAGTATTATCAGTAGCTTTAATTAACTTAGCAATAACGAATATAGCGCTTGCAGCTACAGCGACAGGTACGCTAACCGTTAAAGCCACAATTACCAATAGCTGTGTTGTGAATACAAGTGCAACAGGTACCGTAGCTGGCGCAGTACTCGATTTTGGAACAGTAAGCTCATTTACAACTGCTGTAACTGCAGATACCACAACAACTGGTGGTACCTCTATTAAAGTATTGTGTAATAACACTGTGCCATGGACGCTAGCCCTTGATGGTGGTAAAAACGCATCAAGTAGCCAACGTCGTATGATTGGAGGTGCATCAAGTAATGAATATATTCCTTATAACCTTTTTTCAGACTCTGCACGCTCAACAGCAATAGGTATTAGTACAACTGCATCAAGTGGTACGGGCACAGGTGCGGTTCAAACTGTAAACGTATACGGTACAATTCCTGCAGGAACAACTCTTCCAAGTGCTGGGAGCTATTTAGATACTGTAACGTTAACAGTAACATATTAATTCAACTGAGATAAGCATCTCATCTAAAGGTGCTTATCTTCTGTCTATCTATAGTAGCTTAAAAAAATGAAAAATAATGCACTCATCGCTTTTATATTGATGCTATTCCCAAGCATGATATTTGCAGCTTCAATGCGAATTTCGCCAATTAGTGTTGAAATTTTAGATACTCAAAATGCGTCGTCTATTAGTTTGTATAATCAATCAAATGAAAGTACAGACTTACAAGTTAGAGTCTTTGAGTGGACACAAAAAAATGGACAAGATGTGTTGACCCCTACGGATGATATCGCAGTCAGTCCACCTATTCTCAGTTTACAAGCTGATGATTCTTTCAATTTAAGAGTAGTTAGAGTTGACTCTACTCCTGTTTTAAATGAAAAAGCTTATCGTATTATTATTGATGAACTGCCAAAACCTATTGACCATCGTAAGGCAGATCAAGGTTTAAATATTTTATTAAGATCTTCTTTACCTATGTTCATTACAAATAAAAATGCAACGAGCAAAATAGAAGGAAAAATAAATACAGTTTCAGATAATAGCTTTGCTGTCATTAATAATACTGGTAGCAGACACATTTTTTTAAGTAAGCTAGTTATTATTGATAAGACCGAAAATAAAAGTTATCCAATTAAAGTGAATACATTAAATGGATATTTGCTCGCAGGACAAACAAAAAACTACTTCATTGAAAATTTTAAATACCAACAAAGTCACCAATATATGATTTCTACAACGGTTAATGGTAAAGATACTGAGCTCTAATAGGTATATATGAGATATATATTAAATGTCTTATGTGTCACTTCCTTTTCTTGTCATGTGTATGCTGCAACACTACACGATGACACAAATCCAGTGACACCTGAGATACCTGAAATTTTGACAAAATCAAATCGCCTAAACAGCACATTTGACACAGATCAGTATGTCCAACTTTTTTTGAATATTTCCATTAATACAAATAAAACATCAGATTTGATCGCTGTTCGTCAGTATAAGAATGGCGACTTCTACATAAGAAAGAAAGACTTAACTATTTTAAGAATAAAGACAAATGATGATATATCTCCAACTCAGTGGCTGAATTTAAAAGATTTTGCAACCATTAAACCTATATACATAGAAAAAGATCAGGCACTTGTCTTAAATGTTCCTTCAGCGCTATTAAACCCTCTAATTATTGATTTATATGGTCAGAAAAATATTGTAGAAAATTTAAAAAAACTCCCTCACTTAAATGCACTCATCTTAAATTACAGCCTTTATAATACACTTACTAATCGGAAGAACACCTTCTCTGGGGCTTTAGACGCCTTGTACAATAGCCATTTTGGTAATTTCTCATCTGGATTTTTATATAACGGAACTGACAATAATATAAATCATGAAAAATGGGTTAGATTAGAAACGAAATGGCAATATGTAGATGCTGATAAAATCAGAATCTACACTTTAGGTGACTTCATCTCTAACAGTTCCGATTGGGGAAGTAGTGTCCGTCTAGGGGGCTTACAATGGTCAAGTGCATATACACAACGCACAGATATTGTGACATCTGCACTTCCTCAATTTTCGGGTTCTGCAGCTCTTCCGTCTACATTAGATTTATATGTTAATCAACAGAAGATTTACTCAGGATTAGTCTCTTCAGGACCGTTTGACCTAAAGCAACTTCCATTTATTTCAGGAAATGAAGTTACCCTAGTGACCACCGATGCAACTGGAAAACAAACGATAACCAAGAAACCCTATTACTTTTCATCACAAATTCTAAATAAAGGAATTAATGAGTTCTCTATAGATCTCGGATCACCTCGTTACAATTATGGTTTATATTCAAATGATTATGATAAAGATGTAATCTTTGGTTCTGGCAGTATTCGTTATGGATATACAAATACACTCACGTTAAGTAGTGGTATTGAAAGCTCAACTGATGGTTTAGTAAATTTAGGTGCAGGTTTATCAAAGAATTTATTTGGTTTAGGTGTTTTACAACTTAACTTTGCAGCAAGCGACTATAAAAATGAATCAGGTTATTCCACACTGCTTGGACTTGAAGGAAGAATAACCAAAAATCTTTCCTTTAATACAAGCTATAAAAAAATATTTAATGATTATAATGACCTAGCACGTGTTTCTGAATTGCGTTATCAAACAAAATATAATCGTAATACACAGCTAACCGAAGACCTTACATACAGTTCGCTTGCAAGTGAATCTCTTAGATTAGGGCTAAACTATAATTTTGCATCAGGATACAGTGCATATGTTGGCTACAACCAGCTTAAATATGCACAAAGCGCATATCGATTATTGTCTTTAAATTTAAATGCCAATATCAATAAAAATTGGAGTGTATTTGCAACCACTTATAAGGATTTTGACAACCATCAAAATTATGGGGCCTATATTGCTTTACGCTATACCCCTTCTACTCGCCTAAATGCTATTACAAGCTTCTCGAACGATGCTGGAAGCATCAGCTATAGACAAGAAATAAATGGCCTATCAGGCCCGCGTATTGGTGATTTAGGGTGGGGAGCTTATGTGGAGCATAATGAAACCAGTCAAAATAATAATGGATCAATTTATGCAAACTATCGTAGCCGCCCTGCCTATCTTACTGCCAGCTATACCGAATCTGAAAATACACATCAACTTGCACTATCTGCAACGGGTGCTTTAATTGTTACTCAAGGCAATATTTTTACCGCAAATGAAATTGGTGATGGGTATGCATTGGTCAAGAATGCCGGCCCCAATAGTCAAGTACTTAATGGTGGTGTTAACTTGGGTACGACAGATCGTAAAGGGCAATTTCTAATTACAAATTTATCGCCATATCAAGTTCATGAAATTTATTTAGATCCGTCTTACTTACCTTTAAATTGGAGTTTAAACGCAACCAAGCAAAATGCAGTGGTTGGATATAAACAAGGTACTGAAATTGATTTTGGTGCTCATAAAGTTCAATCTGGTATTGTTAAAATCTTAGATAAAGACAAGAAACCACTTTCGCCAGGTTATGAGGTTCGTATTAACCAAGGCCAGCAAAGCACTATCGTTGGTTATGATGGTGATATATTTATTAATAACTTACAAATGAATAATTTATTAGAAATCGATCTATTAGATAAAGGTACGTGTAAAGTTAATTTCACTTACCACGATGAAAAACAACCTATACAAAAGTTAGGGCCATACATATGTCAATAATTACTTTTCGTTGTGATTCATACCCAGATCAGAATTTCTTTATTCTTCGATTATTACAATCTATCTGCGTTATCTTTTTTTTACTACTACTGAGCGTATGTTTTAATTCAGCATATGCCAGTTGTACGACCAGTGGCAGTACATCTGCAACATATACCTATACTGCAGCAAACTTAAATAGTGATGCAACAGTTACGCTTACGGGCACAATTTCATGTGTAGAAGGTACTAGCGCGGTTAAATACGAGAAGTACATCTGTATGAAAACTGTTTTTACTGGCTCAACCACAGCAAATAGTAGCGTGACATTGCCCTATACAGTCACAGCGACCGTTGGAGGTGCAGGTTCAACAACAACAACTCAAACTTCTGACAATTGGTACGGTCCTGTAGCTACTTCTGCAAACTCAAATAATACTCTTCCTTATTCTGTAACAATTAAAGTCCCTGCACGAAGTGGCGCACTTACCGCGTACCCTACAGGCACCTATGTCGGTAGCATTCAACTTTATTGGGATATGCAAGGTGCATCAAGTACAGTGTGTGAGGCGAAGTCTGGTAGTAGTGGTAGTGGGTGGGACTCAGGTACTGTTGCATTAACAGCAAATTATGTTGTTCCAACATACTGTCTTTTAAATTCAACTTCAAATGTTGATTTTGGTAATATTTCCGATATAGGAACAACAACAAAGGATTACACTGCCAATGGCGCTATTGCTACCACATGTAATACAGGCACATCCTATAGTATTTATTTAGGTGATGGAAATAATAGAATTAGTGGTGGTTATCGTCAAATGACGAATGGAAGTGGCCTATATATTCCTTATCAACTGTATCAAGATTCTTCTTATAGTACGATCTGGGATGCCACAGGAGGCACAACGGCAATAGGTGGAACAGGGGGCTTAAGTAAGTCTGGAAATGGTAGTAGTCAAAGTAGTCCAGTTTATGGAAAAATCCCCAAGGGTGTGTCTATTTCTACAACACCAGGGAACTATACAGATAGTGTTGTGGTTACAGTAACTTATTAACTCCGTCATTTTTTAGTACTTAAACTTTTAATCTAGATGATAAGATGTATATCTCATATTTTTTATCATCTAAGCTTCCTACTTATAAATTACATTACTTTTCATGTAATTTAAAAACTACTTTAAAAACATATTTAAATTTAAGATAATGGAATATATAAATAAAAAATAAATATAGATTAAAAAATAATCACACTTGTAAGATTATTCCTACACATCTTTATGCCTTTTCGTATATTTACTTTTTTTCATCTTGTATATATTAGAACAATACAGAGTATGGAAGCTCTAAAGCTTAAAACAACAATAATTTGCTTTTACACCAGGAATGTGAGGTTTATAGGAATGAACCTACCAGTACATATAAAAAAGGCTTCACAGGATGTGAAGCCTTTTTTATATTCGTGTTAATGGTCAATTTTTAAAAATTTAATTCCATTATTTAGCGTACACTTATAAGAGACTTCTTTGCCTAAAATGTTATAGCTTGGAAGCTCTAAAGTTTTCATATTAAAAATAACAGAATTATCTGCATTCAATGTATATCGTATAAACTGCATAATTGGTTGCTGAGCAGCATTCACAGTAAAATGAGTATCTGAAAAACTAATTGTATTATTAGGACGAATCAAGAAAGAATTAACTTTTAATCCTCCTATCATTGTACCATGTTTGGTCACGTCTTCTGTGTTTGTACATTGGTTTAAATCAACCACTAAATTGACAGAATCACCTTTCATTAAGGATGTTTTTATGTCCTGAAAAGTAAATAAATGATCAGATGCATAAGTACTCAAAGAGAGCGTAAATAATACAAAAGCACCAAGTGTTTTTTTCATCATGTTTTTCCTGAATACCGCTGTCTTGAATAAAAGACAAATAAAAATTTAAATAAGAGAAATCCAAAGATATTTTAGATTATCTCTACTTGGAACCTGACCCAATTGATATTTCTGGCGTTCCGATGAACAATCTGTAGAATGATATCCAATAATATTGTAATGGCTATTATCTTCTAAAGTTAGATTGGTCTTTACCCATTCTTTTTTCTGCGAAAAATTTAAAAAACATTTGCCCGATCCAAGTTTTCTTTCAACATCTTTGCCTTGAATATATATAGAACGAATATTTTGATTTGCTTGAATGAGTAACTCATGATTTGCATAAACGTGTTGAGTAAATAGTATTAATAAAATTATTGAAATCTTTTGCATAAATTCCCATTTATTAAAAAATTATTAATATACACAGAATAATTTTAAAATATATTTTCTTTATATATATTTTTGTTTCTTATAAAATATCATTAATACATTTATTTTTAAGTCTTTAATTTTTATCTATTTATTTCCAGTTTGTGCACATCTAAATATCTTTAAAAATAACTGATTAGCAGATATCCCTATATTCTTCAGCTAATAGATATCTGCTATATGATGTAGATTTTTCTAGCAATATAATTGCTGTACAAACCTTTTCACACCAACTAAAGCAAGTGCTTGCGTAGGCGCGTTAGTATTGCCACTTGTAATATTTGGCATTACAGATGCATCCATAACATAGAGGTTTTCAGCGCCTCTAACTTTTAAATTTGCATCCACAACAGACATCTCATCTATACCCATTTTACAACTGCCAACAGGATGCCACATCGTCGTTGCAACACGTTTTACAAAATCTGCGATCTCTTCATCTGTCTGAATATGTTCTCCAGGCATAAGTTCTTCTTCAACAATCTTTGCCAAAGAGGGTTGCTTTAACACGCTTCGAATGGCTTTTACGGCCTGAATTCCAATATTAAGATCGTAAGTATGACCAATAAAATTAGGATTAATTAAAGGCATAGAAAGAGGGTTATCATCTGCAAGACGAATCCATCCTCGACTTTGAGGCTGAAGGACAACCGTTGCGAATGTAATTCCAGATCGTTTTCCTGTAGGACTCAGTCCATTTGTAGAAATAATAGGCTCGTGATAGCACTGTACTGTTGGCTCTAATTCAAAGTTTTCAGGATTCCAGTAAGAAACTGTTTCAATACCATTACTACTCGCAGGTCCATCTTGTGTAAGCATATACCTAACGCCTGCTGAAAGTGCACCAACACCTGAAGCGTATCGTTGATATCCTAGTGTTCCTTTCACATAAGTACTTATAGGAATAATCGGATGATCATGAAAATTCTCACCCACACCCGGAAGATGAATACGCATCTGAATATTAAACTTATCTAACTCAGATTTTGGCCCTATACCCGAATGCATGAGTACTTTTGGTGTTTGTACTGCTCCTGCAGATAAAATAATATGTTTTGCATAAAGTTCTGTTTTCGTTTCTCCAGATATTAACTCTACACCTAAAGCTTTATTACCATCCATAATCACTTTTGAAACAATACGTTCAGATAAAATTTTTACTCTTCCTGATTCTATATGTGTACGTAAGTGTGCGGTTATTGCACTACATCTTTTCTGATGATCTATATTCATTTGAACAGGTGAAACACCTATTTGCTTATCGGAATTATAGTCTGGGTTATAAGGTAACCCATACTCCTGAAAAGCTTTCATACAATACTGATTTAATATATTAATACCATGAGGAAATTGAACAGCTAAATGTCCATTAATTCCATGATGCTTATTATGGAAGGTATCACTCTTCTCTTGTTCAATGAACGCATTCCACATTGTTTCATAAGACCAATCTCCAGTATTACCTACTGAACTCTGCCATGCATCAAAATCTCTCTTTTGACCTCGAACATAACACATCGCATTAATTGATGTACCTCCACCTAATACTTTACCCATACGAAATCTTCGTACCGTCCCATGTTGCGGAGTGGTTTCATATTTCCATACATGTTTATCTTTTTCTAGAATTTTTGAATAGCCTGCAGGGATATGAATCATCATATCTTGATCATTTCCACCTGCTTCAATGACAGCAATCGATAAATTAGTGTGTTTTGATAAATATCCTGCAACAACACATCCTGCTGCACCTGCACCAACTACAATAACATTATAGTCATTTTTCATTTCAACCTTCCTTGTTTTTGAGAAATTCTTTTATATATATAACGAAGTATCCGTATAAGAAATATACGGTATTTGTAAGTAATATAGGTGCAATTCTGATGCTCAATTTCCTTTATTTAAGAATCTTATATTTGTATTTCACTATGAAAATTCTTACTGAGTACAATCGCTTTTCTATTTTTTAAATTAAAAATCTTTCTTTTAAATACTTTTAAATACTTTTAAATACTTTTAAGTGCCTATAAGTCATTGTTTTTTATTTAAAATAATAACTTTATGAATAGTTTTAAGGGGTCAAGTGAATAGTTTTAAGGGGTCAAGTGAATAGTTTTAAGGGGTCAAGTGAATAGTTTTAAGGGGTATTTGAATAGTTAATAGTTTGACTATTCAAATCATTTCTTCTATAAATAACTTGGGGTAAAAAGAGATAATTAAAAAATGGATATTAGTCATAAACTTGTTGTTAAAGATAATGCTTTAATTGATGCAAGTTTTAACTTAAGTCTAGTTGAACAACGAATCATGCTCATGGCAATTGTATCAAGTAGAGAAGTGATAAATTTAAGTGAAAGCACACCTATAGAAATTAGAGTAAGTGACTATATCGACCAATTTAAGGCAAGCGGTAATAACATTTATAAAATTATTAAAGATGCGGCGATCACTTTAAAAAGAAGAGAGTTTAGTTATTTAGATAGGTATAAGGGGCTAGATGGCTATTCTACAGTCAACTGGGTAAATAAAGCCACGTATTTACCTAATGAAGGAATGATCGTACTTTATTTCAGTAAAGAGGTTGTTGAACTAACAAGTATGTTGAGTGAGCAATTCACCAGATACTATTTACATCAGGTAAGTAAATTTAAAAGCAAGTATAGTATTCGTCTTTATGAAATCTTGGTGAAATGGATAAGTATTGGTAAGACACCCAAATATGAAACCTCAAACCTAAGAAGTAAATTAGGTGTAGATGATAATGAATATACAACGATGTCTAACTTTAAAAAGAACGTTCTAAACAAAGCACTTGATGAAATTAATACACACAGTAATTTAACGGTAACTTGTGAGCAATATAAAAATGGCCGTATTGTTTCTGGATTCCAATTTTTCTTTAATGTTAAAAATTCTGAACTTTTTCATTTAAAACCAAATGACGATATTAGAGAGCTGACTGAAAAACAAATTATACTTTTTGCAAAAAAACTTGCTTATGACCAAACTTTTGCTAGCCAGTATGCTGAACCTGGTGAAGAATATTCAAATCTTGAACAACGGTTGAGAAAAAAATTGTGTGATTATACTTTTTTACAAGAAAATATTGATCATTTACAAAGACTTGGTCTTCAAAATAAATCATAAAAATACAAGTAGACGCCTCTCTTTTTTAGATTTTTACAACTAGTTTTATGGTTTATATGAAATTTTTCCATCCAAAATTTTGAGTTTAATAGTATTTTTCTCTCAATGATGAATTTTATTCACAATCATATGAAATAAAATCATTTTTATTCATCTAAT
This sequence comes from Acinetobacter pollinis, assembly GCF_015627175.1. Taxonomy (GTDB): domain Bacteria; phylum Pseudomonadota; class Gammaproteobacteria; order Pseudomonadales; family Moraxellaceae; genus Acinetobacter; species Acinetobacter pollinis. Next base: position 16,917 of record NZ_VTDQ01000021.1, on the reverse strand, counting down.
GATTCAGGTATAAATAAAATCATACTCTTAGGTATCAATGGTTATTTACTATTTACTTTGCCTTATATTTATACTGAAAAAGAGTTCATCAACAAATTTAGGTTTTAGCGTAGAAATTAGGGTGTGAGATCACAATGACTAAAGAATTTACATTTACGATTAAAAGTATTCGTTTCGATGAAAATTATCGCCCTTCAGATAATACTCGTATCACAACTAACTTTGCGAACTTAGCTAGAGGCGAGAGTCGTGAAGAAAATCTACGCAATACTTTAAATATGATGAATAATCGTTTTAATGCTTTAGCAGATTGGGATAATCCTCAAGGAGATCGTTATACCCTTGAGCTTGATATTATTTCAGTTGATATTGACATTGAAGGTAATGGTAAGACATTTCCAACGATTGAAATCTTACAAACTAATATTATTGATCATAAAAATAATCAGCGTATTGAAGGAATCATTGGAAATAATTTTTCTTCTTATGTACGTGATTACGACTTTAGTGTACTGCTTTTAGAACACAATAAAGATCAACCTAAATTCTCTGTTCCAGAAAATTATGGCGATTTACATGGAAAAATATTCAAAGCATTTGTAAATTCTCAGACTTATACAAATAATTTTAGTAAGTCACCTGTCATTTGCTTAAGTGTATCTACAACAAAAACTTATCATAAAACAGCAAATGTTCATCCAGTCCTTGGTGTTGAATATAAGCAAGATGATTTTTCTCTGACAGATCAATATTTTGCGAAGATGGGCTTGAAAGTACGTTATTTTATGCCTAAGGGGAGTGTCGCTCCACTTGCATTTTATTTCCGTGGAGATCTTTTAAGTGATTATAGTAATCTTGAGTTGATCGGGACAATAAGTGCAATGGAAACATTCCAAAGAATTTATAGACCAGAAATCTATAATGCAAATAATATAGCAAGTAGTGTTTATCAACCAAGCCTTAAGAATTCAGATTATTCATTGACCCAAATTGTTTATGACAGAGAAGAGCGTAGTCAATTGGCTGTTAAACAAGGAAAGTTTACTGAAGAGCAATTTATTAAACCTTATAAAAATGTTCTTGAACAGTGGGCTACAAATTACACGCTCTAACATACCAAGATGAAAATATAGAAGATTGATTATGAAAAAATTACTACCTACCTCGACCGCTGGCAGCCTACCAAAACCATCTTGGTTAGCACAACCTGAAAAACTTTGGTCACCTTGGAAATTGGATGGCGATGAATTGGTTGAAGGCAAACAAGATGCCTTGCGCCTTTCGCTACAGGAACAGCAACACGCGGGCATTGATATTGTGAGTGATGGTGAGCAATCTCGACAGCATTTTGTAACGACGTTTATTGAACACTTAAATGGTGTAGATTTCGAAAAAAGAGAAACTGTAAAAATTCGTGATCGTTATGATGCAAGTGTACCTACAGTTGTTGGTGCTGTATCTCGTCAAAAGCCTGTTTTTGTTGAAGATGCTAAATTCTTGCGTCAGCAAACAGACCAGCCAATAAAATGGGCGCTTCCTGGCCCAATGACAATGATTGATACCCTTTATGATAACCACTATAAAAGCCGTGAAAAGCTAGCTTGGGAATTTGCCAAAATTCTGAACCAAGAAGCAAAAGAATTAGAGGCAGCAGGTGTAGATATCATTCAGTTTGATGAACCAGCATTTAATGTCTTTTTTGATGAAGTTAATGATTGGGGTATTGCAACATTAGAAAGAGCCATTGAAGGACTCAAGTGTGAAACAGCTGTACATATTTGTTATGGGTATGGTATTAAGGCCAACACAGATTGGAAAAAAACTTTAGGATCTGAATGGAGACAGTACGAAGAAGCTTTTCCTAAACTTCAACAATCAAATATAGATATTATTTCTTTAGAATGCCATAACTCTCGTGTTCCAATGGATTTATTGGAGCTCATTCGAGGCAAAAAAGTGATGGTCGGTGCCATTGATGTTGCAACACATACCATTGAAACACCTGAAGAAGTTGCCGATACATTACGAAAAGCACTTCAGTTTGTAGATGCAGATAAGCTTTATCCATGTACAAATTGTGGTATGGCACCTCTACCTCGTGCTGTTGCAAGAGGTAAGCTTCAAGCACTTACTGCAGGTGCTGAGATTGTAAGAAAAGAGCTCCTGAGTCAGTAAAAGATAAGTATTTTGGTTTGATTATATCTATAAATACTTAATTTAAATTATATTCTTACCGTATGAGAATCATGCGGTAAGATCAAATGCTAAAGAAAATGTAGAATCTAGGAACAGGTCATGGTTGAAGTAACAGACTTTAGAAATGCAATGTCATTATTAACAAGTGCAGTTAATGTAATTACTACGATAGGTGCATCTGGTCGTTATGGATTCACAGCATCTGCAGTATGTAGCGTGACAGATACGCCACCTACACTACTGGTTTGTATGAATAAAGCTTCTAGTTCACATCAGTATTTTGTAGAAAATAAAATTCTTACAGTCAATGTACTCAAAGCAGATCATCAACATATTTCTAAAGCGTTTTCCTCTAAGATGACGCCAGAAGAGCGTTTTGCTTGTGGTCATTGGACTACCTTAAAGACAGGTGCTCCTGTTTTAGAAGATGCGCTCGTAAGTTTTGATTGTGAAATTGATCAGATTCAGGAAGTTGGTACACATACAATATTTATTTGTCGTATTGTTGCACTTCAGCAAAGTGATCATGATCGAAGTCTAGTATATTTTAACCGTGCATATCATCATGTTGGTCAAAAAAAAGTTTCATAATTTAAACTATAAATTTATGTGATAATGCAATTAATAGTACTTTAATATAAGTTTTTCTTGTTTTTAAAATTAAATATTATCAATTTATTTGATATTAGATTGAGTTTATTATTTATCTAACTTCCTTATTTAGGAATACTAAATGAATAAATTTAATCTGAAACTCAATATAATCAGACATTTCACACCGAATTGGTTTACTGTCACAATGGGGACAGGAATCGTCTCTTTGTCTATTTCAGAGCTACCATTTCTACACGATGTATTTTTCTTTGTAGGTACATTGCTTTGGATCTTAAATATATTGCTATTTATTCTATTTTCAGGAATGTATGCAGCAAGATGGATTTATTTTTATCAAGAAGCAAAACTGATCTTAAACCATTCTCAAATGCTTTTTTTTCTAGGTGCAATTCCAATGGGATTAGCAACTATTATTAATGGTTGCTTAAAGTATGGATCTAATTTACTGAATAATCAGATGATCTTTATTGCACAAAATTTGTGGTATTTAGATGTTTTCTTAGCAATACTGGTTTCTCTTTTCGTTCCAGCAATGATGTTCACCCGACAAAATCATGAGTTAAAGACCATGACGGCTGTTTGGCTTCTTCCTATTGTCACAGCTGAGGTTGCAGCCAGTTCAGGGGGACTTCTTTTAACAAACCACCTTTCTCATGGACACGCATTAACAGTTCTTATTGGAAGTTACATGTTGTGGGGACTGTCTGTACTACCTGCCTTTTGTATTTTAGCTATTTTATTTTTAAGAATGGCATTGCATAAATTACCTGAGCAAAGCATGACGATTTCTGGATGCTTAGCACTTGGTCCTATAGGAACAGGAGCACTTTCGATTCTTCTATTGGGTAAACAGGCTCCTCAGGTACTAAATCCTATTCATATGGCAAAATTGGGCGAATTTATGCATTATTTTGGCATACTAGGCAGTTTAATTTTAATTGGTTTTGGTTTCTGGTGGTTTATAATTGCATTATTCACAATTTACAGACAAAGAAATCAGCATTTAAACTTTAATTTAGGATGGTGGGCACTTACATTTCCATTAGGTGTTTATAATTTAGCTATCTTGGAGTTAGGTCGTCAAATTAGCTTACAGCCAATTCAATATATTGCGTATTTATTGATAATTTTGACAATCATTATATGGTTAGTTGTAATATTTAAAACGATACTGGGTGCTTACCATAAGACCCTATTTGTTTCTCCATGCCTTATCGCTGAGTTAAATAAGTACTCATCGTAGTCGTCAAGATATGAACAATCAATTTATTGGTATTAGAAAGGAAACTTCTAAAAGTAAATGAACAATCCGATCTATTTCAAATAGATCGGATTGTTCATGCCCACCCTCTTATGTGTAGTTCTAATTATGTTTTATTTATTGGGCAGATTTAGAATAGTAAATTTTTAAAGCATTGAACAGACTAAACAGACAATTTTGTCTATTTTTTATTAATACTATTTTTTATCTAATTGATCTATATTGAAAATCACTTTGTAACAGTATGTAATTTTCAACAGATTTCTGTATTATTTATATAATAAAAATATTGTTGTGCTTATTTTGACCATTTTTATTTAAAAAATTACTTTTCTCTTTACTAACTCTTAAGAATGATTATTTAGCTTTATGACGATGAAGATGCTTTAAACTAGATAAGGCGTAAAGACCATAAAGATTAAAACGCTTAACCTTTAATTTGTTACGTCATAGGTCGCATGTGATGAATCTACCCTATCTTTTAAAATAGAGATGCAACAGATTCTGATTGAATTGATGTCGTATCTGATGTATATCATAGATTATTCAAAGATCCAGCTATGCCATTTATTTTAATTTCTATGATTGATTATTTTATGTGTAAATGATGTTTTGGCACTCCTGTGCTTGTGTGTAGAGGTTTATAATCTCTGCGTCATTATGAATATGCTCTGTGAATATGAAGGTCACTCAATGAAAGAAATCCAACAACCTAAGAAACAACCTGAAATTATTCGTAAACGCATCATTGAACAGACAATTATATTAGCTTCAGAGAAAGGAATTTCTGGTATATCTCTTCAAAGTGTTGCAAATGGGGTTGGGGTTACCAAGGGGGGGATATATCATCATTTTGCAAATAAAGATATTTTAATAGAAGAAATGATTCATGAAATTATTCGTCATCTAAATCGCAAAGTTGAAGAGATTATTTCAAATGATGATACGGAATATGGAAAGTTTACAAGAGCATACATACATATTACGTTTATGGAGGAAATTGATGGATTGGTGAGTCCATGGTCTGCATTAAGTATGACGATGATTACAGATAAAAAATTTAACTCAATCTTTGGGAAATGGCTAAAATCTAAGTTAGATTTTTATCAAAGTACAGATGATTCTGCAGAGTTAGGAATAATTCGATTAGCAAATGAAGGATTATGGCTTCAAAGCGTTACTGAGATTGTAGACTTAACACAGACTGTGAAATGTAAGCAGGATCTAATTAGAAGAACTTATAAAAATAATTGCAAATAATAAATACCTATATTTTATTCTATAAGACAAATTGATGAATTTTGAAAAATTATAAAGTTAATTTCTATTTTATCCATACCATAAAATAGCTCTTCAGACGATTGTAAAAGACATTGTTTGAAGAGCTTTAATTTCTTGTCTTAGAGTATACTTAATAGAATGAACTACTTTTCTATAAGCTCTTTATTCTAGAAAAAGATAAAATATTTATTTAATATTTTGGTTTTAATTTAGTTCTAAATTGGTTTTAATTTAGAGCTAAATTAGATGCAAATTAGTTCTATTTTTCATTCAGAGCTTTTAATGCGTATCGAATAATTCCACTATGAGTCTGACCATATTTTTCTGCCAATGATTTAAGCAGATCATATTCATATTCATTCATGGGTAGAGTGTGATTTTTATATTTTCTCGGTGCTTTAGGGTCTTTTATTTCTAAATATTTTTCTTCTGAAGAAGATCCATTGATAAAGGTATCTATGTCTAAACTTTGTTTAGATGTTTCTCTTTTTTTAATCATTTCAAAATTTCCTTCATTAATGCATTAAATTCATCTCTTGCTTTCAAATTATTGGATTCAATAACCCCTTTACCCTCAGAAATAGAATCTCGATAAATCTTACGATCATGAATAATAGATTGAAGTGCAATAAAAGTTGGGAAATCCGATAAGTATTCATTCGCTTGTTGAACTTCTGAAACTGTTGGATGAGTCGGTGCTAATGTTAATAACCCATATGCTTTCAATTTTTCATTAAATGACTGTGCTTGTTCAATGACTTCTGTCAAATGTGGCAATGTATCTAGGTCAAATTGGGAGGGTCTAAACGGTACAATAATTTTATCTGCAGCGAGCATAGCAGTTCTTAGTTCCTTACTATCATGCCCTGCAACATCTACAACAATGTATTCATAACGAGTATATAAATCCTTCAATGTTGTTTTGACATCATCATAACGCTGTACACAATGTACTTTATTGAGTGAAGTTTCATCGCGATCTTTTACCCAATTTGCTGAACTTTGTTGTCGATCTGCATCTACTAACACAACATCTTTACCTGCATCTGCTAGGTAAGCAGCAATATTAATAGCAATGGTAGACTTTCCACATCCACCTTTTTGGCTTCCAATAAGTAGTATCATTTTGGTTTCATATTAGAACTAAATTAAAACTAATATAATTCTAATTTAGTTCTAAATAAATGGGTATTAATACAAAATATACAATTTTAGAAATAATAAAAATAAGAGATCTTGAAAGTAGATTTTTAAATAAACTTGACATTAATGTTAGTATTTACTAACATTAGAAAAAGTTAACATTATTGTTATTTAACTAAGGTTTCTATTAATTGATTTCTTTTTTAGAAACTTACGTGAGTTGGTCATTAGATCCTTATGAAGAAGAGGCCTTTTGAATGATGAATTTAGATACATGCGATTTAATTGAACAAGCAAAAGCTTTAGCAACTGAACTAGAAGTAGGGTTTTGCATGTCTATTCTTAATGAGAAAGGACAAAAAGAATTCTTTATTAGAATCGGTGAAATTAGACCTTGCAGTATTGAATTGGCTGAAAAAAAAGCAGTTACAGCTTATGAGTTTAGTCATGACAATCATGAAATCTATAGATTATTGAAATCTTTAGGTGATATGCCTTTGGTTTCTAAAGCCTACTGTTTTATTCCTGGAGGAAAAGTGGTTTCAAGTACTTCAGGAATAAAATATTTTTTAGGCATTTCATCGAGTGATCCACATAAAGATCTAGATATCGTAAATCAACTTGCAAACTACTTAGACTGAGGAGATATAAAATGAAAAAAGTTTTAGTGACTGGTGCGGGTAGTGGTTTTGGTAAACTTTATACTATTGAGCTTGCTAAACGTGGATATGATGTTTATGCAGGTGTAGAAATTGCAAGCCAGATTACTACGCTAAAGAATACGCTTTTAGAAAATAATCTAAAGGCAAATGTATTTAAGCTCGATATTTGTAGTTCTATTGATCAGAACTATGTGAGTCATTTAGATCTCGATATTTTGGTTAATAATGCTGGAATTGGTGAAGGTGGATCATTGGTTGATATGCCAAATCAGGTATTAAGAAACCAATTTGAAGTTAATTTTTTCTCTACTATTGAATTGACACAAAAGATAGTTCGTCGTTTTATGGAAAAGAAATCAGGTAGAGTTGTGTTCATATCGTCTATAGGTGGCATTATTTCTCTTGAGAAATATGGTGCATATTGTGGTTCAAAACACGCTCTAGAAGCTGCTGCACAGGCATTGAAACAAGAGGTCGAACCTTTCGGTGTAACGATTGCAACAATTAATCCAGGACCATATGCGACTGGTTTTAATGATCGAATGACAGAGGCATCGAATGCATGGCATCATCCTGAACATTCTATGATTAACCATGACAACCCATCATTTGATCAAGAGCAATATCCAGAAGATATGGATATTACCAAGATGGTTGATGTTATTGTGGACGAAAAATCAAATTTCCGTAATTTGTTTCCATTGGAAATTCAACAACCTATTAAAGAAGTACAAAATAGTGTATGGGAACAATAAGTTCATCGAAAAAAACCGACCAAATGGTCGGTTTTTTAAAGCCTATATTTATGCATAGCTCTGAAATATTTAACTTCAATCTTTACAGTTTAATCATTCATTCTGTTAAGAGTTTATTCAGAGAGTAAACCGAAATTAAATATTAATTATGTTATTCGGTCATTAATAACAAAAATATTAAGCATTTACTTTTATTAATTTAAAAGAAGGTTTTAACTTATTTCTTAAATAAATGCCTTCCTTATATAAAACTCAGCATATTGCAATGTTAGATTTTATATTGATTAAAAAGTAATACATCGATCGCTTTAATAGAGCGAGCAAAAATATTAAGTTCTTATTTAGACAACAGCTGTCATGCCACCATCTACAAATATATTTTGACCCGTGACAAAATCACTTGCCGATGACGCAAGAAATACTAAAGCTCCTACAAGCTCTTCAGGACGACCCCAACGTCCAGCGGGTGTTCTCTGTTCAAGCCATGCTGTAAATTTTTCATCAGCGACAAGAGCATTGTTCATATCTGTTGCAAAGTAACCAGGGGATAATGTATTTACTTGAATATTATGACGTGCAAGGTCTGCTGTCATTCCTCGGGTTAGCATAGCAACGCCACCTTTGCTCGCAGCATATGGCGCAATTGTTTGGCGTCCTAACTCTGATTGCACCGATGCAATGTTAATGATCTTACCTGAGCCACGAAGGATCATATGAGGTACAATAAATCGCGATACATAAAAAACACTAGATAAATTTGTGGCGATAACGTCATCCCAATCAGAAATGGCAAACTCTGCAAAAGGTGATCGACGCTGAATCCCAGCGTTATTTACTAAAATATCTGGTATGCCAAACTTCTCAATCAGGTCACTGACAGCTGCTTCAACACTTGCAGCATCTTGTACATCAAATAAAATAGTATCTGGTCGTACACCATGAGATTTTTCCCACTCAACCGCAGCATTATCAAGTGATTTCGAATCACGACCATGTAAAATAATACGTGCTCCAGCTCCAGCCAATGCACTGGCTAAAGTATTGCCAAGGCCCCGAGAGGAGCCAGTCACAAGAGCGAGTTTATCGCTAAGATCAAACATAAAAACTCCTTAAACAATTGCATAGATGACAAGTATGATGGCGAAGCCGATTACTGATTCTAAGGCTTGCTGCATGGTCCAAGTTTTTAATGTCGTTTTAACATCCATACCCATCAAACGTCCCATAAGCCAAAAACCACCATCATTAACATGACCAGCAAATACAGAGCCTGCTGCGGTTGCCATCGTAATACAGGCAAGTTGAACTGGTGAGAAACCTGCCCCAGCTATAGCAGAACTAAGCAGACCAGCTGTTGTTACCAGTGCAACGGTAGCAGAGCCTTGAGCAACACGCAGAATGAGGCAATAAGGTAAGCTGCGAAGATTAAGGGTAAACCAAGGCCATTGAGGCTATCAGCAAGAGCTGTACCAATGCCTGATGCACGAAGAACGCCACCAAACATTCCTCCAGCACCTGTAATGAGTACTACTGAACAAATTGGGCCTAGTGACCGATCGACAACTTTTTCAAGTGCACTACCATGTAAACCACGACGAGTTCCTAGTACAAACATAGCAACGATAAGTGCAATTAGAAGAGCAATCTCGCTAGTACCCATGAGAATAAGAGCACGTACCCAAGTATGATTGCCATTAAGTACACCTGCTGAGATAAGTGTGCTTAGACCGGTGTTCATGAAAATGAGTAATAATGGAATGGCAATAATCCCAATAACAGTACTGGCTGATGGTGGATTATTGGGCTCAACATCATCTGCAGGACTACCAAAAAGAGCCAGAACAGGCAACGGAATACGCTGATTAATAAATTTTGCCCAAAGATAACCTGACAAATACCAAGTTGGTAGGGCTACGATTAAGCCAAGTATTAGTACAATGCCAAGGTTTGCACCATAGGTCGCGGTTGCAGTAATTGGGCCGGGATGTGGTGGTAAAAAAATGTGCATCACGGAAAGGGCAGATGCAGAGGTAATGCCATACAACACTAAGTTATTGCCACCCAAACGTCTTGCAACAGCAAACACGATAGGAAGCATGACGATGAGTCCTGCATCGAAGAAAATGGGAAATCCCATAATTAAAGAGGCTATACCAAGAGCGAAAGGTGCACGCCTTTCACCAAATATACTCACCATTTTATCTGCGAGGATGCGTGCTCCACCACTAGATTCGACCAAACTACCTAGCATAGCACCAAGACCCACAAGGAGTGCGATATGTCCTAGCGTACCACTAAAACTTGTGACAAGAACATCAGCAATATTTTTAAGTGGTATACCTGTAGTGATTGCTGTAAGCAGTGATACGAGAATGAGTACCAAAAAAGCATGCAATTTAAGCTTGATGACCATAAATAGAATAAGCACGATCGCTCCAGCAGCAATGCCGAGCAAGGGGAGCGTTCCTAGTGTTTGCGTCCAGTCTTCCATTTCAAATTCTCCATTGAACGACGCGGCCACAGTGATATAAATATCTGTGGTTGATACTTAATACAGGGTGCTGTTCACAGGCACCGTATAAAAAGCTTACTTCCTCTTAAAGCAACTCTTTTATAGAAATTTAGATTTTTATTCTTTCTATATACTGAATTTAGATGATTTACATCATGCGTTCTTCTCAGATGAACATATTCATATTCAATTTCTGAAGATCAGATTTTTTAAATACGGGTACCACAATGACTCATAGCTAATTAAATTAACTATGAGTTATAAAATTGATTTATCTTAATAAGTTGATTTAGACCTTAGCTATATTGTGGATTGTTTCTAGTTTTTTACTAATTTCTTCAACAATCTTTTTAGGTGTGTGGGTAATATCAATGATAATTGCTTCACTCGCATCTGGTTCTTCTAATGTATCGAGCTGTGTTTGTAATAAATCAGGATCAAAAAAATGATCTTTTCGCTCTGCAAGGCGTTGCTTTAGCAACTCATATGAGCCTTTTAGGTAGACAAAGATTATATTTTCATCATGACCACGTAAAATATCACGATATATTCGTTTGAGTGAAGAGCAAGTAAATACGGCTGTTTGCCCCATGTTTTGTTTATCTTCTATGACATTACGGATGGCATGCAGCCAAGGAAAACGGTCTTCATCTGTTAAGGGGATACCTTGGCTCATCTTGCTTTTATTTTCGGCAGAATGATATGTGTCACCATCAATAAAGTCACAAGCCAACTGTGCAGACAATAACTCACCAATTAGCGTTTTGCCTGTTCCACAGACACCCATTGCAATCACAATCATGGATACTTCCTTTTTAATTAAGTGGTCAGGTGGAATACAAAGCCAACACAAGACCCTTATCTTTTAAGTAAGATCAAAATCCCTTGATCTTGTTCGTAGAGCATTTTTTAAACTTGCAATGACTAACCGTGTAGTTGACTTGCTATTTGAGCCAAACGTGTAATCTCCGCCCAATCTTGCGAAGCAAGTGCTGTTTTTGGCGTGAGCCAAGAACCACCAACACATACAACATTTGGCTGCTTTAAGAAATCTGGAGCTGTTTCGGGTGTAATCCCACCTGTTGGGCAAAAACTTAAATTAGGGAATGGGCCATAAAATGCCTGAAGCATTTTGGTACCGCCTGCTTGTTGGGCAGGGAAGAATTTTACAATCTCGTAGCCGAGCTCAATCGCTTGGATCAGATCGCTTGGTGTCATTACGCCTGGTAATAAAGGCAAGCCAGCATCTTGGGCAGCCAAGTGTAAATCTCGAGTTAAACCAGGTGACACGCCAAATTGAGCACCTGCTTTTTTAGCCTGAGCACAGTGTTCCGGCTTAGTAATTGTACCAACGCCTACCACAATATCATCTGCTAAATGACTTGCACGCTCAATCGCTGCAAGTCCTGCAGCCGTGCGTAAAGTAATTTCTAGAACTTTTACACCACCAGCATGTAGAGCACGAGAAACATGCTCACCTTGTTCTGCCGAGTCAAATGCCAATACTGGAATGACTGGCCCTAATTGAACAATATCTTGAATTTTAATCATCACTTATCCCTATTATTCTTAAAATCTAAGATTGAATCTGTTCACCAGTGAGTGCACCAAACACAGAAGCACCATGCTCTGCTGGTGCAGCTGCTGCACGGAATACGCCAAATAATTCACGACCAAACCCAACTTCATTTTCTGCTTGATGCTCTGGTTGAGCTACAGGACGTGATTGCCAGACGTGTTCATCTAACTCGATCTCGAGTATGCCAGCTTCTGCATCAATGATGATCATATCTCCAGTTTGCACTTTGGCAATTGGACCATTTAATAATGCTTCAGGAGATAAATGAATTACGGATGGAACTTTACCTGATGCACCAGACATACGGCCATCGGTTACTAAAGCGACATGAAAACCTTGATCTTGCAAAACACCAAGTACAGGCGTTAAACGATGTAACTCTGGCATGCCATTGGCACGTGCACCTTGGAAACGGACAACAGCAATAAAGTCTCTGTTTAATTCGCCACGATCAAATGCAGCTTTTACCGCTTCTTGTGAGTCAAATACGATTGCAGGTGCTTTAACTTTACGGTGTTCAGGGGCTATGGCAGAAACTTTAATTACACCACGGCCTAAACGGCCTTGCATTAAGCGTAAACCACCATCTGGCTGAAATGGTGCATCAATACTTCGTAGAACCTTATCATCAAGACTTTGAGCTACACCATCTACCCAAGTGAGTTTGCCATCAATCAATTTTGGCTCTTTGGTGTAATGCTGTAACCCTTTTCCTGCCACGGTCGTTACGTCATTATGTAGAAGACCCGCTTCAAGTAAATTTCTAATGAGAAAAGCAATACCACCTGCAGCCTGAAAATGATTTACATCGGCTTTGCCATTTGGATAAATTTTCGCAAGTAAAGGAACCACAGCAGACAATTCATCAAAGTCGTCCCAATCAATTAAGATGCCTGCAGCACGGGCAATTGCAACAAGATGTAAGGTGTGATTGGTTGAGCCACCAGTAGCAAGCAATGCCACGATTCCGTTTATGATCGCTTTTTCATCAATAACATGACCGATAGGTGTATAATTTCCACGATCTACTGTTAAGTCGAGTACACGCGCGGCAGCTTCAGCAGTCAATGCATCACGTAATGGGGTATGAGGATGAACAAAGGCAGCACTTGGCAGATGTAAGCCCATCACTTCCATGAGCATTTGATTACTGTTCGCTGTGCCATAAAAGGTGCATGTACCTTGTCCATGATATGCAGCAGATTCAGCTTCTAGTAGCGCATCTCTGCCAATTTGACCTGTTGCAAATTGCTGACGAATCTTTGCTTTCTCATCATTAGACAAGCCACTTGTCATTGGACCTGCAGGTACAAAAATGGTCGGTAAATAACCAAATTGCAGTGCGCCAATCAATAATCCTGGCACAATTTTGTCACAAACACCTAAACATAATGCCGCATCAAACATGTTATGAGACAGTGCAACAGCCGTGCTCATAGCAATTGTTTCGCGAGAAAAAAGAGAAAGCTCCATACCTGCATTACCTTGGGTAATACCATCACACATTGCAGGTACACCACCAGCAAATTGTGCTACGCCTCCGTTCTTTAAAGCAGCTGTTTTAATTAAATCAGGAAATGTTTTAAAAGGTGCATGTGCCGATAGCATTTCATTATATGAAGATATAATGCCAATGTTGGGTTCATTGCCAACTTTAATAATTAATTTTTCGGTGTCATCCATACTGGCGAAGCCATGTGCCAAATTAGCACATGAAAGTACTCCGCGAGCAGGAAATTTACCTTGTGCATGTTCAATATGCTGTAAATATGCAGAACGTGTTTTTTGACTACGTGCGATAACACGTTCTGTCACTTTTCCCACTATGGGATTCTGCATGTCCATGCTGAAAGCTCCTTGACGACCGGGGCAGCAAAATTAAATAGATCAAACGATTTTATAATCATTTAAAATAGATAAATAATATTGTTTAGATAAAAGCAATATGCTGCGATACAGTAGATACTACTTTAATACCTACATTTATTAATGGTATATAGAACTTAAGTTTTAGATCGAAAACTTAATTAGAATTGACCATAATTATATTAAAATATGATTCTGAAGTTACAATAAAATCATTGTAATATCAACACTATGAAATATATCGAATTGACGTGATTTTGTAATTCAAGTTTAGGATATAAATTATTAGTTGATAATGATTATTATTTAAATATATTGGGTTTATTGGTTTGAATCACTAAAATTAAATTTTCTATAGATTTAACTATATTTTTAGTTAATTAATATCATTAAACTACAGTAATTTTTTTCAAATTATGAATTATATATTATATAAAATTAATAAATAAAGTTTTTTATATGTAATAAGACATTGATTTTTCTTATATTTAATTCAAATAAGTATTTGTGGTTAAAATATTTTTACTGTTTCTCTTAACAGTTGAATTCCATCTTGATCATGAATTTCATATGTTAATCTAGTAAAAAAATCTGGATTATTAACTAAATATGTAGGAGTTTCTGTAGTATCGGAGTGTCTATATAATTGATTAAGAATACATATTGCATCATATAAAAAATCTTTTTTATAAATATTTAACTCTATGATAGACATAACTCCAGAAACTAGTTCGAATGAAGTGCTCGTTGAAAGTGGCTTAATTTGTGAATCATAAAAGTCTGATAGATACCATTCATTTGTATTATTAGTCAGCTCAAATAAAAGGAAAGATAATTCATTTAAAAAAGATTCTTTTTTATATAGATTTGTCATAGTTGGTTTATTCATTAAAGTCATAAATACTATTCAATTGAATAGTACAATATAGATTAACTCTAGATTAGATATCACCTAACCAAACGAGTAAGATTTTTTAAAAAAATAATGAAAGAATTTTTGTAAACGTCACTATTTATTTCCATTTCTGAGGTCATTTCAAACTATCGTTAAATTTTTGTACAAATGCTTACTGGAGGTGAGTGTAGTCTCTATCTAAAAAGTATAGCCAATTCATAAAATCTTCAATTTTGTATATAAATATCATTAGACTATCATTTAAAAGAAAAAGATGGCAAAATTCTAATTTTATTACTTTACTCACTATTTTAAGTCTAATTGATATGAATATAGTTAGAATTTATGTTAGAGCATCCACCAAAGATCAAGATGCTGAACGTGCCTTAGAAGATTTAATCAAATTCAGTATGCACTATTCGTCAAATTATCTGTCTTATATCGAAAACTATTCAGGAACTAAATTAAATCGACCTCAACTCAATCAGTTATTAAATGACTCTCAACAAGGTGATATTTTATTGGTTGAAAGTGTCGATCGTTTATCTCGTCTCTCACAAGATGACTTTGAAATACTCAAACAAAAAATAAAAGATAAAGGTTTGAAACTAATAGTTGCCGACTTACCAACAACTCATCATTTAATTCAAGAAGGTATGACAGGCGATATCTTGTATGTCATTAATGCGATGTTAATTGATTTACTGGCCACAATGGCAAGATTAGATAATGAAAAGAGGACAGAACGTATTAAACAAGGGTTGCTACGCTCAGGTTACAAACCTAAAGGTAAAGCACCCAATAAAGCAAAACATACACGAATTAAACAACTTTTAGCTTTAGACACGATGACCAAAGAAGAAATTTCAAAAGCTGTTGGTGTAGGCATTGCGACAGTTTATCGGGTTGCGAAGCTTAAAGAATAGTTGTGATATATGTCACATTTAATATTATTATTCGTTAATTATTTGACTTATTTTAATTCAAGTGTTTGATTTGTAACCAGACAAATCTGTATCTTTATATATAAAAAAAGAATTAATATAGCTAAGTTTTTTAATTATAAATTGTTTTAATACAGTTACTTGATTGTATTAATGAGGCTAATAACATCAATATATCATAGTTTTTACTTATATAATAAAAGTATTTTTATAAATCGCTCTTTTTATACACAATGGCCTTAGTCAATAGATATTGGCTCACCCTCTAGTGAATTTGCATATTATGCAGTTTTTCAGCTCAGTTGGTCTCTTCAGCTGAGCTTTTTTTATGGCCGCAAATAGTCTCTATCTTTCTCTGCAAAGCGCCATCCTTTATTGTTGTGCCAATCTATAAACAACTGAATATCAAGCAATCTTTCTCTCTTTGTTGTGTCAGTTCCTTTACACCTCAATTGGTTTTTTATTTTTTCTCTTCTGATCTATTTTCTAAATGCGGTTTCGCAAAATATTTATAAAATAAGGATCACTAGAGATGATTAATACAAACTATCAATCGACAATTTGGACACGTGCTGACGCTTTAAAAGTGAATGAAGATGATCCAACAACAACTCAGCCGATTGTTTCTGCAGATTTCCCTGTGATGAATGATGAACTCTTTATCTGGGATACCATGCCTTTACGTATTTTAGACGGTACTGTGGTTTCAATTGATGGCTGGTCAGTAATTTTCACCCTGACAGCAACTCGTAGCCCTGATGAGTTTAAAGATGCTAATGGCAATTATGATATCACAGCAGATTGGAATGATCGTCATGGTCGTGCACGTATTTGCTTTTGGTACAGCCGTGATGGAAAGAGCTGGGTCTTTGGCGGTCGTGTAATGAAAGAAGGGGTTTCTCCAACATCACGTGAGTGGGCAGGTACACCTATCTTACTAAACGATAAAGGTGATGTTGATTTGTACTATACCTGTGTGACACCAGGTGCAACGATTGCAAAAGTACGTGGTCGTTTAGTGACTTCTGATACAGGGGTGACGGTTGAAGGTTTCAGTACCGTTAAATCATTATTTTCAGCGGATGGAAAATACTATCAAACTGAAGCACAAAACCCATACTGGAACTTCCGTGACCCATGTCCATTCATTGATCCAAATGATGGTCGTTTGTATATGGTCTTTGAAGGCAATGTTGCAGGTGATCGCG
>NZ_VTDQ01000003.1 GCF_015627175.1 Acinetobacter pollinis | reverse complement strand
GTAATCTGAAAGTTTTTTATCTTCTTCATCAAACCCCAACCTCAATCAATCTAAGAACTAAATCCTAAACCAATCAACTAAGTTATTGTTTATCAAGAAGTTTCTTTCAACATCACCGCCGATGGATACGCATTATAGACCAATCAATTCCAAACACAACCCCCTAAGCCATTTTATTTCTATTTTATTTGTCAATAGAGCTAAAAATATACAAAAACTAGTATTTTTACGTTTTTTTAATCGTTTTGACGGTATTTTTAGCCAAATAAGCTGAAGTAGATTGATTTGGTAATATCTTTTGCATATCTGACTCTTTGCTTTCCTGTAAAATTAATCCTCGGCTATCGATATATTCAACATAGCCTATCTTTCTTTCATATTTTTTTTGATTAATTATTACATCTACATATGCGCTATCAGTAATGCCTTGGGCAAAACCTAATTTGATATCTCTTTTTGATAATGCATTTACCTCAACAGTGTAATCATCTATTTGTAATTTCCACTGATACTCTTTAGGAATATATAAATCATGCTTCGTTAAGTTTTTAATTTTAGGGTGAACACTAAATAGTGAGTATGTTACTCCCTTTCTATATGTATTTGCTTTACCTTCTTTTAGATTGGTAACAGTGACTTTTTGAAGAGGAGCAATATCTTTCTTGTATTGTATTTGCTGAAAACAAATACAGAAATCATCAACTTCCACGATTAAGCGCATATAAAACGAAACGCTCAGAAAAGGAACATCTAAATATTTAGTCGTAAACAAGTAACCTTGCGTGTGTAATTCAAGCTTTTCATTTTTGTAGTAAAATAAACCCTTTAAAGCCAAGATGGATATAGATTGTTTTAAAAAATGCTGAACACCTTGCTCAGAAATAAGATTACATAATACGTTAACAATAAAGTTCGCTCGCATTACTTCATCATTTTTTTCAAAACAAAATTCATACTTGTTTATAGAGAGATTAAATAATTGGGACATCATTGTCTGGTTTGTTATTCCACTTTCTAAGAGTGAAATATAAGTATAGTGCTGGGCAAGTTGCCCGCTTGTTGTTATAAATAAATGTAATCTATTCTTATGATTTTGTAGAGGGGTATAAATTGGGGATGTTGATCTCCCACTAAGAAAATGAATAGATAAATAATGTAATGGACTAGGAAGGTTTAAGAAAACCAAACTTAAGTGTTTAATAAATAATGGCGAATAATTTAAATCAATAACTGAATTATTTTCTAAAGATATAGGGGAAGGTTGAGATTTAATATTCATAGCCTGCCCCCTGTTATTTATTATTTATTCATCTTCCAATGCTTCTTCTTTATGTGCAAAGAATGTCGTAATAAACCCTGACAGTACATAAAGTGTAGATACAATGAGAATACCAACAGGTATATTGTAAGTCATCGCTGCTAAAACAAGCACAACTGGCAGCATAACAATAAAGGGCACTCTTTTTCTATCCATTTGCTTAAATGAATAATATTTCATATTTGAAATCATGAGTAAGCCAGTTACCACCATAAATACCGCGTAACCAATCTGAATTGCTTTATCTTTAACATGGAAAATTGTTGAGTAATCTTTGCTTACCCACACCAAACAAACCACAAGTATTGCAGCCAGTGGACTAGCAATACCAATAAAATAGCGTTTATCTACAACACCAATTTGTACATTAAAGCGCGCCAATCGAAATGCGGCACATGCAGCATAGACAAAACAACACGCCAATCCGATACGCCCTAGGCCATGTAAGCTCCAGCTGTACATTAAAATTGCAGGAGAAATACCAAATGCAATCAGGTCAGATAGCGAGTCGAGTTGTTCACCAAATGGACTCTGTGCTCCAATTGCACGCGCAACACGACCATCTAAACCATCTAACAATGCAGCCAAGAATATGGCATAAATTGCCTGTATATAGTGGCCATCCATGCTTGCAACAATGGAATAAAAACCTGACAATAAAGCAGCAGTTGTGATGAGATTAGGCCATAGATAGATCCCACGTTTTTTTACACGCTGACCTTCATTTGTATCCTCTTCCTCTATGACTTCAAATGTTAAACCATCATGAACATCATCAGAATAATCGCCATTGCGCTTTGGTGTCTTGGTCATATATTTAGTTCCTAGATATCCAGATTGGGGGTCATTATTCACCAACAAGCCACTTTACTGCAAATGATCCACCTGTTTCATGCATTTTCAAGTGTGGAAATAACCACTTTAACGCCTCTTCAGCTTCTTGAGCAAACTTCCAAGGTGGATTAATCACAAGTAGGCCACATCCATTTAAACCAATCGGTGTATCATCTGGCCAAACACAGATTTCACAAACCAGTTGACGGCGAATCCCTGTTTTTATCATTTTCTTTTCAAAACGCTGAATCATGGCACGATCTTTAATTGGATACCAAACTGCAAATACGCCTGTTGGCCATTTGTTGTATGCATTTTGAATAAGCTCTACCAATTGTGGAAAGTCTTTTCTCTCTACTTCATACGGTGGATCAATCATAACCAAACCACGCTTTTCACGCGGAGGAATAACACCAAGCAATCCTTCATAGGCATCACGTTCATGCAAGCCCATCTTTTTGTCACGAATATTATGGCGTAGTTGTTCAAATACATCGCTTTGCATTTCAAAAACGGTTGCCTTATCTATTTCACGTAACCCTTGTAATGCCACCCACGGCGAACCTGGGTAAGCACCTTTCCCCTCTTGTTCACGTAGTTCTTCTACAAGTTTTAAGTACTGTTGCACGCCCTCAGGAGATTTTTTAATCTGACCTGGTTGTAACTGCATAAGACGATGAATACCCGATAAAAACTCGCCTGACTTTTGCGCGGGTGCTTCAGACAGATCATACTTTCCTGCACCACCATGTGTATCAATGTAGCGGTAAGGCTTATCTTTCAAGTTTAAGCGTGTAAGTAATTGAAGTAGTAAAACGTGCTTCATTACATCTGCAAAGTTACCTGCATGAAAGTGGTGACGATAATTCATATATATGTATGTTCCTCATTTCTACAAATATATTAACATGAAAAAAAACATACATGCTCAATCATAATTTGCTCTAGAATAAGTTCCCTTTATTTTTATTGTTATTTCTAAAATGACAACCCTTTCTCTCCCGCTTCATTGGGATATGGATAAAATCATTCATTCACTAGATGAATATGGTTTTAGCATTATTCCAAACGTCTACGATGACCTATATTTTGATGCATTAAATCGTGAATGTTTATCTCAGCTTGATCATTTTCGTGAGGCTGGTATTCAAAATGGTGTTATCAGCAAAATTCGTAGCGACCATATTTTATGGATTAATGACACAGAGTCTCTTGCTCAGACGCACTTATCGACCTTGAATTTATTTTCTGAAATACTTAATCAAACCTTCTTTTTAGGAATTAAAAATGTAGAAGCACATTTTGCTTGCTATCACGAAGGTGAGTTTTATGCACTACACCGAGATAATCCACAACAAAAAAATCATCGAATAATTTCTACTGTTTTTTATTTACATCGCACTTGGCATCAAAATTTGGGTGGACAACTACGCTTGCAAGATAAACAAATGAACTGGCATATTATTGAGCCCACGCCAAATAGTCTTGTTGTTTTTGACAGTAATTTACTGCATGAAGTGTTGATATCTAAAGCAAATCGTCTTTCTATTACCGCATGGCTTAGAAACGACCATACATTATGGTAACCTTTAATTTTAATAAAAACCCCTCATATCATAAAATAAGTAAATTAGGGTGCGATTATGAGCAAAGATATTATTCAAAGAATTGGTGAAACTGACCAATTATATCTAGAGGAAAACTCTGCTGAGCTTGCTTCGGAGCGTGCAGATTTGCGTCTTCAACTAGTTACACTCAGTCGCAACAAACAAGAGCAAATTCACTTCTTACATGAAGCAATTGTTTTATTGGAACAAGCAAGAATTGAATTTGAAGATCAATCAACAGCAAATTATATAGATCTTTCACTTCAACTCGTGAAAGCATATATGATCTACTACGAGTTATCTCAAGATCAAAAATTTGCACTTATTACACAGCAAATTCTTAAGCCATTAGCACACTTCCAAGATGGTAATATTTATTTTTATCTTGCTTATGCATCAGCGGTAAAAGATGAAACTGCCATGACTCGACATTGGCTGATTAAATACGCAAATACAGATTGTTTTGATCTACATCTATTAAAGCAACATCACGCTTTCCGTTTACAGCAAAAAGAGCGGTGGTTTACAGATATACTCAATAAAAAATTAAATTAACTTGGCACAAAAAAAGCACCTTTATAGGTGCTTTTTTCTTATATTTTTTATTTGAGAAGATGAGCAATTGCACTACGCTCTTCTTCTAACTCTTGTAATGTAACATTCATACGTTCACGGCTAAAGTCATCGATTTCTAAACCTTCAACACGTGTATACTCACCGTTTTCACAAGTAACAGGTACACCATAAATAACACCTTCTGGAATTCCATAAGAACCATCAGATGGGATACCCATTGTCACCCATTGACCATTTGTACCTAACGCCCAATCATGAATATGATCAATTGCTGCATTTGCCGCTGATGCCGCTGAAGATAGACCACGTGCATTAATAATTGCTGCTCCACGCTTCCCTACTGTTGGTAAGAAATCGTCTTTGTTCCAAGCATCATCATTAATTTTATCTTTTAGACTTTCACCATGAACTGTAGCAAAACGATAGTCTGCATACATTGTTGGTGAGTGATTACCCCATACTGTTAATTTTTCAATATCTGCAACAGCCACATTTGCCTTCTGTGCAAGCTGTGTTAACGCACGGTTATGATCTAAACGTAACATTGCAGTGAAATTTTTTGCTGGTAAATCTGGTGCTGACTTCATTGCGATATATGCATTGGTATTTGCAGGGTTCCCTACAACCAATACTTTCACATCACGGCTTGCGTGATCATTTAACGCTTTACCTTGTACTGTAAATATTTTTGCATTTTCTTGTAATAAATCTGCACGCTCCATACCTGGACCACGTGGACGCGCACCTACTAACAAGGCATAGTCAGCATCTTTGAATGCTACATTTGGATCGTCTGTACAAATGATTTCGCTGAGTAAAGGAAATGCACAATCATCCAATTCCATTTTTACGCCTTGTAGCGCTTGTTGAGCTTTCTCAACTGGAATTTCAAGAAGTTGTAAAATAACTGGTTGATCTTTCCCTAACATTTCACCGCTTGCGATACGGAATAGTAAGCTATATCCAATTTGACCTGCAGCGCCAGTTACGGCAACACGAACGGGTTGCTTCATGTAATTATCTCCATTTGAGGTGCGTTAATATGATTAAACAGCGAGTTTCTATTTAATCTTTTTAATCATAAACGACCAATATTGTACTCCAATCTTTTTGTTGTTGCATGGTAAATCATCGCCATTTAAGACGAAAGAATTGTTCTATTAATACGTTCCTTGAATATTAAATTGACTTGGACAATTCGATGTCACATTGACTGGACATGCCTTAAATTGGCCATTATTTTTATAGCAAACGCTAATATGCGTTAAAATATTATTTCTACCATCTTTTTGGCAGTTTAACTGTATTCCTCGGGCAGGGAGTCCGCGATTGAGCCCTAGAAACTGCTCCTCTAAAGATTGTTTACCAATTGCATGAGAAACTGTATCTGTGAGTACCGCAGGAATTTTTAGATTTTGAGCATAATTAATAATGGTTCTAAAATATTGCGATGCATTCATAGGTACACAGCCACCAACTGCATGCCAAAGCTGGATTCGATAAGATTCATCAGGAATAACACGCGCCACAACTTTTGCTTGTAATGGAGAAAGTATAGGTGAAGTTTCTGTTTCACAAGCTTCACTTTTATTAAAACTCTCTGGGACAAGACTACCAATCGTAAGCGCATACCCTTCTAAGCACTTTCTTTGTTTTTTCTGATTCGGATCAAATGCACAAACGGCGGGTGTCATTTGTATATTTAAGATATAACCCTCAG
This sequence comes from Acinetobacter pollinis, assembly GCF_015627175.1. GTDB lineage: Bacteria > Pseudomonadota > Gammaproteobacteria > Pseudomonadales > Moraxellaceae > Acinetobacter > Acinetobacter pollinis. The sequence goes on along the minus strand of NZ_VTDQ01000003.1, from coordinate 160,060 downwards.
GCATATCAATTTTTGCTGCATAACTGATAGATGATAGCGTATACATGCTAAAAGCACTTACGATAATCATGAAACCATATGTCGAAAAATACTGTAAAGATTTACTCTTAGACATAGACTCTACCAATCAATTTTATAACCCTACTGACCATTGTATATTTCTTTCTATTGACCACGTAATGGAATTATTTTCATCCATTTACTCATGTATTGCTGTCCCTGTCCCAATATAGCACCATAATGAATTGTATTTGTCATTACATTCTTCACGTAGTTACGTGTTTCATCAAATGGAATACTTTCTATGTACTGATCTGCTGGGAGAGGCTGATCGGTAGGTTGCCAACGTAATGCACGATTCGGCCCAGCATTATACCCTGCTGTTGCAAGCACTGCATTTCCGTTGAGTTGCCCTTGTATCATGGACAAATAGTATGTGCCATAACGAACATTGGTATTCATATCACTCAGTGCTGCAGGATTATAAGTTTCACCCATTTGTCTCGCAACCAATTTGGCAGTATTTGGCATAATCTGCATCAAACCACCGGCGCCCACATTTGAACGTGCATTTGTTACAAATCGACTTTCTTGGCGCATAAGACCATATGCCCATGCAGGATCTAAGCCAACGTTTCCACTGTGTAATACAACGGCGCTCTGATGAGGCGTTAAATATCTTAAGGTGTAGTTATGCTTGTTGGTTGTTCTTTCTGCTGCATAAATTGCACGATCATACCAAGCAATATTTGAGGCTCTTTGTGCTGCCGCAAGTAGTAAGCCATCGTCTTTTCTCAAATAAGCTTGCCTGACTGCCCAATTCCACTCGCGATTTGCGTAAATTGCAGGCGCACCAATATTACGTAAAGCAAAAGCACGGCTAAAATTCACATCTTGGTTCACGCGCTGTAAATCATCCGCTAAGGGTTGAGCATTATCTACACGATTATATTTTTGTCCAATTCTTTCTTGAGCCAATAAATTATAATAATCGTCTCCACTTTCAGCCAGACTATCGTAAATTGTAGTAGCCTGTTTTTTATAGCTCGAATCGGCCTGTTGCTCATCTGCTCTTGCCAACCAATACTGCCAGCGACTTTCTTGTTGTTGGGTCACACCCATTACAGAAATAGCCCGAATTAAACTATCCCATGCTCCAAAACGAATGGCCTGACGTGCATAAATTTCTGCTTCTTCTTGGCTAAATGGAATACCATAACTTGCATCAAAATAGTTTAAAACAATACGATTGAAATTATTTTTTAAAACTGTTGTACCGCCTATATACGCTACAGTTCGATATAAATATTTCTGGACAGCAGGAGGAACCCCCTCCGCCGCACGGTTAGCAGCCGTTAAACCTGCTGTTAAATCACTTTCTGCAAGTCGACCAAGTGCAAAAATTAAATATGCATAATCTGTATCATTTGCTTTGGGTGCAGACCATAAGTACCCCAAAGGATTGGTCTGAATTTGTGTTAATTGTGCGATAGAAATATTTAGACCTAAAGACTGAGCAGTTGAAGCAGCTAACCCAATTTGTCCAGCTCTAAGCTGAGTCCATAATCGTTGTTGCTTATCTTCTGTTGTCATCAATGGGCTTGATGACATCATACGATTAAGTCCCATACATGCATCAGGCATATTACTGTTTGTACTTAGCCATAAATCTTTATACTCAGCAAACACCAAAGAATCACCCGACTTTGCACGTACTTGGGCAATCGCGCAATCTTCTGCTGTATCTGCATTAGTAACATATGGTAAAACAGGTTGAGCATCTAAATAATTAGCTTGCTTTACCTTTTCCTCAACATAATCGGCAGCTAACTTCTCTGCCATTGCAGAATTTGGATATTTTTGTGCAAACTGAACAATACTTGATGATGGTTGCATCGCTAAATTAGTATTTAACTTAAAATACTCTGGATAGTATCCTAATACATCATTTTGCATGGCAAGTGTATATTGGTCTAGCTGAGCCACGTTGCCAGCATTCGCTGCAGAAAGTGCATCATTAAACTGTTCATTTGATGCATACGCCATAGACGTTGTACAACCTAAGGACAAATGAAATAAAGCGATACCAAGATAGCATTTATTTTTTTTCTGACTCACACACCCACCCATAAATTGCACATAAAAAACACACCACTCAATGCTAAACTTTTTAATCTTAGTTTAATGTGAACACTTCTCTTATTCTTGTTATGTTGTGTAATTATTTACCATTTTTCATACGATCCAACAATCACAGGCATTGACTACTTGTTTGCTTAGAAAAATGGTAAAATAACGCTCCACTTTTTTACTGTTGTGTGAAGCCAAATTTAGCTTTCATGCTTAACCTTTTGTATCAGGAGCCTACATGACGGTTCAAACTTTCACTCCTTCGCGTGACGAAGCTGCCTCAGAAAACACTGTTCACCAGCCTTTACACACTCCAGAGATGTCTTCGATTAAGAAACTGTATATCGAAACTCAAGGGTGTCAGATGAATGAGTATGACAGTCATCGTATGGCAGACCTCTTAGGTGATTCACACGGATATGTACTTACACAGAATCCGAAAGAAGCAGACATCTTACTCATGAATACATGCTCTATTCGTGAAAAGGCCCAAGAAAAAGTATTTAGTGAACTTGGCAGATGGCGCAAGTTGAAACAACAAAATCCAGATTTAATTATTGGTGTCGGTGGCTGTGTTGCATCGCAAGAAGGCGACAATATTCAAAAACGTGCGCCGTATGTAGACATGGTATTTGGGCCTCAAACCTTACACCGTTTGCCACAATTACTTGACCAACATGAAGGCCAAGTACAAAAACCCAAAAAAGAAAAAATTAAACTGGTAGATATCTCATTTCCAGATATTGAGAAATTTGACTTTTTACCTGAGCCACGCGTAGAGGGACACAAAGCCTTCGTTTCAATCATGGAAGGTTGTTCGAAATATTGTTCTTTCTGTGTCGTACCATATACACGTGGTGAAGAAGTATCTCGCCCACTCGATGATGTACTTGAAGAAATCTCTAGTCTTGCAGAAAGAGGAGTGCGTGAAGTTTCATTACTAGGTCAAAACGTCAATGGTTACCGTGGTGAAACATTCGATGGAAATGTATGTACATTTGCAGAACTACTTCGTTTAGTGGCTGAAATTCCAGGAATTGGTCGTATCCGTTACACCACTTCTCACCCGCTTGAGTTTTCGGAAGCACTCATAGAATGTTACAGAGATCTACCACAGATGGTTTCTCATTTACATCTACCTGTGCAAAGTGGTTCAAATGATGTATTGCAAGCCATGAAACGTAATCACACCATTGATGTATACATCAAAAAAATGGAAAAATTACGTCAAATTCGTCCTGATATGCATCTTTCAAGTGATTTTATTATTGGCTTCCCCGGTGAAACTGATGAAAATTTTGCAGAAACATTACAGTTTATTAAAGATTTAGACTTTGATCATTCATATAGTTTTATCTATTCAAAACGCCCAGGAACACCTGCCGCTGAACTTGAAGATACCATTCCTGAAAATGTAAAGAAAGAACGTCTTAGCCAAGTGCAGCAAGTCATTAAGCGCTCAAGTATCGACAAAACGGATGCCATGAAAAATACGGTTCAACGTGTTTTAATCGAGAAAGTTTCAGATAAAGATCCAAATATGCTGATTGGAACGGCGGACAATACTCGCTTAGTTACTTTAGCTGGAGATACTTCTTGGATTGGGAAATTTGCAGAGGTAAAGATTACTGAAATTAAAACATTAAATTTAGTTTACGGTGAACTCTTGAATCTTGAACCTGACGTAGCGTAATGTAGAGGAATAATCAAACAACCAAAAAAAAGGAACTCTCTTGACTGCATCTATTCGACGTACAGTAGCTTTTCCTGGTATTTCAATGGAGCATACTAAAAATATGCTTGGCGCTTATAATGGACATTTAAAACAAATTGAACAGCGCTTAGATGTAAAAATTAATCATCGAGGCGATGTTTTTTATATTGATGGTGAACTTGATGCAGTTGAAAGAACTGAATCACTTTTGAAAAAGTTGTATGAAGAAGCCACATCTGCACAAGTCAGTGCAGATGCGCTACATTTAATGATTCAAGGTAGTCAAACAGATCGGAGTACAAACCAAGAACACACGGGTCTAGATGATGTTTGGCTACAAACCCGTAAAGGGCGTATTAATCCAAGAGGTTCGAACCAAAAACGTTATGTACAACGTATATTGCAAAGCGATATTTCTTTTGGTGTAGGGCCGGCTGGAACAGGGAAAACTTATCTTGCTGTTGCAGCCGCTGTAGATATGCTTGAACGCAATGAAATTCAAAGAATTTTATTGGTTCGTCCTGCTGTAGAAGCGGGTGAAAAGTTAGGATTTCTTCCAGGTGATTTAACCCAAAAGATCGATCCTTACTTACGCCCATTATACGATGCTTTATACGAAATGCTTGGCTTTGAAAAAGTTGCCAAACTTATTGAACGTCAAGTGATTGAAGTCGCACCTCTTGCGTATATGCGTGGACGAACACTCAATCATTCATTCGTTATATTAGATGAAGCGCAAAATACGACGCCTGAACAAATGAAAATGTTCCTCACACGTTTAGGGTTTGGTTCACGTGCCGTAATTACAGGTGATATCACGCAGGTAGACTTACCGCGTGGCCAACAATCTGGCCTTGCACATGCGCTTCGTGTTCTTGAAAATGTAACAGAAATTCATATTACTCACTTTCACTCACGCGATGTTGTCCGACATCAACTGGTACAAAAAATTGTTGAAGCCTATGATGGTTGGGATGATGCACAGCAACGTCTCAATGCACAAGAACGTGCTGAACGCAAAGCGAAACAAGAAGCGCTTATTGCTGAAAACGACTCTGCTGCAGATCAGCAACATCAATCTAGTTAAGGATTTGTTTTGAAAATTAGTATTTCACTACAACAAGATGTTTTAGCACCTGAATTGGTGCTAAAACGCGCTTATATCAAAAAAGTTATTGAAACGACACTACGTCATATTCAACTTGCACAAGATTGTGAAATTGGAATTGCATGTGTGGGTATCGATGAAAGCCATCAACTCAATTTTCAGTACCGCCAAAAAGATAAACCCACCAATGTCTTGTCATTTCCAAGTGACTTACCAGAAGATGTATTAAATGTCATTGACTGCCTCCCTCTAGGCGATCTGGTCATTTGTATTCCTGTTGTTTTACAAGAGGCCAATGAACAAGTTAAAACACCAATTGAGCATTTCACACACATGCTTGTACACGGTACATTACACCTAATTGGCTATGACCATGAAACGAGTACTGAAGATGCAGAAGAAATGGAAGCGCTTGAAATAGAGATTCTTGCTAAGCTTGGTTTAACAAACCCTTATCTTAGTGAGTAATAACCTACTGAGCTTTAACCTCAGTTTCTCCTGTATGAAAACGCCATGTTCTTATAATTCTTAATTCTGAAAGCATATTCATTTTTGAATAGAACTTTCCAAATGGTGCGCCACGGCGTACCGATTTTTTTGCAGCCTCATCAAGTACTTTAAAGCCGGAACTTTCTAATAAGTGAATTGCCTTTACCTGTCCATCAGGTTCTAAAACCACCATTAATCGAACATCGCCAGATAGCCCTCTTTGCTTTGCTGCTTGGGGATAGTCACGATTACCAAAAAGCTCTACTTTTTCTCTGAATTGTTCTAAATATTTTGCAGTAATATCTTGCTTCGCTTCAATAGAATCTACAGTCTTCGTATGTTTTAACTTTGCATATTCTTGTTGTTCTTGTAGATACTGTGCCTCTAGACTCTTAATCATGGTTTCTTTTTCAGCTTGACGACTTTCAAAATGGTCTCTTGCTGTCATTTGCTCACGACTTTCAACTTGTTTTCTCCAACTTAAAGTTGTTACAAGCATCCGCTCTTGAGTTTCACTTACCGACTCTTGTTGTAAAAAATTATCTTTGCTCACCTGAGCTTGTCCTGCACTTTGTGTATCTTCTATAGGTGGGACAATACTTGAAATCTTTTTTTTCTCTTTAAGTTGTCCACTTCCCTCTTGACTATTTTCGGCCAAGAAATCAGATTCTGTTAACTTTTGATGTGTGGGGTTCAAAACAACCGTAATATCCTGTGAAATATTATTATGATATTCTGGCATTCTAAATGAAATGAGCAACAATCCTATGTGTAGCAATATAGCAGCAACAGCGGAGAATGCTAAAACTTTATCTTTCCCTAAAGAAATATATCTAATGTATTGCCCCATATGCCGTTATTCTATATCTTTAAAAAGTGAAAAAGGTTAAAAGTACAAACTATAGCAAAGTATTGACACAATGCGAAAAAAATATGTATTTGTGCGACGTTACATCATTTTGATTAGAAAGTGTATATTTAATCTCTAGCGAAAAAAATTATTTTTTGATCTAATTTATTTATATTGTTACCCATATTTTGGAACATTTTACTATGCAAACGCTTATTACTCATATCTCTAACTATATACAAACAGTATATCAAAAGGCTGGAGGGTTTATTGAGGAGGAGCGAGAGTTTGCATTATCTCAAGTATTCCTAAATGCCACACTCAAACGCTTCGTAACAGATAATGTTGGCTTACTTAAAGACCTGCATGCCGACGTACATGATGATTGGCTACGCCTCTATGCAACGATTGATGTACAGGGTTTACATACCACCCTTTCTGTCGACTTAAAATTGCTTAAAATGGAGTTAAACAATACAGTCCAATTAATTGTCTTTGAACAAATTAGTAATACTCAAATTGTCAGTGCGAAATTTAAAAATAAACTACAAAAATGGGCCATTCATACGGCGCTTTTCTTTTACCAAAAAGTATTAAAAAAAGATCCTTTAGGGAAAATATTACAACACTTTAATGTGCTAGAGGTTAAAGATGGATTATTGCATTTAGACTTAAATAAGTGGCTAGGAAAAAACCGCTCAGTTATTGAGACACTGAGTAAAGTAAACATTAATCATGCAAAACTTAAAGAAACTGAACTTGTGGTCATGGGGAAAGTGAACTTAGAAGCAATTATGCGTATGAAAAACATGGCAAAAGAAGAACCAATGAACTAAACAGAACATACATATTCTGCACAAAACGGCTCTATCCACGTATTAATATATAAAATTGATTTTTAACGTCTGCTGAAAAAGGAATGAGATTATCATGCGCCTTCAAAAACTGATCAAAAGCACATTGTTTATTGGTAGTGCTCTACTCTCTATACACACTTTTGCACTTACACCATTTCAAGCAACGTATCAGTTTTCTTATAATGGGCACAACATCAGTACAGCAACAAGATCATTACAATCTTTAGAAAATAATCGCTGGGTTTATAAATTTTCAGCAAAGGCAGGTATTCTCGCCTCTGCAAATGAGACTAGTCAATTCACTTTCAATAACCAAAATGTGACCTCAAACAGTTTTACACGTGCTACAAAATATCTTGGCATGTCTGATGCATTAACGATTAACTTCAATCAGAGTGAAAAGAAAGTTTCTACAAATAAAGATGGTACATCACGTAGTTTCAAACTTGAAAATAATCCGCTAGATGAATTAAATGCAGAAATACAGATCAGAGAAGATCTAAAAAATAATCATTTAAAGCCTGTTTACTATATTACAGATGCTAAAGGAATTGATGCGAGGAAATTTGTTAACCTAGGCGAAGAAACCATAAAAACACAATATGGTACGTTTAAAACAATGAAGTTTAAGCTTGAGCATAACAAACCAGAGCGTAATACCTTATTTTGGCTTGCACCTGAACTTGACTATTTACCAGTAAAAGTTGCACACAATGATGGCTCCAATTCTTATGGAATCTCATTAATTAACTATAAATGGCAATAAAATAGCCACTTCTTTAAATTTTGACTTGCAATTTTTAGGATGCTTTTTAAAATACGCTTTTGCTTAAAAAGCATCCAATTTGTAGAGGTTCCGCCCGTGCAAGCACTAGAACAGAAAATCTTAACTGAAGGTATCGTTCTATCTGATAACGTTCTCAAAGTCGACGCTTTCTTAAATCACCAAATTGATCCTGTGCTCATGCAGCAAATTGGTAAAGAATTTGCGGCACGTTTTAAAGACCAAGGGATTACTAAAATCATTACCATCGAAGCATCAGGTATTGCTCCTGCCGTTATGGCTGGCTTAGAGCTTGGTGTGCCTGTCATCTTTGCACGTAAATACCAGTCGCTCACTCTTAAAGATGACCTCTATCGTTCGAAAGTTTATTCTTTTACCAAGCAAACAGAAAGTACCATCGCAATTTCAAATAAGCATATTCATAGTAGTGACCACGTGCTTATTATTGATGACTTCCTTGCCAATGGCCAAGCTGCTCTTGGATTAGCAGATCTTATTCATCAAGCCAATGCAAATATTGTAGGTATCGGGATCGTAATTGAAAAATCTTTCCAAACAGGAAGAGATCTCCTCATTGAAAAAGGATATCGCGTAGAATCACTTGCTCGTATCCAATCATTAAATGATGGCAAAGTGACTTTTATCCAAGCATAATTTTAAAAGACCGCAAAGCGGTCTTTTTTATGCTCGTTGCAATTTAAGCGTAACTTGTGCGAGTCGCTCACCTTGCGTAATACATAATTGTTTTTCATCTTCTGAAATAGGTTGATCATGGCGTGTGCCGCTGACATGTGTCGCGCCATATGGCGTTCCACCTGTTTTCGTATTTGACAATGCAGGCGTTGCATTGGTCAACCCAAGAATCATCATTCCATGATGAAGTAATGGTATATACATACTAAGCAATGTACTCTCTTGGCCTCCATGCATTGATCCTGAAGCTGTAAAGACGCATGCAGGTTTATTATGAAGTGCTCCACTTAACCATAGACTGGTCGTTTGATCCCAAAAACACTTCATTTCACTGGCCATATTTCCAAATCGGGTTGGAGAGCCCAAGGCAAGCCCTGCGCATTCCTCTAGATCTTCTAAAGTACAATAGATATCTCCTTCATCTGGAACACTCGGCTCTGCGACATTCACTACAGTAGATATATTGGGTACAGTACGAATTTTTGTAGCCGTCCCTGTACGCTCGATACCATCTGCGATCAAATGAGCCATGTCTTTTGTCGTGCCATACTTACTGTAATAAAGCACCAAAATATAAGGTTGCATTGTCTTTTCATTCATTTTTTAAAAAATAAACTATACGGTATTTTTTACTATTTTTGTTGAAGACTATAAACTAGGGAACAATTCGTATTAAAAAAACCTAGGCAAAGATCTATGTTACTGCAATATTTAAAAAAACTACCCTTTTATGATAAGACATGGTTTCAATTCCTGCTTTTTGTCATCATGCGCTTCGAATCAGACCGCTGTAGAGATAAATCTGCATCTCTAACCTATACAACGCTATTTGCAGTTGTACCCATGCTGACGGTATTTTTAGTAATTATTTCATCTATTAAGGCATTAGAACCTGCACGCCAACAGCTTCAAGAACTCATTTATAGTAACTTTCTGCCTAAGAGTTCCATTGCTTTTGACCAAACACTTAACTCTTTTACCGAAAAATCGAGTAACTTAACAGCGATAGGAATTCTCTTTCTATTTGTCACTTCTGTCATGATGCTCAATAGCATTGAAGATGTATTTAACCGCATTTGGAGAATTAAAGACAAGCGCAGTGGTATTATTGGTTTTATGCGCTATTGGACGATTATTTCATTAGGGCCAATTCTTTTGGGAAGTGCCTTTGCACTCTCTTCTGCTGTTGCATCGTTGAATGTCCTTCACAATAATTTTACTGGCTATGAAATAGACAGCACTTACTTTTTAGGTTTACTGTCTTATGCTTTGACCGTCCTCGGATTTTTCTTCATTTATTGGACAATTCCTAATAGAGAAGTTCCTTTACGTTCTGCAATTGCGGGTGCAATTTTCAGTGGAACAATTTTCCAATTACTAAAATCATTTTTCGGCTATATTATGTCGAACTTTACCAGCTATGAGTTGGTCTACGGTGCCTTTGCTGCTGTTCCTATTTTCCTACTTTGGATCTTTCTTTCTTGGAATATTGTACTACTTGGTGTTGAAGTCAGTTTTGCATTAACGTCGTTTAGCACAGGGAAAGCCCAAAAACGCCACCCTATGGTAATGATGCTAGACATATTAGAATTATTCTATAAAAAGCAACTCACTGGTGAAACAGTTACCGAAAAAGAAGGACTCAAAATATTAGGTCATGGAGAGGTCGGTCGCTGGCCTACATATATTGAAATTTTAGAAAAACAACAAATCATTCGCAGAACAGACACTGATGAATATGTATTAGCAAGGAATCTCGATCATATTGATTTTTGGGATTTTTATACTGAGCTTCCTTTCGATTTACCTCTAAAAAAAGATATTGGCAATATTCATCCTGATGATGAATGGATGAAACGTCTAAGCCCTATTCTGATTGATACGGATGAATATCTATCAGCAAAACTATCTATTCCACTCGCATCACTGTTTGAGAGAAAATAAAAAAAAGACCGCTAAAGCGGTCTTTTTTAAAACCCTATTTGACATGTGTATGCCATATAAAGTCTTGATGCTTTCCTTCGAGTACCATTTTCAATTGATCACCCGAATTTAAAGCTGCAACGCCCTCAGGAGTTCCTGTCATCACAACATCACCTTCCTCAAGTGTAAATGCTTGACTCATGTCGCATAACATTTCTGCAATAGGAAAAAGAAGTAAACCAGTCTGCCCTTGTTGACGTATTTGATCATTCACATATAAACGATAAGAAATCTGGTCCCATTCAGGAACTTCTTGGATATCAACCCAGTTACCCAATACACAAGATCCATCAAAAGCCTTGGCACGTTCCCATGGTTGGCCTTTTCCTTTCAAATCTGCTTGTAAATTTCTCAACGTCAAGTCTAAACCCAATGTGACTGCACCAATCGCTTCTAAAGCGACTTGAGGATCGGTTTCTTTCGAAAGTTTTTTATCTATCCTCAAAGTCAGTTCACACTCATGATGACAACTTCCTAAGCTTGTATTCCAATCAATACCTTCATCCAAAGTAATAAGACTACTTGGCGGTTTAATGAAAAGTACAGGTACCGTTGGCACTGCATTACCCAGTTCTTTTGCATGTGCAGCATAACTTCTTCCTACACACACAATTTTTGATGGTCTTTGCATTTTCTTTCCCTATTTATTATTTTGTTACTGTCAAAGATAATAAAAATAAATCAACGATGTAATTTATTAAACGTATTCTCAAACAGTACACGATCATTTTTATCTAATACACGTTTTGGAACGATGTAAACCACTCGCGTTTTTAATTCAATGACGTATGTCAATTTACCTTCAGCAAAATGCTTTACTTCTTGATAGCTAAACTCTCTATCACGTCCATGAGAGCTCATTACTGCATAGTCTTGATAAAGTGTAAGCTTTTGTTCACTCTTACCAAGTTGATAGCGTACAAATTGGCGTTTAAAAATCATAGGTAATAACCAATATCGCACAGCCAACTGTATACATAAAAAGAGTGCGCCCAAGCCGACGTAATAGCGACCTGCTCCATTAAAGCCAACATAGAATCCAAAAACAATAAGACCTATACTAATTAATGGTGTAATAAATTGAGTAAATTGTTTTCTGCCCAGTGTAATTAGCTTGAAGCCATCATGTGACTCTTCTAAATTTAATATATATTGAACAGATAAAGCAGGTTTTTGCACGGTCATAACAAGTCATTTCGTTTAAATACAACTTGTTTTATTAGACCATAAAGAGAAGAACTTTAGAACGAAGATCTGATTTTACAGACACAAAAAAACCGCTCTTTATTTAGCGGTTTCTTTTTAAGTTGGTGCGCTCAGAGAGATTCGAACTCCCGACCCCTTAGTTCGTAGCCAAGTGCTCTATCCAGCTGAGCTATGAGCGCATCGTCTTAATGGAGACACATTATACGCACTTTACAGCAATTGATAAGTCTTTTTTTAAATTTTAGTGTTGAGTGTGCTTTTATTAATCAAATTTGCTTTATTTTTAGATACTTAGCTTAATTTGTCAATTTTAGGCACAAAAAAACCGCATTTAAGCGGTATTTTTCAAATTGGTGCGCTCAGAGAGATTCGAACTCCCGACCCCTTAGTTCGTAGCCAAGTGCTCTATCCAGCTGAGCTATGAGCGCATTAATTTGTTTGCTTGAGGCATGTTCATTTCTTTACTTGGTGCGCTCAGAGAGATTCGAACTCCCGACCCCTTAGTTCGTAGCCAAGTGCTCTATCCAGCTGAGCTATGAGCGCGTTAAGTAAAGTGGCGGTGAGAGAGGGATTCGAACCCTCGATACAGTTACCCGTATGCATCCTTAGCAGGGATGTGGTTTCAGCCACTCACCCATCTCACCGGAACGACACGAATAATACAAAGGAAATGACAGTTACGCAAGTGAAGTCTTCAATTTTTTATAAAAATAATGAACAGTTAATTACTTTTTAAGCAATTTTAGCTTTTTTGTTGTATTTATAAACAACCACTTGTGTTTTTAAAAAGATATTTTAACAATAGGAAAGATATCATACAAATTTGCAATCTATCACGTGCAGTCTTTCCTTGTATGAATTATGCTAAACCTAATTGCGATAAGAAGCTAAATATATATGAAAAACTGGGTCGATCCTGAAGCAAAAGCTGAAGCTGAACGCTATGATAATCCAATTCCAAGCCGTATTCTCATTTTAGAAACACTGACTAAACTAGATAAGCCACTTTCACATGCCGAACTTGTAGACCATTTCGACATTAAAGACGAGAAAAGTATAGAAGCACTTAGCCATCGACTAAGTGCAATGATTCGTGATGGTCAATTAGGCAAAGAAGGTCAAAAATATTCTATATTGCCTGAACAACCTGCACACGATGCGACAATATATATTAATAATAAAGGTCTAGGGTCTGCCAATATTGATGGTCAAAATGACCTACTTCTGCCTGAAAGAGAAATGCGTTTAGTCTTTAACGGCGATCGTATTAAAGTACGTCAGACATCAGTTGACCGTAAAGGTAAAGCGTGGGGATATATTGAGGAAGTTACACAACATCGTGTAAAACAAGTTATTGGAAAATTGTCTATCCATGATGATGAATACTTTATCCAACCTTCCACACCCAATCAACATCAACCGATTACTTTAGAAAAAGAACTGATTGAGCATGCAAAAGCGAAAGTTGGTGATGCGATTCGAGTAGCAATCGATGACTACCCAACGCGAGATACTTTTGCTACTGGTCATATCGTTCAATCCATGGCAGACAAAGCTGATACTGAAATTATTATCCCTCAAACAATTTTAGAATTTGGCTTACCTTACGAATTTCCTAAAGAAGTGGTTGAAGATGCTGAAAGCTTTAAAGAACCAACGGCAACAGACCGAAAAGGGCGCGTAGACCTACGTGACTTGCCTTTAGTAACGATTGATGGTGAAGATGCAAGAGACTTTGATGACGCAGTGTACGCTGAGAAACGCCCAGGTGGTGGTTATCGCGTTGTTGTGGCAATTGCTGACGTTAGCCACTACGTGCGTACAGACAAACCGTTAGATAATGAAGCACAAGATCGTGGAACGTCTGTTTATTTTCCACATTTTGTTTTGCCGATGTTACCTGAGGCACTTTCAAATGGATTGTGCTCATTAAATCCTCATGTAGATCGGCTTTGCATGGTATGTGATCTAACACTCTCGCGCTTAGGCCGTGTAACAGGATATGAATTTTACCCTGCAGTGATGCACTCCAAAGCACGGCTAACCTATACACAGGTCGGTTCATACTTTAATGGTGACTCTGATGCTGTGCCACAAGACCGTAATATTCAAAAATCTCTAAATACACTATTCCAAATGTATCAAGTGTTAAAATCTCTGAGAGAACAACGCCATGCAATGGAATTTGAAACCACTGAAACCTATATGACGTTTGATGAATTAGGTGGTATTAAAGAGATTCTTCCTCGTTCTCGAAATGATGCACATAAACTTATTGAAGAGTGTATGTTATTGGCCAATGTCGCTGCTGCTGATTTCTCATTAAAAAATGAGATCCCGATGCTTTATCGCGTACATGAAGCGCCTGAACATACAAAAATACAAAAAGTACGCGACTTTGTGAAAATGCTTGGTTTACATTTTCCAGAACAACCTACCCAAGAAGACTATCAACGTGTCATTGAAGCAACTAAAGACCGCATAGATGCACAAAGTATTCATGCTGTACTTCTCCGCTCTATGATGCAAGCCTATTATGGCGCAAAAAATGCAGGTCACTTCGGACTTGCCTATGATGCCTATACACACTTTACGTCACCGATCCGACGTTATCCTGATTTGTTATTGCATCGTGCAATTAAAGCAAACTTACAAAAGAAAGCTTACCCTATTTCAGGAGCTGCTTTAGACGATGCAGGTGAACATTTCTCTCAGACAGAGCGCCGTGCAGATGAAGCCTCTCGTAGCGTTACATCATGGCTCAAATGTCATTACATGAAACAGCATTTAGGCGATGAGTTCATTGGCCATATTAGTGCTGTAACTGAATTTGGTCTCTTTATCACGCTAAAAGACTTATATGTAGATGGGATGATTCACATCAGCCAACTGGGCGATGACTTTTTTGTCTATGATGTTGGCAGTCAAACACTGATTGGCCAAAATAGAGGTCAAATCTTTGGATTGGGTGATGAGGTCAAAATTAAAGTCGCGGGTGTGAATTTAGATGAACGTAAAATCGATTTTGAGCTTCTTAAACAAGTTACGCATTCAGGTCGTCCTATACGCGAACGTGCGCCACGAGTAACAAAGCCTACTGTTAAAGAAGAAGTTTTCACACCGACACGTACGGAAGAAGCACCGCAAAATACTTCTTCAAAGGAGCAAAAGCCGAAGAAAAAGAAAAAATCGAGTAAACCTAGTGCTTACAGTAAGAAGGCCAAATCATCTGCCAAACAAGATGTAAAAACTGATAAGAAAGCTAAGGTAAAAAAGAAAAAAAAGAAATCAAACGCAAAACCTAAAATAGCTGACTAATCACTCTATTCCGAGTATGAGATCAGTCTCATACTCGGGGTTTCCAAGATTCAAGCGAAGAAATCATGGTATTCATATTGATATATGCTTGCTCAGCAACATCAGCATCGTAGTCCTCAACGAGAAAGCGACTAATCAAGCCTTCTAAAATATGATAAATCAAGTCTGCAATTATTCTATGATTTTCAAATGACTCACATGCCTGATAAATATAGCTTCTTAACCACACCTTATGTTGACGTGCACACTCAATGATTTCCTCTTGGGTTTTCACTGACTCACCTACAGCACGTACAAACATACAGCCCTTAAACGTTTTGGACTGAAACCACTCCATATGCCATTTTAAAATACCATTGATTTTCTCTTCACTTGTATGACTGTCAACATAAGTCATTAAGCTACGTCTATATCTTTCATCTCTTACACTAAGCACCTGTTTTATAAGTTCATTTTTATTTTTAAAATATGTATAGAGTGTCGTTTTTGAACAACCTGATACATCACGAATAAGATCTACACCTACACCTGTAAAGCTTTGTTCATTAAAAAGTTTTTCTGCTGTATCTAATATTTTTAAAGCTGACTTTGACATAATACCTCAATAGTACAGACCTGTACTTTTTAAAATGATATGACTATACTTCACATAATAGTACAAATCTGTACTCTCATATAGAGATATGTTTATGTTTTTTATATTTCACGGTAAAGAAAAAGTTCCTGCAAAATCATCTAATAAAGAAATTATGGTTGGTTTTTTAGGAGGAATGATGAGTATTCTTTGTTTATTATTTATTACCAAATTATCTGGACATCTTCTCATTATGGCGCCCTTTGGTGCAAGCTGTGTTCTATTGTACGCTGTTCCCCAATCACCTTTAGCTCAGCCACGAAATATTATTTTCGGACACTTTATTTCAGCTACAATTGGTTTAATTTTTCTTCATTTATTCGGAACATCTATCTTAAGTATTGCATGCGCGGTTGGTTTGTCTATTGCATGTATGCAGTTTTTCCAGTGTATTCACCCACCAGCTGGGGCAAACCCTTTAGTTATTCTACTTACTGCCCATGAAATTACATATCACTGGAGCTTTTTATTCTTCCCAGTATTGTTAGGGTCTATTATCTTAGTTATGGTTGCCTACGCGACTCACCGAATAAGTAAAACTCAATGGCCGAACTATGGTTTAGGCTTATTCAAAACACCTTCCCAAAAATAATCTAATACTTAACCTTGATTTTTCACGTAATCAGACATACATCTAATAAATAGAGACAATTTTTGGTGAATTTAATGACATTACAACAAGCAACACTACCTACCCCCGATTTTTCTAATATTGAACTTCCTGTATTAAAAACTCAAATTGAACATGCAATTCATCAGGGTCAAAACTTTTTAGACCAATTACATGCCGTTCCTCAAGCAAATTCAGATCAGCTTAACGTCATTAATTCACTTGATGAATTGAGTAATGAGCTTGATGAGGTATTTGGATTACTCTCCCATCTGAATGCTGTAATGAATAATAATGAAACACGGGAAATCTATCAGGCTGTTTTGCCTCAATTAAGTGAATACTATACAAATATGGGACAACATACTGTTCTGTATCAGACTTATCAGCAACTCCACGATAGTAAAGTTTTCGCAACGCTATCAGAAGCCCAACAAAGTGCCATCCGTCTTGCCTTAAGAGATTTTAAGCTCTCAGGCGTTGCATTAGAGGGTGAGCAAAAGAAACGTTATGCAGAAATTTCTGCAAGACTTTCACAACTATCTTCTGACTTTTCCAATCATGTACTCGATGCCACACAAGCTTACTTTAAACCACTTCACGATGATGAATTGCTAGGACTTCCTGAAAGTAGTATTGAATTACTGAAACAATATGGGACACAAAGAGAGTTAGAACAACCCGTAGCTACTCTCGATTTTCCATCTTACTTAGCCATAATGACTTATGCAAAAGATCGTAAATTGCGTGAAACACTTTATCATGCGTATACCACCCGAGCCTCTGATCAAGCAGATCAGCCTAATCTAGACAATACTCAGATTATGGAAGAGATTCTAAAATTGCGTCAGGAGAAGGCAAAACTTCTTGGTTTTGAAAATTATGCAGATCTTTCTCTTGCTAGTAAAATGGCACCTGATGCACAAACAGTAGAAAAATTCCTATTTGATCTCGCTGAACATGCAAAAAAACCTGCTCAACAAGAAGTGAATGAACTTAAAGCGATTGCTTTAGAAGATGGCATTGAAGATCTTAAGCCATGGGATACCACTTACTACTCTGAGAAACTTAAGCAACAGCAGTTTAATCTTTCACAAGAAGAGCTTAAGCCATATTTTCCTGCACCGAAAGTAGTTAGTGGACTATTTAGTATTGTTAAAAAACTCTATAACCTTAACATTGTTGAGCGTACTGCACCTGTATGGCATCCAGATGTCAAATACTATGAAATCGAAGATAATAATACTGTAGTTGCTGGATTTTATTTAGATTTATACGCACGTAATGGTAAACGTGGTGGTGCATGGATGAGTGGTTTCAGAGCACGCATGCAAACAAATAAAGGCTTACAAAAACCAATTTGCTATATGGTATGTAACTTTACCCCACCTGTAGGTAATCAACCTGCATTGTTAACCCATGACGAAGTCATTACGCTGTTCCATGAGTTTGGCCATGGCTTACATCACATGCTTACAGAGGTCGATAATATTTCTGTTTCAGGTGTTAATGGTGTTGCATGGGATGCTGTTGAACTACCAAGCCAATTCATGGAGTTTTGGGCTTGGGGTAAAGAATCTTTAGATCAACTTACAGAACATGTGGATCATAAAGAAACTCTCCCACAAGAGTTATTAGATGCCCTACTTAACGCGCGATTCTTCCAATCTGGTATGCAAACACTTCGTCAACTTGAATTTGCATTATTTGATTTTACTATTCATCAGAAATCAGCGTTAAATGCTGAAGCGATTCAACATGTCTTAGATAATATTCGTAATCAAATTGCTGTTTTGCCAACCACTCGCGAAAATCGATTCCAACATGGATTCAGTCATATTTTTGCAGGAGGCTATGCTGCTGGATATTACTCATACAAATGGGCTGAAGTCCTCGCAAGCGATGCATTCGATCGATTTGAACATGAAGGTATTTTTAATACTGAAACAGGACAAGCTTTTAGATCGTCAATACTTGCCGTTGGGGGTCAATATGATGCATTAACCGCATTTACACACTTCCGTGGTAGAGCACCTAAAATTGATGCATTACTTCGTCATCAAGGTTGGACACCAAGCCTACAAAACGCTTAAACTGGCAAGCACACGTTCATTCATGAGTTACGCTAATATGAAGATAAAGAAAAGATTTATTGCAGGGGTTCGATGCCCAAAATGTAATAGCTTAGATCGAATTATTATGTTAACTCATGAACAGCGTGAATGGATTGAATGTATCGAGTGCGATTATTCAGATAATCGCCCTACACCTGAACAAATACATCCAAATACTCAAGATGATATTGGTGTGATACAGTTTAAGCCTAGAAACTATTAAATATGGAATATAAGAATGGGCTATTATAAGTCGTTTATCCTGATGATTATGGGATTATTTTTTTGTGTAAGTCATATACAGGCTCAAAGTTTACAACATGATAAAATCAGTGTTTTCAAAAAAGAACAACAAGATAAAATTAAAGATGAAATACTGAGATTAAAGGAAAGAAAAAAACAATTATTACAGCAAGAAAAAACTATTAATAAACTTATTCGATTAAAAGAAGAACAAATTACTGAGCTAGAAAAACAGTTAAGCATAAAAAAAGTAGCATGAACGACGGTTTTGCTCATGCTACTATAAACTGAGTATTTAGAAATATATTCTTTAGCTCGTAATTAAGATATTAATAAATTGCATTTCTAAAAACATTCGCCCAAATTACATTACTTCATGTCATTTAGGTCATATAATGTAGAGTTATTATATAACTTGGAAAAATTAATTATTTGTTTTAAACTTTCAGGAGATATTTGATCACGCCAGATAATAAAATTATCTTTAGAATCATTAGCATAAATAGAAAAATATAAATAATGGTTTAAAATGCATGTAACTTTAATTTTTTTAATATCATTATTTTCAAATAACATTGTCCAAGTTGAATTATCTAATTGAGCAATTTCTAAAATATTTTTATTATTGTTTTCATATAATATATAAGTCAAAAACAATAGGAGGTTCAGTGCTAAAACATATGAAATTTCTAGCAACTGATATATTGTATAAATAGTGATAAATAATATGACACTCCAGAAAAATCTTTTAATTTTACTTTTCTGATAAATTTTCCAACAATAGTTAGCCATGTAAATATTTTTTTAATTGCCAAATCAAATGTTTTATTTCGATATTTGGAGCATTGGATACTTCCATAAACCAATCTAAAATATCTGGATCTTCATATTCAATTAACTGTTCGAAAATTCTTTGTTCTTCACTAGACGCTTTTAAATAATATTGTTTTACATATAAGTCAAAGTATACATCTATTTCCTTAAGCCCTCTTCTTGCTCGGTAAATTGTTTTTCTCTGTACTAAACTTAATTCTTCCATGTGATGATCTTCCATTATCATTAAGCAAATAAAAAAGGCCGGAGTTCCGGCCTTTTATCAGAATAAATATTATTCTGCTGAAGTATTCACTTCACGGTCTACTAACTCAACGTAAGCCATAGGTGCTGCATCTCCAGCACGGTGACCTGCTTTAAGTACACGTAGATAACCGCCGTTACGTTCTTTATAACGAGGGCCTAGAACGGTAAATAATTTACCAACAGTTGCTGCATTACGAGTACGAGCAAACGCAATACGACGGTTTGCTACTGTATCGTTTTTAGCTAAAGTGATTAAAGGCTCAGCAACGCGACGAAGTTCTTTCGCCTTAGGCAAAGTTGTTTTAATTAACTCATGCTCAACTAGAGCATTTGTTAAGTTTTGGAACAACGCCTTACGATGGCTGCTTGTACGGCCTAATTTCACACCACTATTACGATGACGCATGGTGATAGTCCTACTTAATTAGCGGCTACGATAGGCAAAACGGTCGTCCATACGAAGACTAGCAGGTGGCCAGTTTTCTAGACGCATTCCGAGTTGTAAACCTTTCGATGCCAAAACATCTTTGATCTCAGTTAACGATTTTTTACCTAAGTTTGGAGTTTTTAATAACTCAACTTCTGTACGTTGAACAAGATCACCAATGTAGTAAATATTTTCTGCTTTTAAACAATTCGCAGAACGAACAGTAAGCTCTAGATCATCTACTGGACGAAGCAATATTGGATCAACTTCTTCGCGAGGTTCTTGAGCAACAGGTGTTTGGTCTTTCTGAAGATCAACAAAAATTGCGATCTGTTGTTGCAAGATTGTTGCAGCTTTACGAATCGCTTCTTCAGGATCAACCGTACCATTTGTTTCAAGATCGATGACCAACTTATCAAGGTCAGTACGTTGTTCCACACGTGCATTTTCTACAGTGTATGAAACACGATTGATTGGGCTATAACTTGCATCTAATTGTAAGCGACCTACAGGGCGAGTTTCGCCTTCAGGAAAGCGTGAATCAGATGTTTCATAACCACGACCTTGTGCGACTTTCAGGCGCATTTTTAATGAGCCTGTAGCGCTTAAAGTCCCGATCAAATGCTCAGGGTTAACCAATTCAACATTGTGCGGTAAACGAAGGTCAGCAGCTGTTACATCTCCTGGACCTTGTTTTTCTAATGTCAAATATGCTTCATTTTGATCGAACAGCTTAATCGACAATCCTTTAAGGTTCAGCAAGAGCTCGACGATGTCCTGCTGCAAGCCTTCTAAAGTACTGTACTCGTGCTCGACGCCTTCTATTTCTACTTCCACCACAGCTGCGCCAGGTAAAGAAGAAAGTAGGATGCGACGTAAAGCATTACCAAGAGTATGGCCAAAACCACGCTCTAAAGGTTCAAGAATCACTTTTGCCGAGGTCCCGCTTGCCGCTTCGACCTTGATCGCTTGCGGAGTTAGAAACTCGTTTGCAGTACGCGTCATTTATTGCTACCTCAAGGATTATTTAGAATACAATTCTACAATCAAGCTTTCATTGATTTCAGCAGGTAGATCAGAACGATCAGGTGCAGCTTTGAACGTACCTTCAAACTTAGAGTGATCAACTTCAACCCAAGCAGGAATACCACGTTGGCTTGCTAGCTCAACTGCATTTTTAATACGCAATTGTTCTTTCGCACCTTGATGTACAGCAACTACATCACCTGGTTTTACTTGAATAGACGCGATATTTACGCGACGGCCATTCAAAGTAATAGAACGGTGACTTACTAGCTGACGAGCTTCTGCACGTGTAGAACCAAAGCCCATGCGATAAACAACGTTATCTAGACGGCTTTCAAGCAGTTTCAACAAGTTTTCACCTGTTGCGCCTTTAACACGAGCAGCTTCTTTATAGTAATTACTAAATTGACGTTCTAAAACACCGTACATACGACGTACTTTTTGTTTTTCACGTAATTGTAGTGAATACTCTGATTGCTTAGCACGTGATTGACCGTGTTGGCCTGGTGCTTTCGCGTGTTTTTTAGTTTTGACGTCAAATGGTTTAACGCCAGATTTAAGTTGCAGGTCAGTCCCTTCGCGACGAGAGAGTTTGCATTTTGGACCAATATAACGAGCCATGAATGTATCTCCTTAGACGCGACGTTTTTTAGGTGGACGGCAACCGTTGTGAGGAATTGGAGTCACATCGGTAATGCTGCTAATCTTATAACCCACTGCTCCTAATGCACGAACCGCAGACTCACGACCTGGACCAGGTCCTTTTACAAGGACTTCCAAGTTTTTCAAACCGTAATCTAAAGCTGCTTTACCAGCAACTTCAGCAGCTACCTGAGCAGCAAACGGAGTTGATTTACGTGAACCACGGAAGCCTTGTCCACCTGAGGTAGCCCAAGCCAATGCATTACCTTGACGATCGGTAATCGTAACAATGGTGTTATTAAAAGACGCGTGAATGTGTGCAACACCTTCAGAGACGGTACGTGTGACCTTCTTGCGTGTGCGAGTATCTTTAGCCATCTTTTAGCTTCCAGAAATCTTACTTTTTAATCGGTTTGCGCGGACCTTTACGGGTACGTGCGTTAGTTTTTGTGCGTTGACCACGGACAGGCAAGCTACGACGATGACGAAGGCCACGATAGCAACCTAAATCCATTAAACGTTTAATGTTCATGGAAATTTCGCGACGTAAGTCACCTTCGGTTGGTACCTTAGCAACTTCTGCACGAATCGCATCAAGCTGAGCATCATCCAAATCACGAACTTTAGTAGTGTTTGCAATGCCAGCAGCTGCTAGAATATTTTCTGCAGTGTGACGACCAACACCAAAAATGTAAGTGAGGGAGATAACAGCATGCTTGTTATCCGGAATGTTTACACCGGCAATACGAGCCATTCACTTTCTCCAAAAAGGCAGTTGAGTTGATTAACCACCCATTAAATTCTTAAGGGGCGGATATTAACTCAATTCGCCTACTGAAATCAACAGTCTAAGTTATTTTATTAACCTTGACGCTGCTTATGACGAGGTTCAGCGCTACAAATTACGCGAATAACCCCATTACGACGGATAACTTTACAGCTACCACAAATTTTCTTTACAGAAGCTTGTACTTTCATGATGAAAACCTCTAAGTGCGCTTATCCCTTAGGATGAGCAGTCGTTTTTTTCATCAATGTTTGATTATCATACTGGTGAGATGTCAAATGTGACTGTAATTGAGCCATAAAATCCATCACAACGACTACTACAATAAGTAGTGAAGTACCACCTACATTCATTGTCATACCAAATGAACTTTGAAGAATCATTGGCATTAAACAAATAAAAGTAATGTAGATTGCACCAATAAATGTCAAACGATTGAGAATATGATCTAAATAACGAGCAGTTTGCTCACCTGGGCGTATACCAGGCACATAAGCTCCGCTGCGTTTCAAATTTTCTGCAACTTCTTTTGGACTAAATACTAGTGCTGTATAGAAATAACAGAAAAAGATAATTAACGCACCAAAGAGCACCAAATACAAAGTATGTCCAGGCGATAAAACAAGTGCCAAATCTTGCAATGAGCGTTTAAGCATGCCAGCATTTGGATCAGCACTCCCAACCCACTGACCAAGACTTGCTGGAAATAACAGCAATGAACTTGCAAAAATAGCTGGAATTACTCCGGCCATGTTTATCTTTAGTGGTAAATGAGTTTGCTGTGCCGTAAAAATACGACGACCTTGTTGCTTTTGCGCATAATTAACTGCAATTCGACGTTGTGCTTTTTCAATAAATACAATAGCAGCCATAACAGCTAATGCAATTAATGCTAAAACCACGACCCCAATTAAGCTTGTCTGACCATTTTCAACTGCTGAGAAAGATTGCAATGCAATATTTGGCAAATTAGCCACGATTCCCGCAAAAATAATCATTGAGATACCATTACCTACTCCACGTTCAGTAATTTGTTCTCCAAGCCACATCAAGAACATTGTACCAGCAACTAAAGATGTGACTGCAGGAATATAAAATTCTAATCCAGAAGTCAAAGTAATCCCTTGACTAATAAGACCTGCACACATACCTACGGCTTGTACAACACCTAATATAAGTGTTCCTTGACGCGTATACTGGTTAATTTTACGCTTACCTTGCTCACCTTCTTTTTTCAAAGCTTCGAGCGAAGGAATTACTGTTGACATTAACTGCACAATAATTGAGGCAGAAATGTATGGCATAATCCCTAAAGCAAGAATAGACATTCGTTGCAATGCACCACCTGAAAACATGTTAAACAAACCAAGAATAGTACCTTGGTTTGCATTAAACAGATGTTCAAGTGCTGCATTATTAATGCCTGGTACGGGAATATGCGATCCTAGTCGAAAAACCAATAGTGCACAGATTAAAAACACCATGCGACGGATGATTTCACGATATTTCACATGAAACGGTTGGCCTTTCATCATGTGAACATGACCTGAAGAACTAGGAGACATAGACACTCGTAATTACTCCTCGACTTTACCGCCAGCAGCTTCAACAGCAGCTTTAGCGCCTTTAGTCAATGCAACACCCTTAACAGTGAATGCGCGAGTTACTTCACCAGAAAGTACGATACGAGCGCGTAATTGGTCACGACGCACAACGTTTGCAGCTTTTAAAGTTTCAAGGCTAACAATATCGCCTTCAACTTTATTTAATTCAGAAACACGTACTTCAGCAGTTTTAAGTGCCATTTGGCTAGTGAAGCCAAATTTTGGTAAACGACGATAAATCGCTGTTTGACCACCTTCAAAACCTGGACGAACACCACCACTTTTACGTGAGTTTTGACCTTTAATACCGCGACCACCTGTCTTACCGACACCAGAACCGATACCACGGCCTAGGCGGCGGTGTTCACGTTTAGCACCTTCTGCAGGTGATAATTCATTTAAACGCAGAGTCATGGCTTATTCCTCTACACTAACCATATAGTAGACTTTATTGATCATACCACGGTTAGAAGGAGTATCTTGCACTTCTACAGTATGACCGATGCGACGCAGACCCAAACCTTGTAGGCAAAGTTTGTGATTTTTCAAACGATGCGAAGAAGATTTAGTCTGGGTAACTTTAATCGTTTTCATGATTGATTACCCTTGAATTTCTTCTACAGTTTTACCACGTTTCGCAGCGACTTTCTCAGGAGAAGTCATATCACGCAAACCATTAAAAGTTGCGTTTACTACGTTAGCAGCATTTGTAGAACCATAACATTTAGCAAGTACGTTATGTACACCTGCAGCTTCTAGAACAGCACGCATAGCGCCACCAGCAATTACACCAGTACCTTCAGAAGCAGGTTGCATATAAACACGACTCGCACCATGACGAGCATTCACAGGGTGTTGTAAAGTGTTTCCGTCTAGATCTACAGTAATCATATTACGACGAGCAGCTTCAAGTGCTTTAGAAATAGCAGCTGGAACTTCACGCGCTTTACCACGACCAAAACCAACACGACCGTTACCATCACCTACCACAGTTAATGCTGTGAAAGAGAAAATACGACCACCTTTTACAACCTTGGCTACACGATCAACGGCAACCAGCTTCTCAACGAGACCTTCGTTTTGTTCAACTTTCGCCATGATTAGAACTCCAAGCCGCCTTCACGGGCAGCATCAGCCAAGGCTTTAATACGACCATGATATTTAAAACCAGAACGGTCAAATGCAACTTTTGTAATACCAGCTGCTTTAGCACGCTCTGCAATTAAAGCACCAACTTTAGTTGCTGCTTCAACATTACCAGTAGTAGTACTACGTAAAGATGCATCTAAAGTAGAAGCTTGTGCTAATACTTTTCCACCATCTGCTGAAATAACTTGAGCATAGATGTGACGCGGAGTGCGGTTTACACACAAACGAGTCGCACCCAATGCACGGATGTGCAAGCGTGTGCTTTTCGCACGACGCAAACGGGATTGTTTCTTTTCGTTCATAAGAACCTCGCGCCTTATTTCTTCTTAGCTTCTTTACGAAGAATAACTTCATCCGAATAACGAACACCTTTACCTTTATATGGTTCAGGAGAGCGATATGCACGGAT
The DNA here is from genome assembly GCF_015627175.1 of Acinetobacter pollinis. Classification (GTDB taxonomy): domain Bacteria; phylum Pseudomonadota; class Gammaproteobacteria; order Pseudomonadales; family Moraxellaceae; genus Acinetobacter; species Acinetobacter pollinis. The sequence continues at coordinate 134,203 of NZ_VTDQ01000003.1, read as the reverse complement.
ATTTGCAGCTACTTGACCTAACAACTGTTTATCTGCAGATTTAAGCAGAATTTCAGTTGGAGTTGGAGTTTCTGCAGTTACACCTTCAGGCAATGTATAGTCGATTGGATGTGAAAAACCTAAGCTTAGGTTCACAACAGTTCCTTTAACTACAGCTTTATAACCAACACCTACAAGTTGTAGCTTACGTTCGAAACCTTCGCTTACACCTTTAACAAGGTTGTTTAATACAGCGCGAGCAGTACCAGCTTGCATCCAAGCATCTTGCGAGTCTTTTACTGGAGCAAGGTGAAGTTTACCTTCTTCCTGTTTTAGCTCGACCAGCGCATGCAGGTTGAAAGACAGCGTACCTTTACTGCCTTTCACTACGACCTGCCGGCCGTTCTGAGTAACTTCTACACCACTTGGTAGAGCTACTGGGGCTTTAGCCACACGAGACATGAGGAATCACCTATTAAGAAACAAAAGCAATAACTTCACCACCGATACCTGCAGCACGTGCAGCGCGATCAGTCATGATGCCTTTGCTTGTAGAAACAATTGCAATACCTAAACCTTGCTTAACGCTAGGAATTTTATCTTTACCGCGATACTGACGCAAGCCTGGACGACTTACACGTTTCACAGTTTCGATAACTGGTTTGCCTTCAAAATATTTTAGGGTAATTGTCAAAGTAGCTTTGCCTTCGTTATCAGCAACTTCTACATTTGAAATATAACCTTCTTGCTCTAATACGTTTGCAATAGAAACTTTTAGCTTAGAGCTTGGCATAGAAACAGTTTCTTTCTTAGCCATTTGTGCGTTACGAACACGTGTTAGCATGTCGGCAACGGTATCTTGCATACTCATTATAGTCGCCCCTTACCAGCTAGCTTTCACAACGCCCGGTACATCACCTTGCATTACAGTATCACGTAGTTTATTACGGCTTAAGCCAAACTTACGGAAGTAACCATGAGGACGACCAGTTAAACCACAACGGTTGCGAAGACGTACAGGAGATGCGTTACGTGGCAATGCTTGTAATTTCAACATCGCTTCAAAACGCTCTTCATCGCTAGCATTTACATTTGCAATAGTTGCTTTTAATTCAGCACGTTTTGCAGCAAATTTAGCAACTGTTTTTTCGCGTTTTAATTCGCGATTAACCATACCTTTCTTAGCCATATCGACCTCTTATTTGAACGGGAAGCCGAATGCACGCATAAGCGCACGGCCTTCGTCATCGGTGCGAGCAGTCGTAGTAATAGTAATATCCATACCACGAATACGATCAATCTTGTCAAAATCGATTTCAGGGAAAACGATTTGTTCTTTCAATCCCATTGAGTAGTTACCACGACCATCAAATGATTTCGCTGAGAAACCACGGAAGTCACGAATACGAGGGATTGTGATTGAGATCAAACGATCCAAGAATTCGTACATATGTTCGCCACGTAAAGTAACTTTACAACCGATTGGCCAACCATCACGGATTTTGAAACCTGCGATCGATTTACGTGCAAGTGTTAGTACTGGTTTTTGACCAGCAATTGCTTGCATATCTGAAAGTGCGCCATCTAATAATTTTTTATCAGCTGCGGCAGCACCTACACCCATGTTTAGAGTGATTTTAGTAATGCGAGGAATTTCCATCACATTCGAAAGGCCAAGTTCTTCTTTCAACTTTGCCTTAAGTTCGTCGTTATAACGTGTTTTAAGTCTGGCCATTGCCTTTTCAACCTATTACTTCGCTACCGCCACTGATTCACCATTTGATTTATAAACACGATTTTTCGTGCCATTTTCATCACGTTGGTAACCAACACGGTCAGCCTTTTGGGTTGTAGCATTTAAAATTGCCACGTTTGAGATATGAAGAGAAGCCTCTTGAGTAACAATACCGCCTTCAGCGCCAGTTACACGGTTTGGCTTTTGGTGTTTCTTCACTAAGTTAAGGCCTTCAACCTTAACACGGTCATTCGAAACAGACAAAACAGTACCTTGTTTGCCTTTTTCTTTACCTGCGATCACTATAATTTGATCGCCTTTTCTGATCTTAGCCATGATTGCCTCTTATAGAACTTCAGGAGCCAATGAAATAATTTTCATGAACTGTTCAGTACGAAGTTCACGAGTCACTGGTCCAAAGATACGGGTAGCAATCGGAGCTTTGTTTGTATTCAACAAAACTGCAGCGTTGTCATCAAAACGGATCAAAGAGCCGTCTGGACGACGAATACCGAATTTTGTACGAACTACAACCGCATTCATCACGTCGCCTTTTTTAACACGGCCACGCGGAATTGCTTCTTTTACAGTAACTTTAATAATGTCGCCAACAGAAGCATAACGACGATGTGAACCACCTAGTACTTTAATACATTGTACGCGGCGTGCACCACTGTTGTCTGCTACGTCGAGCATCGTTTCGGTTTGAATCATTGCCCTACTCCAAAACCGAGCATCACCGGTCACAATTTCGAAAGACGCATAGCGTACTCGAAATTGACCAATGATGCAACAAGAACTAATTACTCAGCAGCTGCTTCAACTACTTCCACTAAAGTCCAAGCTTTAGTTTTAGAAATTGGGCGGCTTTCTTTAATGGTTACAACATCACCGATTTTAGCAACATTGTTCTCATCATGAGCGTGTAATTTTGTTGAACGGCGAAGTGATTTGCCATACAACGGGTGTTGAACTCGGCGTTCAATAAGCACAACAATAGATTTCTCCATTTTGTCACTTACAACTTTGCCAGTTAACGTGCGGACTGTATTTTCACTCATTGTCCGTTCCCCTGTTTTTCGGTAAGGAGTGTCTTTATGCGAGCAACTGTCTTACGAGCAACCCCAACTTCGTGTGATTTACCCAACTGACCAGTTGCTTGCGCCATACGAAGACGGAATTGATTTAACTGTTGCTCATCAAGCAAAGTTTTCAACTCTTCTACCGATTTTTCACGTAGATCTTTAGTTTTCATTACATTACCGTCCGAGTCACGATAGCGGTTTTAAACGGAAGTTTAGCAGCAGCTAAAGTAAATGCTTCACGCGCTAATTCTTCGCTTACACCTTCCATTTCGTACAGGATCTTACCTGGCTTAATCTCGCTAACCCAGTATTCAACACTACCTTTACCTTTACCCATACGAACTTCTAAAGGCTTTTCAGTAATTGGCTTGTCTGGGAATACACGAATGTAGATTTTACCACCACGCTTAACGCGACGGCTAATAGTACGACGTGCAGCTTCGATCTGACGTGCAGTCATACGACCACGTTCTACAGATTTCAATGCAATAGTACCAAATGATACTGTACTTCCGCGATGTGCTAGACCAGTATTACGGCCTTTTTGCACTTTACGGAATTTCGTACGTTTAGGTTGCAACATGAATTATTCTCCTTTAGCAGCAGAACGATCATTGCGACGACCACGACGCTCTTGACCTTCACGACCACGACCACGTTTAGCTGGACGCTCTTCTTGTGGCGCAGGGTTCATGACTTGTTTCATGCCACCTAAGATTTCACCGCGGAAAATCCAAACTTTAACACCAATCGTACCGTAAGTTGTTTCAGCACGCATAGTCGCATAGTCAATGTCTGCACGAAGTGTATGCAATGGAACACGTCCTTCACGATACCATTCTGTACGTGCGATTTCAGCACCGCCTAAACGACCAGAAACCTCAACTTTGATACCTTTAGCACCAGCACGCATTGTATTTTGAACCGCACGCTTCATAGCACGACGGAACATTACACGTTTTTCTAATTGAGAAGCGATACCTTCAGCAACTAGACGCGCGTCAAGATCAGGGCGATCAACTTCATTGATAACTACTTGCGCAGGAACACCCATAATTTGAGTAAGTTCACGCTGTAATTTCTCAATATCTTCGCCTTTTTTACCAATAACGATACCAGGACGGGCTGTGCTAATTGTAATTTTAGCAGCGCCTGTAGGACGCTCGATAAGAATTTTACTTACCATCGCGCTCTTAAGTTTTTTAGTTAAAAACTCACGAACTTGTAGGTCTTTTAGTAAATATTCTGAATATTGTTTCGGATTCGCATACCAGTTAGCGTTATGACGTTTCACAACACCTAGGCGGATACCGATTGGATGAACCTTCTGACCCATATCAAACCCCTACCTTAACGGTGATGTGACAAGTACGCTTAGTGATACGATCCGCACGACCTTTCGCACGAGGCATGATACGTTTTAGGCTCATACCTTCATCAACAAAGATTGTTGTAACTTTCAGATCATCAACATCTAAGCTGTTGTTATGTTCAGCGTTTGCGATTGCAGACTCTAGTGCTTTTTTCACTAGTGTAGCCGCTTTCTTGTTGCTGAAGTTTAAAATGTCAAGCGCACGCGCAACTGATTTACCACGGACTTGATCAGCAACTAAACGCGCCTTTTGTGCCGAGATAGCGGCACCGCGTAGTTTTGCAGTAACTTCCATCATAGCACCTATTAACGTTTAGATTTCTTATCAACACCGTGACCACGATAGGTACGAGTTGGCGCGAATTCACCGAGTTTATGACCAACCATATGTTCAGAAACAATTACTGGAACATGGTTACGGCCATTGTGAACAGAAATTGTTAAACCAACAAAGTCTGGGAGGATCATCGAACGACGAGACCAAGTTTTGATCGGCTTGCGAGAATTACTAGCAACAGCCGCTTCAACCTTAGCGAACAAGTGCGCATCGACGAATGGGCCTTTTTTCAATGAACGAGGCATTAGTCAGATTCCTTTACTTGTTACTTAACGCGACGGTCGCGAATAATCATCTTAGTCGTACGCTTATTGGTACGTGTTTTGTACCCTTTAGCTTTTTGACCCCATGGGCTTACAGGTTGAATACCTTTATTACGCCCTTCACCACCACCGTGTGGGTGATCAACCGGGTTCATTGCCATACCACGTACGGTAGGACGAACACCGCGCCAGCGAGAAGCACCAGCTTTACCTAGAGAGCGCAAGTTGCTTTCTTGGTTAGATACTTCACCGATAACAGCACGACATTCAACATGAACTTTACGCATTTCGCCTGAACGTAGACGAATAATTGCATAAGAACCATCACGACCCAGTAATTGTGCAGAAGTACCAGCAGAACGAACTAATTGCGCGCCCTTACCAATCTTCAACTCAATGTTGTGAAGTGTAGAACCGATTGGCATATTACGAAGTGGTAAGCAGTTACCTGGACGAATTGGAGCATCGTTTCCAGATTGTACTTTATCACCAGCACGTAAGCCCTTAGGAGCAATAATATAACGACGCTCACCATCAGCATATTTCAATAAAGCAATATGAGCTGTACGGTTAGGATCGTATTCAATACGCTCTACAGTAGCAGGAATACCATCTTTGTTACGTTTAAAGTCAACAATACGGTAATGTTGTTTATGACCACCGCCAACGTGACGAGTAGTAATATGGCCGTTGTTATTACGACCACCAGTTCTTTTTTTGCTTTCTACCAACGCAGCAAAAGGGCGACCTTTGTGAAGGTGGTCATGAACCACTTTCTCTACAAAGCGACGTCCTGGAGACGTTGGCTTACATTTTTGAATCGGCATAATTTTCGTCCTTATTCCGCTGTGTTTTCAGCGGTATCGCCCAAGTCAGCCATTTCAACATCTTGGCCAGCTTTCAGGGTGACGTATGCTTTTTTAACATCAGAACGACGTCCTAATGTTTTACCAAAGCGTTTTGTTTTACCTTTAGTGATTGTTGTATTTACTTTAACAACTTCAACACCAAAAAGTTGCTCAACTGCTTTTTTAACTTCAAGTTTAGTTGCATTTAAATCAACTTTAAAAACTTGAACACCAGCAGTTTCACCTAAAACTTGTGCTTTTTCTGAGAATACTGGTCCACGTAGGACTTGATAGATACGTTCGTTGTTCATCCGAGTTCTACCTCAATTTTCTTAGCAGCAGCCACAGACATTACAACTTTATCGAACGCGATCAAGCTAACAGGATCGATTGCAGTTGCATCTACCACATCAACATGCGGTAAGTTGCGAGCTGCAAGGTATAAGTTCTCTTCTACTGCATCAGTTACGATCAATGCACGAGGAGCGTTCAACTCGTTTAGTTTAGCTAGCAATTCTTTAGTTTTAGGCGCAACAACCTGCACATCTTCAACCAATACTAAGCGTTCTTGACGAACAAGCTCAGCAAGAATACATTGCATAGCACCGCGATACATTTTACGGTTAACTTTTTGAGACCAGTCTTGTGGACGAGCAGCAAATGTTTTACCACCGCCAACCCAGATTGGGCTACGAATAGAACCAGCACGCGCACGGCCAGTACCTTTTTGACGGAATGGTTTTTTACCACCACCAGAAACTTCGCCACGTGATTTTTGAGCACGAGAACCTTGACGGCCACCAGCTAAGTAAGCTGTTACCACTTGGTGTACAAGTGCTTCATTAAATTCACGTCCGAATGCAACTTCAGACAACTCAACAGCAGAGCCGGAAACAGTTTGTAAATTCACGTTATTTCCCCTCAAGCCTTGATAGTAGGACGAACTACAACGTCACCACCAGTTGAACCAGGGATAGCACCCTTAACAACAAGTACTGAGCGTTCAGCGTCAATAGATACAATCTCAAGACCTTGAACTGTTACGCGATCGTCACCTAGGTGACCAGGCATTTTTTTGCCTTTAAATACGCGTCCAGGAGTTTGGTTTTGACCTGTAGAACCTAAAGCACGGTGAGATACAGAGTTACCGTGAGTTGCGTCTTGCGTACGGAAGTTCCAACGCTTAACACCACCTTGGAAACCTTTACCTTTTGATTGTCCAGTAATGTCAACTACTTGACCAACTGTAAACAAATCAACACCGATAGTTCCACCAATTTCGCGACCTTCAAGCTCAGCTTCCGTTACACGGAATTCTTTCACTAAACGACCAGCTGCAACACCAGCTTTTGCAAAGTGACCTTTTTGAGCGTTTGTTACGCGTGATTCACGACGTTCGCCAGTTGTTACTTGAACAGCTTGATAACCATCAGTTTCAAGTGTTTTGATTTGAGTGATACGGTTCGCATCAACTTCAATCACTGTAACTGGCACAGAAACGCCGGCTTCCGTAAAGATACGGGTCATACCGCACTTACGACCGACTAAACCAATAGCCATGTGTGTAAACCTCTTAAAATGCGGCTTAATTAACAGAGTTAATCAACCGACAAGCCTTTATCCCAATGCGATCTGAACGTCAACACCAGCTGCAAGATCTAATTTCATCAATGCATCAACAGTTTTGTCTGTTGGTTGAACGATATCGATCAAACGTTTGTAGGTGCGGATTTCGTACTGGTCACGCGCATCTTTGTTTACGTGCGGTGAAGTAAGAACGTTGAAGCGTTCGATGCGAGTAGGCATCGGGATTGGACCACACACTTGTGCGCCAGTACGCTTAGCGGTTTCTACGATCTCTTGAGCAGATTGATCAATCAGACGATGATCAAAAGACTTAAGACGGATACGGATTCTCTGGTTAGACATACCAGTAAACTCCAAGCCAAAATATGTAAAGAATCACCCATGACGCATCTCACCTATTTATGGGTAAGTGTCAAGGGCAGTGAAAATCACTAAGGTCATGATCGATGCCATGACTGTCACGATATGGCTATCTTACCTAGAAGATAAGCCACCCTTCTTTTTGAAGGTGGCCTATTATAACCATTGTCTAACGATTAAGCAAATTTTTTTTAGGATTAAATCTATTTAGAGTTCATCGCGTACAACAAAACTAATGGCATCTTCAACAAGCTTATGACCCTGCCAAAAGTTAGAATCTAAGATCGTTTTCTCTAAATCATCTATTTCATGAGAGGTTAACATTCCTGTACCAATGTCAGCCTCATCATCTAAAAACAGTTTTAATGAAGATGCTGTAATTTCAGGATGAAATTGAAAGCCAAGTACATTATGACCAATCTGAAATGCTTGATTATGACATTGTATACTTGACGCCAACTGCACTGCACCTTTTGGAATCTCAAAATACTGTTTATGCCAAGATATTACTTGAATTTCCTCAGGAAAATTGAAATGAGGCTCCCCTACATCATTTACTTTTACTACCTGAATCCATCCTACTTCACTAGAATCACAATTACCCACATAGCCCCCTAAAGCATTTGCAATTAGCTGCCCCCCCTAAACATAATCCTAAAACAGGTTTTTTCTGTGCTAAGTAGCGCCTGAGCCACCTTTTTTCAACTTTTAACCAGGGATATAGTGCTTCATCGTGTACACTCATTTTTCCACCCATAATAATAAGCAGATCAACTTCCTCTATTGCTGGTAGTGCTTCAATTTCTATGTATGTTTCAATAGGTAGTGCAAAAAACTCAGTCGCCGTAATAACAGCATCATGTTGTTTTAGAAAATCGTAGAAACTCCCAAACCCCTCACCAGCGATATGCTGAAAGTAGTGAACTCTTAAATTTTTTTTCATATATACTATCCATTCTTTTCCCCTCTATTTCCTTGCAAAAAGAACGCCAATAATTTATAAAACCACAGAGCCATCACAGAATTAAAAAACAATAACAAATAATTTACATCCAACCTACATATGTCTACAGACTCTCACCTACTTGAAAATATCCTAGTCATTTTATAAGAAGTTCACAGCGTGTTATTAATTTGCTTTATACTAAGCATAAATTGTTAATTGCCGTGAACTGTATATGCACCGCTATGCGAAGTCGAAAGACACCAAAGCAAAATTAGCCCCTAAACAAAAAATCAGTTATGAAAAGAAGTCAGATCCTGCTCTTACAGAATATGCAACACAGAGTTTGAACTGGCTAAGAAAAGCTGAGTTTTTAATGAGTGCACCAAAACTCAATCTCTGTGTAGAAGATAGTGGTTATGAAATTGCATTTGCAGGTCGCTCAAATGCAGGAAAATCGAGTGCAATTAACGCACTAACCAATCAAAGACAGTTGGCTCGTGCATCCAAAAAACCAGGTCGCACACAAATGATTAACTTTTTTAGTCTTGGCAATCCAGATCAACGTCTTGTTGATTTACCAGGCTATGGATATGCTGCTGTTCCAGAAGCAATGAAAATTGTTTGGCAAAAAGAGTTAGAAAACTACTTAATTCACCGTCAGAGTCTACAAGGTCTCGTACTTCTCATGGATATCCGACATCCATTACAGCACTTTGACTTAATGATGTTAGAGTGGGCGTACTCAAGAAAATTGTTTGTCCATATTCTCTTAACTAAAGCCGATAAGTTGAATCGCGGTCCTGCAAACAAAGCACTTCTTGAAGTAAAACAGCATCTTAAAAAAATGAAATTGAGCTTCTCAATCCAACTTTTCTCTTCTTTAAATAAACAAGGTTTAGAAGAACTTGCTTCAGTTATGGCAGGTCGACTTAACTTTACACTAGACAAAAATCTAGACGGAATAGATATTAGTGAAATTCCACTTGCAACTGAAGAAGATAGTGAAGGTTAAAAAAAAAGGCATGCTTTAAAGCATGCCTTTTTTAACGATTTTCTTAAAAAACAACCGTTTTATTTCCATCAACAATAATGCGGTCTTCCAAATGCCAGCGAACCGCTCTTGCAAGCACATTACGCTCTACGTCTTGGCCAAGTTCACGCAATTGTTCTACGTTATACTCATGACTCACACGCTCTACATCTTGCTCAATAATCGGACCCTGATCTAGATCTGCAGTAACATAGTGCGCTGTTGCACCAATCAGCTTCACACCTTTTTCATGCGCTTGCTTATATGGATTTGCTCCAACAAATGCAGGTAGGAAGGAATGATGAATATTAATCACTTGCATTGGCCATTTCGACACAAACTCTTCACTTAAGATTTGCATATATCGAGCAAGAACTAATAAATCGTTGCCTTGCATAAGCTCATTAATTTTAGCTTCAGCTTCTACTTTATTTTCTTTTGTGACATTTACTACAGTAAATGGGATGCCAAACTGCTCTACGGAGTCACGCAATGCTTCATGATTAGAAACAACATGTGTAATTTCACATGGCAATGTTCCTCTTGCGTGGCGCCATAATAATTCAAGTAAAGCATGATCTACTTTTGAAACCAAAATACCAACTTTCTTCAAGTCGCCAACAAAAGCGAGACGCCATTGCATCTCATAACGTTCAGCAACATTTGTTCCAAATGTTTTTAATAATGTCTCTTTACGGCTTTCAAGATGATCAAGCTCAAACTCAACACGCATAAAATAGCGCCCACCCTGAGCTTCAGTTGCATATTGATCAAGTGCAGTAATATTTGCACCCTGATGATACAAAAAGCTCGATACAGCTTGCACAATGCCCGGCTTATCTTCACACTTGATAAGCAAACGGGCTGTATTTGCAGTGGTCATATTCATGTTGATCTATATCACTTATACATAGAAAAAAGTCAGCCAAATATAATACCTGTTTTTCAAAGCATGACACAATATTTTTATGTACTCGCCGTTTGAGTAACGCTCGAAAATAGATTTCCATTATCAATAGAAGCCAATAACTTTTCATATGTAGCTTTGCTCTCACCTGCCAAATAAGGCGATTCAAGCAATACTAACTGTCTTAAAGCAAGGAGTGACCATTTCTCTTGCTGATGATTTTCATCATTAATATGCCCCGACATAAACAGAAAGTTTGTCCAATTGGTTAAGATAATCCAAATATTAACAATCAACGCTTCCATTTCTATAGCATTAAGTTTCATCAAACCCACATCTACAAAAGACTGATAAAGCCGTTGCACCTTTTGCATGACTTGACTAGAAAACTGAGCATAGTCTTGATTAAAAGTATCATTTTTTTCGACAAGATGATAAACATCTCTATGAAGAAAACGATATTTCCATAATTGCTCACTTAAAAGTTGGAAATATCTGATTTTATCTTCGGCAGTCACTGTTCTATCTATTGGTAATTCAAGCATTTGCAATGTTTCATACTGATAATGATGAATCAACTCTTGAATAATATCTTCTTTATTTCGATAGTGGTAATACAAGTTACCAGGACTCATTTCAAGTGCAGCAGCAATATGATTTGTTGTTACAGATCGCTCACCCTTTTCATTAAAGAGCATCAGACTGGCATCCAATATACGCTGTTTTGTTTTCGAAGTTTTGTTTTTTAGCATGCACTTATCCTTTACTATTTTACCAATAGAAGTCCATACCATTATGATAGATTCAATCAATTTTATCTAGAGTTATTGCTCTAAATTAGATTTTATATATTTTTTTATTAGCCAAAGTAATTTTTTTTAATTATAATATTGCCACTCTTATTTTTGCTTTTGAATTTACGTTTCACTATCTAATACTCAATAGATAGTTTGATCATAGTATACCTGCATTTTTTCTGTATCCATACTACACGGCAGTCTATTTCAAAAGCAATATAGTGCTATTTTTAACATATGTGTTTCTATATTTAACAGAGAAGATAATCTATATCTCTCTTATTAATTATGACACTCAACTTAAATTGTATATTGTTATTGCCTACTTTAGACAATCTACGATATAAACTTTAAGTCGTTATAAATAACACTATACGAAATGATCAAGGCATGATCTGTTACTGCAAATCATGACGTGTTTTATACAAATTCGCTTGTCTTTTAATCGCATTTTTGATATAAAACGCCCCTTGAATAAATTCAATCTGTTTGTTTTATGACTGGCCACAGATTTGCTGTTGGCTAAATCAATGGAGTTCCACCATGTCTAAGGTTTGCCAAGTTACCGGCAAGCGTCCAGTCGTTGGTAACAACGTCTCACACGCAAACAACAAAACCAAGCGCCGGTTCGAGCCGAACCTGCATCACCACCGTTTTTGGTTAGAAAGCGAAAAGCGTTTTGTACGTCTTCGTTTGACAACTAAAGGTATGCGTATCATCGACAAATTGGGCATTGAAAAGGTTGTAGCTGATCTTCGTGCTCAAGGCCAAAAGATCTAAGGAGTCATTGCAATGCGTGACAAAATTCGCCTAGTTTCTTCTGCTGGTACAGGTTATTTCTACACTACTACGAAGAACAAACGTACAATGCCGGAAAAAATGGAAATCAAAAAGTTTGATCCAAAAATCCGTCAACATGTGATTTTTAAAGAAGCTAAAATCAAATAATTTTAGTTTTGAAAATTCGGCTCCAAATGGAGTCGTTTTTTTTGCTTTTTATTTACAATCTCACTAACATTCCTCAAAACAATATTGTATTTATTTGAGGAACCTGCCTATGCCACATCATGTCGATCTTATTGTATTGCTGGCACTGGGTTTTGGCCTCGCCCTTTTCTTTGGATATATTGCAGCACGCCTGAGACTCCCTCCCTTGGTTGGCTACCTTATTGCTGGCATTGCAATTAGTCCCAATACCTATGGCCCAGTCGGAGAGTTAGCACTCGCCAATCAATTGGCTGAATTGGGTGTCATGTTTCTGATGTTTGGTGTGGGTATGCACTTTTCATTAAAAGATTTATTAGAAGTGAGACGTATTGCACTGCCAGGTGCTATCTTACAAATTCTAGTTGCAACCATTCTTGGCATATGTGTGACATCTTTTTGGGGATGGTCTTTTGGTTCATCATTGGTTTTCGGATTAACACTATCATGTGCAAGTACAGTTGTTCTTTTAAAGGCGCTGAGTGATCGCGGTTTACTCGACTCTGTTAATGGAAAAATTGCAGTCGGATGGCTATTGGTCGAAGACCTTGTAATGGTCTTAGTTTTAGTACTTTTACCTGCTGTTGCTGTTTTACTCGGAGGTAAATCTCTTGCTGGTCAAGAAAATGCCTCTTCTTTACTTTGGATTATCATACTGACATTGCTTAAAGTCGCTGGTTTCATTGCTTTTATGCTAATTATAGGCAAGCGCCTTGTACCTATGATTATGAGTTTTGTTGTCCGTCTAGGCTCAAGAGAATTATTTACCTTAACTGTCGTTGCCTGTGCGGTCTCTATTGCTTATGGTGCATATGCCGTTTTTGGTGTTTCAATGGCGCTCGGTGCTTTCTTTGCAGGTATGGTTGTTAAAGAATCTGATTTTTGTCACCGTGCAGAAGAGGAATTACTGCCTTTACGCGAAGTTTTTGCAATCTTATTCTTCGTTTCTGTAGGTATGTTATTTGACCCAAGAATTATTATAGAACAACCCCTACACATTCTAAGTGTTATTGCTATTATTACCATTGGTAAAACACTTGCAGCAATGGCACTCGTACTGTTCTTTAGATACCCTTTAAATACAGCACTGACAGTTGGTGCAAGCCTAGCACAAATTGGGGAGTTTTCGTTTATTTTAGCTGCACTTGGTATTTCTTTAGGTTTACTTACCACAGAGGCACAAAATCTTATTTTGGCAGGTGCACTCTTTTCAATTACTTTGAACTCATTTATGTTTTATGCGATAGAACCTGTTCAAAGCTGGATCCGCGCACGTTCATCTCTTGCACGCTTGCTTGAAAGAAGTAGTGACCCTTTAGCTATGTTACCTGACGAAGTAGATCAATCTTACTTACGTGATCAAGTCGTTATTGTTGGTCATGGAGAGGTAGGTAAACGTATCACCGAAACTTTAATGCAGCAAAATATAAAAGTCGTTATCGCAGAAGAAAATCGTGAAATTGTGGAAGGCCTTCGAGAAAAAGGAATTGCTGCAGTAAGTGGTTTAGCAACCGAACCTAGCGTCCTTATTCAAGCCCACATTCAACATGCCCGCCTATTGGTCATTTCTCCGATGGATCTTTTAGATATACATCGAATCGTTGACATTGCAAAACAATTAAATTCAGAAATTCAGGTCTTAATTTGTGCTGAAAATAAAGAAGAAGCAGAGGTTATCCGTACAGACAATATTGGCGATGTTTTTTATGCAAAAGAACAAATGGCAATTAATATGAGCCAACATATTCTTCATGAAATTCATAAAGCACATGTAAAATAAATACATGCAAAGAAGGGTAAGCTAAGCTTACCCTTCCTTATAAAAAATACATTAACTTAAATATTTAGGTTGTTCATCTACAATTTCGGCATCAAGCTGATTAACCTGTTTCTCAACCAGTCCCATTAATGCTGCTTGAATCATATTTTGGGCAACCATATTCGTTGTATCACCCAAAAGTTGTTTAATTTCATCATTAAATTGAATGGTCACTAATGGTTCCTCTTCAGATTGAGCATTCCGTAGAGCAAGTTCACCACTTTCAAGTTGTACCAATTCAAGTACAGCATCTTGATTACCAAATAACTCTTTTAACTGCTGTATAGACATGGAACCTCCATCCGCACATCAAAACGATGTACCCAATAAAAAAATACGAAACCTTTATTTTATATCTGTGCTAGAAATAAAATTTCAAGTCGTTTGAAAATGTATAACAGCGACACTGTGCATTAAAATTCAACCATCTCTGCACGAAAACCATCTATAAGTTCTAAAAGTTCTTGATACCACTCTCTTAGAATCTCAGTATTTGGCAACCATGACTGTGTACCTTGTGTTACTTTTATAATTAGATTTGATGAAGTCTCACTCTCAGCTTCTGGTAAAGTTGGCTCAGGTGCATACTGACATGCCCGAAAAGCACGCTGTAATTCGCCAAGAAAACCATTACTCGACAATTGCTTTAATATTTCAACTTCAGGAGACACTTGGCCTTTATCAGACATATGCATTTCTATCGAATGCAACGTAGGTTGAAAATCATTTAAACGGTAATAACGGACAAGCTCTTGTAAAAATGCAAGAAATGCGCCGTGTAAATGAAATACAGCAGACTCTCTATGAGCTTGTATAATTTGGATATTGTCAGGAGCTTGCTCTGCTTGTCCGCAGGCTAAACGTGCGAAATACAATTTCTGATTTGTTCGATCTGCGTGATAACGAGCAACTCTAGACATAATTTTCCTACCTATACAAACAATCCATAGCAATTACAGATTAGCGTATGTTGTCAGATTTAGATAGATTTTTACTTTATTTTTCTTCGGCAGCTTTTACACGAATACCAATACCTTTCACTTTTAAAGTATTTAAACCTTTAATCGCTTTTACAGCTTCGCGCCCATGTGGCATTTCAACAAAAGCAAAACCTTTAGACTTACCAGTGGTCTGATCCAAAATAATCGTACAGCTTTCTACTTCACCATACGGTAAAAATAATTCTTTAAGCTCTTGCTCACCAATAGATCTTTCTAAGTTACGCACTAAAATTTTCATTCATTCACCTTATATGACACAAAGAAGTAGTGTATCTCTTCTTTTCTAGGGTTGCCGAGTTTAATCTAAATCTATCCCAAAAGAGATCTTTTTTATAGGTTTCTTCTTATTTTCAAAAAACTCATCTCTTTTATGTATCGTCACATCCAATAAATGAGAGGGGACTTGATTAAAGAAATAACTGCTCACTGGTCTACCCTGATCATCAATTTGATCCATTGCCCATGTTGTTAAGTCTTGCTTTGTAAGAACCAACTCATTTTGTGCACGCGTTAATGCCACATATAAAACACGGCGCTCTTCCTCTACAGCATCGAAATCCCCTTGCGCTCTCGCATGTGGATACTGATTTACCGTAAGATGTGGTACATAGCATACTTTTCTTTCTGTACCCTTTGCAGAATGTATTGTAATAAGCGTGACAATATCGTGGTCTGCCGATTGTTCAACTTCTGAAGTTGAAATAGGATCTAAAACATACGCCTCTAAAAATTCGCTGATTTGAGCATGCTTTTGTGCCAATTGTTTTACAAGTTTGAAATCTTTTTCTCGACGTGACCAGTCTTGCTTTTGGTATTTTGCAGCAAGTTGTTCATGTAATGCCTCGAAAGCAAGCTCAATACATGCCACAACCGTATCGGTTAAAACTGACATTTGCTTTAAAATAAGCAATACATGTTGTGGTACTCTGCCATGATGCTCTAAATGATTACAACATTCTTCCAAGGTCTGACATTTTATTAAATTTACTGCAAGCTTACTTGCACCGACATCACCAATACCATCCCAAAGTGTAAGAAATCGCATCCATGCAATATCATCTTGAGTGTTAGACACGACCCGCAACATACTCAGTAAATCTTTCACATGTGCCGACTCTAACAGCTTTGTCCCACCTATAAACTGATAAGGAACTGACATATTAATCAGTGCTCGCTCAATATGTCTTGCTGCATAGCCAGACCGAACAAGCACCATATGGTCGTTCCAATGAACATTATTTTGTTTTTTACGAAAAATAAGATCTTGTGCAATCCAATTTGCTTCTTCAAATTCATTAGAAAAAATATGAAAATGTGGCCGGCTATTCTGAGATTTTGCAGCAATTAGATGTTTATCGTACTGTATAGGACTGACATCTAACAACCAGTTTGATAAGTCTAGAATGCCTTGTGTAGAACGATAATTCTTCTCAAGTGTATATATAACTGCATTAGATACGTTATCTTTAAAATAATGAATGTTTTCAAAATCTGCACCACGGAAACCATAAATAGATTGTGCATCATCACCAACACAAAATAATTGGCTTTTTCCAATAAAAGGTGACAGCAATGCCCATTGCAATGGATTAGTATCTTGCATTTCATCCACTAAAAATACACGACAAAATTGGCTAACCCAATGCACAAGTGTAGGAGATGATTGTAAATTTACAGCGACAATGCTTAGAATATCATCATAATCTAAAAATGAACGCTCTTGCTTACGCTGTTCATAAGTTTTCATTACCTCTGCAATTTCAGATTTAAATTCCATAGCTTCAGGTAAGACTTTTTCTATTGCTACCGACAACTTACACTGAGTATTTCTTGCAAATGAATATATATCACAAAGTTCAGCCGCTTTAGGTAATATATTATCTTTACCTCGAAGTAAGCGAAAAATCATGATCTGATCATCACGATCAATAATACTAAAGTTTTCTAATCCAAAGGCTTGACGGTTACGGCGTAATAAATACATACAGAATGTATGAAAAGTTGAAGCACGTAAACCTTGTGCGGATGTACCCAAATACTGCTCGACGCGCGTCACAATCTCACTAGCGGCCCGACGTGTAAAGGTTAAAATTTGAATTTGATTTGCAGGTATTCCCTGAGAAATTAGATATGCTGCTCTTGCAACAATGGTCTTTGTTTTTCCACATCCTGCACCCGCCAAGACCAAACAATTTTGTGCTGTGGTCGTTGCTGCCTGATGTTGCTGATCGTTTAACTCAGCCATAAAAGACGTAGAACTCATTATTGCTGTATCCCAAAATTTTAATATTGCTGTATAAATAGTAGAGGTACTATTTTACCCATCCGATTTCACGTGCTGTTAAGTTTCCAATAACAGTTTGTTGTAAGCTGAGCGGTATTTTACTTTGTGTTTCAGTAATAGGAATATAACCCGCCATAAGCTCTGCCTGATGTTGCGGTAAGCGTGGTTGTTGAGCTGGATTCACATACCCTTGTGGATAAATGGGTTGTCCTGTATTTAGGTCATACTTATCTGTTGCACCGAATGCATGTAATAATTCATGTGCCGTTACCACTTGATTTTCTTCATTTTGCTTTACGTCAGAAAATAAATTTACGACTCCTATACGCCCTTTCTCTAATGCTGTGGAGTGCTTTAATACTTTATATTTATTTGAGTCATAATAATTTAAATATAGTGTAACGGTAGCATAACCATCTACAGATTGAGTTTGTTTCCATGCATAATAACGAAATTTTAGACTCCATAAAATTGCGTTGAAAGCACTGCCATTTTCAGGGGGCTCAGGTGGTAATTGTTTTAACTCACGCCCTATTTTAAAAATAAAATGCGTATTTCGCTGATAGTTTTTTGCATTTGCAGTTAAGTACTCACTTGTCTCTATAAAAGACTGTGCATTTAATTGCTGAATATAATTTTCCGTATTTTGTGAGCCATCTGCATTGATAGGATGAACTAATACAACAATGCTTTGATCCCAGTTTTGATTTAAGTCTTTCCATGCATCTATAGCAACATACCCTAGAACCAAAAGTAGAATGAACACTCTGACCTTTTTCCACATAGATTTTGCTCACATGTATGAATGCATAAAAAAATGCCGATCTTTGATCGGCATTTTAAGACTTATTGCTCGACCCATTGGCCATCTGTATAAACCAGTCCCCATTTTGTGGTTTTGCCTTCCGCATTCTCAGAACCAATATATTGGCTTTGATTTTTTCGGCTAAAACGAATAATCGTTGCATTACCTTCTGGATCTTGATCTGGTGCCTTCAATAAGAATTGATACTTCTCATCAAGCTGGTCTGCCACAGTACGAAGTTCTGCAACTTTCGGAGCACGTGTTTCACGAATTTTTGGAAATTTGCTGGCTGCCAAGAAAAGTCCTGCCGCACCATCTCTCAACACAAAATAATCATCATTTTTGGTTGAACGTACATGTTCCATTTTAATTGGATCGACACGTGGTGGCGCAGGCTGGCCATTTTTCAAAACTTTACGCGTATTATCACATGAAGTACACGCAAAGTATGGTCCAAAACGTCCCATTTTCAATTGCATTTCTGCATCACACTTATCGCATGGGATAGTTGGACCATCATAACCTTTAATTTTGAACTCGCCTTCTTCAACCTCAAAGCCGTCACAATCAGGGTTATTTCCACAAATATGTAACTTACGTCCGCCATCAATTAAATAACTGTCCATTGCTGTACTACATTTTGGACAACGGCGTTTTGACATTAAGTCGGCTGTTTCTGCCCCTTCATCATCCGATAAAATAGCCAATGACTCTACAGGAGACAGATTAAGTGTACCCTTACAGCGTTCTTTTGGTGGCAGGTTATAGCCTGAACATCCTAAGAAGACACCTGTTGTTCCTGTACGAATCTGCATTGGTCGTTCGCACTGTGGACAATGCACATCGGCAACTTCAACAGGTTCATTACGGCGCATGCCATCTGCACCTTGTGCAGTCGTTAAACGCTTTTTAAAATCGCCATAAAATGTATCGAGTAATTCTTTCCAATTGCGATCGCCTACTGCAACATGGTCAAGTTGCCCTTCAAGATCTGCAGTAAATGCATAGTTCATGAGGTTATTAAAACTCTCATTTAAACGCTCGGTAACAATCTCACCCATTTTTTCTGCGAATAAACGACGATTTTCAAGTTTTACATAACCACGATCTTGAATGGTTGAAATAATTGCAGCATATGTTGAAGGACGACCAATACCACGCTTTTCAAGCTCTTTCACCAAAGATGCTTCGGTAAAACGTGCAGGTGGCTTGGTAAAATGCTGACTCGGATCAAGCTTATTCAGAACAAGCGTTTCACCCACTTGAACTGCAGGCAGTAACACATCATCGTCAGACTTATTCGCACCACGGACACGTGTAAAACCATCAAATACGAGTGTACGGCCTTTGGCTTTTAAATCGATCTCAGATGCTTTGACATGTAATGTAGATGACAAATACTCGGCAGGTGTCATCTGACAAGCAACAAATTGACGCCAAATTAGATCATACAAACGCTGTGCATCACGCTCTGCACCTGCAAGCTGATCGCCTTTTAAAGCCACATTCGATGGACGAATTGCCTCGTGGGCTTCTTGTGCACCTGCTTTATTGCCATAACGATTTGGTTTTGCAGGTAAGTATTTTTCACCATATTCAGATTGAATATGATCTCGCACCATATTTACTGCATCATCACTTAAAAAAGTTGAGTCCGTACGCATATAGGTAATAAAACCAGCTTCATACAGACGTTGAGCGAGCATCATGGTTTTCTTTACAGAGAAACCAAGGCGTGTGCTCGCTGCTTGTTGGAGCGTAGATGTAATATATGGTGCACTTGGATTAACCTTAGTTGGCTTGTCTTCACGCTGTGCAACTTTATATTCAGCCGACTTTAAAATGTCTAAGACGGCATCCGTCTCAGCTTTATTTTTTAGCTTAAGCGTTTTGCCTGCACGTTTAACTGCTTCAAGGCGAATTGCATCTGCCTTAGATTGTGTATCTGCAAAAACTTGCCAATATTCTTCTGGAATAAATGCACGAATTTCACGTTCACGCTCTACAACCAATTTTACAGCCACAGACTGTACACGCCCTGCCGATAGACCTCGTGCAATTTTTTCCCATAATAACGGAGAAATCATAAAGCCAACCACACGGTCTAAAAAGCGACGTGCTTGTTGTGCATTTACACGATCTAAGTCTAAACGGGTCGGTTGTTTAAAAGCTTCTTGAATTGCATTTTTTGTAATTTCATTAAATACAACACGATGGTAACGAGAACTGTCTCCACCAATGACTTCACGTAAATGCCAAGCAATCGCTTCCCCTTCTCTATCCAAATCGGTTGCGAGATAGATTTCATCAACCTCAGAAGCGAGTTTTTTCAATTCTGCAACAACGTGCTCTTTACCTGGTAGCACTTCGTAGTGCGCATCCCAGTCATGCTCTGGGTCTACGCCCATACGCTTTACAAGTGCTTGCTGTGCTTTTACAATTTTTTGATCTTCGGTAAGTTTTGTTCTTGGTGCTGCTTTTTTCTCTGTTGTTTTACTCGCAGAACCGCCTGTCGGTAGGTCACGTACATGCCCTACTGAAGATTTAACAATATATTCAGACCCTAAATACTTATTAATTGTTTTTGCTTTAGCAGGCGACTCCACAATCACTAAAGCGCGTTTTTTTGCAGCCGAGTCAGCACTTGCTGTGGTGCGTTTTGATGTGGATCGAGGAGCATTCGCCATAATGTTATATCTTTCCTATCATTAAAATTAAATTTCTGCTAAAGAAACTAAATACGATTTCATTTGTTCGAGCTGAGTTGCATGAATGTCTGCATCCTCATCCCAATAAAGTCCAATATAGTTCGACTGCATCTCCACAGCATAAATACCTTTTAAGTCAACTTGAAGATGCTGAAACTTATCTGAACCATTTACCACAACCAACTGGTTATTTTCAACGCATGCTCGCATTAGAGGCATCGTTGCTTGTGGCAAGAGAATGCTGTAAAACGCGACCATACTTGCGCGCGTTTCTGTCATTTTTGGTATTTTTGTCCATTCAGGTGCAGGCACCAAACGTGGATGCAGTGACATTTGTCTTGCTTTATCACGCATCATACCAATGGCTTTCTCTCTAGGGTTGATGCGTAAACTAAAAATAGAACCTGCAACAAACACGATAATAATAATGGCGACCCAAAGACCCATTTTTTGTGTTATCTCCCTCTAATGCATTATTAGAGTTACATAAGATGAATAAAAAAGGCAAGTTTCATATAACATGCAACTCTCGCCGTTAAGGTGTGTATAGTAATATTGAATAACAGATTTTCAATCTTTATTCTTCAAATATCACTTAATAGTGTGGTGGTCTGTTGCTCATTGGATCAAATTCAGCAATGCCTTCTGATAAATCAGAAGCCTCTACACGACGATATAAAAGCTGCATTTGCTTTTTTAAATCGGTAATTTCTTGGCTTTGATGAGCCAACTGTTCATTTAACTGTTCAACTAAATCATCTAAAAATGAAATTCGTACTTGCAAATCTTCGATGGGTGCGGAAAATGACGCATGATCATCATAAGGTGGTTTAGTCATTTAACACTCCTCAATTTGAGACACTAGGAAACATTATGGCCTATATTACTTTAAGGGATGTCCAACTTGCATTTGGTGGGCCTGCCCTCCTCGACGGCGCAAATTTTACATTAGAACGTGGCGAGCGAGTATGTTTAATTGGACGTAATGGCGAAGGTAAGTCTACTTTACTCAAACTTATTGAGGGAAGCCTCCATGCCGACAATGGGGAAGTTTTAATTCAAAATGGCTTAACTGTTTCAATGTTAACCCAAGATGTACCCATGGATTCTGGCAAAGTTGCCGACATCGTCGCTGAAGGTGCAGGTGAAGTTGCTCAAGTACTGCAACAGTACAATACTGCAAGCGATGCATGTGTATTGGGTGACATGGAAGCTTGTGAGCGCATGGGCGACTTACAGCATAAGCTTGACCAAATGGATGGTTGGACGCTTGAAAACAAAGTTAATACAATTTTAGGTAAAATGGGATTAGATCCCAATGCCGATTTGGCAGATTTGTCAGGTGGTCGTAAACGCCGTGTACTTTTAGCACGCGCTTTACTTACACAACCAGATATTTTATTACTTGACGAACCCACTAACCATTTAGATGTAGAAAGCATTGAATGGCTTGAAAAATTCTTACTCGAACAAAACAATCTTACATTGCTATTTATCTCGCATGACCGTTCTTTTGTCGACCACCTTGCTACACGTATTGTGGAACTCGACCGTGGTACGCTACGAAGTTTTGAAGGTAACTACTCTCGTTACCTCGAGCTAAAAGCACAACAGCTTGAAGCTGAAGAAAAGCAGAATGCATTGTTTGATAAAAAGCTTGCAGAAGAAGAAGCTTGGATTCGTCAGGGCATTAAAGCACGTCGTACCCGTAACGAAGGTCGTGTACGTGCATTAAAAACATTGCGTGAAGAATCTAAAGCAAGACGTTCACAGCAAGGTAAGGTGAATATGGGCGTACAAGAAGCACAACGCTCAGGAAAACTGGTCTTTGAAATTGAAAATCTTGGTGTAGATTACGACAATATATCACTTATTAAAGACTTCTCTACTGTTGTGGTACGTGGTGACCGTATTGGTCTTGTAGGTGATAATGGTGTAGGTAAAACAACACTTGTTAAAGCCATTCTTGGTGAGATTGAACATCATGGACAAGTGAAAACGGGTACACAGTTAGAAGTAGCTTACTTTGACCAACTACGTAACCAACTTAACCTTGAAAAATCTGTTTCAGATAACGTTTCAGAGGGTTCAGACTTTATTGATATTAATGGTCAGCGCCGTCATATCTTGAGTTACCTACAAGACTTCTTGTTCTCTCCTGAGCGTTCACGTACACCTGTAAAAGCCTTGTCTGGTGGTGAGCGTAATCGTATTTTATTGGCGAAGCTTCTACTCAAGCCTTCCAACCTCATTGTGATGGATGAACCAACCAACGACCTAGACATGGTAACGCTTGAGTTACTTGAAGAAATGCTTGCTGAATATAAAGGCACGTTACTTCTGATTAGCCATGACCGTGCATTTATGGATAACGTTGTTACATCTACATGGGTGTTTGATGGTAAAGGACATATTCAAGAGTACATTGGGGGTTATCAAGACTATCTTGCACAACGTCCTGAACTCAAAACTGAAACTGTGAAGAAAGATACGCCAAAGTCCAATACATCGGATAAATCTGCACAGAAGAAAGTTAAACTGAGCTATAAAGATCAGCGTGAGCTTGAACAGCTACCACAAGAAATGGAGCAACTTGAAGCTGAACAATCTGAACTGACTGAAAAACTTGCTGACGGCTCTTGGTTTGTTAAAGACGCAGATGCAGCAACAAAAGCGAGTCAACGTCTTTCAGAAATTGAAGAACTTTTATTAGAAAAGTTAGAACGTTGGGATACATTAGAAAATATGGTGAAAGGTCACACCGAATAAACCTATACCGATTATAGCTAGCTCATATGAGCTAGCTATATTAAACTCTGGTTTAGAAAATTTATCATATTCTTTCTAAATAATTTTTATTTATCATATGTTTATAATCAAAAAAATTGCACTTCCCGAGCCTGTAAAAATACTAAAAAAATCAGTAGATTTTCTTTATTTTTTAGGTTGGGTATAAATCGATTTATCTATTCAAAAGAAATAGTCATCATTTTAGTGTATTGTGAATACGCTTACCCAAAACTATAGAATTACAAATAATGAATATTATCCAAATTGTTCTCCTTGAATTTTATCCATCTTGGCTTGCCCTTCCTCGTGAAATACGCCGTAAATATGCAAAATCACTTGAAGAAATTATTGCAAAATATCCTGATGTAAAAGTACGTTTTTGTGACTCAGAGGCATTTCCCGGAAGTAATTTTACAGATTTTCTTATTTGTGAAACTGAAAATTTAAAGTCTTACCATTTTATGTGGGAAGAAATTCGTGATACCGAACCTTACACTCGCGGTTATTTCAAAATTAAAGATGTCATTATGGGTGCTGAAAATGCTTTTCAAAGCTATGAAAAAGAAAGTTTAAAAATTTAAATTATTTAGGGTATCCGAGTAGTCAATACCCAAAAAACATAGAGAGATCTCATGTCGCAAATTAAAATTTACGGTTTAACGCATACAATAAATACATATAGAAAAATGCTCTCTCCAGCGATACATAGCTCTCTCATGGAAAGTTTAAACTATCCATCAGAAAAGATTTTTCAGAGATTTATAAAGCTTGAGCCTGAAGATTTTATATTTCCTCAAGACCGTAGCGAAAACTATCTGATTATCGAAATATCTATGTTTGAAGGACGTTCTACTTCTGCAAAGAAACAGCTCATTGCATCATTATTTAAAAATATAGAAACCGATTGTCAGATTTTACCGCAAGATATCGAAATCACTATTTTTGAAACACCTTTAGAAAATTGGGGAATCCGTGGCAAAGTTGCAAGTGAATTAACACTTAACTATCAAGTAAAAGTTTAGTGATGAAATTCATCATTTTAAATATCAATCTATCAACCCTAAAAGCATATCGTGCTAAAATCACGCCCACTTTTCACTGGTTCATTACACGTATATGAGTACGCAACCTGACTATATTCCTGGTAAATTTTATTGGTCTTTTTTATTGCCAAGATATTGGAATGTATGGATTTCTATTTGTCTATTGATGCTTTTGGCCGTTTTACCTTGGTCAGTTCAACGTATGATTTCACGTACGCTTGCAAAACTTGCTTGGAAACTTCTAAAGTCACGAAGAAAAACCACCATCCGCAACTTAGAAGTTTGTTTTCCTGAATGGTCTCAAGAAGAAGTTCTTCAAAAAGCTCAACAGGTTTTTGTAGATATGATGCTTGGTACATTCGAAACCCTCAATGCTTGGTATAAACCCTATTGGTTTAAAAATAGAGTTACCATCGAAGGACTTGAACATATCACTCAAGCACAAGCTTCTGGTCAAGGTGTACTTCTGCTTGGAACACACAGTACATTGCTCGATGCAGGTGGTTATATCTGCTCACAATACTTTGAACCCGATGTCGTTTATCGACCACAAAACAACCCCCTACTCGACTTAATCATTTACCGTTGTCGTGCGACTATTTATAAATCACAAATAGACCATGATGATATGCGTGGCTTGATTCGCCATTTAAAAGATGGTGATGCAATTTGGTATAGCCCTGATCAAGATTTCGGTTTAAAGCAAGGCATTATGGCACCTTTTTTTGGTGTGCCTGCGGCAACCGTTACTGCCCACCGTCGTTTATTAAAGATTTCTAAAGCGGTGGCTATTCCTTTATATTTTTACCGTTATGGCAGTGAAAGAGATCCTAAGTATCATATTTTAATTGAGCCAATTGTTGAAAATTTACCTTCTGAAGATGAATTAGATGATGCAACACGCGTGAACAAAATTATTGAAACTCAACTTCGCATTGCACCTACACAATATATGTGGTTTCACCGCCGTTTTAAAACTCGCCCTGAAGGATACGAGCGCATTTATTAAAATTAAACCTCTAATCTACTATAGCAAAGAGTCATTTTTAAGCAGATACTTGCATATATATCGCCTAAAGTCGTATATGCACCTTAATCGTGCTAAGTCACTTAAATACATCATCTTTTTTTGCCTTCAAAATAAGATGATGAAATCTCAGCTATTTACTTAAAAATTATCGTTTTTTTCAGCCATATATCGTTTGCACTTAAAAAGATGTTTGATACACTCAAAGATCACATTTATTTTTTACACACAGTACCGAGGCAAAATGACATGAAAGTAGGTCTGGTCGGTTGGCGTGGAATGGTTGGTTCCGTTCTTATGCAACGTATGGTTGAAGAAAATGATTTCGAGCACTTCGAGCCATTTTATTTTTCTACCAGTAATGCAGGTGGTGAAGCACCTGCTTTTGGCGGGAAGACCGCCCCAGCACTTATGGATGCAACAGACATTAAGAGTCTGAAGCAAATGGATGTTATTATTACCTGCCAAGGTGGAGACTATACCTCATCAGTTTATAGTCAACTCAAAGAAACAGGTTGGACAGGTTACTGGATTGATGCTGCATCGACTTTACGTATGAAAGATGATGCGATTATTGTTTTAGATCCAGTCAACTCAAACGTAATTAAAAATGCACTTGCTAAAGGCACCACAACGTTTGTAGGTGGTAACTGCACAGTTTCTCTCATGCTTATGGGTTTAGGCTCTCTTTTCCAAAACAACTTAGTTGAATGGATGAGTGCCATGACATACCAAGCTGCTTCTGGTGCAGGTGCACAGAACATGCGTGAACTACTGACAGGTATGGGTTATCTCTATAACAATACCAAATCATTGTTAGATGACCCAAAATCAGCAATTTTAGATATTGACCGTCAAGTTGCTGAACTACAACGTGGTGAACAGTTCCCGAAATCGAACTTTGGTGTACCGCTTGCTGGCTCACTCATTCCATATATTGATAAACAGCTTGAAAATGGTCAGTCAAAAGAAGAATGGAAAGCACAAGCTGAAACCAATAAAATTTTAGGCAATACCAACATTATTCCAATTGATGGTCATTGTGTACGTATTGGTGCTATGCGTTGCCACTCTCAAGCACTTACCATTAAATTGCGTAAAGATGTGCCACTCAATGAAATTGAAGACATGATTGCACAATCAAACCAATGGGCAAAAGTGATTCCAAATACACGTGAAGCATCTATGCATGATTTATCACCAGTAGCTGTAACAGGAACACTCTCTGTACCTGTAGGTCGCTTACGTAAATTAAATATGGGTAAAGAATACCTCGGTGCCTTCACTGTAGGTGATCAACTACTTTGGGGTGCAGCAGAACCACTACGCCGCATGCTTAGAATATTGATCGAGTACAAACAAAATTAAGAAAATGCAAAAAGCTAGTTAAAATACTAGCTTTTTTTTTAAATCGTTTACATTCGATTAACATATCGCTACATTATATAGGATGCCTATTTTTTGTTTAGTAATGTCTAATGACTTCTTACCATAAGCTTTCATATGCCATTTTATGTCTTGGTATATCGCAATTTAGCCATGCGCTTACATTTGGTCAGCCTAATATTCTGTCTACAAAAGCACAGCTTTTGTATATGGAAATCCCGTATCAAGGTGCAATTTCTTCGAATATTCAAGCAGATATTGCCGATGATGATGACTTAGTCAGTTTTGATTCACTCAAAGCTGAGATTACAAGTGACCTAAACGTATTCCTACGCAGTACAGGCCCGAATACAGGGGTAATTACAGTCACATCTTCTCGGCCTATCTATAACGGTGATGTTCGCTTTGTTTTAAAAGCAAAGGATGGAAATGGTCAATACTTAAAATTAATTGAACTTCCTTTTAAAGTTACTCATCCAAATCAAAGTAATGCACCTACAGTTCCGATTAATAAACCAAGTATTCATACAGACCAACCTCTCATTCCAATTACCATATTGAATGAAAGACAAATTTCAAAAGGATCTGTAAAGAAAAATCTAAAACAAGGCGTACAGCAAAAAGCGATTGTTACCTCTCAAAAACAGGCTGAGAGCAACAATACATCTGATCATACTTATACGGTAAAGCAGCAAGATACTTTATGGTCTATTTCTGCACGTATTGCACAACAAACCAATCAATCAATCTATGCTGTCATGCAACAAATTCAACAGATGAACCAACATGCATTCATCCATGGGAATAAAAATCGTATTAAAAAAGGTGCTGTTTTAGACGTAAGTGATGTCAAAAGAGCGACTATTCTTTCTAAAACGACACATACTGAAATGACTGTCATTGCCGATAAAAATGCAAATAGCCAGTCGACAAGTAATGAATTGACTACACCAAAACAAGGTTTACCATCTGATTCTAAACAGCAAAAAGAAGTTACATCTTTAGAAAGTGAAATTGCACAACTTGAGCATGGTTTGCAAAATAAAAATATTAAGCTTGAGATATTAGATGCTAAACTAGCTAAGATTCAAGAATTGCTTAAACAGCAAAATGCGCAAAAGCATGCAGCAGAATAGAATCTGATTGTAAATTTTCAGATCTTCTAAAATTTTATGGGGTATTAATACTATGTTGCTTTCCATCATTTCAGCCGTTGTTATACTTTTAATCATTGCGGTCGTGATTATAAAAAAGCGCAATGCTGAAGCACCAAAAACACAGCCTAAAAAACCGTCAGATCTAAAAACAACAACAGAGAATCAAGCTGAACAAAAATCATCTGCTGCCTCTGAACAACCTAAAGCAGATGAAAGCCTGTATTCGCAAATTCATACATTGATTGAACAAGAGAACTATTCTGCTGCTGAAGCACTCATCAATCAATCTTTAAATAAAAATCCTAAGCAATCTAAGTTATATCTTGTATTACTTGACATTTATCAGAAACAAGACGATGAACTTGCTATTAAGCAATTAATTAATCAACTGCGCTCTTCAGAACTTTTTGAATCACTTAAAGAAGTTAAAGAAAAAAATAATGCGTATAAAGAAGCAAAAAGACAAGAAGAAGAGGCTAAAAAACCAACTTCTCAAGAGGAAGTAAAGAAGGATGTTTTCTCTAAAGAGACTCAATTTACCAATCAAATTAGTCATGAAGAACTGCTTGGTCAAGCTGTAAGTCAGCCAAAACCACCAGTATCTGAACAGCCTAAAAAACAAGAAACATCTGCACCTAAAGAAACTGTAAAAGTTGAGCCTCAACCTGAACAAAGTACGACAAAAAAAGAAAGTATTCCACAAAAGGAAAAAGCTTCAGAAGACTTAATGCCACTTGACTTTACGTTTAATAAAAAAAGTGAAGATCAAAAAGAAGCACCAAAACCAGACACAACACCTGAGCCAGAGAAAAAGGCTGAACCAAAGGTAGAAGAAGCACCGACACTCAACTTCGATACAAAAGTACCCGAAGAACCAAAAGTTGAATTAGAACAACCAGCGGAAAAGTCGACCAAAGCAACTGAAGACAGCTCATCAGATACGCCAGAACTAGCTCCGCTTAACCTAGATTTTGGGAATACTTCATCTACAAAAATCGATGAAAATGATGTTCTTGTTAAAAACTTTTCAGAACTCAAAACACTTAATGAAAATGCACTAAACATTGATCTTGCAGAACAGTATATTGCATTTGGTGAAAAAGAACGTGCGAAAGAACTTCTGACTGACCCTAAACAAGATTACTCAGCAGAAGAAAAGCTGAAAGTAGATAAGTTATTAAATAGCATAGCATCTTAAAGCGCTTCGTTTTAATATAAGCAGTCATTCTTGACTGCTTTTTTTATTTTATATATGTCTAAAATTGCATTAATTTATATGGGTGGTACATTTGGTTGTGTTGGCACACCATTGAGCCCAATGCCAGAAAGTCAATTCCTACCTCAACTCAAAAATGTGTTACCCACTTATTATCAAAATAAAACTGATTGCTTTGCAGCACCCGACATTATTGACAGTAGTGCATGTACAGCACAAGAATGGTTGAAAACAATCCAACTTATTCAAGAGTTAAAAATAGATTATTCAAAGTTTATTATTGTTCATGGAACAGATACCCTCAGCTATGCAAGCGCAGTTTTTTCTTATTTTCTAGCACAATCAAGTTGTACAGTTCTTACAGGTAGTCAATACCCCCTACTTACAGTTGAGGGCAAACAAGTAAGAGAAGAGACTGATGCTTTCGATAATTTAATTTTTGCTTTAGAGCAAGTCGAAAGATACGATCGTGGCGTCTATCTTGCATTTCATCACCATCTCTACCATGGTCATACTACAATTAAACATCATACAACTGCACTACATGCGTTTGAAGGAATACCTGCTCACGAAGAAATTGTAACTCCTCAACAGCAATATGTCGTAACCAATAAAGATATTACGCGTGCAACCACGCTAAATCTGATCAACTGGATGATGCAACCCGTTTCAACAGAGTTTTTAGTAAAAAATCTAAGTCTTATTACAAATGAACCACCGCACTTTCTTATTTTGCAAGGATTTGGCACGGGAAATATTACTGTAAATGATCAAATCATTAAAATTCTTCAAAAATTGAGAGAAAGTGGCTGCTTACCGATTCTCACAACACAAGTTACTTTTGGTGAAATAGACCAGAGATATGCTGTAAGCCGTTGGGTAAGCGATGCTCAAATACTTACAGCAAATACACTAGGACATGCGCATATATATGCAAAAATTTTATATCTCTATTTGAAACATATTACAGTCGAGCAATGTGCTTTACACTGGTCTAATGAACAATAACAAAGGCAATTTTATGCAACGCTATGCTATTGGAATTGAATTCTGTGGTACCCATTATCGAGGTTGGCAAACCCAACAAACAGGCGTACGTAGCGTACAACAAACCTTAGAAGATGCGCTCAGTCATGTGGCTAACCATCGAGTAGATGTTCATGGCGCGGGTCGTACAGATGCACAAGTACACGCAACAAATATGATTGCTCATTTTGACAGTCCATCTATTCGAACAGACCGTGCGTGGATTATGGGTACAAACAGTAAGCTACCTAAGGATATTTCAATTCAGTGGATTAAACCAATGAGTATGGATTTTCATGCAAGGTTTAAAGCGATTGCTCGGCGCTATCGATACATTATTTATAATGCACCTCAGCGCCCTGCACTGCTACATAAACAAGTCACGCATGTATATCACTCATTGAATGTTGAAAAGATGCAATTGGCAGCCAAAAAATTTGAAGGTACACATAACTTTGAAAGTTTTCGTGCAGCCGCTTGTCAATCTAATCAACCTGTTCGTCATGTTCAGCACTGCACACTTACACCTCATGGACCATTTTTAATTTTAGATATTCAAGCAGATGGTTTTTTACACCATATGGTTCGAAATATTGTAGGTTGCCTGTTAGAGGTTGGTCAGGACTGCTTTGATGTATCTCATATAGACAACATATTTGCAGCCCAAGACCGAAAAGCAGCAGGAGTTACAGCACCACCAGATGGATTATACTTTATACAAGCTTACTATCCTGATGCATTTGAACTTCCAAGACCATCTTTAGGGCCACAGTGGCTTAATTGGCCTGTTTAAATAGATGATGTAAGAGGACTTTGTTTACGTCTACGATATTCGATAGGCGTTTCATTGGTCCACCGTTTAAATGCTCGGTAGAAAGTGCTTGGTTCAGAAAATCCAGTTAAGCAGACAATATGATCAATACTTTCATTACTATTTTTCAGTAATTTCTTGGATAAACGGCAACGATAGTCTGTGAGTAATTCTTGAAAGCTGGTATTCGCTTCACTCAATTGATGTCTCAATTGTCTTGCACTCATTCCTAAATCTGTCGCAATCATTTCAAGGGTTAATTCACCCTTCTCAAGCATTCGACCAATCACCTCTTGTACGTTGTCAATTAAGTCATAACGTACCAATTCTTCTAGTTTTTTGGTTGCAAATCTTTCATGAAGCGTAAGTAGCTCCGGTTCAGCTTGCCATAACTGATAGTCTAGAATTTTCTTATCAAAATATAATCGAGTTTCTTTTTGACCTAAGGACACAGAGCAACCATAAATTGCTTCATATTCTTTTAAATCGGCACCTTTACTAAAGTCAAAATCGATACGTAATGGTTCAAAGAGATTATCCGTCATAAATTTAAAAAACTGTATCACACCAGACATAGCACACTCTGAGAAGTGACGATTAACCAAATTATTTGGTCTGGCCTGCGTTATATTTTTTAAGTAACATAACTCACCATCAATCACTAGTTTTGCTTGAAATGCATCACTAATTAGTCGCTGATACGGTAAAGTTCGTTTTAATCCTTCTCCAAAGGAAGAGCTACTCACAAAGAGCTGTTCGATAATTTGTCCACGAAATAAAGGCAGGTGCTGCCCCAAATGTAAACCAATATCATTGTCACGACTCAATGCAATCATTGCTCTCCAAAACGAAAATTGTGCTCTTTGAGGGACTCTTTGATATAACCGCATATGATCTTGAGTAATACCTGCTTTTTTCAAAATATTTTCTACAGGTAAACCAGACCTTGTGATCGCTTCATAGGCTAAGCGTAGGACTACTGCCCCATCTGTTCGTTGTTTCACAACGATTATCCTTATTTATTATCATTCTTAAGCTTAGATTAACTACTATTATAAAAACTCTCAATATGAATATGTCAGTTTATTGAAATATTTTGGTCCAATTTTATTCATTATCGAAAGTTATTTCTAATCATCCTTTTGGCCTTGCTTGTTTTCGATAAGTAATTTGTATATAATTTGCGCCTTGTTAATTCATTCATTCAGGTAGGCTATGGCCAATAAAGAGGAACTAATTGAGTTCGAAGGCGTTGTCACCGAGACGCTTCCTAATACTATGTTTCGTGTTCGTTTAGAAAATGGTCATGAAGTAATTGCTCATATTTCAGGAAAAATGCGCAAACACTACATCCGTATTTTAACTGGCGATAATGTAAAAGTTGAAATGACACCTTACGACTTAACAAAAGGTCGTATCACTTACCGTGCGCGTTAAGTATTAGTCGAAGCAAAAAAAGCCACTCATTTTAAAGTGGCTTTTTTTATATGTCTTATTTAAGTATTCAAAGTTTGCCAATTTGATTCTTTTGTATATGAAAAAATAAGAAAAGCCAATCATGTGCCAATAGGAAAACCTAACAGTAAAAAGCAAGCTAACATCCTTGATAAAATTTTACCTAGTTTTTTCCACTTACATACCTCGCTATATGCTTTGAAATGCATTGCAATCATGAAAACCAAGAAACACATATAACCCATTGCTACATGGTCTAACGATTGATTTGCACCAAATGACAGCACAGCAATGATGACAAAGATTACGAGATAGAAAATACCCACCCCTAAATGAAAAGCTGACAACTTTTTATTTAACAATACAAATTTGGCCTTAAATAAAAAATGCATAGCTCTACCTAAATATAGCCATGCATTACTCAACCCAAAACTAATCCTATAAAGCGTTTACAACCGCTTCTCCCATCGCTGCGGTTCCCACTTTCTTCATGCCTTCAGAATAAATATCTGCAGTTCTTAAGCCCTGATCTAACACAGTACCTACTGCCTCTTCTATCGCTTTTGCCGCAGCTTCTTCTTTAAACGTGTAACGTAGCATCATGGCTACAGACAAAATCGTTGCAAGCGGGTTTGCAATATCTTTCCCTGCAATATCTGGTGCCGAACCGTGACATGGCTCGTACATTCCTTTACCATTTTCATCTAATGATGCAGATGGTAGCATCCCAATTGAGCCCGTTAACATTGCAGCTTCGTCAGAAAGAATATCGCCGAACAAATTACCTGTAACAATCACATCAAATTGTTTAGGTGCACGTACCAATTGCATGGCAGCATTATCTACATACATATGAGAAAGCTGAATATTTGAATAGTTCTCAGCGTGTTCTTGGCTTACTGTTTGTTTCCAAAGCTCCGTCACTTCCAAAACATTTGCTTTATCTACCGAACATACTTTACCACCACGTAAACTCGCTAGATCAAACGCAACTTTAGCAATACGTTTAATTTCAGACTCTGAATAAACATCTGTGTTATAGCCTTGCTTTTCGCCATTTTCTAACTCACGAATCCCACGTGGTTGTCCAAAGTAAATACCACCAGTCAGCTCACGGACAATTAAAATATCCAGACCTGCTACAATTTCAGGTTTCAAGCTCGAAGCACTCGCCAATTGCGGATATAAAATTGCAGGACGAAGATTTGCAAATAGGTTGAGCTCACTACGAATTTTTAATAAGCCACGTTCAGGGCGTATAGAGCGCTCAATTTGATCCCACTTTGGTCCACCAACAGCACCTAATAAAATGGCATCGGCTTTTTTTGCTTGATCACTTGTTTCTTTTGGATATGGCTCACCATATTGATCAATTGCTGCACCACCAAGTAAACCATGCTCCCAATCTAAGTTCAGATTGAATTTATGATTAACTGCTGTAAGCACCTTCTCTGCTGCTGTAACAATTTCTGGGCCAATTCCATCACCTGCGAGAATAAGAATTTGCTTTGACATATAGGATTCCATAGATAAAAGTTATGATGATGTCATCAATCAAAAATATGCCAGCACGAGATATATTACTTACTCATTATCCTGCTTTTTGTTCTATAAACTCACCAAGCCCATTTAACACATTATAAGGCTTGCAGAAACGGCGAATGACTTTCTCATTTTCCATGAGCTTCACACACAGCGGGTCTGGTACAGAAACACTAAGTAAATTATTAGAGCGTTTAATACGATCTCGATACATGACAAACTTATAGTGTTTATTCGGTTTAAAATTTTGTATAACGTTAATTTTTTCAGCGCGGTCGGGAGATATTGGATAAAAACGAATAACAACTTCATGTTGTTGTGCAGGTAAGGTCAGAAAAATTGCATTTGAATCAAATGTAGACCTTTGCTTTAATCTGACATAACCTTGCCCGATCGCACTTGGATTAATCAGATGCGTAGACTCATCAACAATAACAATATTATTGATACGCTCAAACTCACAGTTTGCAGTCCCTTCACAATAAACCGTCGCCACTGTAGAGCCTAGCTTAGGTGCACTATAACGAATATTTGCAGTTTCTCGTGCATGTTGGAATGTCTGACAAGAGGCCAATAACATTCCACACATTCCCCAAAGTACACTTTTACCAATAATATTCCGCATGACAAATGTTCAACCTAACAACATAAAAGTAAAAATAATTCACCTTATGTTAGCAATAGTTATTCAATTTCGCCATCACTGAAATATAGCAATTTAGTCAATTAGATCTTGAAAAACCCAAGGACGTGTTTGTTTAGTTTTTGCTTCATAGCTATGAATAACATCACTATCTTGTAAAGTGAGCCCAATATCATCTAAACCATTTAATAAACAATGCTTACGGAAAGGATCAACCTCAAAATGAAACACTGTACCTGATGGCAGACGGACTTCCTGTGTCTTTAAATCGACCGTTAATGCATAACCTTCTTCAGCTTCACATTCCTTAATAATCTGATCAACTTCTTCTTCAGACAAAATGACAGGTAACATGCCATTTTTAAAGCTGTTATTAAAGAAAATATCTGCATAACTTGGTGCAATGACAGTTCTAAAGCCATATTCATTTAAAGCCCAAGGCGCGTGCTCACGACTTGAACCACAACCAAAGTTTTTACGGGTCACTAAAATTGTCGCACCACGATAACGTGGCTGATTAAGTACAAAATCTGGATTCTTTGGTCGCTTAGAGTTATCTTGACCAGGATATCCTTCATCTAAATAACGCAACTCATCAAATAAGTTATCCCCAAAACCAGTACGTTTAATTGATTTTAAGAACTGCTTAGGAATAATTAAATCTGTATCTACATTGGCACGGTCTAATGGTGCAACAATACCTTCTTCAGTCGTATAAGCTTTCATTATAAAACTCCTTAGAATGTTCTTACATCAACAAAATGACCAGCAATTGCTGCTGCTGCTGCCATGGCAGGGCTCACAAGATGAGTTCTACCCCCATTACCCTGACGACCTTCAAAGTTTCTGTTAGATGTTGATGCACAATGTTCACCTGCTTGTAATTTATCGGCATTCATTGCTAAACACATAGAACAACCAGGTTCTCTCCATTCAAATCCTGCTTCTAAGAAAATTTTATCCAAACCTTCTTTTTCTGCCTGAGTTTTAACAACACCAGACCCTGGTACAACCATCGCCTGTTTAATACTTGTTGCAACCTTGCGACCTTTAACAACTGCAGCGGCCGCACGTATGTCTTCAATACGAGAGTTCGTACATGATCCAATAAATACGCGATCTAAATGAATTTCAGATAATAGTTGACCTGCTGTTAAGCCCATATACTGATACGCACGTGTCCAGTCATTACGCTGTACATCATCTTTAGCTTGCGTTAATGTCGGTACAGCTTGCGAAACAGGTATTACCATTTCTGGAGAAGTTCCCCAAGATACTTGTGGTTCAATCTCTTCGCCTTTCATTTCAATCACTGTATCGAAATATGCATCTTCATCAGAGTGAAGTGTATTCCAATATGCAACCGCTTTATCCCAGTTTTCAGCTTTTGGCGAGTAAGGTCTATCTTTTACATATGCAATAGTTTTTTCATCAACAGCAACAAGACCTACTCGTGCACCTGCTTCAATGGCCATATTACATACTGTCATACGTCCTTCAATAGACATATCTCTAAATACTTGTCCACCAAACTCAATGGCATGACCTGTACCACCAGCTGTTCCAATTTTACCAATAATGGCAAGAACAACATCTTTCGGAGTAACACCTTGTCCTAATGTACCATCTACACGAACAAGCATATTCTTCATTTTTTTCTGAACTAAACACTGTGTTGCCAATACATGCTCAACTTCGGATGTTCCAATACCATGTGCTAAACAACCAAATGCCCCATGTGTTGCTGTATGTGAATCTCCACATACCACTGTCATGCCTGGTAATGTTAAACCTTGCTCAGGACCAACCACATGAACAATACCTTGACGCACATCATTAATACCAAACTGTACGACATTAAATGACTTACAATTATCATCTAAAGTTTGTACTTGAATACGCGATGTATTGTCTTCAATACCTGCAATACCTTGGTCACGCTCTTTTTTAGATGTAGGTACATTATGGTCAGGCGTTGCTACATTTGCACTTAAACGCCAAGGTTGACGACCTGCAAGCTGTAGACCTTCAAATGCTTGCGGTGACGTTACTTCATGAAGTAGCTGACGATCAATATAAATTAAACTCGAGCCATCATCTCTTTGCTTAACTAAATGGTCATCCCACAATTTGTCATATAAAGTTTTGCCTGCCATGTCGTGATACTCCATTGGACTGGGTGTTTATGTTGGTTGTTATCTTTGATTATATAATTCAAAATTAATAAATCTAATTTATCATTTTTATAAATCAAAAAACTTTTAGGAATAAATGTCTAATTAAATGAGTGTAACAATTTTAAATAGTAAGGTATGTAGTGGCTTTATTCTAAAAATGTATTTGCACATAAAAATAATAAAAAGTTATATTAAGATTAAATATGCATAACATTATATTATTTATAAGGGTGAAATTATGAATCTTGCTGCATTTGAAGCCTTTGTGAAAGTCATGGAAACAGGCTCTGTTTCTCTGGCCGCAGATCATCTATTTATTACTCAGCCTGCAGTTACCAAGAGAATTCATAGCCTAGAAGAATACTTTAATGTCACCTTATTCGAATCTGCGGGAAGAGGAATTAAACCAACACATGTTGCTTATTCTCTACTGCCTAAAGTAAAAACTTGGCTCAATGAGCTTGGTGATATTCATCACAACCTAAGCCATCAACACGAGCAAGTACAAGGTCGCTTAAAATTAGGAACAAGTCATCATATTGGATTACATCATGCTCCACCTTACTTGAAAAGCTATGTACAGCAATATCCTCATGTCGAGTTAGATGTAAAGTTTGTTGACTCAGAACAAGCACACGAGCAAGTACTTACGGGTGATCTAGAACTCGCCTTTCTTACTTTACCGCCGACTGGCGATGACAGACTCTCTTATTTGCCTATTTGGGAAGATCCACTGGTTTTTGTAGCATCACCATTTCATCCCTTAGCAAAAGTTTCTAATTTAGATTTAGAGCAACTTACACATTACCCAAGTTTATTGCCTGCAGCAAAAACTTATACGAGTCAGATTACACTGGCGGAATTTGAAAAACGTGGGTTACGCCCGAAAACCAGTATGACCAATAATCCACTAGAATCTATTCGAATGCTTGCCTCCATTGGTGTAGGATGGTCTGTTTTACCAAAAACGCTCATTAACCAAGATTTAAAACAACTTGATTTAAACTTTGAACTTAAGCGTACATTGGGTCTCGTATGGCACCCTTCTCGCAGTCAGTCCAAAGCAGCGGAAGCCCTCATTCAGTTGGTAAAAATGACACAGGCTTAAGCGTTTAAAGACCAATCTAAAATAGGCC
Source organism: Acinetobacter pollinis (assembly GCF_015627175.1). Lineage (GTDB taxonomy): Bacteria > Pseudomonadota > Gammaproteobacteria > Pseudomonadales > Moraxellaceae > Acinetobacter > Acinetobacter pollinis. The sequence continues at coordinate 95,947 of NZ_VTDQ01000003.1, read as the reverse complement.
ACCCTTTTTCATTGGCAAGCTCAATTAATTTTTTATCAGGTGAAATAGCGGTGGCATGATCTACGTATTCAAGTAAAAAGCGATCATTAAATGAATCTGAGTACGCCCAACTTTCCGTAATGGTTCGCCCATCAAGCCATTGTTTCAGGCGAATCAACTTACCCTCTTGGAAACAAGGTGTTCCTGCCACTTTGCCAGTGTAAATACCATCTTTTTGCTCGGCTGTCGTTGCAATAACATGTTTAATGCCAAATTCATGAAAAATAGGTGCCGTAATAAAATCACTGGTTGCTGTAATTCCAACAATTTCATGGCCTAATTGCTGATGATGCTGAATCATTTTTAATCCTTCTGTTCGCATCATTGGTCGAATTACTTTTTGCATAAAACACGCATGTAGCTCATTTAATCTATCACGATTATTTTTTGTTAAAAACTCAAATACAAATTCATTATATGCAATTGGATCTAAACACCCTGCTTTATAATCTTCATAAAATTTATCATTCATTTGTCGATGGTACGCTGGATCCACAAGTCCCTCTGTCACCAAGAACTCTCCCCAAGAGTGATCGGAGTCTGTATCTATTAAAGTATGATCAAGGTCAAACAAAGCCAATTTCATGAAAATTCTCATTTAATTTGAAAAATAAAGAAAAAAAATGTAAATCAATCACCGCTTAAGGCAAGAAATTCGTTAAGATCATAGCAATTTTAACAATATTCTGTCGTCTTTTTTATGCTGAGGTTTATCCCCTTATTAGCCTATCTAAAGAAAGACAATAAGAAACACTAGATTAAGGTAGCCAAATGATCGACTCCGAAGGTTTCCGACCAAATGTCGGGATCATTTTGGCAAACGATAACGGACAAGTTCTATGGGCAAAACGCATTGGTCATAATGCGTGGCAATTCCCTCAAGGTGGAATTCACTATGGAGAAACAGCAGAACAAGCACTTTTTCGAGAGCTTCGAGAAGAAGTTGGTTTATTGCCAGAGCACGTTCAAATTGTTGCACAAACCAAAGGCTGGTTGCGTTATCGTCTGCCACACCGATATATCCGCTCAGATTCCGAGCCTGTGTGTATCGGTCAAAAACAAAAATGGTTTTTGTTAAAGCTAATTGCTTCGACAAAACATATTCAGCTTCACTTATCGGATCCGCCAGAGTTCGATCAGTGGCAATGGGTAAGCTATTGGTATCCACTCGGTCAGGTGGTTAACTTCAAGCGAGATGTGTATAGAAAAGCAATGCTTGAGCTATGCCACAAACTCCCCATACAAAAAGCCTAAAAGAGATGCTTTTTGTGAATGCTTTTAAATTTAGATGCTGTTATAAATAAAAATCGCTTCTCACTTAACTTCGGAGCATGCAGTACATGTCCAACATGCAGTTAGATACATTAAGACGAATTGTCCAAGAAATTAATGCTTCAAATGGTTTACATGAATCACTCGATATCATGGTAAATCAAGTATCTGCTGCGATGGATGTCGATGTGTGTTCAATCTATTTATTAGATGAGCGAAATCAGTGCTATGTACTTATGGCGACCAAGGGTCTTAACAGCGAAGCGGTAGGAAATATTTCTATTCCTTTAAGTGAAGGTCTAGTTGGTCTAGTAGGACAACGTGAAGAAATTGTAAATCTTGAAAATGCTTCTGAGCATGAACGATTTGCCTATTTCCCAGAAACGGGTGAAGAAATCTTCAACTCATTTTTAGGCGTACCTGTTATGTATCGCCGTAAGGTGATGGGCGTTTTAGTTGTTCAAAGAAAACTTAAACAAGACTTTAGTGAAGCTGCTGAATCCTTTCTTGTCACATTATGTGCTCAACTTTCAGGTGTTATCGCTCATGCACATGCGGTTGGCTCAACTGATGTATTTAGAAAAGTTGCTAACACTTCAAATTATAAAATTTTTAAAGGTGTCGCAGGTTCTGGTGGAATTGCCCTAGGACGTGCAATTATTTTATATCCTCCTGCTGACTTATCTGCCGTACCAGAGCGTGAAGCAGAAGATATTAGTGAAGAATTAGAGTTACTCGAACAAGCCGTCGAATCGGTACGTAATGAAATACGCTCACTCGATGAAAAAATGCAAGACTCTCTTATGTCAGAAGAGCGCGCATTGTTTAGTGTATTTTTACGTATGCTTGACGAAAACGCTTTGCCTGAAGAAATTCAAGATGAGATTCGAGCAGGAAGTTGGGCACAAGGTGCTGTCAAACGGGTGATCGATAAACACAGCGCCCTCTTTGCACAAATGGAAGATGATTATTTAAGAGAACGTGTATCAGACCTAAAAGATCTGGGACGGCGTATTTTGGCTTGTTTACAAGAAGCAGATTCTTCACATAAAGAACTCAGCTCAGACAGCATTCTTGTTGGAGATGAAATTAGTACGGCTGCGTTGGTTGAACTTCCTGTAGATAAAATTGCCGCTATTGTAACCAGTGATGGGGCTGCCAATTCACATATGGTTATTGTGGCACGTGCCTTAGGCATTCCAACAGTCGTTGGTGTGACAGAACTCCCTGTAAATACGCTCGATGACGTTGAAATGATTATTGATGCTTATCAAGGCAAAGTCATTGTTAATCCGCCTCGCAGATTACGCCAACGCTACAAAGAAATTCAAAAAGAAGAAGAGTTAATAGCAAAAGACTTAAAGCTGTATGAAACCAAAGATTCCATTACACCTGACGGCGTAGAAGTTCGATTATTTGTAAATACGGGTCTTATGATTGATGTTGTTCGCGGTGTCCAACGTGGTGCTAAAGGCGTTGGGCTATATCGTAGTGAAATCCCTTTCATGCTCCGTGATCGTTTCCCAGGAGAAGAGGAACAGCGTGCTATTTATCGCCAACAGCTTAGCCATTTTGCCAACAAACCCGTCATTATGCGCACCCTAGACATTGGTGCAGATAAAGAGCTTCCTTACTTCTCTATTCATGAAAATAATTCAGCACTTGGCTGGAGAGGGCTTCGCTTCACCCTCGATCACCCAGAAATTTTTTCATCACAAATTCGTGCTATGCTCAAAGCAAGTATTGGACTAAACAATCTACATATTCTCTTACCTATGGTCACCAGTGTAAGCGAGGTTGAAGAAGTGCTGTATCTTCTTGAGCGTGACTGGCTGGCTGTACAGGAAGAAGAACAAGTAAAAATTAATAAGCCTAAAATTGGAATCATGGTAGAAGTACCAAGCGTAATTTTTCAAATTCATGAATTTGTAGAATTGGTCGATTTCTTCTCAGTTGGTTCAAATGATCTTATACAATATCTTTTGGCCGTAGATCGAAATAATCCACATGTATCAGGCGTATATTCTCATTACCACCCTGCAGTTTTAAAAGCCTTAACTTATCTGGTAAATGAGTGCCACAAATATAATAAGCCAATTAGTATTTGTGGTGAAATGGCAGGAGATCCGCTTTCTGCAATTTTACTTATGGCGATGGGGTTCAATACCCTTTCCATGAGTTCAAGTAATATTCTACGCGTAAGAAAAGCAATTTGTCATACCTCTATGGAAGATGCAGAAAAACTTTTAAAGCATGTACTTACGCTAAATAATCCATTACTGGTAAAAAGCTGGATCGAACACTATTTTAGAAATAATGGTTTAGAAGATATGGTAAAAACCAATCGCCTACTGACCAATTAATTAAAAAAAGACCCCGCATCAGCGAGGTCTTTTTTAGCGTTTATACCTTAAGATTTAACGTCAAAGCGGTCTGCATTCATCACTTTCGTCCATGCTTTCACAAAATCTTGAACAAATTTTTCTTTGTTATCATCTTGTGCATATACTTCTGCATAAGAACGTAAGATTGAGTTAGAACCAAAGACTAGATCAACACGTGTTGCAGTCCATTTCACATGACCTGTTGCACGATCACGAATTTCATATACATTTTTGCCGACTGGCTTCCATGTATTGTTCATATCTGTCAGGTTTACAAAGAAGTCATTGGTAAGTACACCTTCTCTCTGTGTAAATACCCCATGTTTAGCTTGACCATGGTTCGTACCAAGTACACGCATACCACCAATTAATACCGTCATTTCAGGTGCAGTCAAACCAAGTAGCTGCGCGCGATCAAGTAACATTTCTTCAGGCTGAACTGCATAGTCTTCTTTAATCCAATTACGGAAACCATCATGCTTTGGCTCTAGATCTTTAAATGAATATTCATCTGTTTGATCTTGCGTTGCATCACCACGACCTGCAGTAAATGGTACAGTAATTTCTACACCAGCCTCTTTCGCAGCTTGCTCTACTGCAGCAGTACCACCAAGTACAATCAGATCAGCCAAGCTCACTTTTTTATCTAAAGTACTTTGCAACTGCTCAAGCATAGCAATGACTTTGGCCAATCGTTCTGGTTCATTACCTGCCCAGTCTTTTTGTGGTGAAAGACGAATACGTGCTCCATTTGCACCACCACGATAGTCTGAACCACGATAAGTACGCGCACTATCCCATGCAGTATTAATTAATTCAGCAGATGTTAAACCACTTGCAAGCAATTTCTCTTTTAAAGATTTTACTTCATCATCAGTTAATACATAGTCCACCGTAGGAACAGGATCTTGCCAAATTAAATCTTCCTGAGGTACATGTGTACCCAAGTATCTTGCTTTTGGCCCTAAATCACGGTGAGTTAGTTTAAACCATGCACGTGCGAATACTTCCGAGAAATAAGCAGGATCTTTATAAAAACGTTCCGAAATTTTACGATATTCAGGATCTATTTTTAATGCCATATCCGCATCAGTCATAATTGGATTACGACGAACATTTGGATTGTGTGCATCAATCGGCTTATCTTCTTCTTTAATATTTACAGGTTCCCACTGCGTTGCACCCGCTGGGCTTTTTGTTAACTCCCAGTCATATGTAAAGAGTAAGTAGAAGAATTCATTATCCCACTTGGTCGGATTCGTTGTCCAAGCACCCTCAATACCACTTACCATGGTATTTGTACCATTACCTGTACCTTCAGGGTTGTGCCAGCCTAAACCTTGAAACTCAACATCTGCAGCTTCTGTATCTGCACCGAGTAATTCTGCTTTACCATTACCGTGTGCTTTACCGACAGTATGCCCACCAGCCGTCAATGCAACCGTTTCTTCGTCATTCATTGCCATACGGTCAAAAGTAACACGCATGTCTTGTGCTGTTTTTAAAGGATCAGATTTACCGTCTACCCCTTCAGGATTCACATAAATTAAACCCATTTGAACAGCAGCAAGCGGATTTTCTAACGAGGTACGGTCTTGGTCATCTTCATAACGGTTTTTGGTTGCATCTAACCACTGACGCTCTTCACCCCAGTAAATATCTTTTTCTGGATGCCAAATATCTTTACGACCACCGGCAAAACCAAAGGTTTTTAAACCAGCAACTTCATAAGCGACTGTACCTGCCAAGATAATTAAATCACCCCAAGAAATTTTATTGCCGTATTTCTTCTTAATTGGCCATAACAAACGACGACCTTTGTCTGTATTAACGTTATCAGGCCAACTATTTAATGGTGCAAAGCGTTGGTTACCTGTATTGGCACCACCACGACCATCTTGTTTTCTATATGTTCCTGCCAAGTGCCAAGCGGTACGTACAAACATACCCACATAGCTTCCCCAGTCAGCAGGCCACCAATCTTGGCTTGAAGAAATAAGTTCACGAATATCAGCTTTCACTGCTTCGATATCTAATGAATTAAAAGCTGCCTCATAATCAAAATTTGGATCCATCGGATCTGTTTTATGATCATGTTGAGACAAAATATCTAAATTTAACGCGTTTGGCCACCAATCTGTATTTGAGCTAGCTGCATTTGTATTTGCGCCCTCTGCATGAAATGGGCATTTCGCTTGCGATTTATTATTCACGTTACCACTCCAACTAAACAATGTTGTTTAAGTTAGTTTTTTTATCTTTAAATTGGAATCCGTATTTTTTAATAGCCTTAATAGGCAAAGCCAATCTTTAAAATTATTTTATTGAAAATATAGATTTAAGTCGCTTAATTACATTTAAGCACCTGAGAAATATCATATTTAGATGCTACATTTATTCACATAGTGCAACTCAATTGTACTTTTTAGAATGATAATAATTGTGTATTATTTACGCAAAATAAATACTAATACACTTTTTATTTTTAATAACCATATAGCAAGCCCTAACAATATAAATATAGGAGTTAGCCATGAGCAAATGCCCATATCATCAAACGACAACAGCGGGCTCACCAGTTGCTGATAACCAAAACAGCCTATCTGTTGGTCCTAGAGGTCCTTTACTGTTACAAGATTGGCAACTCATTGAAAAGTTAGCACACCAAAACAGAGAGCGTATTCCTGAACGTACTGTACATGCAAAAGGTTGGGGTGCTTTTGGTACATTTAAACTGACAAAAGACCTTTCTGAATATACACGTGCAAAAATATTTAACGGTGTTGGAAAAGAAACAAAAATGCTTGCACGTTTCTCTACAGTTGCTGGAGAAATGGGTGCTGCAGACGCAGAGCGTGATGTTCGTGGTTTTTCTTTAAAGTTCTATACAGAAGAAGGAAACTGGGATCTTGTAGGAAACAACACACCCGTTTTCTTTGTTCGTGACCCACTAAAGTTTCCAGACTTTATTCATACACAAAAACGTCATCCACGTACAAACCTACGCTCACCAACAGCAATGTGGGACTTCTGGTCACAATCCCCTGAGAGCCTGCACCAAGTTACTATTTTAATGTCAGACCGTGGCTTACCTACCGATGTTCGACACATGAACGGTTATGGCTCACATACTTATTCTTTTTGGAATGAGCAAGGCGAACGTTTCTGGGTAAAATTCCACTTTAAAACACAACAAGGTCATCGCCATTGGACAAATCCTGAAGGCCAACAAAAAGTGGGTGAAAGCCGCGAAACAACACAAGAAGATTTATACTACAGTATTGAAAATGGTGACTTTCCTAAATGGACAGTACAAGTTCAAATTATGCCAGAGCTAGAGGCAGAAAAAACACCATATAATCCATTTGATCTTACCAAAGTATGGCCACATGCAGACTACCCACCTATCGAAATTGGGGTGTTAGAGCTTAACCATAATCCAGAAAACTACTTTGCCCAAATCGAGCAAGCAGCATTTTCTCCATCAAATGCCGTTCCAGGAATTGGATTTTCACTAGACAAAGTACTACAAGCACGTGTTTTCAGCTATGCAGATGCTCATCGCTATCGTTTAGGTACACACTACGAAAACATTCCTGTAAACCGACCTATTTGCCCTGTTCATCACTACCATAAAGATGGTCAAATGAATGTTCAGGAGCATTTTCCAAATCCAGATGCATACTATGAACCAAACTCATTTGGTGGGCCAGTTGAAAACCCAGAAGTTAAAGAACCACCTCTAAAACTTGACTCAAGCATAGTTGATCGCTTTAACCACCGTGAAGATGAAGGTAACAACGATTACGTTCAAGTTACAGCGCTATTTAATATCTTTGATGAAGGCGAAAAGAGTCGTCTATTTAGTAACATTGCCGATGCAATGCAAGGCGTACCTAAAGAAATTATTGAGCGTCAGCTTGTGCACTTTAATCGTATTCACCCTGATTATGAAGCAGGTGTTCGCAAAGCTTTACATGAAAGTGGTCACAGCTCATATCAACAACAAGATGGACACATCGAAGAACAAAATAGTGGACATCCTGAATAACCCATTCGCTATTAAAAAAGCCTATCTTTAAGATAGGCTTTTTTTTAAACAATGAGTTTTTTTCCTTCATGAATACAATAAAAAGGATTCATTAACTTAGATGCATGTTCAATCGCGTGTTCAAGCACCTGCTCTGGCTGATCTCTGCCTTCATCTGTAAGCTGAAAAGTCCTATAATGAATGGCTATCGAACGTTGAGCTTGCAAATCCATATGTGCTTTTAATGCATCGTAAGGATTCATATGCACATATTTCATTAATGGTCTTGGTTCATACGCGCCAATAGGTAAAAGTGCAACACGGGGCGCACCATATTTCGCATGAATTTCTTTAAAGTGTGTTGAATAGCCTGTGTCCCCTGCAAAGTAAACATATTGCTCATCTTTACGAAGACAAAAACTTCCCCACAACGCTCGGTTTTGGTCACGTAGACCACGACCTGAACCATGTTGTGCAGGTGTATATACAATTTCAAAGTCATCTAAATAAGCAGACTGCCACCAATCTAACTCAATCACATGAAGGTGTTTAGGCAAATAATAACTATTACCTAGACCGGTATAGATCGGCATTTGAAACTTATCATGCAACCACTCTAGAGTTGCTATGTCCATATGGTCATAATGGTTATGACTGAGCAGCACCCCATGAATTGGGGGTAAATTCTCTAATGCCACGCCTGCTGGACAAACGCGACGAGGACCTGTTCCCGTCTTCGGGCCTGCATATTCTGACCATACGGGGTCAGTTAGAAAATTATGTGCTCCAATTTTAATCAATGCAGTTGCATGACCAATAAACCATACTTTCCATTGTTTCGGATCTGTATTGGATTGAATAGGCTGCATATTTGCAGATTGTGCTAATACTCTTTCAAACTCACGATCGACATCAATATTCCAAGATTTACCGTTACGCCCCATGAGCCATTTAAATATTTTAAATTTATTTGCCTTTCTGTCTGACGTATGTTCATTATGAAAACGACCATCATGATAATTTGGAGAGTGGTCAAAATGCTGATCAGGCTTTATTAACGTATGAGACCAACAGTTCTTATTAGAAAGCTGATAATGCAATGGCGTAGATTTAGTCATACCTTCTTCTTTATATTTTTATACGATATTCTCAATAGTCTGAATGTTAAACACAAAGTCATGTTACATTTTTCGTAAACGCATCATATCACTCTCATATTTCGTTTTATATGCACATTTTATATCTGGTACATTTTTGCTACATCTTTAACATAAAAGGTCATCATTTACCCCATCCAATTAAGTCTCTAATTTCAAATAAGATACCTGATTTTTTTCATTTCTTTTATATAAAAAACCTACTAAAAAAAATGGTATTTTTCAAAGAATTTCTTATTTTTCTAGTTTAAATTTAAAATGTTTAGACTATACTAAGTATTTAATTTAATAACAAAACACTCAGGTCAATCTCATGGAATTGCGCCACCTTAGATACTTTATAACAGTTGCAGAAGAATTAAACTTTAGTAAAGCTGCTTTACGACTTTATACCGCTCAACCTTCCCTAAGCCAACAAATTAAAGATTTAGAAGAAGAAATTGGGGTACGCTTATTTAATCGTACAAAACGCAAAGTGGAGCTAACTGAAGAAGGGGTTGTTTTTTTAGAACAAGCACGCTTGACCATGGCTCAAGCAGATAAAGCAGTTCAAATGGCTCGGCAGGTTCACTTATCTAAACAGCATATTTTACGTATTGGTTTTATTACGGCAGCAGAAATACGTATTCTCCCAAAAATTCTCCCTCATTTTCGTGTGCAGTACCCAAATTTTAAAATAGAATTACAAATACTAGATGACTTTGAACAGCACAAAGCGCTTAAGAAAGGTGAACTAGATATTATCTTTAGTCGCCAGAAAGTAAATGATGCAAAAATTGAAGATAAAATTATTTTTAAAGATGAACTTGCATTGATCTTACCGAAAAAACACCCTCTTGCAGAACTCGAAAAAATTCCATTAAAAGCGCTTGAAGATTTAAGCTTTATTGCTCCAACAACATCGACGTTCAATATTATGAACCAAGCTGTAAATCACTTTGTTAAACAACACAATATTCGCTTAAACGTTACAGAGCACTCTACAACGATTGTAGATACACTCTCACTCATTAATGCAAATAAAGGTTGTTCAATTCTACCAAAATATGTAGATCCATTTAGTAGCTTACCCAACCTTGCTATTCGTGCATTAGAAAAAGACTTACCTACACTCGACATTATTATGAGCTATAAAAAAGAAAACACATCAATTGCGCTAAAAAGCTTACTCGATATGATGCAAACCTTTTTTGAACTTTCAAACGATTAAATAAAATAAGGTATTTGATCTCCCAATACACAAATACCTTATACCTTTACTTAAGTATAGGCCAATAGCTTTTCTGTCAGCTCATCAATACTATTTACAACACAAAGTGGATTGTAATTCATTAGAATATCTTCTGAATGCACACCATAAGTCACACCAATAGATGGCATCTTAATATTTGATGCCATTTCTAAATCATAACTTGTGTCACCTACCATAATTGCTTCATGAACAGGAATTTGTGTATGTTCTAGAATTTCTTGAAGCATTAATGGATTTGGCTTAGATTTTGTTTCACTTGCTGCTCGTGTAATTTCAAACAGATCATTACTCCCTGTTTTAAGCAATACACGATCAAGACCTCGCCTACTTTTTCCAGTAGCTACAGCAAGTATCACACCTTTTAGCTGTAGAGCCGTCAACATCTCTGATACGCCCTCAAACCACGAATCACTCTCAGAAGATAAAACATAGTGTTCTGCATAAGCATTTAAGATATCTTCATGCAATTCTGGTACAGTTGGAAACAAGCGTTGCATTACCTCAGGCAAGCCTAACCCAATAATATCTTTCCCTTCATCTGCAGTTAAAGGCTGATGATATTTTCGGGCAGCATAAAGTAAACTATCTACAATCTGACCAATTGAATTAAATAGCGTACCATCCCAATCAAATACAACGAGTTTCGCTTTTTCCATATTTGTTATTCTTTACTCAGTGAAGTTAATACATCCTGCATATCCTCTGGCAATGGTGCCTCAATTACAGGATAATTTGGAATATTTAAGCGCATCGCATGCAAGCATAATCTTCTCGCAACAATACCCTGATCAGATACATTATGCCCATACTTATCGTCCCCTAACAAGGGATGCCCAATACTTAGCCCATGTACACGAATTTGATGCGTACGGCCAGATAACGGCGATGCATACACCAATGTCGCCGCTTTAAAACGTTGTTTTACCGTCCAAATTGTTTCACTCGCCTTACCATCTTTACTTACTCTGACACGTCTTTCTCCATTAGAAAGCTCATAACGTAATAAAGGTGCATTAATACGTTGTTCATCTAGACTGACCTGACCTTTTACAATCGCAGCATACGTTTTTTGTATTTTATGCTGACGCAATAAATCTTGAAGTACTTTCAAGACACTTCGTTTTTTACTCACCATCACTAACCCAGACGTATCTCGGTCTATACGATGAACCAACTCTAGGTACTTTTTCCCTGTTGCTGAACGCAAAGCCTCAATTAGACCATATGCAATACCACTCCCACCATGTACCGCAATCCCAGAGGGTTTATTGATAACAATTAAACCTTCATCTTCGTATACAATACGATTAAGCAAACCCTGAGCAACTTGGTCACTCATCGGAATATCTGTCTCTTGCTTTTGTTCGTAGCGGATAGGAGCCACTCGAATCTGATCGCCTAAACTTAGTCGACTCTCCGCTTTTACACGCTTTTTGTTTACACGTACTTGCCCTTCACGAATTAAACGATAAATCCTACTTTTAGGGACACCTTTTAAACGTGAAAAAAGAAAATTATCGATACGCTGATCAATTTGATTTTCATCAACTTCAAACCAAGTGACACTTTGCCATTGCTGATTGGAATTCATACAACTATTTTTAAACCTTTATTTAACAATTTTGCGTAAAATATGACCACTTAGAAAGATTATTTCACAATAAACATCTGCTAAACCCATAGGCAGATGCCCCAAGGTTTGATATAGTCAGCGCTCGGATACCGCCGTAAATGAGATGCTGAACAAAAAATATCCAACATTCAAATGGATAAATCATACAGTTCAAGCATTTTCATTATAAGCTCGGAGTGGTCCTAAAAGAATATGCCGATGCCAAAGGCGTTATTATATCGGCAAAACAGTAGACTATCGCGTGAAATATTGCTTTTGCATACAAAATAGTCTACCCCAAAAAGATTTGTTGCCAATTTCGATTGGTTTATTAATGTAAACTGAAACACATCGGATAAGTCGCTTCCTGAACGTTATTCAGGCTTAAACATTTGGTGTATTGAAATACTGTAGTAGATAGCCTTAATACGATGAACATTCCGTATTGAACGCCTCACAAGGACGAATACGCTTCACTATAGTCAAAGTGATTTTTACAATACAACAAATGTACTGATAAAGTTTAGGTGTTTTAGTCAAGGATATACGCGCAGTTTGAAAGATTAAAAGAGAATAAAATCCACTTGAATTTAAGTGCCTACCTATATCTGTCTCACAACCAGACATTTTTATTCTCTACATCCTCACTGCACTACATAGACTGGCTTATCGTTATGTTTCAATGATTAGGTATTTACCCATGAAACGTATGTTGATCAATGCAACACATGCCGAAGAAGTCCGTGTTGCACTCACTACAGGTCAGCGTCTATATGACTTTGACCTTGAAAACCGTACCAGAGAGCAAAAAAAATCAAATATATATAAAGGTCATGTCACTCGTGTCGAACCTTCTTTAGAAGCTGTATTTGTAGAGTATGGTGCTCAACGTCAAGGCTTCTTATCCATGCGTGAGATCGCACGTAGCTATTTAAATGCAGATGCTCGTGACAGCTCAAACATTCGAGAGCTCATTACAGAAGGTACAGAACTTTTAGTCCAAGTTGAAAAAGAAGAACGAGGCAATAAAGGTGCTGCACTTTCTACATATATTTCCCTAGCGGGACGCTACTTGGTACTCATGCCAAATAACCCTAAAGGTGGTGGCATTAGCCGTCAAATTTCAGGTGCTGTACGCGAAGAACTCAAAGAGATGCTCTCATCTTTAAATATGCCTCGCGGTATGAGTGTTATTGTTAGAACAGCAGGCATTGGTCGCAGTCAAGAAGAATTACAACTAGATTTACAGCATCTTTTAGACCTATGGGCTCAAATTCAAAATACTGCAAGTTCTGGTCCGTCTCCAATGTTAGTACATCAAGAAGCAGGTGTTGTTACACGTGCAATTCGCGATTACTTACGTGATGATGTGTCTGAAATTCTCATCGACAATGAACAAGCATTTAATGAAGCATATAATTTCGTTAAAGTTGTTATGCCTCGTCAGTTAGAAAAGTTAAAAACATATACACTTAATGAGCCGCTCTTTGCTCACTTTGGCATAGAAAGCCAAATTCAAACGGCATATGAACGTGAAGTAAAACTTCCATCTGGTGGGTCTATTGTTATTGACCAAACAGAAGCACTCGTCTCTATTGATATTAACTCGGCTAAATCTACACGTGGACAAGATGTAGAAGATACTGCTCTCAATACCAACTTAGAAGCTGCTGAAGAAATTTCACGTCAACTTCGTTTAAGAGATATTGGTGGTTTGGTTGTTATCGACTTCATCGATATGGGTAAAGAACGCAACCAGCGTATGGTAGAGGCAAAACTACGCGATGCAACACAAAGTGATCGTGCACGCATCCAATTTGGTCAACTATCACGTTTTGGCCTTATGGAAATGAGCCGTCAACGCTTACGTCCTTCTTTAGAAGAAGCAACAGGTTATGTTTGCCCACGTTGCCATGGTACAGGTATGGTTCGCGATGTTCGTTCGCTTTCCCTATCAATTATGCGCCGTGTAGAAGAAATTGCTTTACAAGAGCGTCAAGGTGAAGTTCAAATTGAGGTTCCTGTAGAAATTGCAGCATTCCTTCTCAATGAGAAACGCCATAGCCTTGTTTACTTAGAGCAAACTTCGAATGTTCGTATTACTGTATTGCCACACCCACATTTAGAAACACCACATTACGAAATTCAATATAATCCAGAAGGTTTTGCACCAACAAGTTATGAGCGTACAGAAGCGACACGCTCTACAGAAAAAGAGTTAGGTTACGAATCTTCTGACTGGCATTTAGACGAAGTTGAACAGCAACCGATTCAACAGGCTGACACACGTAAAAATAATAATCAAAAACAAAATACACAGAAAAATGTACAAAACAAGGTATCTCAACCAGCCGTACCACCAGCGCAAAGCAATAGCCCATGTGCATGGTTAGAAAACTTATTTGTACAGAAACAAGCGCAAACGACTGATCAATCTCGTACTGCACATAATGCAGCTGCCGCAATTGAAGAAATGGTCAATAATGGCGCGGTCAGCCGTGGACAGTTTGGGAATATTGATAGCCAAAATACTGTAGTTACTGCAGAACCTGCTGTTGTACACACCAACAATAACGCATACATGGCGCGTAATACGTCCAATGTAAAAGCGGAAAAATTGGTTGAGAAAGAAGATAAACCTCAGCGTAATAATAAGAAACAGCAACGCAATCATAAACAAAAAGATCAACGTGAATATCACAATGATCAGAATACGAACCATCAGGTTCATGAAGAAGTGGTACAGCTGTCTCGTCAAGAAATGCGCGATTTAAAACGCCAGCAAAAACGTCAGCAACAACAAGACGCACCTGCTCCTCAAGCTCAAGCCGAGTCTCAGAATCAAGTACATCAGTCAGAGCCTCAGCAAACTGTTCCTCGTCGTGATCGTAATCAACAACGACCAAACAGACCAAACCGTCATCGCGATAATAGTGTGCTTGAGCAACAATCAGAAAAAACGGTTGCAGCGAAAATAGCATCGAATCAAGATATTAAAGTTGACTTGATTGATACACCGCGTTCAGAAGAAATGCCAACAGCTTTGGTCGTAAATGTTGATAAAGAGACAAAAAATATTGTCGCTTTAAATGAAACATCAGAAGTTTCTACGAAGCCAATAAATACTCCAAAGACTGAGCAGACGGCTCCTGTAGTGAAAAATGCTGTTGCACCTAAGTCACAACAACCTGTAGCACAAAAGACTAAACAAGATGCATCAAAAACAGTTGAAGCTGAACGTGAAGTTAAAGAAGCTACCCCTCAGGTAAGCAAAGACACTACACCGAAACGTGCAACAAATGACCCACGTTCACGTCGCCGTCAGAAAGGTCAAAAAGCAAACTCTTCGGCTCCTTCTATCACAATTAAACCAACGCAAATACCTGCTTTGGCACAACATACAATAGGCAGCTTAATTCGTCAGATGTATGGTGAAGATTGTACAGTGCTCATTGAGCAATTTGGTCTAGTGCAAACATTTAACCGCGCTCTGATGAAGTTTACTGAACAGCATGCAAATACAGTGATTAATGCAGAAACCATTGTAGAAGCAGAAAAATCTCCAGTGACGCGTGATGTTGAATTACCAACACAAGCAACACAAGAGGAAGTTCCTGCGGCTGTTATTCCGTTAACACCACCAAAATCGCAACAAGTTCGTGTTGCAAATGATCCACGTGAACGCAGACGTTTAGCAAAACTTGCTGCTGAACAAGCATTGGAACAGGCTAAAGCAAAACATATTGAAGAGGAAAAAACTGCTCAACAGCAAGAAGTCATTTCCTCTGACTCTAAAGTAGCAGAACAACCTTCTGAAGAAGTTACAAGTAGTCAACCACTAGTGGTAGAAAATCAAGTGTCTATCCCTGAGGTTGCTCAAGTATCAGATACTCAAAAAGTAGATGAAACGCCTGCAACACCTTCAAGAAAGAAAGTGTCAACTAAGTCAGCTACTCAAGAAAGTGATGATAAACAGACACCTTCAAATACTGAAGATGCTACAGAAGTAACCGATGACCTCGAAGCAACACCGAAAAAAGCAACAAAAGTAAAAGCAACTGCTAAAGAAAAAGCTGTACGCCCTCGTCGTCCACGTGGCCGTCCACCAAAGAAAGCAGTTACTCCAACTGAATCACCAGAAGAATAATTTCTTACATTATTCAAAAATAAAATAGCTGCTTTCGAGCAGCTATTTTATTTTTCAGTCTTATAAAAGAAAAAATACTATGAATGTTTATTACGTTAAAAACGTATTTTTAGTCCCCTCAAGCTTAATTTTGTTGATTTTTAGCTCAAAAAATAGGTTTTTGCATTTTTTATAAACAACTAATCGTTTTTTTTCTAAATAAGACTTGTCATCATCGAATAAGTTGCTACAATACGCTCCATCAAG
Source organism: Acinetobacter pollinis (assembly GCF_015627175.1). Classification (GTDB taxonomy): domain Bacteria; phylum Pseudomonadota; class Gammaproteobacteria; order Pseudomonadales; family Moraxellaceae; genus Acinetobacter; species Acinetobacter pollinis. The sequence goes on along the minus strand of NZ_VTDQ01000003.1, from coordinate 79,808 downwards.
ACGATATGGGTCGTTAGCTCAGTTGGTAGAGCAGTGGACTTTTAATCCATTGGTCCCGCGTTCGAGTCGCGGACGACCCACCATTTATCTTGAAACCCTTTATGGGTCGTTAGCTCAGTTGGTAGAGCAGTGGACTTTTAATCCATTGGTCCCGCGTTCGAGTCGCGGACGACCCACCAAGATTCAAAAAAACCTCTTAGAAATCTAAGAGGTTTTTTTATGCTTGTTTCTTTAACTCATATTCTTGTATCGGAAAAGGATAACCTTGGCGGTACTCTTGTAAATTAATAAGTCTCGTTCTTTTTAAATCCATCATCAAACTATTATTTGGCAAAACTTTATAATAAAAATGCATACCTGTTGCATAAGATGTCACAACATACATTTGATTATTAATATATATTTGACTCCAATGATCATACCGACGATCGTTATCTACATTTTTTCTCGTATCTAACTGAATCATTCCTAAACTTTTAATAAGACGGTAAACAGAACCATCCGAAGCTAAATTTAAAATAAAATCTACAGACCCCTCTTCTTTTTCACCACACCTAGCAACAGGATCATGGCAAGGAATCGTCACGATATATCGACCTACTAATTTTTTTTCACTTTGTGTCAGAATACGTGAGTAACCATTTTTTTCATGATCTTTAGGAACCACACTCTGCCCTGCAACATGCCACAAATTTCTTTCGTCCATGTTCTGCTCAGGCGTATCATTTGAAGCAGACTGTTGTGTACTCTCTTCTACTTTACGGTCACATCCTGTGAATGTTGTTATATATACAGCCAATAGAATTACTGTAGATAATGGTTTTTTCTTATTTAGGTACATAAATTTACTTCTAGATATTACACCACACAAAACCGCGCTACGCTTTGAAGATAATATAAAATATCTCTTATTTTAAAATGCTGTTTCATATGCATGTTTGGTTTTTCATTCTAATAAATATTCGGTGATATAAGCAGAGTATTTACATAAATTAACGCTTTAGCATTCATTTATTTGTTTAATTTATAATATCTACCCTTATTTATATAAGAACAGGTGTTCTACACACTTATACCCCATAGGAGGTTATATCATGGCATCTTCAGGCTTATATCGTTCCAACAAACAATACATTGTTGCAGGTGTAATGGGTGGAATCGCAGAGCGCTTCGGTTGGAATGCAAACCTGCTTCGCGTTATCTTTGTTTTAGTTTCTGTAATAAGTGCAGCCTTCCCTGGCATACTTGTTTACCTAATCCTATGGTTACTCATTCCTAAACAAAAAATAGCTATAGATCATCAGTCGAACCATCTTCGCAATGTCTATGAAGAAGGAAAACATTAATTTCCTTCTTTATTTAGCAAGAGGGTGAATGATGATTAGACTTTCCACCACCCCACAAAATCCTTATACTTAGAGGTAATTTTCTTATAATATATTGGATGCTACATGAGTCGCGCCATTTCTCATATTGATACATTTCAAGGTTTAATTCTTGCCCTTCAAACTTACTGGGCTGAGCAAGGCTGTGTTGTACTACAGCCCTACGACATGGAAATGGGTGCAGGAACATTTCATACTGCAACATTCTTACGTGCTTTAGGCCCAGAAACTTGGAATGCTGCTTATGTGCAGCCTTCTCGTCGTCCAAAAGATGGGCGCTATGGTGAAAATCCAAACCGCTTACAGCACTATTATCAATTTCAGGTTGCACTTAAACCTAATCCAGACAATATCCAACAACTTTATTTAGACTCTTTAAAAGCCATTGGAATTGACCCACTTGTACATGACATTCGTTTTGTCGAAGATAACTGGGAATCTCCAACGCTTGGCGCTTGGGGACTTGGCTGGGAAGTTTGGCTCAACGGAATGGAAGTTACGCAGTTCACCTACTTCCAACAAGTCGGTGGGATCGAATGCTACCCAGTCACTGGTGAAATCACTTATGGCCTTGAACGTTTGGCCATGTACTTACAAGGTGTCGATTCCGTATATGACCTTGTTTGGACAAAAGGACAATTCGGTACAGTGACATATGGTGATGTATTCCATCAAAATGAAGTAGAACAATCGACTTATAATTTTGAATATGCACCTGTTGAAAAATTATTTGAGCTCTTTGATTTCTACGAAGCAGAAGCAACACGCTTAACAGAAGTTAATTTACCTTTGCCAGCTTACGAGCAAGTCATTAAAGCCTCACATTCATTCAACCTACTTGATGCTCGTGGTGCAATCTCTGTAACCGAGCGCCAACGCTATATCTTACGTGTACGTACGCTTTCTCGCGCTATTGCACAAAGTTATGTAGAAGCACGTGCAAAGCTTGGCTTTCCTATGGCAGAACCACATTTAAGAGATGAGGTATTGGCAGAGTTAAAATTACAAGCTGAAAATGAAGCAGCAAAAGCGGAGAAAAAATAATGAATCAACATACGGTATTATTTGAACTCGGCTGTGAAGAACTCCCGCCAAAAAGCCTAAAAAAATTACGCGATGCGTTAAAAGAGAATACTGCAAAAGGCTTAAACGATGCTGGTCTAAAATTCTCTAAAATTGAAGCCTATGCTGCACCTCGTCGCCTTGCATTAAAAATTATAGATGTCGATAGTGCACAGGCAGATACAAAAAAACGATTTGATGGGCCAGCTGTGCCTGCTGCATATGACGCGGAAGGTCATCCAACAAAAGCCTTGGAAGGCTTTATGCGTGGTCAAGGTATTACCCTAGATCAAGTAGAGAAATTTCAAGCAGGCAAAGTTGAAAAAGTTTGCTATTACAAAGAGATCAAAGGGCAAGATTTAGATGCTCTACTCCCTGCTATTTTACAACATGCTTTAGATCAACTCCCTATAGCAAAACGCATGCGTTCTGCTGCAAGCCGTACAGAGTTTGTACGTCCTGTTAAATGGGTTGTTTTACTCAAAGATGATCAAGTCATTCAGGCAACCATTCAAGACCATGCAACAGATGCAATTACTTATGGTCATCGTTTCCATAATCCTGAGGCCATTACGTTAGCGCATGCCAATGACTACCTCGAAGCACTTGAAAAAGCATATGTTGTTGCCGACTTTGAAAAACGTCAAACAACCATTCAAGCACAAGTGAAAACGTTGGCGGAAGAAGTAAATGCCGTTGCAATTGTGCCAAATGATTTACTAGATGAAGTGACCGCGCTTGTAGAATGGCCTGTAGCATTACGAGCAACTTTTGAAGAGCGTTATCTTGCTGTACCACAAGAGGCACTCATTACAACCATGCAGGACAATCAAAAATATTTCTGCTTAGTAAACAGTGATCATCAGTTACAACCTTACTTTATTACTGTATCCAACATTAAATCTAAAGATCCAAGTCAGATTATTGAAGGTAATGAAAAAGTTGTTCGCCCACGCTTAAGTGATGCAGAATTCTTCTTCTTACAAGATCAAAAACAGCCTTTAGCAAGCCGTTCAGAAAAGCTTGCAAAAATGGTATTCCAAGCACAATTGGGTACACTTTGGGATAAATCTGAACGTATTGCACAGCTTGCAAAGCAAATTTCTCAAATTACAGGTGCAAACATAGCAGATGCAGAAAAAGCAGCTCACCTTGCTAAGTGTGATCTGACTTCTGAACTCGTGGGTGAATTTCCTGAATTACAAGGGATCGCTGGAACCTATTATGCACGCATCGAAGGTGAAAATGATGAAGTTGCCGAAGCATTAGGTGAGCAGTATTTACCAAAATTTGCAGGTGATGCATTACCTAAAACAAAGACAGGTACAACACTTGCACTTGCAGATCGTTTAGATACGCTTGTCGGCATCTTTGGCATTGGACAAGCACCAACAGGCTCAAAAGATCCGTTTGCGCTTAGACGTTCTGCTATTGGTATACTACGTTTAATTATTGAAAACCAGTTGAATGTTACTATTGAAACTCTAGTTAACTTTGCATTGAATGCATATGGCAATGTAATTGAAGATCACGAGAAAACACGTAACGATGCTGTGACTTTCTTAGAAGGACGCTACCGTGCAAAATATGAAGACCAAGGTGTGGCTGTAGATGTACTTCAAGCAGTACAAGCACTTTCACCAAACTCTCCTCTTGACTTTGATCGCCGTGTAAATGCAGTCAATCACTTCCGCACACTTCCAGAAGCAAGTGCTCTTGCTGCTGCAAATAAACGTGTTGCAAATATTCTTGCAAAAGAGAATGTAGCAGATGCCCCAATTGTTGAAGATAAGCTCATTGAAGATGCTGAAAAGGCACTGTATAGTGCTATTCAACAGATTGAACCAATTGTTCAACCTCTTCTTCAAGAACAAAACTACACAGAGGCATTAACACATCTTGCAACGTTACGCACACCTGTAGATGCTTTCTTTGATCATGTGATGGTAATGGCAGATGACGAAACGTTAAAAGCCAATCGTCTACGTCTACTCACTCGCCTACGCCAGTTATTTACTGCAATTGCAGATATCTCGGTATTACAAGGTTAATCAAGACATAAAAAAAAGCGCTCCCATGAGCGCTTTTTTTTATTCTTCAGTATTACACTAAAATCAGTTTTTCATTTTCACTTACTGGAGCTTCTACAAAGCTACATAATCCATGATCATCGGTATTTAGATTCAGATTCTTGTAACTAATAACATAGTAATCTAAATATTTCTTCAACACTAAAGGATTCATATCACTTGTAAGCGCATCATCTTCTTTAAAAATTTTCATGACACGACGATCATTCATTGCTATTAAATAGCGCTCACTATTTAACTCAACTTTCACCAAACAACTCGATTTTGCCATAAGTGGCAGTAAGTATTTATTATTTAGATCAATTGCATCTTGTGAATAGCTCTCTACTTTATTACTAATCACGTTAAATACTAAAAAATTACCGAAATTATCCTGTAATTGCTGACGACTTTCTTGTGGTAAATTAACTTTAATTCCGAGTTTTTGTAAATCTTGCTCTGTCACTTGACGACGACTTAACATGACTCGCGTAATTAACTGCTTGAGCGTCGGATCTAAATATTGTGCATCAAGTTGTAGATCATTATTCTTTAAAATTCGCCCCAGTGCTTTACTATGGCGTGACATCAAATTCCCGATCACATTACGATAATAAAACTTACTTTTTTTCTTTACTTGACGCATTTGTTCATAGAAATAAGGCTGATCTAAATCATGTCGAATAAAGTCGTTTAACAAACTCGAACTGGCCAGAACGGACAAAGCCTCATGTCCTGTAAATGGAAGATTAAGCGTCATGACATTAGGCAAAACCTGTTTTATTTTTAAGTAATGCTCTCTGTCATTTTCATAGTAAGGGTCGTAAACAATCACATAGTCTATGTCTTCAGAAACATCTTGTGCTTCAATTCTCATATCACGATGTAGACTAACATCAAAAAATTCTGCGTAGCGACGATCCTCAACTTCCTGCGGATCAATGGTAAATTGTGGAACAAATGCAATTGCACGAGACATATTCAATAACTTTGAATATTTTAAAACAGCATAACCACCCATCGATCCACCATAGCCAATAATTTTTTTAAATTGAGCTATATAAGGTGTAACCGCTTCCATCATATTTTTCATGCTTTGTGCAGGAAACCATGACTTTTCTTTAGGCATAATTCCGATGACATTGTAGTCATATTTCATTAAAGATTTTTCGGCATTAATACTTAAGCCTTTTGCACGTGTGATTAAATCACCAAACGAAAAAATCAACTCTTCTGAGTTGCCTTTCAGAAAAATGACTCTGATTTGTTCGTCTTCAAAAATTATTTGCTTATCCATTACACACCGAAAAATTTAAAATAAATGGCAACTTTTATAAAGTGCCACAATAGAAATATATAAGGGCAAAACTATGTTTTAGCGTGCCAAATCAAATGAGTGATATAAATATACCATTTTTGAAAGGACTTATGTAAAAGCCCTCTCAAATACAAACAACCCAATACCTATTTTTATGAAAAATTGAGATGAATCAATAAATTAATAAAACAGAATATGTCATCTTTAATTTAATTCATAAAAAATATAATGGAATTCAATAACTTCATGAAAATGTCACATCAATTTGTAAAAGTATCGATACAAAATTAACCATCTGTCCATTTCGGAATCTAGGGCATGCAGTATATAAGAACTTCAGAAGGATTTGCGGCATTACAAAACCGTGACCGCGCTCTATCTTCAAAACAACGCCAATTACTACTCATGATTGGTACCAGTGACTTCGAAAAACTGTCTTCTGCAGTAAAAGAAAAACTGTGTACTTCTGAGGTACTCGGGGGCTTACTTTCTTTAGGTTTTATTCAACGAAAAGAAACCACTATTAAAAGTAATGTTGAACAAACGTCAATATTGCCTCATCCAACACCTCAGCAAGAAACCACTGCTACATCTAAACCACCAGAAGTTGTTCAGCCAATCTCATCTCTACCTATAGCACCCGATTTAGAACAATATGATATTGAATTTACTTTTGAGAATATGAAAATACTCATGGTAGATGCACTTCAAAAACACTGTGGTCTTATGGGTAAAGCACATATTCGGTATATTAACGGCTGTACAACCATTTTAGAACTTAAGCGCTCACATATGACCGTGGTGACTTTACTACAAGAAAGTCGCATGCCTCAGCCTGAAATACGCCGTTTAACTAAAATATTACAACGTTTTTATGAGTTGAGTATCGAAACTGTATAAATGAAAAAGCAATGAGCGTACTCATTGCTTTTTTACTTTTAAAACTCTTCGTAAGTGGCTGGGTCTTGTGCCTGTAAACGCCCATTTGGCTGAGTGAGTGCATTAATTGCGGATACGTGTTCATTTGTTAAGAAGAAATCAAAAATAGATCTATTTTCAATCTGGTTTTTTTCACTTGTCGCTTTAGGAATGGTAATAACACCCAGTTGGAACTGCCATCTCAAAATAACCTGTGGTACGGTTTTACCAACTTCTTCGGCAATTTTTTGCAAAACTGGTTCATGTAGAACCTCACTTGCACGACCTAATGGGCTCCATGCCATCGTTACAATACCATTTCTTTGGTTATATTCTCTTTGCTCTTGTTGATTAAATAATGGGTGCAACTCTATTTGATTCACAACAGGAACAATACCCGTTTCTTGTTTTAATAAATCGATATGATCTGGTAAAAAATTACTTACTCCAATCGATTTAATCTGTCCCTTTTTCTGAGCATCAATTAAAGCTTGCCACGCTTCGACAAATAGTTCTTGTTTAGGGTTTGGCCAATGAATGAGATATAAATCGTAATAATTCAACTGAGCACGGAAAAGCGATTCTTCTATTGTTTTAACAGCTTCTTCGTATCGATGATGACGGCCAGGAAGTTTAGATGTTATAAAAAACTCTTCTCGCTCAATACCCGACTGCTGTAATACCTGACCTACAGCCCCCTCATTTTCGTAGTTAAATGCAGTATCTAACATACGATAGCCTTGTTGCACCGCTCCTAGCATTGTACTCACGCCTTCACTCCCGTTTAGCGTATATGTTCCAAAACCAATTGCGGGTACACTATATCCATCATGCAATGTATGAACAGGAATACTTGGTTGTAACGCCATACTCACCTCCATATTATATTTATTTCGACATATAGACTTTGTTATAAAATACCTATTTTAAAAATACTATGTTGTATACAAAATGATACTTCAATAGCTATAAACTCAAGCGTCTTTTCAGATGCTATGACTATACTTAAAAATTTAACTCATTCTTTAAATATATCATGACTCAAAACATTCACCCTACAGCACAGGATGCTTTCGATAAAAATGCACAATCTTACCAACAAGCAAGACCAGATTATCCACCTGAAATAATTCCTTGGCTTATCCAAAACTTTGAAATTGATAATTTAACAACAGCTATAGATTTAGGCGCAGGTACAGGAAAATTTACGCGTGTACTCACGCATACAGATGCACATATTCTTGCTATTGAACCAGTTGATGATATGGCTAAGCAATTTATGCATATACATCCAAATATTGAACTCATCCGCGCATTCAGTCATGCTATGCCATTGAAATCTCAAAGTGTCGATCTTGTTATGAGTGCACAGGCATTTCACTGGTTTGCTCATATAAATACGTTACAGGAAATTCATCGAATTTTAAAGCCAAATGGACATTTGGGACTCATATGGAACTACAGAGACAACTCACATGCATGGGTTCAAGAAATATCTAACTTTATAGCTACTTTTGAAGGAAATACACCAAGATTTCATCATTTTAACTGGAAAGAAGTTTTTAACCATCAAAACTTATTCAAAGCCGTCTATGAAAAAAGGTTTAGCTACATTCATCGTGGTACGGTAGAAAAAGTTGTATGCCAGCGTTTACTCTCTACTAGCTTTATTTCAACTCTAACAAACACAGAGAAAAAAGAGATTCAGGATCATTTAGAAAGAATTATTTATCAATTTTTAAAGAAATCTCCCAAAGATCAAATAAATTTTCCATATCATACTTATGCGTATACTTTTATCCGCTTAGATTCGCCAACCAATATGAGTACCTAATATGCCGAGAAGCTTAAACTCTCTCTTTACAATGACCTTATGTCTTTTCGTCTTTTTGTTTTCAGGTTGTAAAGAAAAATTAGATGCTGTACATCAGCATCAAGACATTCACACACATAGCGCTGAGCACGCTTCATCGACCTCCCGTAATATTCCAGCAACTTCACAAGATCAAACAGATATTCAGGAACTCGATCAATTTAATGCTGATTTCAATACAACCACACAAGAAATTTACCAAGAACTGCAACAATTAAAACGCCAAAATATGCTTCGACCTGATTATTTAATGCAACGTAAATATGATCAGGCACGTGCTGCAGTAAATATGCTAGATGATTTAGAACTCAATACTGCTCAAGGCAAGCAGATTAAAGATTTACTTACTAAATATTGGGAACAACAAGCATTATTTCTGAAAAGTAAAACACAAGTCATGCCAATATCTCCTCAGCCAGCAGACATCAATGACTTAATTGAAGCAGAAAAACAGCTAATGAAATGGAAAACATCTTAAGAAATACGTACACGACAATGCCAAGTTTCGACAGGTGGTGACGATTGATCCCAAGGACGTATATAGACTAATCGAATCTCTTCTTCACCAGCTTTCACGGCATCGAACTGATAAATTTTTTCCGCAGGTTTTCCTACAACTGGATTACTTTCATGTTGCTTAGGTTTTTGTTCTTCTTGATCAACACTAAAAAGATTTAAGGGTGATACGATTTGCCACTGATAGCCTGTGCTTAAATTTTCAGGTGCATGAAACATCAGACTTTGTCCGACTTTCATATCTAACAATGCAGGACATTTTTGCTTAAGGGTAAAAACATGTGTTTTTCCATCAATCGTTGGGCTACTGCTGTAACAGCCCACCAAAGCAAGTGCCGTACAGAGCGTGCCCATGCAAAGTGCATACTTCATTTCTGCTCACTCATTATAATTGTTCATGTTGCTATAACTGACAAAATAGCATTGTATGAACATACATATCTTAGACTCAGATTATCGTTTTTTTAATACATAAAAAAGTATTTTTTCATATAATTCGAATCAAATTTCAAAAAATGACATGACCTATACTTATTCAACACGCTTTATATTTGATCAATACGTATAGTTTCGAATCTGACACGACCAGCACGAATCGCATTTGCAATGGCTTGCTGACCTTTACTTAAACGTGCTCTACCACTTTTAATATCAATCAATACAACCTCAATTTCATCAGCAGAAATTTCACCATCTCGAAATTCGCTATATCCATTAAATACTACATAGTCGATAGGGTCTCCTAAAAAACGAGCATCTGCAGGTAAATAACTAAACTGGGGAAATAAAGGTGCGAATTGTTCTGCCATTTTTCCTTTCAAAACTGCTCTACTGGTATTCACACTTTTTCTTCTTGCTTCTTCTAAGGCCTCTCGATGTTCAAGCTCAAGTTGGGCAATGTATTGTTCATACTCTGCTTGAATTTTTCCATTCCTAAAATTGGACAGTAATAGTGTAGTCAGAACAACACCGATCAATCCTCCAATAAAGGCAGCAACCCAGATAGACATTTCTCAATTTTCCTGTTATCTCTAATATGAAGTAGTGTGCCGAATTTTTAACAAAGCAACAATGTCATCTTGGCAAGGTTCATAGGTTAAATATTCATGAAAAGAATGTTACAGTATTACAAATCAGAATATACGATATCTCATGAAAACTATTTTAGTTGCAAACCAGAAAGGCGGATGCGGAAAAACAAATACAGCGATTACCCTTGCGACGGCCCTTGCAGCCAAAGGTTATCAAGTTGCACTTGCCGATGCAGATACACAAAAATCAACGTTACAATGGCTTAAACAACGCCCAGCGTCAGCACATAAAATTCGTTCTCTCGATTGGAGAAATGAAAATTCAATTGGTGATGCACCCAAAGATTTAGAATATCTCATTATTGATGCGCCTGGAGCTGTCTCTGGTGAACATGCCGAGCAACTTATTAGTGAAAGTCATGCAATTATTACCCCTCTACAGCCTTCATTTTTTGATTTAAACAGTACCAAGAAATTTTTAAAGCGTTTACAAGATATTAAGCGTATTCGCAAAGGAAAAGTTGACATTATACTTGTTGCAAATCGTGTTAAATATCATAATATTCACTCTCCAGAAGTACTCGATTTTTTTAAAAAAGTTGAACATGAGCCCGTAGCATGGATTTCTGAACGCAGTGCTTATGGGCAACAAGCAATGCAAGGTTTAAGTATCTTTGATCATCAACAAAAACGTTTCATAGATATCCAAAAACAATGGCAACCTATCTTAGATCGTATTATCGAAGATGACACAACTTGGTTCTAAATTATATAAAGGGATGGATCTTAAATTGACTTGCGTTTAGAAAATAACTATACAGTATGTTTAAAGATTCTATCCCTCAAGTGGTACAGCGCAGTTTAATTTTTATTGTTCTACTTTTATTCATATACCTTAGTTTTTCTATTCTTAAATATTTTATTATTCCTATATTATGGGCAATAATTATTGCTTACATTACTTGGCCACTCTACCGTAAACTTCAGAAGAAAATCGGCTTACAGCATAAAATATTTAATGCATCTCTTATGCTTTTCCTATTTATGGCTGTAATTGGTTTACCCTTTTTATGTGCATTTTTGGTCTTACAACAAGAAGTACAAACCCTCTTTCATGAACTATACAAAGTTATATTTTTAGGCCCTGTTAGACTCCCCTCATCACTGCAACATATTCCAATGGTCAGTGAATTTTTAGAAAAAATGATTTCTCGTATAAATGAAAACCCAGAACAATTTAGACAGAATCTGATCACTTGGTTTCAAACCCATTCCGATTATGGTCGCTCCATTTTAAATGAATTTACACAACGAGCATTTTATTTATTTTGCACACTTATCTCCCTCTTCTTCTTATACAAAGATGGAGATCAATTGCTGCAACACACTGAAATTATATTACATAACCTATTTTCTGACCGCTTTAAACCCTATTTAAGTGCCATCATGCAAACAACTCATGCAGTCGTTTATGGCATTGGATTTACTGCATTTATTCAATCTTTATTGGCAGGTCTAAGCTATGTCGTTGTTGGTATTCCCAATGCATTTCTTATGACATTACTTACTTTTATACTGGCTTTTATTCCGCTTGGCACACCTATATGTTATGGCAGTATTGCACTATGGTTAATATCGCAAAACCAAGCCACTTCAGCACTCATTATATTCTTATGGGGCTGTTTCATCGTAACCCCCTCTAGTAATATTATTCGTCCACTCTTTATTTCAAAAACGACCAATATTCCTTTTTTAATCATTATGTTTGGTGTTATTGGAGGTATCGCAAGTTTTGGGTTCCTTGGTATCATTTTAGGGCCCGTGATTCTTGCTTTGCTACTCGCTATATGGAAAGAATGGCTTCAAAAATCGAATACATCTATGAATGAGAACTAACTTACATTTTTCTACGCATAACTGACTGTTCTACACCAATCATAATGTAAAAAATATCTACAATAATAAAAGGCCATATACATATGTTGAACCGATAAACAATCGATTGTTTCATTCAGTGCAACAGTTTGTCTTAATTTAGCCTATTTAACAGACCTAATCAAAACGATAATCTAAGAATAAAACATAGGAGCAAAAATATGAAAGTTGCAATTATTGGCGCATCAGGTATGGCAGGTTCTCGCATTTTAAATGAACTTGTTTCACGTGGACATCAAGTCACTGCAATCGCAAGAAACACTAATAAAATTGAAAAAAATGATGCTGTTACCACCAAAGCAGTTGATATTAAAGATCAAGAAGTGCTTACTGAAGCTCTAAAAGGTCACGATGCTGTAATTAGTGCTGTGCGCTTTGCCGACTTAGATGGACTGGCACTTATTGATGCTGTAAGAAACTCTGGTGTAAAGCGTTATCTAGTGGTAGGTGGCGCAGGCAGTTTACTTTTACCTGATCAAACACGCCTTATTGATTCACCAGATTTTCCTCAAGAATACCGTAGTGAAGCAGAGCCAGGATGTGTTTTTCTAGATCAATTAAAAGAAGTTAAAGATTTAGATTGGACATTCGTATCACCATCTGCATTATTCCAACCTGGTGAGCGTACAGGCAAATTTCGTATAGCAAAAGATACGCTTATTACCAATGAACAAGGTAGCCATATTTCTGCTGAAGACTATGCAATTGCCTTGGTCGATGCATTAGAAAAAAATCAATATATTCGTGAACGCTTTACAGTAGGTTACTAAATTAATCGTTGTATCGCACCATAAAAGAAACGGTATACCTAAGGTATGCCGTTTTTTATTTTAAGTTGACACATTTAAGATTGATGTATTGTATTGAATATTGATGCGATTATTCCGATGAAATTTACCAAATATATTCTCATGGGTGGCATGCTTTTATGTTCCTCGGCTCTAGTTGTTGCAATGCCTACGACTCCCAATCGCTGTACGACACTTTTTGCACAGAATGGAGAAAGTACACTGCTCATTCAAGAATCACTTGATCAATGTGAAAAAGGAAAGGCTGTTTATCTTGAGTCGAATAACAACCAACATTTTTTTATAAGTGGTCCAATTTCTATACCTTCTGAGCGTGCATTAGTAATACAATCAGGTGTTACTCTCAGAGCCATCAATCGTGCTTCTGCATTTGATTCAGGTAAATATACTTGTGGCACATTAGATAATCATGGAAATGGATGCCAACCTTTTATTACCTTTAATCATGTTAAACATAGTGGTTTGTATGGTTCAGGTACTATCGACGGTCAGGGCAATCTTCCTTTATTGGATCTAGCCAATACAACATGGTGGTCTTTGGCAAATGATGCTAAGGAGAAGAAACTTAAACAAAATAATCCACGATTGATTCAAATAAATCATAGCCAAGATATTACTTTATCTAACATTCATCTTATAAACTCACCCAATTTTCACGTTGTATTTAAAGAAAGTGATGGTCTAATGGTTTGGGGTATACAGATTCAAACACCGAGCTATGCTAGAAATACAGATGGAATCGATCCAATTTCTTCAAAAAATGTCATAGTCGCTTATAGTCAGATTAGTACAGGTGACGACAATATTGCAATTAAAGCAAATACCCAAAGTGCCCAAAATATGTATTTCTTTCATAATATTTTTGGGACAGGACATGGCTTATCTATTGGTAGCGAAACAAACGGTGGCGTGTTTAATATAAAAGTGGATGACTTGGCAATGGATCATACAACCAATGGTCTTAGAATTAAAAGTGACCAATCTGCTGCTGGAGAAGTTGCCAATATTTCTTATAATCATGTACATATGCATGATGTAAAATATCCGATTGTTATTGATACCGTCTATGAAAATAAGTCTGGGCACAACCAAGCAAATTGGCACAATCTCACTTACAACGATATTACCGCAAATACGGGTACAGTACTTATTGATGGAAGTAATGCCCAAACACCCTTCAACTTAGATATGTCACAAGTACGTTTCCCAGACAACATCATCTGGAAAATTATAAGTGCTCATGTAAAACATTAAAATATTTGACAGTACATCAAAAAAAGAACAATCTTTAGAAAAAATTAAAGGTGTTTTAACGTCTGTGAACAGCTTTCTAGAGAAATTAACTCAATATAAATCAAATGTTATCTTTATTTATTGCCTACAAATTTTTATTGTATTTTCAGGCACATTACTTGGTTTATATTATATCGGTTGTACCGAATACATCGTTCCTGTTACGTTGGGCACGATTGCGGCCGCACTTACAGACTTTGACGATCGATTAAGCATTCGATTACGTAATTTATTGTATGTATGCATTTTATTTTTTATTACAAGTACAATTTTAGAATTTCTTGCCCCCTATCCTCTTCTCTTTATTGTCTATCTCTCACTTTCCAGCGGATTCCTTATTCTTCTTGGAAGTTTGGGGCAACGTTACGCCGTCATTTCATTTGGTACAATACTCCTGTCTATCTACACGATGTTTGGCCTAGAAGATCATAACGTATGGTATTTTCAACCCATATGTTTTGTATTAGGTGCACTGTGGTATGGTATGACTTCTATTTTGTTTTACCTTCTTAAACCGACTCTTTTCGTTCAAGACAGTCTAGCGCAAACTTTCCTTTCAATTTCAGACCTCCTTACTCATAAATCTAAGCTGTTCGACCCAGACAATAATAAAGAACAAATTCATAATTTACTTCTAACGCTTTCAATTAAAAATGCAAATTTAGTACAATATTTGGATACAACCAAAAGCGCTTTACTTACTAGACTAAAAGCTTCCCGTGCAAATAAACACACTTTAAGCGCGTTGCATCTACACTTTTTCGCACAAGACATTCATGAGCAGGCTGCATCGAACTACCTAAGCTACGATCGCATTGGTATAAACTTTCACCATAGCGATCTTATTTTTAGAATACAAAAAACAGTTCGCTTAACTTCCCAAGCTTGTGCAGATCTTGCAGAATCTATTTTGCACCACAGACCTTACAAAGTAAAAAAAGAACATACCATCGCACTGGCTCAACTTGAAAGTTCAATACATGATTGGATTGAAGAAAATCCTAACAACCGCGAAGTGAAGAATCTCTGCCTCATTCTTAATAACTTAAAAAATATTTACGAACAGCTATTTCAACTTACACTCACACAGCATAACGAGCATCAGCATACGACACATGCAGTTATTCAAGATAATACAAACTTATTAGACAATGATATTCAAGATTGGAATGATCTGGTTTTAAAATTCAAACAGCATTTAACCCCACAATCTGCATTATTCCGTCATGCTGTCAGAATTTCTTTTGTCTTTTGTATTGGTTATGGCATATCGCTGCTTCCATTCTTTAAAAATGGATACTGGATACTTTTAACGAGTCTTTTTGTCTGCCAAGTCAGTTACTTTGCAACGAAGAGCCGGTTAAAAATGCGTACATTGGGCACACTTCTTGGTGTCATCATTGGCGTACCAATCTTATACTTCATTCAAAACACAGAAAGTCAGCTCATGCTTACTGTCATCTGTGCAGTACTTTTTTTCTATCTTCGCGTAAAAAAATATGCCATGGCCACGCTCATGGCAACACTCATGGTATTGCTTATTTTTAGTCTTAAAGGCTCTGCTTATGAGATTATTCTACCAAGAATTATAGATACACTCATCGGCTGTTTTATTGCATGGTTTGCGGTTAGTTTTATTTGGCCAGACTGGCAATGCCGTAATATTTCTAAGAATATTATTAATAGTGACATCGCTACACTCGACTATTTTGACGAAATTACTTACCAATATGAATATGGTCGTGACAATGGTATGACTTATCGCACTGCACGGCGTTTTGCACACAATAGACAAACGGAGCTTGCAAATATGATTTCAAGCTTAAGTGCTGAACCGAATCCCGATAAAACACTTATTCATGATGCATTTCGTTACCTCGTACTCAGTCATAGTCAACTCAGTTATATATCAGCTTTAGGTGCTCATCGACATACTGTTGATGACGAGAACATTTTGTCACTATTACAATGGTGTAGCCAAATATTAAGAGAAGTACTTATTGAGCAGTCACCTTTGTCTCAACAGAATATAGAATCTAAATTGTTAGAAATTGAAATACTTGCATCTCAGCAAAATTTATCTGCACAGTTACAACTCACCCTTAAACAAATCTCTTTGCTAATTGAAATGCTTCCTGAAATTAGTGCACTCAAACATCAGCTTCTTTCACAAGAAATTAAATAAAAAAGAGGCGTATATACGCCTCTTTCTTTTTGCTCAAATACTGAAACTTTAATTATTTAGCTTCAGCCTCTGCTCTTAAACGCATACCCTTGAGTAAGGCACGGCGAGGGAACGTAAACCAAATAAGAATAATAACAATACTTGCAAGCAAGTAAGCTGCCATATGGAAATGACTATATAACGTACGCACAATTTCAATACCAACAAAGAAAGAGAGCATATTTAAAATCGACATCGCAGCTGCAACTGTTCCTTTTGGCATTTCTGAAGAAGAAAAAGCAAAACGAAAGACAACCGATACAGCAATTCCCTCACCAAAGCTTACTAGCGTTAAACCAATGAGCAGTAATGGTAAAGTTAACGATGGGATAACTAGACCCATTGCTGCAATAATTGCTCCCACCAACATAATTGGAAAACCAACTAAAATGGTCTTGCCTAATGCATAGCGATCAATCACTTTAATTAAAACGATATTACCTAAAATGAGACCACCAAAAATAGGTACTTGGAATAAACCATATTGCAAACTAGATAATCCAAGTTCGTTGACTAACATTACTGGAGAAATGGAAATCCATAACATCAGTGGTAAAACAACAAGTGGTAAAGCAATCGCTAGGCTTAAAAAATGACGATCTGAATAGACCTGTTTGAAATCACCAAATAAATTACGCATTGGTTTTTTTTCAGCAGGTGGCGCAATTTCTGGCATATATGCCTTTAAACCAAACCAACTGATCAAAGACATAAGCGCAATGAGAATAAAGCCCCAATGCCATGAAATATGGTCAATTAAGAAAGCGCCTAGAACGGGGCCTAATAATGGAGCGAGCAATGAGATATTGGTCATAATTGCCATAACTTTTACGGCATCACGCTCTTCAAATGACTCTTGTACTGCAGCATACCCCACTGCAGAAACAATCGTTAAACCTGAACCTTGTAAAAAACGCAAAATAAGAAACTGATACATATTTTGCGTGACTAAGATAATAAGGCAACATACTGTAAAAAATAATACGCCTGCCAATAAAACTTTCTTACGTCCATAACGATCTGACAATGGGCCAAAGAGCCATGCAACCCCTGCACCACCCAACAGATAAAAAGACATTGCTGAAGGTGCCCATGTTGGACTAACACCAAAATATTGTGTAATTGGCAACATGGCAGGTTGAATTAAGTCATTACAAATGTAAGTCGCCAATTCAAAGAGAACAAGCGCTAGAGGGAACATTAGGGTCGCAAGACTTAATGTTTTTGCTTGAGAATTTTGCATTTTTTTCTAAAAAATAACGAGGTACAGCAAAAGCATCTTAAAACTGTCAGAGGGTGCCATTTGCTGAACGAAAGACTATGGGATTTCGCAAATCGCCCATACAGCACTAAATAAATTGAGATAAATGCGGCATCGAATTTGCTTTCTGTATATGAACCAAACAGTGACATTTTTTGATCAATTCAAGGAGCGCAACATTAGCATATTTTTAAATAAAGGTCGACTCATCTCACCTCACCCTTATCGGCATACATTGCAGCATTGCATAAACTCAGATCATACAAGATGCTATATTATTTAAGAACTCAGAATGAAGGCCGGATGCTTTATGCAAAATATGTCTATACAAGAAAAGTTAAAACAACTCCGTCAGCAAATGCAGACACACCATATTAATGCCTATATTATTCTCAGTGCAGACCCACATATGTCTGAGTATCTCCCTGAACATTGGCAAAGTCGTGTCTGGCTGTCAGGTTTTACAGGCTCAGTGGGTACATTAGTGATTACACAAGAAGAAGCTGGCCTATGGGTAGATGGACGCTATTGGGTGCAGGCAGAACAACAACTTCGTCAAACAGAAATCAAATTAAAAAAACTTACTGCTGAACCAGATTCAACACATATTGCATGGCTTGTAGAGCATTTAAAACAAGATGATATTATTGCAACAGATGGACGCACACTTTCATTAAACCAGTATCAACAACTTTCAGTAAAACTTGGCCATAAAAAGATTTCATGTCAGATAGCTAAAGATTTTATTTCACCTATTTGGAAAGATCGCCCGACATTACCTAAATTTTCTATTGATGAAATGCAATCAGGGCTAAATCATTTCACGCGTTTAGAAAAAATACAACAAGTGAGTCAGTATCTTACCCATGAACATATCGATGGGCATTTTATTTCAAGCCTTGATGACATTGCATGGCTATTAAACTGCCGCGGTCAGGATGTCGAATATAATCCTGTCTTTCTTGCTCACTTATATATCTCCAAATATGGTGAAACTACTTTATTTATTCATGAAGAGAAAATACCACAATCACTTAAAGAAGCTTTTTTAAAAGATAAAATTAATCTGCTTCCATACGAAGACAGTGGAAATTTTCTCGCACAGATAACCGATAAAAAAATACTCATTGATCCAAATAAAGTATCTGTTTATCACGTTCAAGCCTTACCTCAAGCAACTCAAGTCATAGAGGAATTAAATCCGTCGACACGCTTTAAAGCAATAAAGTCACCTAGCGAGATTGAACACATTCGGCATGCGATGCTCAAAGATGGTATCGCCTTAAGTCATTTTTTTAGTTGGCTTGAACGTGCTATTAAAAATCAAGAAGTTATTTCTGAGCTTACAATTGACGAAAAAATTACTGCACATCGCGCAAAAGAAGAAGGTTTTATTGGTGCAAGCTTTGCCACGATTGCAGGGTTTAATGCCAATGGCGCCCTACCACACTATAGAGCAACAGAAGAACAATTCTCTGATATTCAAGGCAATGGTTTATTACTTATCGATTCAGGCGCACAGTATATAGATGGTACAACCGACATTACACGTGTTGTACCAGTTGGCACACCCACAGATGAACAAAAGCATGACTACACACTTGTTTTAAAAAGTCATATTGCTCTTGCACAAGCAATTTTTCCTGTCGGACTACCTGCACCACTATTAGATAGTATTGCAAGGCAACCCCTCTGGCAAGAAAAGCTTAATTTTAGACATGGTACAGGTCATGGCGTAGGCTTTGCACTCAATGTGCATGAAGGGCCTCATAGTATTTCTTATTATGCACCAGTAAACAAAAATACTGCGATGTTTGAAGGAATGATTACTTCAAATGAACCGGGTTTATATAGAGAAGGACTCTGGGGAATACGTATCGAAAACCTTATTGTAAATCAGTTGGTTCCACATGGAACACAAGAATACGGCGATTTTTTATATTTTGAAAATCTTACACTTTGCCCAATCAATACCACATGCATTCAACGAGATCTCTTAACCACTCAAGAAAAACAATGGCTCAATACATACCATGAACAGGTTCGCACGAAGCTTCTTCCACACCTGTCAGGTCATGCAAAAGATTGGCTCATTGAAAACACAGAAGCGATTTAGAACATAAAAAAGAGCGATATCACATCGCTCTTTTTTACTTAGATTCGGTTAGTCAAACAATTTACCTGGATTCATAATCGAATTTGGATCAAACACTTGTTTCAATGCTTTCATATATTCAATTTCTTCAGGACTTCTCGTCATTGCAAGATAAGGCTTTTTAGTCATACCTACGCCATGTTCTGCTGAAATAGAACCATCATATTTTTGAACTGTATTAAATACATGCTCATTTACGACCTTACATTTCGCAAAAAAGTCATCTTTATCTAAATTTTCAGGTTTTAAAATATTTAAGTGTAAATTACCATCACCAATATGCCCAAACCAACAAATCTCGAAATCTGGATAATTCTGCTCAACAATCTCTTCAATTTCTTTAATAAACGCAGGTACGTGCGTAATTAAGACAGAAATATCATTCTTGTATGGTGTAAATGGCGCAATAGACTCTGAAATATCTTCACGTAAACGCCATAAACTTTCAACCTGATCTAAACTCTGACTAAGTACACCATCGAGTACCCAGCCTTCTTCCATGCAGTGCTCAAAGATTTCCATGGCTGTGTCCATAATTGGCTCATATGGTGCTTCAAATTCAACTAGCACATAAAATGGACATTCGGTATCAAATGGACGCTGTACATGCCCATGATCAAGTACTTTTTGCATTGCAAGTTCGCCAAAAAACTCAAATGCCGTTAAATCAATTTTACTTTGAAACGCATGTAGAATTGGCATCACAGCATCAAAGTCTGGTACTCCCAATACCATCACTTGAAGGTCATGTGGTTTGCGCTCTAGCTTAATTTCAGCTTCAGTCACAATGCCTAAAGTGCCTTCACCACCAATAAATAAATGTTGTAGTGCATAGCCTGTGGCATTTTTAATCATGCCTTTGTTTAGATGAAGTATATCGCCCTTACCTGTAACAACAGTTAGGCCTAATACCCAATTGCGTGTCATACCATATTTAATAACTTTAATACCACCTGCGTTGGTTGCAATATTGCCTCCCATCTGGCTTGAACCTGCAGATGCAAAATCAACTGGATAGTACATATCTTTAGATTCTGCATATTCTTGGAGTTGTTCAGTCACTACACCCGCTTGAATACGAACCATGCGATCTGCTGGGAAAAAGTCTAAAACTTGATTCATTTTATCTAGACTTACAACAATCTCACCATTTGTTGCAACAGCACCTGCGGATAATCCTGTACGACCACCCGATGGCGTAATCGCAATTTGATGTGTATTCGCAAATTGAACAATTTGCTGTACCTGCTCTGTGGATGAAGGAAAAACAATCACGGATGGATTTGGTTCAAAATGCTTGGTGTAGTCCTTCCCCCAATGTTCCAAACTACTGGCATCTGTTTTCACTCGACTTTCACCGACAATTTCGGTCAATTGAGCTAATAATTGTGGCGATAACTGTGCTGCAATACTCATCTTGGCAAACCTAGCAAGAAATAAACAAGTTGTTGATCATTATGTTATCATACTGCAACCAATATTTGGCCTTTGTAGCGGAGCCGTAATGAGCCAACATCTATCTCTTGATAAAGATAAAATTCGTTTTTTACTCCTTGAAGGTGTACACCAAAATGCAATTAATACATTAAATGCAGCAGGTTACACGAATATTGAATATCACAAAACTGCATTAGAAGGCGAAGCTTTAAAAGAAGCTGTCAAAGATGCACACTTTATTGGTATTCGCTCCCGTACTCAATTAACGGAAGAAGTCTTTGAAGCAGCAAGCAAACTCATTGCTGTTGGATGTTTTTGTATTGGTACCAATCAGGTTGATTTAAAAGCAGCCATGCATCGTGGTATTCCTGTATTTAACGCACCATTTTCAAATACACGTTCGGTCGCAGAACTCGTTTTAGCTGAGACTATTCTTCTTCTTCGTGGTGTTCCAGAGAAGTCAACAACATGTCACCGTGGCGGATGGCAAAAAACAGCAGTGGGTTCATTTGAAACTCGTGGTAAGACATTGGGGATTGTCGGCTACGGTTCAATTGGCTCGCAACTTTCTGTGCTTGCAGAAAGCTTAGGTATGCAAGTCATCTACTTTGACACTGTTACTAAACTTCCTATGGGTAATGCACGCCAAGTCGGTTCATTAAATGAACTTCTTGAAACTGCAGATGTTGTTACATTACATGTGCCTGATGTGCCATCGACACGTAACTTCTTTACCAAAGCTCAGTTTGACAAGATGAAGCAAGGTTCTATCTTCTTAAATGCAGCACGCGGTACATGTGTTGTCATTGAAGATCTTGCAGATGCAATTAAATCTGGTCATTTGGCAGGTGCAGCAGTCGATGTATTCCCGAAAGAGCCTAAAGGTAACAACGAAGAGTTTCAATCTCCTCTACGCGGTTTAGACAACGTGATCTTAACACCACATGTGGGTGGTTCGACCATGGAAGCACAAGCAAATATTGGTCTTGAAGTTGCTGAAAAGTTTGTTGCATATTCAGACAAGGGTATGACACTTTCAGCGGTTAATTTCCCTGAAATTGCACTTCCATTGGCTGAAGGCAAACACCGTTTACTTCATATTCACAAGAATGTACCGGGTGTATTGTCAAAAATTAATACATTGTTCGCAGAACAGCATATTAATATTTCAAGCCAATCTCTAATGACCAAAGATGATGTTGGTTATCTTGTGATGGACGTAGATGCATCTACTTCAGCTGAAGCACTCGATATGCTTCATCAAGTTGAAGGTACAATTCGTATTCGTGTATTGTTCTAAGCACTATCTCTGCTTTAAAAAAGCCATAACTAAAAAGTTATGGCTTTTTATTTTAAATGATCTCAAAGGCCAACATGAAAGTCGAAAATCAAAATAATTATGGCTCTGCGATATTTTTACTGCTAATTGCAATTGTCAGTATTCAATGCAGTGGTTCACTCGCAAAAATCTTATTTCAAACACACGATGTACTTGTCGTTGCAACCCTTCGCTTAGGCCTAGGCGGTATTATTCTAGCGATTATTGGTCGTCTATGGACAATTCATTGGAAAAGTGTGCATTGGAAAACTGTTATGAGCTATGGCATCGCCTTAAGTGGTATGAATGCTTTGTTCTATATGTCACTAAAATATTTACCCTTAGGAATTGCTGTTTCTTTCGAGTTTATTGGCCCATTGGCAGTCGCATTGTTTCATGCAAAACAAAAATTTGACTTTATTTGGGTCGGTCTCGCTATTTTAGGTATGTGTCTGCTTTTCCCCTTTAACCAAAGTCGAGATTCTTTAAGCACGATCGGCATTGTATATGCTCTGGGTGCAGGCGCTTGTTGGGCAGGTTATATTCTGTCTGGTCAAAAGAATGCAGGGATTTCAGGAATTCATACCGCTTGCCTAGGTATGCTGATTGGTACAACCATGGTATTTCCATTTGCACTTTACCAAGGTACTTTTACACATGCTTTTGAACCCAATGCTCTGGTTTATTTTGTTTTACTTGCAATTTTAGCCAGTGCCTTGCCTTATACTCTTGAAATTATTGTACTTAAGCGTATACCACCTTTAGTTTTTGGTACACTGACCAGTCTAGATCCTGCTATTGCTGCTATTTCAGGATTTATTTTTCTACATGAACAATTACTCATTTCTCAATGGCTTGCATTATTTACAATTATTATTGCATCCATTGGCTGTACTTGTTCAACACATTTTGCCAAACTAAATTTAGAAAGAAAAATACGTAAAAAACAAAAACAACTTGAAAAAGAATTTCAGTCTCATAAAAATAAAGGATCTTAAAAGATCCTTTGCTTCCTACCCTTTAATCGTTTGATAGCCAATGCGTACAATTAGAACAGACACCAAAACTAGAAATATTTTTCTGACAAAACCACTGCCATATTTTAATGCAACTTTTACACCTACAATAGAGCCAATGACGTTTGCAACAGCCATCATTAATCCAATCCCAATAATTGCATGCCCAGTAGGAATAAAAAAACTCAACGCTGCAAAATTGGTCATGAAATTTCCAATTTTAGATAAGGCAGATGCATGAACAAAGTCTACCCCCAGAAAGCGAATGAAAAAGAAAATAAAAAAGCTACCAGTACCAGGGCCAAATAAACCATCATAAAACCCGATAATTAAGCTTCCAATAGCAGCATAAATAAGTACTTTCTTAGTAATCTTAAGCTGAAACTTACTCTGTCCAAAATCTTTTTTAATAAACGTATAAACGGCAATAATGATAAGTAATATAAATACAAGCGGTCTCAAAACCGACTGTGGAATAAGCGATAAACATGCAGCACCAGCAAAAGCACTCACTAACGCACAAATTGCAATTACGGCCAGTAACTTCCATTCTAACTTTACTTTCTTACCAAAAGTATATGCTGCTGATGCTGTCCCAAAAATTGATGAAAGCTTATTAGTACCAATTACTGTCGCAGGTTGCATCTGAGGGAATGTACTCATTAAACCCGGAATCTGAACAAGACCACCACCTCCAACCGCTGCATCAATTGCACCTGCAGTAAAAGCAAATCCAATCAATGTAATTGCCGTTAATACATCCATGACATGGTCTCACTTTTAAAGTTTATGTAGGTTTAAAACACGTTTGGGTACAAGACGCTTCTTATCTGTAATCTCGGCAAGACCTAAACAAAGATCACCATCAAATACCAATACTTGTTGCTCCTCAGAATGATCAATATTACTTTCCAATCCATTAGAAAAATATTTTGCTCTCCCTTCAGGAACTTGGACTTGCTTAAAGTGTTCAACAGGTGCAAATGGAGGAAGTAATAAAGCCTCCCGTTCTAATTCAGTTAAACTTTCTAAATACTCAATGGTATATTCTGGAATTAAATTAAAGTGTCCTGTGCCAACACGATGTAATGCTGAAAGATGTCCGCCACAACCCAAAGCTGAACCGATATCTTCACCCAATACACGAATGTATGTTCCTTTTGAACAAGTTACATCTAATGTCAAAGTTTCATCTGTAAATGAAACAAGTGTTAAGTCAAATATAGTAATTGGCCTAGCTTCACGCTCTATTTCTATGCCTTGTCGGGCAAGCTCATATAAAGGCTTCCCTTGTTTCTTTAGCGCAGAGTACATTGGAGGGATCTGTTGAATCTCACCCCGAAACTTTTGAAGAACTTGTTCTATTTTTTCTTTCGTCAGATGAGGAATCGGACGCTGTTCTAAAACATCACCTTCAACATCACCCGTTGTTGTAGTTACTCCAAGCTTAACCGTGGTTTCATACCGTTTTACCGAATCTAGAAGATAATGAGAAAACTTAGTCGCCTCTCCTAAACAAATTGGCAATAGACCTGTTGCTAAAGGGTCTAATGCGCCCGTATGACCTGCTTTTTCAGCACGAAACAACCATCTTACTTTCTGTAATGCACCATTTGAGCTCAAATGTAAGGGTTTATTTAGTAAAAAAACACCATGGATATGACGACGCTGAATTTTCTTCTTCTGAACTGACATATTTTGATACAACAACGAAAAGACAGGCTATCTTAACAAACCTCTTTTAGATCATCAGCACAATTATCTATTTTTATAATTTTCTATTTTTATAATCATTATTTTATTATAAAAAAATGCGCCATATTGGCGCATTTTTTAAGCTCAAGTAAAGATTACGCTTTACGAGCAGGTAGCTTCTCACGAATACGTGCAGCTTTACCAGAAAGTTCACGTAGGTAATAAAGCTTAGCACGACGTACATCACCACGACGTTTAACTTCGATTTTAGCAACGATTGGTGAATGTGTTTGGAATACACGTTCAACACCAACACCGCTTGAGATTTTGCGTACAGTGAATGCAGAGTTCAAACCACGGTTTTTCTTCGCGATTACAACACCTTCAAATGCCTGAAGACGTTCACGCTCACCTTCTTTTACTTTTACTTGAACTACAACAGTATCACCTGGTGCAAAAGCAGGAATATCTGATTTTAACTGTGCGTTTTCAACAGCTTGAACTAAAGGATGTTTACCACTCATTGTGGGAATCTCCAATAATGCGGTTAAGACCTAATCTTACGACCGCTGGGGATAGAGGCTTTCACGCATATCAACCCGGTTATCTTCCCCTCTATTGTTATTTAACAATAAAGAGCCTATTTCAAATCGCTTAAATAACTTAAGCTTTTAAATCTTTTAGCCACTTCTTTTGTTGTGGACTCAACTCAACTTTTTCGACCAACTCAGGGCGACGATCCAGTGTGCGTTGATATCTTTGCAAAAAGCGCCACTTTTCAATATTGCCATGATGCCCTGATTTTAATACATCAGGTACAGACAATCCCTCAAAGTGATCGGGCTTTGTATATTGTGGGCAATCTAAGAGACCATCCACAAAAGAGTCCTGCACCGCAGATTGTTCGTCAGACATTGTATTCGGTAATCTTCGAATTAATGTATCTAACAACACCATCGCAGGGAGTTCACCACCAGAGAGAACATAATCACCAATAGACCATTCCTGATCGACATATTGCTGAATAAGACGCTCATCAATGCCTTCATAACGACCACACAGTACAATCATACCGTCATAACTTATGAGGCTGTGTACCTTGTCTTCATGAAGTGTTTTTCCTTGTGGCGACATATAAACCACAGGAACACGTGTACATCCTGCTTGCGAAGCAAGTTGTTTTGCATGATGAATTGCTTTTGCCAACGGCGCTGCCATCATCACCATACCAGGACCACCACCAAATGGACGTTCATCCACTCTTTTATAGTTGCCCTCAGCAAAATCACGAGGATTAATGCAATGGACTTGCACAATATCGTTTTTTACTGCACGCCCGCTAATGCCGTAGGCTGTAATCGCTTCAAACATCTCAGGAAAAAGCGTAATGACTGCAAAAAACACACAGACTCTCCTCTATTTCCTGCTGTGTCTTATCCCACAAAGTGGATTAATAATCTATGCCCCAGTTGACATAAATGCGACCAGCTTCAAGATCAACGTCTTGTACAACATCTTTATGCCACGGAATCATTCGCTCTTCAGAGTCAATGCTGTCAGGTGTGGCGCGAACCACCATTACATCATTTGCCCCTGTTTCAAACAGTTCATAAATTTGACCAAGATTTACATCTTGCTCTTCTTCATTCAGACTCATTACAGTTAGACCCTTAAGGTCAGACCAGTAATATTCATCTACACCTGCTTTCGGAAGTTGCGACTTTGAGATCCAGATATCGGCACCTACCAAGCTTTCCGCTAATGTGCGATCACTCACATCCTTTAGCGCAACAACTAGGCCTTTACCGTGTGGCTTCCAACGTTTTACACTTGCTGTTTGCCATCCCGTTTTGGTTTTTATAAACCAAGGAAGATAGTCAAATATGTTGCTCATGGGTTCTGTATTTGAATACACCCATAGCCACCCATTAAGTCCATATGCTGAACGTAACTGTCCAATCTGAATACGATCTTCGGGTACATTCTGAGTTGGTTTCATGGGCTATACCTACTACAGATTATGCAGCAGTTGCAGCTTTTTTAGCTTGAGTAGCTAATGCAGCAACACGTTCAGATGGCTGAGCGCCTTGAGCAACCCAGTGTGCATAGCGATCAACGTCTAGGCGAAGTTTTTCCGCTTGACCTTGAGCAGTTGGGTTGAAGAAACCAATACGTTCGATGAAACGACCGTCACGTGCATTGCGGCTATCTGCAATAACAACTTGATAGAACGGACGTTTTTTAGCACCACCGCGTGCTAGACGAATTACGACCATGTTAATACTCTCACATGTTAAGAAAACTCTTTAGATTCGGCTGAACCTAAAAAGGCGAACATTTTACGATATATTCGCCCGAAGGGAAAGGTCAATTTTTGAGTTATTCACAAATTTGAATTTATTTCTCAATCATTCCATGTCGATGTTGCACTTAAAGTGCATATATTTTGTCCTCTTGACCAAAATCTTTGACCATCTTGGTTCAGACAAACAACACCATCGCCATTTTGTCTACCAGCAACTGGTGTTGCGGTTAATGTATATCCACGATTATCTGTATTTAGCGCAAGTGTAATTGCATAGTTGGCTGTGCCTTGAGCAGGATAATTCGAAGTACCACCGATATTCGCTAAAGTCGCATTACGGTAAGTATGGTTAATTACACGATATTCTTGCAATCTGGTTGAAAGTCGCATGAGTTCACTTTGCACATCAACACGGTTAGTTTTCACAATATGTTGTGTATATAGTGGATATGCAATAGCCGCTAATATCGCAATAATAGCGACCACTATCATCATTTCCATGAAAGTAAAACCTTGAGAACTTTTCATTACCACCCCTGAGTGCCGGTACCACATGTATTAAATGTGACATTAGATGCTGCTTGGTTTTTACAACGTAATCCTTGGCTTGTTAAAAGCAAAGTAAAGTTTTGAGGATCTGTAGTTTGTGCACGTATTGCCCAAGTTTGACCTGGGCTGTTGTCATTATTCAAAGGCACAGCATTTGAGGTACTACTTCCATCAACGACTTGTACGGTATAACCATTTTGTAGAGTTACTGTATTTGTACTTTGATTGGTTCCATCTAGAGAAAAAAGTTTATAAGTGAAATTACGTGCCTTGTGACGCTCTAGAAGTACGGAGATTCTCTGCATTTCTTGAATTGCTTGACCTTCGTTATTACGCCTCATATAACTCTGATAGCTTGGAATAGCAATTGCTGCAAAAATTGCAACAATTACTACAACTACCATCAGCTCTAGAAGAGTAAAGCCATTTTGTTTCATGATTTATAGCCTCTCCTAGTTATTATTCAGCTCATACCAACTTAGCTTTTTAAGCCCTTTAGTACTTGCATAAGGTACAGGCACAGGCTGTGTATTGGTAATTAAAGTTTTACCATTTGCTATCGGATCACCATTTGTACCCACATTTGGTCCGATTGCAGGCGCAACAATTCCTGTACCTATATCTATTTTTTGTGAATAACCAGTCGGACTACTTCCACTTGCAGCAACATTATATGGCAGATTGAATTTATACACAGAACTTCCACCTTTAACACCTGCACCGCATTGCCCTTGTATGCCATCACGACTAGAGTCGAAAGTAGTCACATATAAGCTTCCCTGAATAACAATTGGATAGCTCATTACCTTTTCAACTTGTTTTAATGCATTAGAACTACCAAACTCATAGAACCATCCTTTTGCATTATTAAGAACTGTTCCAGTGTTTGCATTAGCTAGGTCACTTTTAACAGTATTAGATGTGTTATATGTCTGTGTAGTATAAATATCAGATCTTAATACATCTCTATCAAAAACATTATAGATTGCATCATTTTGATATCCATTTGTGCTCGCTTGTTCTTGAGCTAGTGGACGACTACGATTACCACTACCAATTGAAACCACACCAAAACGACTCGTTCCGCTTGCATAAGAGGTATATGCAGGTTTTTCATAGAATCTTGGGCTATATTGACTATTATTTAAGTTTAAAATTTTAACCGGTGTTCTCGCAAAGTTAGATGGCGATTCAGAATTATTTAAATCAATACGCCATACTTGTCCGCCTAAATCACCAAAATACAAGTGGTTAATAAGACCATTACCTGTGGTGTCAACGGCTTTTATCTCACTTGGAATACTGTATTTCATATCTGAACTTTCAGTATACTGAACGCCATTGTTATTACTTACTTTATTGGCACTTGTCCACCATAACAGTTTTCCTGTTAAGGCATCGAACATATATACCCCTGCGCCCTGACCGTTAGTTTGCTGATAGTCACGATTCTCGTAACCGCTATAGCTTTTACGCGAACCATCATCATTAAATAAACCATCACCATTAGCCCCACCGGCATCGTAACCACCACCAACGAACATAACTAAGGTTTTTGTACCATTCCAATTTACATAACCAACCGTTGGTTTAGACCAACTTTGTGCCATAAATTTAAGCTGATCATACGAGGTATTATTAACCGTACTATCTTTAGAATATATTCTATTAGAATTAGGGTCGATACGAAATGCTAATGATGGATTATCCATATTTTGTAGATTTAAAGCATAATAGCTACGCCCACCCATACGTAAGCCACCATATGCCATTTGTAAGCCTTGTGCATTATTTGCACCCTGTCCTACAGTCACCGTATTGGCATCACTTGCTGTAGGAACATACTCGCTATATACACTCCACGGCGCATCTACACCGTAGTAAAGATCACGTATTTTATCTTCACTTGCTTCAGCTGTCAGCTGATATCCTAAGAATCCTTTTTTCTGATAATTCACCATTTCATTAGGTAAGAATGCAAATTTCTCTATACCTGTCGACTCATCAACAACATGTAATAACCCTTGGGTTGTACCAAATAAAACATAATCTTGACGATTAGAAGTAACTACATTACCACTTGATGAAAGTCCAATCGTTCCGCCATTCGTGACAAGCAATGGTGAAGAATGCATCACAGCACCGACTTGTCTTAGCTCTGGCATTTGCTTTAATGCATTTACACTATTTGGCGGATTATTTGGATCAACACTAAAGCCAAGTAAAGAAATGATATAACCTCTATCTTTATCATTTGTAGAAGATAAATACTGATTTGTCGGTTGAATCTGAGTTAAGCTCGTTGGTGTGGAATCTCCATTAGTTGCTCGGTTCATTAATAACTTTCTATTGGCTGTATTAGCACTATTTATTCCGAGTAACAAACTTGATTTAACACCACCTACTGTACCGTCATCTTTTGCCCACAAATCTTTACTAGACTGAACAAGCTCACCGTTCGTATTAAATGCTCTATTTCCATTAGAGTCGACAAGTATATTATTAATGACATTATATTTTTTAACATTACCTTGCCATAACTTATAAGTTTGATCTGGTGTCGGCTGAAATTGTGATAAATAAGCGATTGGACGGATAATAGACGGAACAAGTTGATCAACAGGAATAGTTGCAGAACCCGTCGTTACATTTGGAATTTCTGTTTTTATATTTCCAATAAAGTTATTGACACTATTTACAATATCTGAAGATGATGTTGCCGTATACCACCCCCCTTTACCATATACGCCCCATTTCATGGTATTTTTTATATCATCATTTAAGCTGCTTACACCATCAATAATTTGTGCATTTTGACTATCACTTAAATTTGGATCGTATTGTTTGTTGGCATCAGTCATTTGCTGAAATTCGCCACCAAAGCCTACTGTTGCCGTTTTTACTTTTAATCCACTTGGGGTACCGTTGCCACTGGCAAGAACTTGAGAGAAATCAGCGATACATTGCCAGCCGGAATCTGCACTTGAATTTTGACCAAAGTTTAGACCAGTACAATTAAAGGAACCATTATTGAGTGCACCTTGCATTAACGATCGAGCAACTGGAACACTTGACACATTAGGATAACCATCTGTAAGCACATAAACGCCTTGGGCACTACATGCTTGAGAAGATGAATTTTGATTCGCTATACTTGCAGGTTGTATATAAGAACGTCTTCCTCGAACAATTTCCGTATTATCTAATACATTTTGAATACCATTAGAAGTTCTACCAAGGGTAGTTGTACCAAATAAATAAGAGGCTGTATCCGCATATGCATTTGCTGTAGGTGTACCGCCTGCACCAACAAAAGCTGCAACTTTTTGCTTAATTGCATTGCGCTGTTCGGTATTTAAAGGCTTTGCAGGAGAGACAATATAACCTGTTGTATTATTATAACTATTCAAATTATATGAAAAAGCAGAAATACCTAATATTAGATCATCCGATAATCTTTGAACGCCATTTGTACCATCCAATAGATCAAACATTGCATCTTTCAAACGTGTAATACGATCATAATATTTTACAGTCTGTATAGCATACGTTGGACGTGTACCATATGTTGGACGGGTACCATACGTTGGACGGGTACCATACGTTGGACGTGTTGCATACGTTGGACGTGTCGCATACGTTGGACGTGTCGCATATACAGGATCCATTCTATAGTAATAGGTATTACTTCCTATTACTTCAGACTGACCACCACCAAATAAAAATTGACTAATAAAAGAAAGTAAACTACTAATTGGCCCAACGTAATTATTACAATTACTTACTGAAGCCACGGTAGTGTTTGCATTACAAGTATAAAAACTTAAAGGAATACCAAAAAAACTTGTATTCCCTCGATAATAGTATATTTTTTGTCTTTGACCAGTATCATACGTTTCCGTACCCGTTTGATACGTTTCTGTACCTGTCTGATATGTTTCTGTACCTGTCTGGTATGTTTCCGTACCTGTCTGGTATGTTTCCGTACCTGTCTGGTATGTTTCCGTACCTGTCTGAACTTGCTGCTGTATACCACAATAATAACGTGTATAAGATGGGTTTGTCGTGGAGGTTTCTTGGCCTACTGTAAACGTATTCATGTACTGACGAGGGATATCACAAGCAGTATACGAATCACTACGACTGAAAAAACGGTTCATATAAGTAATACTCATACTTCCCGAAACATCTAGCATGAACATAAGTGTGGTATTTGCACTCTTCGCAGGCTGATAAATTTCAGTATCACTTGCATATACTGTGGAGTATGCGATAAGTGTGGCAAATGTTGTACCAACAATAAAAGATAAGGAGGTTCTCCCCTTCTTATATGACTTCATGAAAGTTCCCCCCTTAATTTTCACTTTGGTATTCCGCAACTGCGGTATAATTCGGTACATTTAATGCTGATAAACATTCTGATACAGTATATGTCTGAGGATTACTCTCAGTCTTATTAACATAGGTAGGTCGACCACTCACTCTAGTAGACAAACAAGCATTAATAGCATCTGCATTTGCCGTAGAAAGTGTTGGTATAAACGATGTGGTATAAACGATTATTTTTACAGGCGGTACACTATTATCATTTGAACTACTGTTCGTTATGACTGACGAATTAGTCAAAGAAATCGTTGCTGCAACTTGTGTAACAACAGTTGAACGTCCAGTCGAAAAACTGTTACTTCTACAGAATCCATCATTGCCAATTGTAGTGGCTTGTGTATTCCCTGCTATCCAGTAAATTAAACTAGAATTATTTAATGTAAAAAAATCTCTTTGTAAATCGGAATAGCACCATACTACTTCTTTACCAATATTCTTTTTAATAGTAGAAAATAAAGAGTTTACAGCTGCACTACTATTTTGTTTATGAAGTTGCTCAAAACGCAATAGGGCTGCATCTGAGTTCTGCATCATTAATTTTTGTGCTTGAGCACCAGTTGCAATATTTAAAGATACAGAGCTTTGACGAATAGCAACCGTAGCGATAATAGTTACCAATAATACAATACACAGCACAATAATGAGGGTTGCACCTCGTTGTAATGATCGATTCATCTTAATTTGTCCCCATCGCATTTCTAAAAGCAACAGTTTGCGTCATTACTTCCCTTAAAAATCCTTGCGGCGCAGTATTGCTTAAAGACACAGACTGATCGGCAACATTAAATGTTGTTGGTAATGCTGATGTTGTACCCACTCTTTGAGTAGATCGTGCTAATACGGCCACTTTTACACCCACAACATCACCACTGTTCTGCGTATAGCTGCTAATTGGCATTTCTTGTAAATTATTATTCGATTGACGAACGATTAATAAAACACGCATATAATCTGCACGTGGCATAATAATTTGACCATCGCGAGTTCCTATCGTTTGCGCAGTTCCTGC
This sequence comes from Acinetobacter pollinis, assembly GCF_015627175.1. Lineage (GTDB taxonomy): Bacteria > Pseudomonadota > Gammaproteobacteria > Pseudomonadales > Moraxellaceae > Acinetobacter > Acinetobacter pollinis. The sequence continues at coordinate 46,244 of NZ_VTDQ01000003.1, read as the reverse complement.
TTCGCATGCAAGCGACAAGGCATTATCATTGGTCTCACCATTAAAAATGCCAGCATCTCTTCTAATAAAATAACGTTCTACTACAGGCGTATTGGTATTTGTAATTTCATTACCTTGGCAATCAAATACTCTTGTTTGAGATTGTTGAGATGGTACAGGTAAATATTGAATTACTAATTGATCACTCTGAATATTTACATTACTTGGCCCTGAAGCATTTCTCGATAGTTTATTAGGATTATTATTACTACTAGCTTCACTACTTAAATTGTAATCATTTAATACAACACCTGCCTGAGGTGCTTGCAAGTTAATTGCACTGCCATCATTTCCATAATTTGCAATGCGCAAATTTTTCACAATATAGTCAAAAGCAAAATTGGCATTATTTTGAATCTCTGCTGAGCTTTGTTGGACTGCTAAACTCCGCTGGGCAGAAATAAGTAACATGGTCGCAGAGGCAATAATAATTAAGCCCAAAGCTAAGGCGACCATAAGTTCAATAAGCGTAAAACCTTTCTGAGATGAATACATGATTAGTATGCCTCCATCACAATACACGTAGAATTAGGTGTATAGGTATAACTGCTACTTGTGCTTTGAGTACAAGGTACATAACCCGCCGTCGTTGCCGTATTATCAACAGGATCTGTTTTATTCCAAGCCACATAAATACACTGCCGTCCATCTTGTGCTGAAGGACAACCATTAATAGACACTTGCATCCCTAAATTTGATGCTTGAGCTGCTGTTTGTGCTAGATCAAATGCTGCCTTTTGAGTTGGACTACATGAATTAGTAAAACAATTAGAAGAGGACTGAATATTAGATAAGCTGCCCGTATAGCTGCTCTGTGCTGTGGTATTTATTCGAATTTGTTCAGCTAAGTTTCTTGCAACATTCATTGCTTGAACTCGGTTATTTGCCTCAAAAATGCCTTCATTTGCTCTAAATTGCAGTGCGATGAAACCAAGTACCCCAATGGCTAAAATCAGAAGGGCAACGAGAACTTCCATTAAGCCTACCCCCCTTTGATGACTCATCATGATGAACATCCCCCAGAACCTTGTATTCCACTATTTCGAATATTTCCCAAAAAGCTAATAGTAATTGTTTTAGAGTATTTTGCAGAAGTCGGCTGATTACATAAAAGTATATCTATATTGCTATTCAATGGCTTAGTAGTATCTTGTGGATCTTGAATTAATCCATCGGGTCGAAAAACAATTGAACCAATACCAGTTGAACCGCTTGCTGTTTTCTGAATAGTTTGTCCACTTGGTGCCCAGTTCAGTACAGTGCCGGTATTGGCTTGCGCCTGTGTACCTAGAGTTACAGTGATATTACGTCGCTCTAAAACAGCTTTAGCTCTTGCCTGCGAAAAAGTCGCAGTTAAATTATCAGCACTACTGTTCAAATTTTGTCTTGATATCATATCTGAAAAAGAAGGTGCTGCAAGCATTGCAATAATTGCAAGCACAGCAATTGTGACCATCAGTTCAATTAATGTAAAACCCCTTACTGGTCGCATACCAGTAACCCCCATTAAAATCCAACCAACAAAAATAAAGTATAAAAATTACACTATGCAAATAGACATAGTCAAAATAAATAATAAAATTTCTAAGCTTAGGGAGTATACCCTAAGCCTGTACAACTTGTATACGAAGTTCTTTTGGTAAGCTAAATGTAATATTTTCTGCTCTACCATCTAACTCATTTGCGGAAACTGCACCCCAATCTTGTAAACGCTGAATGACTTGCTTAATTAATATCTCTGGGGCAGAAGCACCCGCAGTCACACCAATTTTACATGCACCGACAAACCAGTTTTGATCAAGCTCATCTGCATTATCCACAAGAAATGCAGTTTTCCCCATACGTTCAGCAAGTTCACGTAAACGATTTGAATTTGAAGAATTTGGAGAACCAACCACCAAAACAGTATCACATTGTTGCGCTAAGTCTCTAACAGCATCTTGTCTATTTTGTGTTGCATAACAGATATCGTCTTTACGAGGCCCTTTAATCTCTGGAAATTTCTGTCTTAATGCATCAATAACTTTAGCAGTATCATCAATTGAAAGTGTGGTCTGAGTAACAAATGCTAAATATTCAGGATTAACGACCTCTAAATTTTTAACATCGTTTTCATCTTCTACCAAATAAATATGACCACCATATGTCAGGTCGTATTGCCCCATGGTTCCTTCAACCTCAGGATGCCCATGATGACCAATTAAAATGGCTTCTCTACCCTCTCTTGCGTATTTAGTTACTTCAATATGTACTTTTGTCACTAAAGGACATGTCGCATCAAAAACTTTGAGCCCTCTACGCTTAGCTTCATCCTGAACAGCCTTTGATACTCCATGCGCACTAAAAATGACAATATTATCGTCAGGAACTTCATCTAACTCATCTACAAAAATCGCACCGCGTTGTCGTAAATCATCGACGACAAATTTATTGTGTACAACTTCGTGACGCACATAAATTGGATGACTAAAGCATTCAAGTGCACGATTAACGATCGCAATGGCGCGATCTACACCTGCACAAAAACCTCGTGGATTCGCCAATACAATTTCCATAAATTCCTCAATTACACTTGAAATCACTATTTTTTTGCATTTAAACGCAAGTCTATTCAAATAAACTATTCAGTTTATGTACAGTCTACTTTAAAATAGAGAAGATATTTTATCATATCAGGAAAAATATCATGTCAGGTCTATTGTTTGTCGTTTCTGCTGCGTCAGGAACTGGCAAAACTTCCCTGGTTAAAGCCTTGCTTGAGCGTGTTACAAATTTACATGTCTCTGTTTCCCATACAACACGTGGCCAACGAACTGGCGAGCTTGACGGTGTTCACTATCACTTTACATCTAAAGATACGTTTCTTGAACAAGTTGAACAAGGCGGTTTTATTGAATATGCCGAAGTTTTTGGTAACTATTACGGTACATCGCAAGAAACTGTTAGAAAACAGCTTAAACAGGGTCATGATGTCCTGTTAGAAATAGATTGGCAAGGTGCTGAACAAGTTCGTAAACTTTTTCCTGAATCAAAACAAATTTTTATTTTACCTCCAAGTCAGTTTGATCTGCGTCAGCGCTTATCGAACAGAGGTACAGATGCTGTAGATGTCATTGAACATCGTTTAAGCTGTGCTGTTGAAGATATGCATCAATATGTCAATTTCGACTATGTCATTATTAATGATGATTTCAACAAAGCACTCCATGATTTGGAATCTGTAATTAATGCAAATCGTTTGGTCATGTCACAACAAGCTCAACGACATGAAACATTAATTACACGATTATTAAGTACAGAAATTGATTAAAACTTGAGTCTGCAAGCAAAGCATTTTATACTTCGCAGTCTGGTTAATTTTAACTGATATAAGAGATATGTTATGGCACGCGTAACCGTTGAAGATTGTTTAGACCATGTAGATAACCGCTTTGAGTTAGTTCTTGTGGCGAGTAAACGTGCGCGCCAATTGTCACGTCAAGGCATGGAACCAACTGTCGAGTGGGATAATGACAAGCCTACAGTTGTTGCACTACGTGAAATTGCCGTTGGTCATGTCAGCAAAGACATATTAAAACAGCGTGAACAAGACTATCAAGCATCAAACCTTGACCTTGCTCTTTCTGCAAATAACTTAAACCTTGAGAACTTTTCTTTTTAAGTTTTATTTTGCTGAAAAAGCCTAGTTTATCCAACTAGGCTTTTTTTATTGAATGCTTTTTATGCACAATTGCCTAAAAAGATAACTATCATTGAAAAATTCTTCCTTTTTCTTCATATAAAATTTGACAAGTTCATTAGAATGTTTTTCATTAGATAGTGAATGTATTTATCTCTTGTCACTTAACGTAAGGGTGTTTTTATGCCAGGCGAAGATGTCAGCCAAGCCAAGCAACAGCTTAACCGAATTATAGATGTCTATTTGTCTGAATATGATGTCGAACGCGTATTGGCTGCATGTGACTTTGCCGACTTGGCTCATAGTGGAGTTACACGTAAAAGTGGAGAACCTTATATTCTTCATCCTATTGCCGTAAGCTGTATTTTGGCACACATGCGACTCGATTCAGAAACACTCATGGCATCATTACTTCATGATGTCATCGAAGATACTGAATTTACAAAAGACGAAATTGCTGAAAAATTTGGTAAAACCGTTTCCGAACTTGTCGATGGCGTAACTAAACTTACGCATTCTAGCGATAAAGAGTTTAATAAAGCAGCCTCTTTCAGAAAAATATTACAAGCTACTTTACAAGACCCAAGAGTCATCATTATTAAGTTAGCCGATCGCTATCATAATATGACGACACTAGGGGCTTTACGCCCAGACAAACGTGCTCGTATCGCGCAAGAAACCCATGATGTATTTGTACCTATGGCGCGTATTGTTGGTATGAATGAAATGGCAGATAACCTTGAATACCTCTGTTATCAAAACCTAGATCTAGATCTATTCAATACTGTGCAAAATGCTCTTCAAGAAACACGCCCAAAACGCTGTGAATATCAGCAAATCTGGGAAAACAACTTACATAAACTTCTTGAAGAACATCATATTAAAGGCACAATTCAAAAGAAAAATAATAATATTGAATTATTGCGCCACTTTTTAAAGAATGAAATAAACTTACAGGAACTCACACGTAGCCATAATTTCGATATCGTGTTGGAAACTATTGCAGATTGTGACCGTCTCGTAGATATTCTAAGCGAAAATTTCCAAGTTCTACAGTTTCAAGATCATATTCGACGCCCTCTACCGGGTGGTAATCAATCCCTTATGATGAAACTGAAAGGCGAAAAAACGGCTTTATCTGTAACAATTCAAACTGAACTCATGCAAAAAGCTGCCCGTTTCGGTGTTGTATTGGGTGAAAATGCACCTCAGGCAGCACGCTCTGCCATTCAAGCTTCAATGAAAAACTTGAATACACTGATTGATACAGAGTGTGCAAAAACAACCTTCAATGAGCTCCTTGATTACTTACATCAGGAAAAAATTTGGGTTTACACTCCCCATGGGCAGTTACATGAGTTACCACAAGGTGCAACCGTTGTAGATTTTGCATATTCGGCAAGTTTATTTTTAGGCAACCATGCGATTGGCGCAAAAATCGATGGTGAACATAAACCATTATCGACACCTTTAACCAATGGCCAAGTCATTGAAATCATCACCGATGTACTCGCAACACCAAATCCAGATTGGCTAAGTTTTGTAAACACTCAAAAAGCACGTAGAGCCATTCAAAATATTTTGCGCGAGCAAGATATAGAAGAGCAAAGAATTATTGGTCAGCAAGCCCTAGATCGTGCATTTAAGCTATTTAATCAATCCACTGCTTCATTATCACCACAAGAATGGAAAAGTCTTTTAGAGTGGCGCCATATTGAATCGCAAGAAACCTTGTATGAACAAATTGCTGTCGGAGATTTACTCCCTCAACTTGTTGCCAACCATCTATTTACACACGAAGCTTCTGAAGAAATAATTTCACATCATCGCCTTATTCAAGGAACTGAAGGGATTGATGTAAAATATGCACACTGTTGTAACCCTGTGTTAGGTGATCCGATACAAGGCCATTTATCTCGGCGTGGCTTAATTGTACATCGTACGCGATGCTATAACTTACTTCATGAGCAACACTTACACCCTGAAAGTATTATGTCTTTACTCTGGCATACAGATACCAATCATGAAGTGAACTTCCCTGCATTTTTATGTGTTCATATGAGCATGAACGATGAGGAAATTTCGGAGCTCATTTATCACTGTCGTAAAGCACAAACAGGGGTTGAGTCTGTACATACACAGAAACAAAAAACTTACGTCAATTTAGTTGTTCACAATAGACAAGAGATTGCTCAAGTCATTCGTGATTTAAGAATGCATTTTGGCTTCCCTCGTATTATTCGACAAGATGCACCAATTCAATTAGAAACCAATAATCAGAACTAAGGAAAAAAGATGTCACGTCAAGTTATACATACAACAGATGCGCCTGCTGCTATTGGTACATATTCACAAGCAATTCTCGTTCATAATACATTATATCTTTCTGGTCAAATTGGCTTAGATCCTGAAACAATGGTTCTTGTAGAAGGTATTGAAGCACAAATACGACGTGTATTTGATAATGTAAAAGCTGTATGTGCAGCAGCGGAATGCTCTTTGGCAGATATTACAAAACTGAATATCTACTTAACTGACTTATCACATTTTCAACTTGTGAATGAAATTATGGGTGAATATTTTTCACAACCTTACCCTGCACGTGCAGCATTGGGGGTAGCTAGTCTTCCTAAAGGTGCATTGGTTGAAATGGATGGCTTTGCTGTTCTCCCCTAATGTATTGATATTCTTAAGACCACCTTTTATGGTGGTTTTTTTATTCAAATTTCCGATGACAATTAATAAAAAAATAAATTAATTTTATTGACAAACGATAATAGTTATCATTAATATCACTATTGTATTTATTATATCTGCAGGTATATCTGATGTACGTGTGCTTATGTCGTGGGATTACTGATCAAGACATTAAAGATGCTGTTGATCGTGGCGCTGAGAGTTTTCGTGAGGTAAGAGACTTACTTGACTTAGGCACCTGTTGTGGTCGTTGTGTACCTGAAGCACGTAGCATTATTAATGAAGAACTTGCGGAAATTGCAGCACGTATTTCTGTTGCAGCCTAAAAGATAATTATAAAAATAAATTCTTATTAAAATTAAAGCAAAATGCCAAATTCTCCTCCCCCACTTGCCTAAAGTGGGTTTATTTTTAACAATGTATATTTGATATAATTGTTTTCGATTATGATTTCCATTTGCTGTTCAAAAAACATCTCGCTTTCATGCAAGTTGTTGTTTAGCATATGCATAACCAACTGTCTTAATCTAAATCTAGATCGAGACATCATAGATATGCGGAGTGGAAAAGAATGAAAGGCAATCGTGATGTAATTAACCAATTGAATCAGGTTTTGTATCATCATTTAACAGCAATTAATCAATATTTCCTACACTCACGCATGTTTAATGATTGGGGAATAGAACAACTTGGCTCGGCAGAATATAAAGAGTCAATTCGTCAAATGAAGCATGCAGATAAAGTTATTGCACGAATTCTCTTTCTAGAAGGACTGCCAAACTTACAACACCTTGGTAAGCTATATATCGGTCAACATACACTTGAAGTTTTAGAGTGCGATATTCGTAAGGTAAAAGAAAATATTGATGTATTGACTGCTTGTGTGGCACTTGCAGAAGAAAAACAAGACTATGTTACACGTGATCTAGTACAAGAAATTTTAGAATCTGAAGAAGAATACTTCGACTGGGCAGAAACACAAGTTGACCTGACTGATAAAGTAGGTATTGAAAACTATATTCAAAGCCAATTAGAAAAAGAATAAAAAAAGCTGCCTCAATGGCAGCTTTTTTTATAGTCTCTTAGGCGTTATCTGATCATAATCAATTGCGATTTTATCATCAGAGTGTAAGAAAAGCTGTGATGAACTATATCTTACATGGTAAAGGCCATCAATATATGCAAGCTGCTGAATTGCCTCTTCATTCTTTCCATTAAATGCTAAAAGTTGTGCATACTTAAATAAGTCGTAATTGGTTGGCGATATAAGTACCACTTTATGTAGTTCTTTTAGCTGTTTTTCATCTACATAACTAAAACGATTTAAGTAATACCATTCTGCTCTTGCACGATATTCAGTTAAAAATAAGATATGATTTGTTGGTTGTTTAAAAATACCTTTTTCTGCTGAATGACGTCCATTTACCAGTGCATCGACTGCATTGTTATAGTCACGCCAAATTAGCCCATAGAGCAATATAGACACAACAAGAATTGCTGTGTTTATTCCGCTTTGTAAATTATATATCTTACCCGTATATTTTTCAGCCTGAATGAGACCCAATAAGAACCCTACTGGGAATAAAAAATATGCATAATTTTGTGGGAACTCTAACATTGAATGAACAAGTACTGGAGTTACCATCAGAGCTGCCACCAGAGCTTCTTTTGTTTTAATGAGGCGACTGAGTTTAAAAATCCAATAACTAAAATATGCAATAATAATTGAACCTAGAATCACACCATTCCAAACTAAAAGTTCTAATATAATGTTATGTGCACTATTTGTTCGTTCATCATGAGAAATAAAATTTGCGCCCATCATTTGTGCAACACTGGTCTGATTCCATCCATAACCAAACCATGGCTGCTCTCTAATCGCATAGAGCATCTGAGCCCAAATTCCTAAGCGTGCGTGGCCTGTACTTGCACGCTCGACAACAGTCGTTAAACCTGAATGAGATAGCCCCTCTTCAACTAAGTGGGTATTAATTGATGGTAATAAAATTAAACAACAGAAAAAAAGACAGGGCCATAAGAGTAAATATCTTTTCTTTAGAAGAAATGCTTGAGTATTGTACTTATAAAGAAGATAAACAGTTAAAATACAAGATGCGATCCAAGGGGTTCTAGACTGGCTTAGGGTAAGCACAATAATGATTAGTATTGCCCCCAAGACATTCAACCACGTAGGCGTCATTTTCTTTTCGAACAGGTAAAATGATGCCATTAGACTCATCATTAAAAAAGTTCCCATATTATTGGGCTGAGCAAAATTTGCGTAAGGTCTTGGTCCCTTTAAGGGCATAATGCCCCATAAGTTTTTCTCTAAACCAAAGGTCTGTAATAACGCAATAACTGCTGTAGTCAGCCCAACACCAAAAGTAATTGTAGTTAAACCTTTTAATATTTTTTCTGATCCAACATCTTTACTTAAGTTAAAGCCCAATACCGTACTAGCAGCAAAGCCCATTAGGTAAAAAAAGGATAAGAGCGCCTTATTAAAGTAAAGTTCTATTCCAAAACACCATTGTCCTAAAGGGATTAAGGCAATTGCAAACCATAACCATTGTATTTGGGGTATTTTTAATGCAGTATTCCAGTAGTATGCAAGAAGACAAAATAGACTGGCATAACTAAACATTTCACTTGAAAATGTTAACCAAGGCATATAGTGATATGGAGAAAGCCAAGCCAAAGCAAGCAAAATTCCTGCAGCATATAATAAGAAACGTTGCATATATCAAAATACTATCCCAAAGAAGGAGGTATTATAGAGTAAAGTTTAAATAAACGCTTAAAATACTCATGAATTGTGTTACGACAACAAATAGAAATCATTCATGACTCAAAATAACAGTATCTTCGTCGAATCATCCTTAAGCTATAAATATATTATTTTATTGGAAAAATCCGAATGAATAAAAAGCACTTATTACTTATATCTGTTCCCTTCATTTTTTCTGCTTGTCAAAGCTTACCCACACACTTAAAAGATAATAATGAAGCAATGATGATTGAAGCCAAAAGCCCAAACTTACTGCAAACACTTGCTGACTATACGTGGTCTAAGCAAACCCACGAAAACCTTCCACCTATTACACTCAATTTAGATGCAGAAAAAAAATTATCTATTAGCAGTGGGTGTAACCATTTAATGGGTGTCTGGCAATTTGATGGAAAACAAATCAATACTTCTCCGCTTGCATCCACGTTAATGATGTGTCCACCACATTTAATGGCACAAGAACAATCTGCACGCCAGTTTTTTAATCAAGCACATTTAAATGTCAGTATTGATATGAGACACCCTGCTCAACCTACCCTCATACTCGAAAATATGACAGGACAAAAAATTAAATTTCAAGGAACACTCAAACCAGAAGCACAATACAAATCGACAGGTGAAGTTATTTTTCTAGAAATTTCACCAACTAAAAAAGCTTGCTCTACCTCTAACGGTTCAAAACAATGCTTACAAGTAAAACAAATTCAATATAATGATCAAGGCGTACAGACAAGAATAGATGAAAGTTGGCAGGTTCTCCCTGTGGAGATTCAAGGCTATGAGCATGATTCAGGTTTACGCCAAGTGATTCGTGTAAAACGCTTTAATACAAAACCACAAACAGCAACACCTGAATATGCATATATTTATGATATGACAGTAGAACAAGAAGTTATTCCGAAGAAGTAATATATTAGGTCACCTGTAACATCTGCAAGTGACCTATATTTTCTAAGCAAATCTCCCTGCTCTAAAATCTTGAAATGCTTGAACAATCTCATCTTTTGTATTCATAACAAATGGCCCATAACCTTGTATAGGTTCATTAAGAGGAGTACCAGTCAGAATCAAAAAATCCACGGATTGCGAATTTACAGTGCTTAATTCAAACTCTGTTTCTTTGTTTTTTTCAAGCAAGACAACACTATGGTCATGAACAATCTCAGCGTTATTTACGAGCAATGTTCCATGACGCACTACAATAAGTGTCGTGTGATCAACAGGCACAATAAACTTGTGAGATTGGCATTCAGATAAATGGACATCCCATACATTTAGAGGGCTGAAGGTATATGCTTTACCCAATAACTCGTTATACTTTCCTGCAACCACACGAAGAAAGCTCCCCACTTTGTCTAACTCAACCCTTGGAATCTCTTCAGACAAAATCGTCTGATAGTTTCCTGAAGTCATTTTATACGCTGTAGGTAAATTTACCCAGAGTTGAACCATTTCAAAATTCCCACCCTTTTCAGTGAATGCTCTTGAATGAAACTCTTCATGTAAAATACCTGAACCTGCAGTCATCCACTGCACATCACCAGGTCTAATAGTCCCTCCGCCTCCTTTAGAGTCTTTATGGCTAACCTCACCCTGATAAGCTAAAGTGACAGTTTCAAAACCACGATGTGGATGTTGTTCTACACCTTTAGGTATATTTGAAGGCGTCACATATTGCTCAGCAGCATAGTCGAGCAATAGAAAAGGACTTAGCATTTGCCCAAGTTGGTTATAAGAAAACAACGTACTTACATGGAACCCATCGCCCACCCAATGTTTCTGGGTATTATGATAAATACCGATCACTTTTTTCATGTCAACGCTCACACCATAAGAACATCTTTTTATATAGCTATTTTAGTTCTTTAGGTTTGAATCGAAATACGCTGTGTAAGAGAGACCGTTTCAAAAATGAAACAACCTAATTACGTTGCTAAAACTGCTTGTAAGACTTCTTGCTCTAGCGCTGTGAACTGGGATGTTTTTTGTCTAGGTCGTGGGAGTTCTACGTGAAATGTTTGCGCAATTTCACCACGATTTAATAAAATAATACGATCTGCTAACTGCACAGCTTCACTAACATCATGTGTTACAAGTACTGTTGTGAAACCTTGTTCAACCCAGAGCTTTTCAATTAAATTCTGCATATCCAAACGTGTTAATGCATCAAGTGCGCCTAGAGGTTCGTCCAACAACAAAACTTTTGGCCGATGCAAAAGCGCACGTGCAAGTGCAGCCCGTTGGCGTTGACCACCCGACAACTGGCTTGGCCACAAATTTACTTTATCTTCTAGTCCCACGCGCTTAAGCAAAGCAACTGCTTGTGATTCTTTATCTTTTGGCAGACCGAGTTTCACATTATTGACAATACTTCTCCAAGGTAGCAAGCGAGGATCTTGGAACATCACACGTATATCATTTTTATTAATTTCATCTCGTGTAGAAAAATGAATATGACCTTGACTACTTTTTTCTAAATCGGCAATAAGTCGTAGTAAAGTACTCTTGCCACAGCCACTACGCCCAACAACTGCAACAAACTCGCCTGCGCGAATATTCAAATTTAAATTTTCTAAAACAGCTACTTGCCCATAGTATTTATGCAACTGTTCAATTTTAATCTCAACACCTGACGTAGCTGTATTTTGACGTGACTTCTCTACGCTAAATTCTACCGAGTCATCAAAATTTGTGATGCTTAAATTGGTCATGATTGTTCTCCTTATTTATTTTGATATCCCGAATGCCAGCGTAATAAATAACGCTCTAATACTTGGGCAAATACATCAGCTAATTTACCTAACAAGGCGTATAGCAAAATACCGACCAATACAATATCAGTCTGGAGAAACTCTCTTGCATTCATGGTCATATAACCAATTCCTGATTGCGCCGATATCGTTTCAGCAACAATAAGGAGCACCCAAACCAACCCTAGTGCAAAACGTAAACCCACTAAAATTGATGGCATTGCACCAGGTAATATAATTTCACGATATAACTGCCAACGCGTTAAACCATAGCTTTTCCCCATCTCAATCAATTGAGGATCTACACTTCGAATACCATGATATGTATTAATATAAATGGGAAAAAATACGCCCACTGCAACTAAAAATAATTTTGCAGACTCGTCAATTCCAAACCAGAGAATAACTAAGGGAATAAGTGCTAGAGCAGGAATATTACGTACCATTTGTAACGTGGTATCGAAAAGCGTGGAAGCTATCTTAGATGAGCCATTTAGAAGGCCAAAAATGAAACCTAAGCCTCCACCCACAAATAAACCAAGCAGTGCACGTCCTGCACTTACTTTAACATCACGCCATAACTCTCCATTTACAAGTAAATGCCAAAATGCTGTTACGACGCTACTAGGTGCAGGTAGAATTTGTGCACTTAGCATTCCTGTAGATGAAGAAAACTGCCATACTCCAATTAATATAATGGGTACAATCCAAGGCAATAAACTACCTTTTAACTGACCTCGAAGTCTACTCATGCTGACTCCTTTGCCTGTTTTGTATCAGGTGTATAGTTATTAGCAATAATTTCACCAAAGGGGCCAGTCAAATGTGGCTGTGTCAATTTCTTTTGAGTTTCAAGTGGCAAGAGTGGGAATACCAACTCAGCAAATCGAATAGACTCTTCTAGATGTGGATAGCCTGAGAAAATAAAAGTATCTATACCTAAATGGGCATATTCTTGAATTCTTGCCGCAACCGTTTGAGGATCGCCTACCAACGCAGTACCTGCTCCACCCCGTACAAGACCAATGCCTGCCCATAAATTTGGCGAGACTTCTAATTTGTCACGCTTGCCTCCATGTAAAGCTGCCATACGTTGTTGCCCAACTGAATCCATTTGCGAAATCTTACGTTGCGCTGCTGCAATCGTGTCATCATCTACATATTGTATGAGTTGTTCAGCAGCAGCCCATGCTTCCTCATTAGTCTCTCGAACAATGACATGCAGTCGAATGCCATAATTTAATACACGGCCTTTAGCAGCTGCTTTTTTACGTACCACTTCAAGTTTTTCTTTCACAGCTTCAGGTGGCTCACCCCATGTTAAATAAGTATCAACTTGTTCTGCCGCCAAATCAGTTGCCACGTCAGATGAACCTCCAAACCATAATGGTGGATATGGTTTCTGTATAGGTGGATATAAAAGTTTTGCATCATCAACGCTAAGACGCTTGCCATGAAAAGTAAATGCATCACCTGTATGGGAACGTGTTAAAATTTCACGCCAAATTTTTACATATTCATTTGCTGTCTGATAGCGTGTTGAGTGGTCTTCATATACACCATCTCCTTTTAATTCTTGCTCATCTCCCCCTGTCACCAAGTTAAGAAGAATACGACCCTGTGACAAGCGATCAAAAGTTGCAGACATACGCGCAGCCAAAGCAGGAGTCGTTACACCTGGTCTTAATGCCACTAAAAATTTTAGATTCTTTGTCGCATCAATTAAACTTGCTGCAACAATCCAAGGATCTTCACAAGAACGGCCAGTCGGAATAAGTACACCCTCATACCCAAGACTATCGACAGTAGTTGCGATCTGCTTCATATATGCATGATCAACTTGTCTTGCACCTTTTGTTGTACCTAAATAACGACTATCACCATGTGTGGGAATAAACCAAAAAATTTTCATATTATTGTCCCTGCCAAACTGCTTGTTTAACATCAATATGTTGAGGAATTACATTATCTTTTGCGAAACGATCTGCGATATTTTGCTGTGCTGCAACAACATCATCAGTCATTGGTTTAGTGAGTGAAGGCTTATATCGTTTATCTAAAACACGCTGTGCAATCTCTGCATTTACATTAATTGCTTTTTGGTACAAGTTTCTTGTTTCTGAAGAATGTTCCACAATCCACTGAGCTGCTAAATTAGAAGCTTGTATAAAACCTTTTACTTCACTTGCATGGTTTTTTACAAAATCAGGTCGGCTAATCAAAAAGTTATATGTATTTTCAAACTTTGTACCATCAATGATTGGTCTTGCATGCCCCTCTACTTGAGCAACTGTTAAAAATGGTTCCCAAATTGCCCATGCATCGACTGAGCCCTTGTCTAATGCAGCACGAGCATCTGCGGGTGCAAGCCATACTGGCTGTATATCTGACCATGTTAAATGAGCTTTTTCTAGAACACGCCCTAACAAATCATGTGCACTCGAACCCTTTTGAACAGCTATTTTTTTCCCTTTTAATTCATTAATATTTTGAATACTGCTTTTATCTGACACTAAGATTGCTTGCCACTGTGGCTGGACATTTTCATAACCAACGTACACGATATTTTTATTACCAGCCTGCGCAAAAATAGGTGGGGTATTCCCTACAGAACCAATATCGATTGCGCCTGCTGACAGCGCTTCTAATAGTTGAGGTCCTGCTGGAAATTCACGCCATTGAACATTTAGTTGTGGAAATTCTTTTTTTAATAAACTTTGTTCTGTCTGTAAAACAATTGAACTTAAAGATGACTTTTGAAAGCCAATCGTCAATGTTTGCTGCTGTTCTTGTTCATGAATTTTGGTTTCCGTCTGAGAAGAACAACCGTATAAAACAAATGTACTCAAACCTATACTTAAAAAAGCATTATATGTATTTTGTATTTTCATCATTTAACCCATTTAAAATAAAATATATTGATTATTTAATAAGGAAAATACATTCGTTGTTGGATTTGAATAAAACGTATATATAACATTGCAGAATTACCATTCACTGTTTTTATTTACGTTAAAATGAATAAATAAAAATAAAAATAAATAAAAATAGCTTTGCTTAGTCATAAAACTGATATTCAAAAATTGTACATATAATGCATATAAATATTCATTACAAAATTAATTAAGTTATTGTTAAATATTAACTTATTTTTATTCTTATATATTATTTCTATATATGTATTTCTTTTTTTGATGATAGGTATTTAAACTTTTTAAATACCCATACGTAATTAAACCAACTTTGCTTTTCCATAAAGATCTAAATGCTCATCTCCCCACTCTTTTAATGCAAACAAAATTGGTTTTAAAGTTATACCTAATTCAGATAGTCTATACTCAACTTTAGGCGGCACTTGAGCATAAACCTTTCGCGTAATGAGACCATCTTCCTCTAGCTCTCTAAGCTGATTAGTTAACATTTTTTGTGTGACATTCGGAATTCTTCTTCTAAGCTCATTAAATCTTAAAACTTCTTCTCTTAATAAATGCCAAAGAATAATACTTTTCCATTTACCATCTAACAGTCCTATCGCTGCCTCTACAGCACACCCGGGTGCACAATCAAAGCGAGAATGTTTTGCCTTACCCATTATTTAAGTATCCTTTTTGACACTATATTACAAATTCGTCTGTATACATCATTTTCAATGTTAAATTAAACTGTTCTCACAACACAAGTAGGACACATAATGATGAAAGCAGTTTCGTTCAAAGAAGATTCGACATCTGATCTCACTAATCCATTAATAGACATAGATATAGATACACCCACTCTTCAATCCAAAGATCTACTGGTTAAAATACATGCTATCTCTGTTAATCCAGTAGACACAAAAGTGAGAAAGAAACAAATTCCTATTCAGGATAAAAATAGAATTTTAGGATGGGATGCTGTGGGTGAAGTTATAGAGATCGGTGCAGATGTCCAAAACTTCAATATTGGAGATACCGTATGGTATGCAGGAGATCTCACTCGCTCTGGAAGCAATGCAGAACTACAAGCTGTAGATGAAAGAATTGTGAGTTTAGCTCCAAAATCTATTAGTTATGAAGAGGCTGCTGCTCTTCCATTAACTGCATTGACTGCATGGGAAATGCTGTTCGATCGCTTTGAAATTAATGAAAATGAGCATGAAAGTATACTTATTATTGGCGGTGCTGGCGGTGTCGGTTCAATTGCAATTCAACTTTTAAAAGCTAAAACAAATCTGACTATTATTGCAACTGCATCTCGTCCAGAGACTCGTGAATGGGTTACATCTCTTGGAGCAGACTATGTCATCAATCATCATCAAAACTTAGATGAACAAATAAAAAATTTAGGCATAGAAGCACCTAAATATGTCTTCTCTACAAACGCGAGTGCAGATTATATAGAACAGATTGCGACCCTCATTGCACCTCAAGGTAAATTTGGACTAATTGATGATCCAGAGTCATTAAATATTATTCCATTAAAAGCAAAATCTACGTCGATCCATTGGGAATTGATGTTTACACGATCTATGTTTAATACAGCAGATATCTCGAAACAACACGAAATTTTAAAAAATCTTGCTCAATTGGTAGATGAGAAAAAAGTACGTAGCACCCTTAATCAGAGCCTAGGTCAGATAAGTGCATTAAATTTAACAAAAGCACATCAACTCATTGAATCTGGTCAGGCAAGAGGAAAAGTAGTTTTAACAGGCTTTTAATAGGAGTAAACGATGAATATTTCAGTAGTTGCAACGTTTATTGCAAAACTTGGAGATGAAGCCAATATACAGACGCTTGCCATGCAAGCAATTGCGCCTACGCTCAAAGAAAATGGCTGTCTAAAATATGCTCTCCATATCAATAAAGATAATTCTCGTGAGTTTGTATTTATTGAAGAATGGAAAAGCCAAGAAGATTTAGACTTACATCTAAAAACGAAACATGTTCAAGTACTTTTTAATGGCATTCAGCCATATATTGAGTCTTCTGATATTAAAGTTTATAAACCATTATAATCACATACAAAAAAGGCCTAATTCTTAGAATTAAGCCTTTAAAGTATATATCCAACTATGTATAAGTTGGTGCGGAAGGGGGGACTTGAACCCCCACGCCCGAAAGCACTACCACCTCAAGGTAGCGTGTCTACCAATTCCACCACCACCGCATTTGCAGGCATTTTATTCTTTTATGAAAGAAAAGAAAAGTATTTCTAACAAATTAGTTCGCACTTTTTGTGGTGTTTGCTGAATTTGTAGCCGGTGCAGTTACTGGTGCCTGATGATCAGTCGTTAGACTATAAGCATCATTCGTTTGCTGTTTTGCAAAAATTGCAAGAGTTAAGCTAGTGACAAAAAATAACGCTGTAAGCACGCCTGTTAATCGAGTTAAAAAATTACCCGAGCCAGAAGCACCAAAAACCGTTGCCGCACCACCGCCACCAAACGACGCACCAGCATCTGCGCCTTTACCTTGTTGCACTAAAATTAGTGCAATCATAGAAACTGCCAATAAAACGTGAACTACGAGTACAAAAGTATGCATATAAAAAGGTTTCCCCTGCCCTATTTTGCTTGAGCAAAAGCTTGTGCAATTTTATAGAATGAATCTGCTTTTAAAGAAGCGCCACCAACGAGTGCACCATTAATATCTGCACATGCAGCAAGCTCTTCAGCATTTTCAGGTTTCACACTACCACCATATAAGATCGCAATCTTATCACCTGAAGACGTCAATTGTTTTAAACCTTCACGAATTTTTGCATGCATCGCTTGAGCATCATCAGCAGAGGCTGTTTTGCCTGTACCAATAGCCCAAATTGGTTCGTAAGCAATAACTATTTGTGATTGCCATTGTGTTTCATTTATAACAGATGCAATATCACAAATTTGCTGTAATACCACTTGTTCAGCGATACCCTGCTCGCGTTGTTCTAAACTTTCACCAACACAAAATACCGCAGTTAATCCTGCTTGAAGCGCATTCGTTAATTTTTTACGCAATACTTCTGTATCGTCACCTAACAATTCACGGCGTTCCGAATGTCCAATAAGTACATAATTAATCTGACTATCTTGAAGTAAAGTCGCACTCACTTCACCTGTAAAAGCACCCGTACCTTCAAAGCGAGAAACATCTTGTGCAACGGCATGTACTTTGCGTGAGTATGATGAAAAATCAGATTGTACTTTAGAAAGTGCAATAAATGTTGGCGCAATCGCAATATGGCATTGTTCTTCTGAAATTGATGCTTGCTGCAAGCATTGACCAAATTGCTCAGTCCACTCCTGAATACTTGATAATGTTGGGTTCATTTTCCAATTCCCAATCACCCAAGGTACAATTGTCGAAGCTGACATACACACACCTTTCTTTGTTTATAAAAAATAGAATGGACTTATTTTACACAGTTTTTAATACTTTGCGTTTTTTTTTGCTTTTTGCTACATTTATTGTGTTTTAAATAAAAGATTTTCAAGTAACCAGCACCTTTTTATTTTTTTGAAGTAAATTGCTTTTAACATACACATTAGTTGTGTACCTTTTTTTATCTTCTCCGTATAATAAAACGGTTAAGATTTAGGCATTTTTTTATTTTACTGAATCATTTTATTTTAGGCATTACTTGTTATGGCACCTTCTTTAGTCACACCTCGGTTAACAGGTTTTGTTCGTCGACTCGTCGATGAAGGGCATTTTTCTGAAGAAAAAATGTTTGATGCTTTAGAAAAAGCAAAAAAAAACCAAGAAGATATTGTGGGGTATCTTGTTGAGAAATTAAATTTTTCTTCATTGATTCTTGCTGAAATAATTTCTAAAGAGTTTGGGGAACCTCTATTAGATCTTGCTACATACGATAAAACATTACTACCAAAAGGCTTAGTAGATACAAAACATATTCTTAAATATCGTATTGTACCACTGTTACAACGTGGTAATAACATTATCATTGCCATTAGCAATCCAACCAATCTTGAAGCGATAGATACGATTCGTCTAAACAGTAACTTACAACCAGAAATTGTAGTTGTAGAACACAATAAATTACTGAGTTTTATTCAAGAAAACTTTGACGAAAACGCACACTTTAATTTTGATGACGATGATCTTGATATCAGTATTGATGAAAACATGGATACTGATGGTGGGAGTGCCGACGATGCTGATCAAGACAATGAAAATGAAGCACCTATTGTAAAATATATCAACAAATTGTTGGTTGATGCAATTCGTATGGGCGCATCAGATTTACACTTCGAGCCTTATGAGAAAAGCTATCGTGTTCGATATCGTGTAGATGGGGTTCTTCGACAAATTGCAACTCCACCGTTACAACTTGCCAATCGTCTTTCAGCACGCTTGAAAGTCATGTCTCAGATGGACATTTCCGAGAAACGTGTACCACAAGATGGACGTATTAAGCTTAAACTCTCTAAAAACAAAGCTATCGATTTTCGTGTGAACTCACTACCAACACTGTTTGGTGAGAAAATTGTATTACGTATTCTAGACCCTTCAAGTGCAATGCTAGGTATTGATGCATTAGGTTATGATGAAGACCAAAAAGCATTATTCTTAGATGCACTTCATCAACCTCAGGGAATGGTACTGATTACAGGTCCGACGGGTTCAGGTAAAACTGTTTCCTTATATACAGGCCTAAATATTTTAAATACTGAAGATTCAAATATTTCAACAGCTGAAGATCCTGTAGAAATTAACTTAGAAGGCATTAACCAAGTTAACGTCAACAATAAAGTTGGACTCAGCTTTGCGACAGCACTTAGATCTTTCTTACGTCAAGATCCAGACATTATCATGGTGGGTGAGATTCGTGACTTAGAAACAGCAGAGATCGCTATTAAAGCAGCTCAAACTGGTCATATGGTACTGTCAACCCTGCATACCAATAGCGCACCAGAAACTCTCACGCGTCTAAGAAATATGGGTGTACCATCCTTCAATATTGCAACTTCTGTCAATTTGGTCATTGCACAACGTCTCGTTCGTAAACTTTGTCCATCGTGCAAGGCACCTATAGATATCCCTAAAAATAGCTTATTAGAAATGGGATTTACTGAACAAGATTTACAAGAAGATTTTACGATTTACCAACCTGTGGGTTGCTCTGAGTGTCGTGAAGGCTACAAAGGTCGTCTAGGTGTTTATGAAGTGATGAAAGTTACACCTGAAATTTCTAGACTAATTATGCAAGACGCAAATGCTATCCAAATAGCAGATGTTTCTGAAAAATTAGGTTTTAATAATTTAAGACGTTCAGGTCTTAAAAAAGTCATTCTTGGCTTAACATCATTACAAGAAGTACATCGCGTCACAAGTAGTACGTAATTTTTTTATTGGGGTTTAGACTGTGGCTAAAAAAGCAGATCAGATATTAAACTTTGCCTATACGGGCGCAGACCGTAAAGGACTTAAAGTTAAAGGGGAAATATCTTCGCGTAATATGGCACTTGCAAAAGTGACTTTACGCAAACAAGGTATTCAAGTTGCAACAATTCGACAAAAAAGAAAGAATATCCTTGAAGGTGTGATTAAAAAGAAAATCTCAACTCAAGATATTACGATTTTTACACGACAATTGGCAACCATGATGAAAGCAGGTGTACCATTAGTACAAAGCTTTGAAATCGTTGCAGGTGGTTTGGACAATCCTGCCATGCGAGATGTGGTATTAGGGATTAAATCTGAGGTTGAAGGCGGGAATACATTTACCCAAGCCCTAAGAAAGTATCCTCAGTATTTTGATAATCTCTTTTGTTCATTGGTTGAGTCTGGAGAACAATCGGGTGCTCTAGAAACCATGCTTGACCGTGTTGCTGTTTATAAAGAAAAAAGTGAAATACTGAAGCAAAAGATTAAAAAGGCAATGAAATATCCTTTAACGGTTATTGTTGTTGCACTTATTGTGACCATTATTTTGATGGTTAAAGTTGTACCAACTTTCCAAAGTATGTTTGCTTCTTTTGGTGCAGAGCTACCCGCCTTTACCCAAATGGTTGTAAACATGTCAAATTGGATGCAATCATATTGGTATATTCTCATTGGCATTATTGTGGTGAGCGTTGTTACCATACTTCAACTTCACAAACGTAGTTTAAAGTTTAGAAACTTCTTAGATAAACTTATTTTAAAACTACCAATTTTTGGTGATCTTGTTTATAAATCAATTATTGCACGTTATAGTCGTACACTTGCAACCACTTTTGCTGCAGGTGTTCCGCTGATTGAAGCACTTGAATCCACAGCACGTGCAACCAATAATGTAATCTACGAAGATGCAGTAATGCGTATACGTGATGACGTTGCTTCAGGTCAGCAACTCCAGTTTTCAATGCGTAATGCAGATCGTTTTCCAAGTATGGCCATACAAATGGTCGCGATTGGTGAAGAGTCTGGTGCATTAGATACTATGCTTGATAAAGTCGCCACATATTACGAAAGTGAAGTAGATAACGCAGTGGATGGCCTCACAGCAATGATGGAACCATTAATTATGGCAATTCTTGGTATCTTAGTTGGTGGACTTGTCGTTGCCATGTATTTACCAATTTTCAAAATGGGCTCCGTCATCTAATGCATGACATCTTAATTTTATTCCTCGAAAATCCAACACTACTTTATGTAGTCGTTGGATTAGTTGGTCTGTGTGTAGGTAGTTTTTTAAATGTTGTTATCTTGCGCACACCAAAAATGATGGAACAAGAGTGGAAAGTAGAGTGTCAATCATTACTACACCCCGATCAACCTATCATTGACCATGAGAAATTGACACTCAACCACCCAGCCTCAACGTGTCCTCAATGTCATATGGGTATACGATGGTTCCATAATATTCCTCTCATTAGTTGGTTAGTTTTAAGAGGAAAATGTGCATCATGCAAACATCCAATTAGCATCAGATACCCTTTTATCGAAGTACTTACCGCGGTTACCTCTATAACAATTGCGATTGTATTTGGTACCTCTGTACAAATGCTATTTGGTCTTGTATTTACATGGATTTTAATTACTTTAACTTTTATAGATTTTGATACTCAGCTACTCCCCGATCGATTTACTTTTTCTTTAATTGGTCTAGGGCTTGCTGCAAATAGTTACAGCATATTCACTACTCCAACAACAGCTATTTGGGGTACTCTCATTGGCTTCTTATGTTTATGGGTTGTTTATATTCTCTATAAACTCATTACAGGCAAGGAAGGCATGGGTTACGGCGACTTTAAACTTCTTGCAGCTTTAGGCGCATGGATGGGGCCAATGATGCTGCCGTTGATTATTTTACTGTCTTCTGTGGTCGGTGTAATTATTGGACTCGTTGTCATTAAAGTCAAAAAGAATCAAGCATTTGCATTTGGGCCTTATATTGCAATCGCAGGTTGGATTGCTTTTATATGGGGATCTAAAATCATGGCAATATATTTAGGTCAATAGTATGTCTTTAGTCATTGGTTTAACTGGCGGAATAGGAAGTGGTAAGAGTACTGCCAGCCAATGGTTTGAGAAAAAAGGCATTGCTGTTGTAGATGCAGATATTGTTGCCCGAGAAATCGTTTTGCCAGGGCAACCTGCTCTAAAAGAAATTAAAGAAACTTTTGGTGAGTGGACTATCCAAAACGATGGCTATCTAAATCGTCAAGCTTTAAGGTCATATATCTTCCAACATGTAAAAGCACGCAAACAACTAGAAGAAATTACCCATCCTAAAATTAGAGCTTCTATCATTGAGCAATTAAATAGCACTCAATCCTCTTATAGCATTCTGGTTTCACCACTACTTTTTGAAACAGAACAACATTTACTCACAGATCGTACACTACTAATTGACTGCACAGAAGCAATTCAAATCTCACGAGCAGTACAAAGAGACCACCAATCTCTTGAACAAATCAAGAAAATTATTGCGGCACAAATGACAAGAATAGAAAAACAAAAACGTGCAGATGATATCGTACTCAATGAAACATCACCTGACGATCTATTTAGTCAACTTTGCCCACTACATGAGAAATATTTAGTACTCGCACATCAGGCTTGAGTACGTTGTTTAGATGCTTCATAAAGCGCCATACCTGTTGCTACACTTACATTCAAGCTTTGTAACTGACCAGACATCGGAATATATGCCGTTACATCGCACTGACTTTGTGTAATTGGTCTAAGCCCCGTATCTTCTGCACCCATCACAATTGCAACAGCACCAGTCAAATTACATTTTTCGAGTGGTTGTGCTTTTTCATCAAGCATTGTTCCAACAACGTGATAATAAAATTCTTCTTTAATATGTGCCAATGTTCTTGCAAGATTAGTTACTTGTATAAACTGAATTTTCTCGGCACCGCCTGCTGCTACTTTTCGTGCAGTTGGCGTTAGACTTGCAGAGCGATCACGTGGAACTATCACTGCTTCAACACCCATCGCCGCAGCTGTACGAATACATGCACCCAAGTTATGCGGATCTGTAATTTGATCTAATGCCAATAATAAACTTTCTGGTTTCTTTGTTAATAATGCATCTAAATCTTTTTCGTTTAAAACAGGATGTGGTCTCACGGCTGCAACTACACCTTGATGATAGGGTAAACCTGCAAGCTTTTCTAAGGTATCACGGCTTGCTTTTTGTACACTCACCCCAAATGGATCAGCCAATGATAAAATGTGTTTTAAACGTTGATCATCACGCCCCTTCAATGTAAATAGTGTCAGTACACGCTCTGGTTCAATTTCCAATAACGACTCTACTGAATGTACACCATAATAATATTCTGGTTTTGCCATGAATTCATAACCCTTAAAACACTAGAAAAAAATAAAATCCTGTTCAGTGAAACAAAACAGGATTTCTAACAGACTGTAGACTATTTTAGCTGATATTAATTAGATTTACCTAACCTTCTAAGTGACAAACATAATCAAGAACTTCTTGTGCTTGTATCTTAAACATGCTCTCTCCTGGCACATAAAATGACTGACCTGCTCTAAAAAGCTCTGCCTCTTCACTTTCCCCCATCCAAACGCGACACTCACCCGAGATGATTTCCATTCGTTCAGGCACATGTGCTTCAAATGTAAGTACTTGATCGCTAGGTAAGATCACACCCAATGTTTTTTTAGTACCATTTTCAAACTGGACTGTATGACTGACACATTGTCCATCGAAATAAACATTAGATTTTTTTACAACAGAAACATGATCAAACTGCGTCGACATGTATATATTCTCCACTTTATTTTACTGAGCCAGAAAAAATGTATGCATTGCGATTACCCAATGTTAACAATATTGGTTTTCTATAAAATGCTATCATTTCGTGCTATATCATTTTTATATTATTTGTATCCACAACCTATTATTATCAGAGGCATGGAAAATATAAGTATAATCATGATATATCAGATGCTATAAATCAACGGTTATCTTTGCTTAAAAGAGTGTTGGTCAATACAAGTTTTATGTATCATCTTTCTTCAAGATGAAATTTTGATGACATGTAATCATCAATCAATCTTAGGATAATACTTCGCACAATTTGGATGCGTTTATGCTCACTCATTTAACACTTATAAACTTTGCCCTTGCAGACCATCTTGCATTGGATATTCCACCAGGTTTTAATGTTTTAACCGGTGAGACTGGCGCAGGAAAATCTCTTCTACTCGATGCACTTTCTGCATGTTTAGGCGAGCGTACCGACAGTAATTTGGTTCGATTTGGATCAGATAAAGCAGATGTGACTGCAATCTTTAGCTATCATGCAAACTCGCCAGAAGCACATTGGTTAAACCAACGTGAATTAACTGACGATTCTGGAGAAATCCATTTACGTCGGGTCATTTTTACGACAGGACGTAGCAAAGCATGGATTAATGGCAGACCTAGCAATCTCACAGAGCTTAGAGAACTCGGCCGCATTATTGTTCAGTTATATAGTCAACATAGTCAACAGCAGCTATTAGAACCACCGTATCCACGCCAATGGTTAGATCGCTACAGCAACTTTAATACCACGGCACAACAAGTTAGACATGCTCATCAAGAGTGGCAAAAAAATATTCGATTACATACTGAAGCCGTCAATGCACAAGCAACAAGAGCTCAACGTATCCAATTATTAGAACTACAACTTGAGGAAATAGAACAAATTTCTCAATATAACTATGTAGAAATTGAACAAGAATTTGACCGTCTCAGTCATCATGAAACAATCATGCAAGATTGTAGTTACAGTTTAAATGTACTGGATGAGGATGAACAAAACATAACGCAAGAACTGGCAAATATTTTAAGAAAACTTGAAACTCATGCTGGTCGTAGTGAACAATTAACAGAAATATATAGCTCGCTATTAAATGCACAAAGTGAGTTAAGCGATGCTACTTCCAACTTACGTCAATTTATTGATCGTCAGAGTTTTGATCCTGAGCGCATGGAACAATTAAATCAGGAGCTTGAAGTTTTTCATCGTCTTTCTCGTAAATATCGTATCCCGCCAGAAGAATTAATACTGCAGAACAATATTTGGCAAAAAGAATTAGAGGAACTACAACAATTAGAAGATCCTGAATCGTTGGCACTACAAGTAAATGAAAGCTATCAAACATTTATAAATACAGCAAACCAATTGGACAAGATGCGTAAAGACGCAGCTAAACCACTGGCAAAGCAATTGACAGAACAAGTAAAGTCTCTTGCATTACCAGAAGCATTATTTGAGTTTAAGTTCGATGCGCTCGAGCACCCTACTGCCGAAGGACTAAGTACAATTCAACTGCTTTTTACAGCAAATAAAGGTATTCCCCCTCAACCACTCGCAAAAATTGCTTCAGGTGGTGAATTGTCACGTATTGCATTGGTCATGCAAGTCATGAATGCCGAAAAAACCGAAGCTGAAATGATTGTTTTTGACGAAATTGATGTAGGTATTAGTGGAGGGACTGCGGAAATTGTGGGCCGCCTACTGTCTGGCTTAGCCAAGCATGTACAAGTTCTATGTATTACACATCAAGCGCAAGTGGCAGCACAGTCTGACCATCATTTACTGGTACAAAAACAACAAACTGACCCCGCCAGTAGTCGCATTTTCCCTCTCACAGAAGAACAGCGCATACAGGAAATTGCACGCATGACTGGCGGTATTGAAATTAATCAAACGACCCTAGAACATGCAAAGCAGTTAAGAGAACTAAAGTTTCAAATGAAATAAATCATATTACTTTGTTTGGAGAATAGGACAAAGTCTTGTATGTTAAAATATAAACTTCGTCCTATAGACCTGATTTTGGGGAGAATACAATCGGTGGCAAAACAATACCTAACTCATCGCTGTTTAATTTCACCTCCTGAAACGACAGATCTCTTTTTCACCAATACACTCATTTATATCGTTCGACATGATAGTGAAGGTGCACAGGGAATTATTATTAATAGGCCGACAGATATTGAAGTAAAAGAGCTACTTCACGATCTAGAAATTAATGCAGACCATGTGAACCCACATGCAGTTTTACAAGGTGGTCCATTGCGTCCTGAAGCAGGGTTTGTTTTACATACAGGACAACCTACATGGCACTCTTCAATTGCCATTAGTGAAAATGTATGTATTACCACAAGTAAAGATATTTTAGATGCGATTGCTCATAATGAGGGCGTTGGTCGCTATCAAATTGCTTTAGGCTATGCCAGTTGGAGTAAAGGACAACTTGAAGAAGAAATTGCACATGGCGACTGGCTCATTTGCGATGCAGATATGGATCTGATTTTTAACCTTCCATACCATGATCGCTGGGATGCAGCGTATAAAAAAATTGGAATTGACCCTAACCGCTTAGTTACAGAGATTGGCCATGCCTGAACAACCTAAAATGATTATGGCTTTTGATTTTGGTACACAGAAAATGGGGATTGCTGTAGGTCAGCAAGCAATAGCTTCAGTAAATCCTCTACCCTTATTCCCAATGAAAGATGGTATTCCACAATGGGACCAATTACTAAAAATTGTTAAAACATGGCAACCAGATATTTTTCTGGTTGGACTACCTTTAAATATGGATGACACTGAGTCAGATTTATCTCTTCGCGCTCGCAAATTCGCACGTCGCTTACGTCATCAAACAAACATTGAAACATGGATGGTAGATGAACGTTTGACTACCCGAGAAGCAAGAGAAGATTTAGCTCACTATCAACAACAAGGTCGTGGCAAATCAATTGCTGCTGACAGTCTTGCTGCATCTCTTTTTATTGAGAGTTGGTATCATACGCCATACGGTGTAAAACCATAAAAAATGCTCGGAATCCCGAGCATCTCAACGTTAAGAACCCACTATCCTTACAGTCGCAGTACGACCGGCCATAAAAGCCATCTGATTTACAGGGTCTTCATCAAGTACAATTTTAACAGGAACACGTTGTGCCAACCTAACCCATGTAAATGTCGGATTCACATTTGCCAGTAAAGATGAACTGGTTGCACGCTCACGATCATCAATGCCTGATGCAATTCCTTGAACATGCCCTTTTAATCGATGATTATCACCCATTAGCTCAATGGTTGCTTTATCTCCAATATGAATGCGATTAAGCTTAGTTTCTTCAAAATATCCCACAACATACAATTGTTTTCTATCTACCATTGCGGCCACTGCTTGGCCTGTTTTCACATAATCACCTACACGCATACTAAAATTTGTTAGCGTACCATCTGCTGGTGCAAGAACTTCTGAGCGTTGTAAATTTAACTGTGCAAGATTTAAGTTACTTTGTGCAACTTCAATTAATGCATGCTGTTGCTTAATGTTTGCTTCTGCCTGTTCAATACCTGCTTGCAATTGCTGATGTTCGGCATGTGCTTGATCACGTGTAGCAATCACTTGATCTTGATCTTTTTTAGAAATAGCCCCTTCCATAAGATCTGCATAACGTGCGGCATTACGATCTGCTAAACGCGTGTCCACACCCGATTTAATTAAATTTGCTTTTGCTTGTGCGAGACTGGCCTCACCCTGAGCAAGACCTGCTTTCGCTTTAGCTAAGTCAGATTTTGCTTGCTCTACATCAAGTAGTTGTCTGGCTGTATCAATTTTAAATAGAACTTGTCCTTTCTTAACGCTTTCATTGTCTTGCACAAGTACTTCTGTAACCAATCCAGAAACATCTGAGGAAACTTGCATGACATCACCTCGTACACGACCATCACGTGTCCAAGGTTCTGCATTATAGTAGTCCCATAAGTGCAACACCGTAAAAACAGCGATCACAACCATCACAATAATAACAATGGGTCGGACAACTTTTCGTACATCAAAAGAACTCATTTTTTTAACCTTAATTTATGAATTACACAATAAAGTAGACAAATATTTGATGAATAACCAAAAGACATACCAGATAAAGACAAAGGTTAAATACACCAGAAAATGCAATCCAGCCATTTTGTATTTGTCGATCAGTCACCTTTCTCACACAGACAAATAGAAGATAGGCTAAAATCGCTTGGATAAGAAAACTAGGGACAAACACCCCATAAATGTCAAAATCGCTCATGCTATCGCTCCGCCAACATGAATATGATTGGATGCATCTGCATGTAAAATACTGCTTCGAATATTATTCAAACTACTTTTTAATCTCTGTTTTAATTGAAGCTCTTGATTCTGATTAACCAAACTCTCCACATCTTGTAACTGTGTCATCAGTTTTTGCTGAGTTTCATGACTCAGACTCAGCTTCTCTTCAAGCTCTCTAAATGTGTCATCTAGTATTTGCTGTAGTTCACCTAAAGCATGATGTAGTTGAGGTGCCAATTTATTTGAACTGGCCAATTCATCTAATCGCGCAAACTCTACAACAGCACTTGTTTCAATGAGTGCAGCATTCATTGCCATTTTTAATTGATCAGATTGAACCATTTTTGTATTTAAGACACCTATCCGATCCATCATACTGCGCAAATGAATTCTAAACTTCGTACCATATGGCAGATAAAGTGCCTCACGCATGGCTTTATAATGTCTAGTAAGAATTCGACTGGCTGTTTTTTCTGGAGACATTGCACGAATAAAATAGATTGAAATCAAAGCGCACAATACGCCTAAAATCATTCCAAACGACCCTTCTAAAAATGCAACTGCATCCATTGCATAACGGTTTTGTAAATTCATTGCCATCACACTTGTCACACCCAAAACTAACCCTAAAGCCATTAGACTTGGTGTAGGAATAAGCAAAGCACAAACAATAAGTGTTGGGGCTAACACAACTGCCAATTCCCAAAACTCGGTAATATTTGGAAAAATTCCAAATGCATAAATAAATACAATTACAGATGAGACCACACTTCCCCACAAAAAGATTTTTAGTGCAGGTATTGGATTATCTATTGCCGTTAAAATACATGCACATACTGCTGCCATCTGTGCCAGCATATAGCCTGCCTTCCATCCACTCAGTATCCATATAGATATACCCAGTAATGTACTTAAAGCAGCGGCTAACCCACCACGAATAGCTACGCCGTGGTCCCGATGTAAACTCGGATATTTGGTTGTTAAAGGAATAATATTTTCTGGAAATTTCTTTCGACCTTGCTGAATCTGTTGCCAAATGAATTTCACAATGCGTACATTTTGAATATAGTGACGGACATCCATTTTGAAGCTGTATAAGATCGTTTCTTGCTCAGGCGACATATTCAGCATCAGCTTGTCAAACTTCTCCTCAAAATCTGCTGGAAGTGCCAGCAAATTGTTTTCATTACATTGATCTTTAGTACGTAAGAAACTCAGAACAGACTCATCAATTTGATTGAGTGTGTGTGTAAAGTCATTATCATGGAGGTCTAATTGCTTGAGTCTTTCAGACATTGAAACTAAATTTGCCACAGCCATTGAGAGCTGATGAAGCATTTCTTGTAAAGGTTTAGTCATCCCTTTAAGTTGTGATTTTTCATACCATAAATGGACAGCCATAGTATGAATTTCACTCATATCTCGTGTGACTGTTGCCAATGCCTGCGTATAATTTTGTTTTTCAATCTCATTTTTTAAGATATGAGAAAATAGCTCTTCAATACTCACTAAATTTTTATTTACACGCTGTTGAATAACAGGACCTATATGCATAGGAAAAATAACTGCAGAAACGACAGCAGTACAAATTACAGCAATTCCTATCTCTAGAAATCGTGCAAGAGCAATGTCAAAAATATTATGAGTATCAATATTATTAATTGAATTAAACACAATCATGGCCACGGTATAGCCTGAGAGCATGAGCATATAGCTTCGTGGTGTACGATCTAAAAGCGATATATACAGACAAAAGCCCACCCAGCCTGCAATAATTATTGAAAATAGCCAAGGCGTATTAATTAAACCTGGCATTAAAATAATAGCAATAACTGCCCCAATTGCCGTCCCAGCCAAGCGATACAGTGCCTTAGAAGACACCATGCCAGAAAAGGGATTAGATACAATAATAACTGTACCAATTGACCACATCGGATTGAGTAAATCGAGATCAAATGAAATATATAACGCAAGCATGGCTGCAATGTAGGTTTTAATTGCAAAAATTAAATCGAGCTTACTTGGACGAAATGCCAAAAGTTGTTTAATTAATTGCATACCTTACCTCTATAGCGCGCATTCTTTAAATCTCTATCTATTTTCCATAGTGAATTTTACCTAAGGCATAAATGCGCTAAGTACCCAACTGACAAATGTGTAAATTTAATCGTATAGAAGGTCGTATAAAGTGGTTTTTATACACCTTATTTATTCAGGCAACAGTATATTGCACTGTCTTGATTCGATATTTATGCTGACAATTTTTCCAAAAAAAAACACAATAGTCAATTAAAATATCTTATTATGATAATATACAACTTTTACTATCTTGGAGAATTGAGAATTTTATGTTAAAAGCATTTTCTTTAGGGTTGAAATATCATTTTTTATTTTAGGAATAGCACGTATTATGGCTATTACAAGTTTTGGGAAAATCTTAACTGTACTGGATCTTTTTTCAGTATCTCGCCATGTCATTAATGTAGATATTATTAGTGAGGAGCTTGGCCTATCTCGTCCAACAAGCTATCGCTACTTAAAGGAGCTTGTTTCTGCAGATTTATTACAGCGCCTGAGTGGAACATCGGGTGATTACACCCTTGGGCCAAAAATTGCAGTCCTTGATTATGTTTCTCGTACAACAGATCCACTTGTACAAATCAGTATTCCTTTTATGAAAGAAATTGCTGAACGGACTGAGTTAAACTGTCTACTAACATTTCTAAATCATGACTATTGTATCGATTTACATGGTGAATCATTTAAAGGCAATATGGTCTTATCCTATGGTCGTGGAAGCCCAAGACCTGCTTATGTAGGCTCATCTCCTAAGATTATTATTTCCCATTTAAATAAACAGGGACTTCAGTCTTTCTACGAACGACATACTAAAGAACTGTCGAATGTAGATTTTGCAAAAGATGAAGCAACTTTCTTACAGCGTCTAAAGAAAATTAAAAAACAAGGCTATTATTTTTCTCAAGGTGAAATTCACCCAGACTATTCAGGCCTTGCTGTCCCTGTACGCTACTCTACTAAACTGGCTCCTGTTGCACTCACCATTGTAGGTTCTAAAAATCGATTTGAATTTGTAAATATTCAGAAACTGATTTCAATGCTACAAGAAAATGCGGCAGAAATTGAAAAGAAGTACCAATACCTTGTTGCACAAGTAGAGTCTGAACATCAGACGCATACAGTTGAAAAGATTTAAATAAACTACTATGGAGGTGAATGTTAATTTACCTCCACTTATATAAATGTACTCCAATCGTGGTACGTTTCTTGCTTATCTAAAAGTGAAATAATAAGCAAGAGTCGTAAAGATATGAGTAGCCAAATTCATTCAACACAGCAAGAAAATAATAAAATGGATGATTCCATATCTGGAAAATATTGCGCGACAGCATCTGCAAGTCAAAATCCTATTTTAACCAATGTGGCTGTGACTACACCACATTATCTCGCGACACAAGCCGCCATTGAAATACTACAACAAGGTGGAAATGCGATTGATGCTGCAATTGCCGCATCCGCTACACTTGCTGTTGTTTATCCACACATGAACTCCATTGGTGGGGATAACTTTTGGCTGATTTACAATGCTAAAAATAAAACAGTCAATGCAATTAATGCCAGTGGTCGTTCAGGTGAAAAGGCAACTATTGATTTTTATAAATCTAGAGGATTTGATAAAATACCAAGTCGAGGATATTTAGCAGCCAATACCGTTCCAGGTGTAGTTTCTGGTTGGGATTTAGCCCATCATTATGCAAAAGAACAATTTTCTAATACGGGTTTAGATTGGAAAAACCTCTTTCAAAAGCCTATCTTATATGCCGAAAAAGGCTGTGCAGTTACCCCCTCTTTTGCCAAATGGCTAACCATTAATACATCATCTCATGATCTGTCAGCACGCTATTTACAGCGCTTTAATAGCTTTAAAAGGACTTACATCAAACCAAATGGTGACTGTTACCAAATCGGTGAAGTATTTAAACAGCCAGATTTAGCTAAAACACTTCAAACCATTGCCAATGAAGGTGCACAGGCTTTTTATAGTGGTAGTATTGCCCAAAAGATTATTGCCGACTTATCTGAAAATGACGGTGTACTCACACTCAATGATTTTAAAGCACATGAAGCCAATTGGGTCGATCCCATTTCGGTTCCTTATCGGCAATACACTGCTTATAATTTACCACCCAACACCCAAGGAATGACTTCTTTAGAGGTATTAAACATACTCAATCAGTTTAATCTAAAAGACATCCCTGAAGGTTCAGCCGATTATTATCATTTAATTGTTGAAGCCACCAAAGAAGCATTTATTGATCGAGATTTATATTTAACAGATCCTGAATTTTCAGATATCCCTGTAGAAAAACTACTCTCCGAAAGCCATGGACAAAAGCAAGCTAAACGTATTTGCATGGATACTTCTGCCAAAAATCAATCTGCTTTAGACCCGCATGGAGATACGATTTGGTTAGGTATTGTCGATGAAGATGGCAATAGTGTATCTCTTATACAAAGCATTTATCATGATTTTGGTTCTGCAATTGTGCCAGAAGGAACTGGGGTCTTACTTCAAAATAGAGGTAGCTTCTTTTCTTTAGATCAAGCACATATTAATTGTTTACACCCTAAAAAACGCACATTCCATACCTTAAATGCAGCAATGCTATTAGATGAACACCATAGACCGACACTGGTTTACGGTACTATGGGAGGCGAAGGCCAACCCCAAACACAAGCTGCAATTGCAACACGTGTTGTTGACTATCATATGACTGTACAAGAAGCAGTTGCTGCTCCCCGTTGGTTATATGGGCGGACATGGGGAATGGCTTCAAATAACTTAAAACTAGAAAATCGAATTTCTGCCGAAATTATTCAGACACTTGAAAAACGTGGCCATCTTACAGAAATCGTAGAAGGTTATACCGACTTAATGGGTCACACAGGTGCAATTTCAGTTAATTATGAATTAGGCACCTTAAGTGCAGCAACTGACCCAAGAAGTGATGGACTTGCAAGTGGGTATTAGTAGATTTGTATTGACAAAGAGATGTATGTTTAATCATCTCTTTGTTTAAGGAAATAAATCTTTCAGACCACTTTATCAAGGTTAAAATAAAAATCTTGGCTCACCTTTAAAACCTTAATATTGAAAATTTCTGAAGGTCAAATTAATTCGTGGCGATAAGATACTGTTCATTTTAGGTAATGAATGCAACCAAAATTGTTGTGTCTTTCCTTTCATAACAATGAGCTGCCCTGAATATAAGTTGATATCGACATATTCACCCGTAAATCTATGTTTAAATTTAAATCTACGAGTTACACCAAAACTTAAAGATGCAATGATAGGATGACTTCCTAGAAACCGATCTGCATCACTATGCCAACCCATCCCTTGACTTCCATCCATATACAAATTGGCCAAACAAGAGTTAAATGGCGTATTTAATACGGTTTCAACTCTTTGTTTTACCCTTAAAAGAAATGAGTCCCATACTTCTGCACTGTGTTTAAAACCAGAATAGATATAGTCGGCCGTTTGGTCTGCGTACCATGCATATTTTCTTCCAGTTACATAGTGCTTTCCATGGATATACGCCTGATCATTCTTCCAATTTAAGTGTTTTAAAAGATAATCAAAACTTTTATTTGACTCTATAGGTGTGCAAATAAGACCATAATCCTCTACATGACCATCGTAAGGTAAAAGGTTTTGGCATGGTTCAGGCATAAATAAGTCTAAATTCATATTACCTCATACTCATAAAAAAGCCTCTATAACAGAGGCTTTTTCAAATATTATGGTTGTTTTAGAAATGGCCATGCTGCCCTTAAATAAATCACCATAGACCATAGGGTTAGAATAACTGCTGTATACAATAATAAATATGCCAAAATGTCTAAGGGTTGCCAATTCAACAAAAAGACACTAATCGCAATCATTTGAAATGCAGTTTTGTATTTACCCACTGTAGATACCG
Source organism: Acinetobacter pollinis (assembly GCF_015627175.1). Lineage (GTDB taxonomy): Bacteria > Pseudomonadota > Gammaproteobacteria > Pseudomonadales > Moraxellaceae > Acinetobacter > Acinetobacter pollinis. The sequence continues at coordinate 11,721 of NZ_VTDQ01000003.1, read as the reverse complement.
CAACATTTGTTCTTGCACCAAGTTCCGCCATCCACTCTCGTAAAGCAGATACCGTAATTTCACGAGAAATAATTACTATCGCTGCAAAAGCCATCGTAATAGATGGCCTCCACTGAACCAGTACAACCAATGCAGCAGCAACCATTAATTTATCCGCAACTGGATCTAAAAATCGTCCAAATGCCGATGTCTGATTCAGTACTCTGGCCAAATAGCCATCGAACCAATCTGTCACCGCTGCAAGAAGAAATATAGAAGTTAATAACGTATGACGAAATAATATTGTTTCATTTACACCACTTACACCAACCACAGGTGGCCAATATGCAATCACCAAGAAGACAGGGATTAATACAATCCTTGCAATCGTCAAGATATTTGGAATATTCAGGATCCGCCCTGTGCTCATATACACCCGCCAATTTACTCTAGCTGATTATGCTCAACATACGTCGTGTCAAAGACATTATTATTTTACTGAAACATCTTGTCACTTTATACGAATTGACGTTTTATGTCGACTAGAAGCGTAATAAACTTTTCTCAACTCAAAGAAACCTCGAATTATTCATGCAATACCTTATAAATCGTACGTGCCATCGACGCACCAATACCTAAAACCCCCGTCAATTCCTTTTCAGATGCCCTTAAAACACCTTGAATTCCTCCAAAATGCGTCAGTAAGTCACGTCTTCGTTTAGGCCCAAGCCCTGGAATAACTTCTAATACTGAACCTGCACGGCGCTTATCTCGTTTTGCACGATGTTTTGTAATAGCAAAACGATGTGCTTCATCACGTACTTGTTGAATAAGATGTAACGCTTTGTGATCCTCTGGCAACTGTATTTTTTCACCATTTGTGAAATGTAATGTTTCTAGTCCTGGTTTTCTTCCCTCCCCTTTAGAAACACCCACCATAAAAGGATCAAGATTTAAATCTTTCATCACTTGCATTGCCATATGCAACTGCCCCTTACCTCCATCAATCAATAGTAAGTCAGGAAGTAATGCTTTTTTATAACGTCGTGTTAGTGCTTGTCGCATTGCAGCATAATCATCTCCGGCCTGAATATCTTCAATAGAAAATTGGCGATAATCTCGCTTTCTCATTCCACCTTGATCGAATACCACACACGATGCAATGGTTGCTTCGCCCATAGTATGACTAATGTCAAAACACTCAATACGATCTACTTTTTTATTTAAAACTTGTTCTAACTGATGAAAGCGTTCATTCAATTCTAAATGATGATTTAATTGCCCTTTAATTGCATGCTGAACATTCATTTGTACCAACTCTAGCCATTCAGCTCGAGTTTCCCTCACACTATGTTTAATCGTGACTTTCTTCTTAAATGCTTCATAAAATGCTTCTTCAAGTTGTGTTTGGTCTGTCAATTTTTGATTAACAATCAATTCTTGAGGAATTTCATCTACAACCTGAAAATAAAAATTAGCAATAAAATCGCTCAGCATTTGCCCTAAATTACTTCCCATCATATCTGGAAAATAACTTTTTCCTCCGAGCATTTGACCATTACGCACATGCATGACTTGAACACAAGTTACACCCGCCATATAAGCAATTGCTAAAATGTCTGCCTCACCCTTAAACGTATACACCGCTTGCTGTGCAGCCACTTCACGAAGTAAGCCTAAACGATCTCTATAAAATACTGCTTTTTCAAATTCTAATTGTTCAGCAGCCATTTCCATTTTTTGAATCAATTCATGATTCAATGCTTTAGTATCACCCTGTAAAAATTGAATAGAGTTTTTAACATCTTGTGCATAACTTTCAGGTGAAATCAGTCCTACGCAAGGCGCTGTACAACGCTTAATTTGATATTGTAGACATGGTCTTTTTCGCTGTGAAAAAAAGCTATTTTCACACTGCCTAACATTAAATAACTTTTGAAGTGTCAACAACATATCTCGTGCACTTTGTGCACTCGGATAAGGCCCAAAAAACTTACCTGTTTGATGATTTCCTTTGCCACGACCACTTGCAATTCTAGGGTATGGCCGATCTGCAGAAACATAAATATAGATATAAGACTTATCATCCCTAAGCATAATATTGTAAGGAGGACGATGCTCTTTAATGAGATTTTGCTCAAGCAATAAAGCTTCAGTTTCAGAACGAACAATTAACGTTTCTATATCATAAATACGTGCGACCAATGCTTGTGTTTTTGGATGCTCAATCGTTTTAACAAAATAACTCGAAACTCGATTTTTTAATTTTTTTGCTTTTCCAACATATAAAAGCTCACCATTTTTTCCTAGCATTTTGTACACACCAGGTAGCTGTGTCATATGAAGAAGAACTTTTTCTATATGTGGACGAGCATTCGGATTCACAGTATTCCTTTTTCAATCAATTGAATTACATAACATAAGCTATGTATTGGACATCGTAGATAAAGTTTCAAGTCTCAGATACATCAAAACAATAAAAATGCACCCAATAGACCAGATTAAAATCCAATCTTTTTAGATGCACTTTTAAGCTACATTATGATTTAAAAATATAAGGACGAATAAAAATAAGGAAGAAAATGCCCAACATTAATGTCCATTTTAAAATGTAATATAGTGTTTTATTGGCTTTTTTAAGTGCTTTCGCTTGTATACGAATTTGATATACATAACCAAAAGCTTTATTTAGTCCTCCAGTTTGGTCACCTGCCTCATTCGGTGAGCTTGCGGCGGTCATGACTTTCTTTCCAAACCAGTGGTTAAATTTTTCCATCCATTTTGTTTTGAGGGGACGTTCTACATCACAAAATAAAATAATACGATTTTGAGCAGTGGTATTTTCAGCATAGTGTATATAGGTTTCATCAAATACAACACTTTCACCGTTACGCCAAGAATAACGCTCACCATCAACATCAATAAAACAACGATCATCATTCGGTGTTAATAATCCCAAATGATAGCGCAATGAACCTGCATAAGGATCTCGATGACGCACCAAGCGACTATCTGGTGCAAGCTCTGTAAACATCGCAGCTTTAATACTAGGAAGGGTTTTAAGTAAGGCTGTTGTTTTTGGACAAAGTTCAGATGCAGATGGATGGCTAGATTCATACCATTTTAAATAAAACCGTTTCCATCCTGTTTTAAAAAATGAGTTAAAGCCAAGATCATTATATGTACTTGATGCTTTAATGCCTCCTCGATCATATAAAGCTTTTGCTTCATCACGAATCATTTCCCAATTGTCATCGAGTACTTTTAAATCTTTAAAATATTGAGTTTCTATATAAGGCTGATTAGGCACTTTAGAAAAGCAATACATTAAAAAATTAACTGGTGCGAGTAGTGTTGAATGATCAAAAAATTGACGATAAAACGAATGACGTACCTTACCCCGATACTGTATATACAGTGCAGATATCACAAATATCGCTAAAATAATCCATTTAGTCATAGAGCAATCACTTTTATTCTAAATATAAAAAATCACGTTAACTTTCAAGAATTCTCATTATATGAAAATCAATTAAAAAATACCTATAATTTTTCTAAAAATCCGTTAATTCCGACACTTTTTTTATTAATAATGCATCCATATCACATATCGCTACTTAGCGAAAATAGAATAATACAGCAGACTTTATATAGTTATCGTAATATTCAGCAATAAGTTGATGTGCATCCATACAAATATATGCAAAATAGCAATACGTTTAATATTGGCAAAAAAATAAAGGAGATCAGCGCATGATCCATGCTGGCAATGCCATTACCGTTCGTATGTTGCAAAGCGGTATTGCAGAGTTACATTTTCATTCACACGAGTATTCAGTGAATAAGTTTGATCATGCCATCTTAGAAGAGTTCGAAACGGCGTTAGAGTGCATTGAAACTCAGCAAGATATTCAAGGTTTAATTCTTACCTTTACAAAAGATCATTGTTCTTTAGAAAATGAAATTCAAATTTATCAGCAATATACACAAGAAAATACAGACGAACTACATACACATTTAACTGAAATTCAAGATCTCACAAACCATATTGAAGACTTGCCTTTTCCTACTGTGGCAGTAATTCAGCATCATGTCACTGGCAGTGACTTCGCCATTACATTAGCATGTGATTATCGAGTTAGTGCTGAGCATTTGAAAATTGGGTTATTAACAACAACATTGGGAACACTTCCTACATTTAGCACATTTGTTCGCTTACCACGCCTTATAAGTATTGAATCGGCAATTAATTGGCTCACCGCTACAACAGATCGGGATACAAATTCAGCTTTTAAAGATGGACTCATTGATAACCTTGTTCATGAAGATCAGGTTATTGCCAGTGCCTTAGACATTTTACAACATGCAATACATGGGCATTTTAATTGGAAAAAACAAAGAGAGAGAAAACTAAACCCTCTTGAAATGACAGAAATAGAAAAGTTTGTTTCTTTTTATACGGCAAAACATGTTATCTCTACACAAAAAGATTTAACACATAATCTCATTCTCAAACTCCAAATCAAATCACTTGAAGAAACTGTAAATCTAGCACGTAATGAAGCACTTAAAATTGAACTGGATTACTTCAAAGAAATTCTTTCACTCACACAAATGCAAGCCCTTCTTAGTGCTGTAGAAAACCAAAGTTTTTACAATCAGCAGTTTATAAAATATGAAGAAAAAACAACCCCCATTTTAAATACAGCAATTTTAGGTACAAACTTACAAGCGAGCGAGCTAGCCATTCGCAGCGCAATACAAACACAGGCTGTTTTAATTAAAGTAAATGATGCTGAGCAGGCCAATCAAGTCATGCAAAACATTCGTACTACACTTGAGAATATGCATATTTCGCCACAGAAAACAGGCGAGCTTTTATGCCGTATTCGTCCAACATATACTCACGATATGATTTCAAAGGTAGATTTTGTTATAGAATGTTTGGCTCAACATCCAAAATCGAAAGTACAAGCAATTAAGGAAATCGAAAGTCAAATTGTTACTCGAGATACCATTATTGCTTCAGATATTTCAGCGATCTCTATTACACAAATTGCAAAAACACTTCAACGACCAAGTCAGTTTATTGGCCTACATTTTCTAGATGAAATTAGTTGTAATCATTTGGTTGAAGTTGTCTACGGTGAAGAAACAGCGCAAGAAACCATAGCCACTTGCATGACATTTACCAAGTCATTGAATAAAACCCCTATTCTGGTGAAAGATAATGCAGGCTTCTTTATTCACAGAGTTTTACTTCCTTATCTCAATGCGTTTGAAACACTCGTTACCCTAGGCATAGATTTTCAACAAATCGACCAAATAATGGAAAAATCTGGTTGGAAATATGGCCCTGCAACACTCCTCGATAAAATAGGAATACCAGCTTTTTTAGATATAGCAAAGCTCCTTGCTGAAAGCTACCCTGAGCGTATGCACTACGAGGCTGACACAAGTATCGTTTCTTTATTACATGCTGCTGAACGTTTAGGTCGCCAAAATCATAAAGGGTTCTACCAATATAAAAATAATGCACAAATAAGAGATGGTGCAGTGTATGAAATATTAGAATCTGCTATAGCAGACGAACGTGAAAATTTAGATACACATACAATTATTGACCGTTTAATGATCCCATTATGCAATGAAAGCATACGCTGTTTGGAAGAAAATATTATTTCCACGGCATATGAAGTTGACCTCACACTTACAAGTATTGGCTTTCCGCTAAATAAAGGTGGCCCTTGTCGTTATATTCAGCAACTTGGAATCAAAGAATATATTGCTTTATGTAATACCTACTCAGATTTAGGCGAAAATTATAAAGCACCCAAACTATTACAAGAACTGGTCAAAAGTGGTCAGTCTTTATTTGATGTAGGAGTAAAATAATGGCACAACCTCATCCACGTGACATTGTTATTGTCGATGCAATTCGAACACCTATGGCAAATGTAGAGAGTGGTTTTTTTAAACATACGCATGCGAGCCAGCTTTCTGCATGTCTTGTGAGACATCTTATTGAAAGAAATAATTTTGATATTCATGATATTGAAGATGTAATTTGGGGCTCAGTTTATTCAAAGAATAAAAATATTGGTGGTGAAATTAGAAGTTTAGCAAACCTTGCTAAAACAACTGGTGGTCAAACCATTAATCGCTTAGATGGTTCATCTATACAAGCATTGCATACTGCTGCCGCACAAATTGCGATGCACCAAGGAAATATTTTTATTGTGGGTGGTACTGAAGATCAAAGCTATACCACAACACAACACAATGGATTAAGTGCTGAAATTTTTGCACGTATGAATGGCATTACCCGTGAGCAACAAGATATTTTCACCCTGCAATCGCATCAACGTGCTTGGCAAGCGACACAAAATGGGATGTTTGAAAAAGAAATTATGACGACCATCGGGTACAAGAAAAATGGATTTAAAACACCATTTAAACACGATGAAGTCATTCAACCACATCTTACTCTTTCTGACTTACAAAGATACGCACCTACTTTTGACACTGCTCAGGGCATCATTACCGATGCCACGATTGCACAAGCAGCAACCGGTGCTTCTTCACTTTTACTTATGTCTTATGAGTATGCAAAATTATCTAATTTAAAACCTCGAGCTGTCGTACGCTCAATGGCTATTGCAGGGTGTGATCAAGCAATGGTGGGATATGGCGCTGTTCCTGCTACACAAAAAGCCCTCAAACGTGCAGGGCTTTCTATGAAAAATATTCAAGCCATCGAAATTCATGAGTCTTCCGCTGCTGAAACATTGGCTATACTTAAAAATTTAGATCTTTTCGATCAACAAGATAAAGTCAATATCCATGGGGGAGCCTTGGCGCTTGGACATGCAAAAGGTAACTCTGGCACACGTATGATCACCACCCTACTTCACACGATGGAGCAAAAGAAAATTCAGTTTGGACTCGCCACTTTATCTATTGGTGACGGTCAAGGAATTGCAACAATTATCGAGCGTGTTTAGCTTAAAGTGCCATCCATATCTGAGATGGCACGTAAATTAATAGTCTGTTCGTTGAAATCCACTTGCCTTTTTTATAATGATCTCCATCATATTCCTTATCAGAATTAGTTATTGAGATACTTATGCGCGTAGACATTTGGTCAGATGTAGTTTGCCCTTTTTGCTATATCGGAAAAAAACGCCTAGAACGTGTTGCAAAAGAGATGGAACTAGATCTTGAAATTCATTGGCATAGTTTCCAACTCGATGCCAAATCGCCGAGTAGCTACAATGTGCCTACTACTGAATTAATTGCAAAAAAATACGGTCGTAGTATAGAAGAAATGGAACAAATGCAAACTCAAATTGCAGCAATGGCAGCGGAAGAAGGCATAGATTTCCAATGGAGAAAGACTAAAGCAGGCAATAGCTTTAATGCACATCGTGTAATACATCTTGCACAAAGTAAAGGTTTAGGTAATAAAGCAAAAGAAGCTTTCTTTTATGCGTATATGACGGAAGGCTTAGCAATTGGTGAACGAGAGACTGTAGAGGAAATTGCTTCACGTATTGGTTTAGACAATGGTGAAGTAGAAGACATGTTAAATTCAGATGAATTTGCTGAATTTGTAAAATATGACGAAGATTTAGCACGTGATCAATTAAAAGTCACAGGTGTACCATTTTTTGTATTTGACCAACGTGTTGCACTTGCAGGTGCTCAGCCAGCCCATGTTTTTAAAGAGGTGATTGAAAAAACACTTTCTTCTAAAGAGACAACAATAGACACATCATCTGAACAGAATAAAGCTCAGTGCAATGATGATCAATGTGATGTGAAATAAAATCCACAAATTAAACAATTCGTGACCATTTTCTCAAATTAATGGTTGCGAATGCTACTTAATTAATCAAAAAAAGACTATAATTACACTTTTAAAACAAACAAAGCATATCGTATGCAACAGGTCAATGCATTCTTACAGGAAAAAATTTCAACAGCTGAGCTAGATATAGATCAACTGATTAAATTAATTCAGCAACACTCAAGCCCTGACAGTGTCGAATATAAATTATTAGAACTTACATTAAACCAAGTTTTGGCTGAGTACTTAAGAAAAGCTGAATCTTGCATTTCAGGCATTCACTCATGAATTTATTGGAAAAAGCACGTTTAATTCAAGAAATACGTGATAATTTAAAACAAATTGAACACTCAGATACGCTTATTGAAAAAGCGAAGGCGACCTATCGCTTAAAAGAAATTATTCAAATATGTAGCCAACCAAATTTACTTCAAGCAAAAAAAAACACTACTGTTTTACCTGAGGAAAAAGACTCTATTTTAGACATTGTACAAACCTCTGAATATAAACAAAGTTATTGTGGTGCATACCATAATAAGCAAATGCTTTTAAGCCAATTGAATAAATGCAATGCTCCACAATGGGCAATTCTTTATCAAACCAATCAAACATTTTGGCAAATTTGGATTAATTTAGGTCCCCATCGCAGTATTATTTATTCTGACTGGTATCGTCAATTAAAAGACGCTTACACATGGCTTATCGAACAACAACAGTTTTTTCTACATTTAAAGAAAGACTTAAGTTAATATCGTTAGGCTTATTGTTCTCCCCTTTCCTTTAACTTTTGTATTTAGTCGATGATGTTTATCCAACGTCAAATTATCTATACTTGCTCTTGTATTGCTTTATGTACTTTACCTCAAGTGGCATATACGGCTATTTCCAAAAGCTGTTTACCCTCTCAAACCTCTCTAATTTTAAAACGTGTTCAACATCGATCTCTAACGGCACATAAAAAAAATAAGAAAAATACTTATAATAACATTCCTCTAGATGCTGCCCCTTTAGAGGATATTACTGCGGTAGAAGAACCTCCTTTAGATTTTGACCCGTACTCGCCAGCTTTTGCCGAGCAACTCTTAGAAGTATTTGGAAAAGATTCACTGTCATTACGCTTACAAAAAGATGAAAAGAAACATACTAAACAGCGGACGCTAGGTATACATAAAAGCAAGCATAAAACCACAAAGAAAGAAAAAGAAAAGCTTTGGGTAAGTGAGGTATTTGGCGAGCTTTCAAAAATGCTCCCGTTTGAAAATGGTATGGATATCGGATCTAACTCCACAACAGATGTGTATGTTCAAGTAAGCGCAGAAAAAAACTGGGACTTATTTTTAAACTGGAAGCTTGATGCCAGTCAAACTTTCCGTTACGGTGCTCAAAGTAGAAACTATTCTGAAACTGACTTTAATTTTACTCAAAAAAGCTCCGATACAGATCTCGCATCGAATCAATTTTCTATTGTAAAAAGCTACGCGGAAGAGTTTACATGGAGCGATAAACTCTTTATGCAAAAAGAATTTTTTGGTAAAAAAAGAATTACCTACGGGATTTATACCAGTGGCATCTATAACAAAGAAAAGAAAGATGTAGAACTACAAAGTTGGGGGCCCTATTTTGGTTGGCGTGTTCCTATTTGGAGAAACTGGATTTTTTTAGAGCATGACATTTCTTATTATCGCGATAGTACTGCAACAGATGGTTATTCATTTAGTTCAAACTTACAGTTTGAAGCCAGCTTCTAATTAAAAAGCTGAACGCTTCGTGAAACGTTCAGCTTAATAAACGAGTTAGATTATTTCATGAGTAGACTATTAATACGTTTTACGTATTCAGCAGGGTCCTCAGGTAAACCACCTTCTGCAATCACAGCCTGATCAAAGATTACATTTGCAAGATCGTCGAACTGTCCTGTTTGCTCCAATTTCTTCACCAATGGATGCTCAGGATTAATTTCTAATGTTGGTTTTACATCAGGTACAGCCTGTCCTGCTTGCTTTAACATACGCATAAGCTGAGGAGAAAGTTCTCCTTCGCTAGTCACTAAACATGCTGGAGAATCAACTAAGCGTGTCGTCACACGTACTTCTTTCGTTTTATCTTTCAGCGCATCACTGAGTTTTTCTACGATTGGTTTAAATTGAGCTTGTGCTTCTTCTAATGCTTTTTTCTCTTCAGCATCTTGTAAATCACCAAGATCTACCGCACCTTTAGCAATACTCTGCATTGGCATACCATCAAACTCATGCACAAAGTTCATTGCCCATTCATCTACACGGTCAGCCATTAGTAAAACTTCAATACCTTTTTTCTTGAAAAGTTCAAGCTGTGGTGAATTTTTTGCCGCTGTTAAGCTGTCTGCAGTCACATAATAAATAGACTTTTGGCCTTCCTTCATACGTGCTTTATAATCAGCCAATGATGTTGAAATTTCATCATTAGTCGACGTTGCAAAACGTAATAACTTTAAGATACGGTCACGATTTGAAAAATCTTCACCTAAACCTTCTTTAATGACTGAACCAAACTCAGCATAAAACTTTTTGAATTTCTCTTGGTCTTTTTCATCTTCAGATTTTGCTAAACCATCTAGCAATGTAAGTACACGACGCGCATTCCCTTCACGAATCAGTTTTACATCACGGCTTTCTTGCAACAACTCACGACTTACATTCAATGGTAAGTCTGCACTGTCTACCACACCTTGAACAAAACGTAAGTAGTTTGGAATTAAGTTATCAGCATCATCCATAATAAATACACGTTTTACATAAAGCTTAATACCTGCTTTTGCATCGCGTGTAAAAATGTCTTGTGAAGCTTTGCTCGGAATGTAAAGAAGTTGTGTATATTCAGTATTTCCCTCTACACGGTTATGAGACCAAGCCAAAGGCGCCTCATAATCATGTGTCAGATTTTTATAGAACTCAACATATTGCTCTTCTGTCACATCATTTTTATTGCGCGTCCATAATGCACTTGCAGAGTTAATCGCTTCCCATTCATCTGTTTTGACCATTTGACCGCCTTTAGGTTCTTCACCCTCAGCAGTTTCTTCCTCTTGCCAAACTTCTTTTTGCATTTGAATTGGAAGACTAATATGGTCTGAATATTTATTAATAATCTGCTTAACTTTATGGCTTTCTAAATACTGCAATGCATCATCACGCAAATGCAAAATAATGTCTGTACCACGAGACGTTTTTTCAATTTCTTGAACTTCAAAATCGCCTGTACCACCGCTAATCCAGCGAACTCCTTCATTTTCTTGGAGACCTGCACGACGTGATTCAACAACTATTTTATCTGCAACAATAAAACCTGAGTAGAAACCTACACCAAATTGACCAATTAACTGCGCATCAGATTTCTGATCGCCTGTTAATTTAGACATAAAATCTTTTGTCCCAGATTTAGCAATCGTACCTAAGTTATCAATCGCTTCTTGTTGGCTTAAACCAATTCCATTATCTGAAATGGTAATTGTTTTAGCATCTTTATCTAAAATAACACGTACATGAAGATCAGGATCATTTTCATAAAAATCGGGATGATTAATTCCCTCAAAACGGAGTTTGTCACATGCATCTGAAGCATTGGAAACCAACTCTCTTAGAAAGATTTCTGGATTCGAATATAAAGAATGCGTCACCAAATGCAACAGTTGAGCAACCTCTGCTTGGAAACTATAGTTTTGTGAATGACCTTCGCTACTCATGAATTACCTCTTCGTATTAATGGTACTTATTGTATGAATACCCTATGAATGGAGGAAGCATGAGTATTTTTCAAGATAATTTTTTAATTTTTTTAAACATCAATATCCTACTGTTCAGTTGACATAAAAAAACCTCACTCTAGAGGAGCGAGGTGCGCTTATTATTATAAGT